>CBIHQY010000056.1:0-30146 GCA_966212305.1 uncultured Azospirillum sp.
GAACGCTTGCCTATTTCGAAAGGCTGGGAAAAGAGCGGGTTCGACTCTATACCGCCATCGACTGCGAGCGTTTTCTCGGTGACTGGCAGGTCCGTGAATTGGCCGACCAGTGGCTTGATGCCAAAAATGCGGAAGACAGGCCGCGTTTGCTGGGCCGGCCGTTGTGGCGGCGGCTGTTGTCCGACCGCAGCCCCTGACCGTTCTTCCCTTCAGCCCCGTTCCGGAGACAGCCCCGTTCGCCCGTCGCACCGGCGTGACGTCGAAGGCGCAGATGGCGACGATGCCTCCCCGTCCGGTATGATGGTGAGATAGGCCGCCCCGTCGATCCGCATAAAACCTACCCCTCCTTGCCGTTCCAAGCTCCGCCCCAGCCCTACCAAGGCGGGATGACTTTGTCGGCACCCCACAATAGGTGGTGGCCGCTGCCGCTTCAACCCGGGTAGCGTTCGGCGGAACCGTCACCCGCCGGGCGGTGTTACCGTTTCCGGCTAAGCAAGAAGTGGCCGTATCCCCACATGGTTTCCGACACGATGCCGTTGCGCGCGCTGCGTTCCCATTCCTCCCCGCTCTACCGGCTGCCCGGTTCGGCGATGGTCCTGATTGCCTGTACCGCCGCGGTTCTGCTGACCATCGGGCTGTCGGCGGTCTTCGCCTGGCGTGACCGCGAAGAGGCGGTCCGGCAGGCGACCGGCGTCGCCGGCAACATCGGACTGCTGGCGGCGGAGCATGCCGCCCGGCTGATCGAGTCGGGCGACCTGCTGCTGACCCAGACGGCGACGCTGGCCGGTCCGGCTGGGACGCCGCTGCCCGACGACACGGCGACGCGCGACCGCATGGCCCTGCTGGCGGCCAGTGCCCCCCATGTGGTCGGGCTGGAGATCCGCGACCCGTCGGGCGCGCTGCGGCTGTCGAGCCTGCCCAACGCAGCACCGGGCGGTGGCCGGCCGGCGCTGAAGCCGGACGGCATGGCCATCGGTATCGGGCGGATGGGCGGCCGTTCGGTCATGACCCTGGCGCAGCCCCTGCCGGGGGCGGCCGGCGGCGAACCGCGCGGCTGGGCGGTGGCCGGACTGGACGCGCGGGCCTTCCGTGACGTCTACCGCTCGCTCGACGTCGGCTATGGCCACAGCATCGCCATCCTCCAGCCGGACGGAACCCCGCTTCTGCGCGAGCCGGAGGGCGGCGGCACCATGGGCGGCAATGCCGGGGATGACACCGCCAGCCATGCCGACGACATCGTCGTCACCCGCCCGGTGGGCGAGGCCGGCCTTTCGGTCACGGTGACCATCGCCACCGGCAGTGTGCTGCGGCGCTGGAGCGAGCGGCTGTGGATCTACGCCGCCTTCGCCGCCGCGGCCTGCGCCACGGTCGCGGTGATCGGCGCCCTTGCCATCCAGCGCGCCCGGCGCGAGCACGAGGCCGAGGACGCCCTGCAGCATGCCTACGACACGCTGGAGGAGCATGTCCACCAGCGCACCGCCCAGCTGGAGCGCGCCAACGCCCAGCTGGAAGCGGCGGTGACCGACAAGGAGGTGCTGCTGAAGGAGGTTCAGCACCGGGTGAAGAACAACCTTCAGGTCATTTGCAGCCTGCTCCGCCTGCAGGCGGCAAGGATCGACGAGCAGGCCCGGCGCGGCTTCGACGAGAGCCTGCGCCGCATCCAGACCATGAGCCTGCTGCACGAGCTGCTCCACCGCTCCGACGAGCCGGCGCACATCAACTTTGCCGACGCGCTGCGCCAGATGTGCGACGGGCTGGTCCGCTCCGACAATCCGACCGCCGCCCGGCTGGAGTTGGAGGCGCAGGACTGGATCGTCGACGCCGACCGCGCCACGCCGCTGGCCATCGCCACCAGCGAGCTGGTGTCGAACGCGCTGCTGCACGCCTTCCCGCACGGCCATCCAGGCACCGTCCGCGTGATGCTGGAGCGCGACGAGGCCGGCATGCGGCTGATCGTGCGCGACGACGGCGTCGGGCTGCCCGCCGGCATGCCGAGCCAGCACAAGCGTCCCGGCCGCGGCGGTTCCAGCAGCGGGCTCGGCCTGAATCTGGTGCAGGCGCTGTCCCACCAGGCCGGCGCCACGCTGAGGATCGAGCGCGACGGCGGTACCATCTTCACCCTGACCATTCCCGAACAGCCGGCCCGCCAGCACGCCAAGACCGCGGCCTAGGGAAGCACCTGCCTGAGGCGCCCGCCTGAAACGGAAAGGGCCTTCCCATCCTGCCGGACGGGGAGGCCCTGAACTTCAATCGAAAACCGCCGTGCGACGGTGCCCGCGGCTACTCCAGCATGCTGCGCAGCATCCAGGCGGTCTTGTCGTGGATTTGCAGGCGCTGGGTCAGCAGGTCGGCGGTCGGCTCGTCGCTGCCCTGTTCGGCCAGCGGGAAGACGCTGCGGATGGTGCGGGCGGCGGCCTCGTGGCCTTCGACCAGCTGGCGGATCATGTCGTTTGCCTTCGGAACGCCCGCCTCTTCCTTGATCGAGGCCAGCTGCGCGAACTGCGAGACGCTGCCCGGCGCCGGATAGCCCAGCGCGCGGATGCGCTCCGCGATCTCGTCCAGCGCGGTCCACAGCTCCGTGTACTGGGTCATGAACATGGTGTGGAGCGTGTTGAACATCGGCCCGGTGACGTTCCAGTGGAACGAATGGGTCTTGATGTAGAGCGCGAAGGTGTCGGCCAGAACCTTGTTCAGCCCTTCGGCGATGGATTTGCGGTCTGCGTCCGAGATCCCGATGTCGATCTTCATTCTTCGATCCTTCTTGTTGGGTCCTGCAACATACCCCGGCATTGGCGCAGCCGTCAGCGGCCGCCGCCCCGCGGTCCCGGACAACAGCTTGGGCGCAGGCAGATCGTTTCAAGTCCGATGCAGCCAAACTTCGCGCCCAGCCTTCAAGGATCGGTGATGAGACTCCGGCGTATATGCCGCACAGCGCGCCCCTTCAGCCCGCCCGCAGCCGGCCGATGAAGTGCGTCACCTCGCGGTTCAGCGTCGATGCCTGACCGTCCAGCAGTTCCGCGGCGCGCAGAACCTCGCCGGCGGCGGTGCCGGTCTCGCCGGCGCTGGCGGAGACGGTGGCAATGGTGTGGGAGACCTCGGCGGTGCCGGCGGCGGCCTCCTGAACGTTGCGGGTGATCTCTCCGGTGGCGGCGGCCTGCTGTTCCATGGCGCCTGCGATGGAGCCGACGATCTCGTCGATGCCGACCACCGTCTCGCCCACCCCCTTGATGGCGGCGACGGCGGCCCCGGTCACCTGCTGCATGGAGGTGATCTGGGTGCCGATCTCCTCGGTTGCCTTGGCGGTCTGGGTGGCCAGGCTTTTCACCTCGCTTGCCACGACGGCGAAGCCCTTGCCGGCCTCGCCCGCCCGCGCCGCCTCGATGGTCGCGTTCAGCGCCAGCAGGTTGGTCTGGGCGGCGATGGAGTTGATGAGGCCGACGATCTCGCCGATGCGGTTGGCGGCGTCGGACAGGCCGACGACATGGGCGTTGGTCTCCTCCACCGCCCGCACGGCGCCGCGCACCATGTCGAAGGAGCGGCGAACCTGACCGCCGATCTCGGCGATGGAGGCCGACATCTCCTCCGTCGCGGCGGCAGCCGTCTGGACGCTGCTCCCCGCCTGGGCGCTGGCGGCGGCGACGGTGGCGGCCTGCCGGTTGGCGCTGTTGGCGCGTTCCAGCATGCCGGCGGCGTTGCTGCGCACCTGATGGGCGCCGGCCCCCACCTGCTGCACCACCTCCGCCACGCGGGCCTCGAACAGGTCGGCCAGTTCCTGGATGGCGCGGTGCTTTTCCGCCTCGGCCTCCGTCTTCTGGCGCTGCTGGTTGGCCGTCAGCCGCTCCACCTCGCGGGCATTGGTCTGGAACACCTCCAGCGCGCGGGCCATGGCGCCGATCTCGTTGCGCATCCAGCCGCCATCGACCGCGGTGTCGAGCTTTCCGGCGGCCAGATCGGCCGTGTTGCTCGACAGCCGCTGCAGCGGCCGGGTGATGGACCGCGCCAGCAGCAGACCGGCCGCCATCATCGCCGCCAGCAGCCCGGCCATCACCAGCGCGAAGTCGCGGCGGGCGGAGGCCGCGGCATCGCGGGTGGCCTGGGTGGCGGCGGCGGTGGAGCGGCCGATGGCCTCCTGCGTCTCCATCACCCTGGCGGTCAGGGCGGCGAACTGGTCGTCGGTGTGGGCCATCATCGGGATGCCGATCAGGCGGTCGATGGCCGCCATCTGGTTCATCTCGTCGACCGCCTTGGCATAGCCGCCGATCCGCGCCGACACCTCGTCCAGCATCGCCCGCTCCGCCTCGGCCAGCGGCATGGCGCGCAGTTCCGCGATTGCGGTGCGCGCCTTGCCCAGATTGGCGGCGATGGCGTCGCGCATGGCCTGCAGCTTCGCCTCCTCGATGCCGGATCCGGACAATGCCAGATGCCGCGACACGTCGCTGTGGATGACATAGGCGATGGCGACCAGCCGGTCGATCCGGCCCAGCCGCTCCGCCGCCTCGCGGTGGATACCGTCCACGGCGCCCAGCGCCTGCTCCGACTGGCGGTCGGCCAGCACCAGCGCCGCCACCGTCAGGACGATCCCCATCAAGGGGGCCGCGAAGACCCGGCCCGCCACCGACAGGCCAGACAGACGCGCAAAGACACCGCCGTTCATGCTCACCCCCAACAGCTCCACCCCCAACGGCTTCACCCGCCGATCACCGCCTTACGCGGCAGCCGTCACTTGTAGATGCCGACATAGGCGACCAGGTCCTGGCCGGGCACGCGCTTCACATAGGTGATCTTCGGTTCGATCTTGTTGCTGGCCGGGTTCAGCCAGCGATACTCGACCCAGCCTTCGTCCTTCTCCTTGGCGACGGCCAGCACGTCCTGGACGATGAAGCGGCCATCCGGGTCCTTGACGTTGACGACGCTCTGGCCGACGCCGGCCGGGCGCGGCGGATAGACCTTCCAGATGCCGGCGAAGTCGATGACGTTGACGTAGATCTCGCCGTGCTTGAACGGGCCTTCGGCGTTGAAGGCCCTGGCGGCCTCGTCCAGGCCCTGGGCGGCGATCAGGTCGGCGGCCTTCAGGGTGATCGACTTGGCGTCCTCCTGCGTCGGCTTGGCATCCTGAGCGACGGCGGGGGTGGACAGAGGGACCGATACGGCAGTCCCGACGGCAATCAGGGCGACCGCCAGCAAACGAAACCACAGGCGCATGTGCTCTTTCCCCAAGGAGTAGGGAGCGGACGGCGGACGCCGGGCGCCCCATCGATTGTTATCCGGCCGTTATCGCCTTAATCGCGCGGCCATTTTCACCTGAGGCTACTAGCAGAAGGTTTCATGCATTTGTCCGCCACATTTCGACGCGCTTATATTGCGTTGCAACATAGTAATATTACGAACGATTTGTCGCATGACGCAGCTGCAGGCGGTATCCCATTCATTTTGAACGCTTTAGACGGTCGGTTGGCGCTGTCGGAGGCGGACGAATGGGCCGGGCGCCGTTCGATGCGGCCAATCGACGCATTGTCCACGCGGCCGTATCGCGCGTGACGGTTTGCCGCCCCTTTTTTCCATCGACAGCCGCGCCGTTCGGGTGGAGCATCGGAAGTCCGATGCGGGCGCTCCGCCGGCCCCGGACCCGATGCGCGTTTCCGCCACCCGTCCGCCGCCCCCGATCCGGACGTGCCTGTCTTCTGGAAGTGCAAGTTTTCAAACGGACTTGTCTGAAGAGCCACACGCGAACGGGCCGCCCCGGCGGCCGGCGCCGGCGGCCCATCTCCGGCCCAGGTGGTGATCGGGGGGCCCCGTCCCCGGTCACGACAGCCCGAAGCTTCGACGGGAGGTGTGAATGCCGCATACGCAAATCCGGACGGCGCGCTGCGCGGCGCTGGTCGGCCCCTATCTCGCCGGCAAGACGACGCTGCTGGAAAGCCTGCTGTTCGCCGCCGGGGCCGTCACCCGCAAGGGCAGCGTGCGCGACGGCAATGCCGTGGGCGACAATTCGCCGGAGGCGAAGGCCCGGTCGATGAGCACCGAGCTGAACGTCGCCTCCTTCGACTACCTGGGGGAACGCTGGTCGATCCTGGACTGCCCCGGCTCGGTGGAGCTGACCGGGGAGGCGCAGGCGGCGCTGATGGCCGCCGACATCGCCGTCGTGGTGGCGGAGGCCGCGCCGGAGAAGGCGGTGCTGCTGGCCCCGCTGTTCAAGATGCTGGACGACCACCGCATCCCGCATCTGCTGTTCATCAACAAGATCGACACGCTGGGCGACCTGCGCGTGCGCGACGTTGTCGCCGCCTATCAGGAGGTCTCGGCCCGCAAGCTGGTGCTGCGCGAAGTGCCGCTGCGCGAGAACGGCCAGATCACCGGGCTGGTCGATCTGGTCAGCGAACGCGCCTGGCGCTTCAACCCGCACAAGCCCTCCGATCTGGTGGCCCTGCCCGACAGCGCCCGCGACTGGGAGGCGGAGGCGCGGCAGGCGATGCTGGAATCGGCCGCCGATTTCGACGACGGCCTGCTGGAAAAGCTGCTGGAGGACATGGCCCCCGACAGCGCCGAGCTGTACGAAACGCTGGCGCACGAGCTGGCCGACGATTTGATCGTCCCCGTCTTCTTCGGATCGGCGGAGAACGACAACGGCGTCCGCCGCCTGCTGAAAGCCCTGCGGCACGAGGGGCCGGAGGTGTCCACCACCGCCGCCCGCATCGACATCCCGGCCGATACGGCGGTGGCGGCGCAGGTGGTGAAGACGATGATGGGTTCCCATGCCGGGAAGCTCAGCCTCGCCCGCGTCTGGCGCGGCACCGTCACCGACGGCATGACGGTGGGGGGAGAGCGGGTGTCCGGCATCTTCCAGCTGTTCGGCCGCGACCAGACCAAGGTGCCGCAGGCCGCCGTCGGCGACCTCGTGGCGCTCGGCCGGCTGGAGAAGGCGGCGACCGGCGACCGGCTGACCGAGAAGGCCAACCTCGGCCCGCCCGACGACTGGCCGGCCGCCGCCCCGCCGGTGCACGGGTTGGCGCTCCGCGCCGAGAACCGCAACGACGAGGTCAAGCTGTCCGCCGCCCTGCAGAAGCTGCGGGAGGAAGATCCGTCCCTGACGCTCGACCAATCGGCCGAGACCGGCGAGCTGGTGCTGTGGGGGCAGGGCGACGTGCATCTGAAGCTGGCGATGGACCGGCTGCGCAGCCGCTTCAACGTCGCGGTGAAGGGCCAGCCGCCGCAGGTGCCCTATAAGGAAACGATCCGCAAGGGCACCAGCCATCACGCCCGCTTCAAACGCCAGACCGGCGGCCACGGCCAGTTCGCCGACATCCATGTCGAGGTCCGGCCATTGCCGCGCGGATCGGGCATCCAGTTCGAGGATGCGGTGGTCGGCGGCGCCGTGCCGCGACAGTATATCCCGGCGGTGGAGGCCGGCGCGCGCGAAGCGGCGGTGCGCGGGCCGCTGGGCTTCCCGGTGGTGGATTTTGCGGTGACGCTGACCGGCGGCCAGTTCCACGCCGTCGACAGCTCCGACATGGCCTTCAAGACGGTGGCGCGGCAGGCGATGGCGGACTCGCTGCCGGCTTGCGAGCCGGTGCTGCTGGAACCGATCCTGACCGTCACCATCGCGGTGCCCAGCGCCTTCACGCCGAAGGTGCAGCGTCTGGTCAGCGGCCGGCGCGGTCAGCTTCTTGGCTTCGATGCGCGGCCGGGCTGGCCCGGCTGGGATGAGGTGAAGGCGTGCATGCCGCAGGCCGACATGCAGGATCTGATCGTGGAGCTGCGGTCGCTGACCTTCGGCGTCGGCAGCTACACCGCCGAGTTCGACCGGCTTCAGGAGGTGGTCGGCAAGGCAGCCGACCGGGCGGTGGAAATCCGCCGCGACATGCTGGCGGTACAGTAAACAGAGGAACGCTCCACCGCCCGGCTGGCGGGCGGTGGAGCCGGTCCCTGGATCAGCCGATCTTCTGCTTGGCCATCGCGCCCAGACGCAGGCGGAGCGCGTTCAGCTTGATGAAGCCTTCCGCGTCCTTCTGGTTGTAGACGCTGTCCTGCTCGAAGGTCACATAGTCCATGCGGTACAGCGAGTTCGGCGACTTGCGGCCGACGACCATGACGTTGCCCTTGAACAGCTTCAGACGGACGGTGCCGTTGACCAGCGACTGGGTCTGGTCGATCATCGCCTGGATGGCCAGACGCTCCGGGCTCCACCAATAGCCGCAATAGATCAGCTCGGCGTAGCGCGGCATCAGCTCGTCCTTCAGGTGCCCGGCACCGCGGTCGAGGGTGATGCTCTCCATGGCGCGGTGCGCCACCAGCAGGATGCTGCCGCCCGGGGTCTCGTAGACGCCGCGCGACTTCATGCCGACATAGCGGTTCTCGACCAGATCGAGGCGGCCGATGCCGTTCTCGCCGCCCAGGCGGTTCAGCTCGGTCAGCAGGGCCGCCGGCGACAGCGCCTTGCCGTCGATGGCGACCGCGTCACCGTTCTTGAACTCGACCTCGATGTAGGTCGGGGTGTCCGGCGCCTTTTCCGGGGCGACGGAGCGGGTGTACATGTCCTCGTCCGGCTCGACCCACGGGTCCTCCAGCGCCTTGCCCTCGTACGAGATGTGCAGGAGGTTGGCGTCGGTGGAATAGGGCGCCTCGCCGCGCTTGTCCTTCGCGATCGGAATCTGGTTCTTCTCGGCGTAGTCCAGCAGCGTGGTGCGGCTGTTCAGGGTCCACTCGCGCCACGGCGCGATGACCGTGATGTCCGGGCGCAGGGCGTAATAGCCCAGCTCGAAGCGGACCTGATCGTTGCCCTTGCCGGTGGCGCCATGGGCGACGGCATCGGCGCCGACCATGTTGGCGATCTCGATCTGGCGCTTGGCGATCAGCGGCCGGGCGATCGAGGTGCCGAGCAGGTAGGTGCCCTCGTAGAGCGTGTTGGCGCGGAACATCGGGAAGACGAAGTCCCGCACGAATTCCTCGCGCAGGTCGTCGATGAAGATGTTTTCCGGCTTGATGCCCAGAAGCTCGGCCTTCTTGCGGGCGGGCTCCAACTCCTCGCCCTGGCCGAGGTCGGCGGTGAAGGTCACCACCTCGCAGGAATAGGTTTCCTGCAGCCACTTCAGGATGACCGAGGTGTCGAGGCCGCCCGAATAGGCGAGCACCACTTTCTTGATCTGTTTGCCGGACGCGCCGCTCATTGGACTGCTCTTGCAGTAGAGAAAGGTAAGGTCGCGACCGTACGGCCTTTCCCGCCCGCCTTCAAGCCCCCGTGCCCGGTTGGGTGCCATCCGGGCGGCCTTCCGCCGTCCCAAGGCGCAGCGCCGACGCGGCGAAGGCCAGACAGGCGGCGGCGGCGAAGAAGGCCAGCCCGTGCCGGGTCAGCTCCATCGCCGCCCCGGCCAGCACCGGCCCGGCCAGCGCGCCGACGCCCCACATCAGCCCCATGGCGGCATAGATCCCCACCAGTTCCGACCCCTGGAACCGGCTGCCGACGATGGCCAGCATGATGGTGTAGACGCCGACGAAGGCGCCGCCCCAGACGAACAACAGCGCGTAGGTCGCGACCTCGCTCATCAGCGCGACCGGCCAGACCAGCGCCCCCAGCGCGGCACAGACCGCCAGTGCGATCACCAGCGTCAGCCGGTCCATCTTGTCGCCCAGCCAGCCGATGGGAAGCTGCAGCAGGATGGCGCCGATCATCATGCAGGACATCAGGCTGGTCGCTCCGGTCTCCGACCAGCCGAGCTTGGTGGCGTAGATCGCCAGGAAGGACAGCCCGGCGGTCTCGATGGCGGCGTTCAGCACGATGGCGCCGATGGCGACCGGAGCCAGCCGGATGAAATGCAACGGCCCCTCGCGCGACGGCCGCTCGAACTCCGGCGCCCGGATGCGGGGGGAGGCGACCAGCAGCGCCGCGGCTGCGGCGACACCGGCGCCGGCCAGATAGGGCAGCGCCCCGCCGGAGCCCAGCAGCGACAGCATCAGCGGTCCCAGCGCGAAGCCGGACGACAGCGCCGCGGTGTAGACCGCCATGGCACGGGCGCGGGTGGCCTCGCTGCTCAGGCTGTTGGTCCAGGTCTCCGACAGGACGAACAGGGTTTCCGACGCGGCCCCCAGCAGAATGCGCAGGGGAAACCAGATCCAGATCGGGGTGGCGGGGAACAGGGCCAGCAGAACCGCCGCCCCCGCCAGCGCCAGGATCACCAGCCGGCGGATGCCCAGACGCGCCACGATCCGCGGCAGCAGCACCGCCATCGCCAGCACGCCCAGCGCATGCATCGCCGCGTTGGCGCCGATGGTCAGGTCGCTCAGGTTCTGCCGCGACAGATCCAGCGCGATCAGGGCGGCGCTGAGGCTGTAGGTCAGCCCGAACATCATCGCCGTGGCGACCACCGCGGCGCGCGACAGCAGGCCGCCGTCATCCGCTGTCGGCTCCGATGTCATGCCTGCTCCTTGTTCCAAGGGTGATTGGGTATCGGTCATGACGGCTGCGTATCCGGCCGGCCGTCCATGCCGCCGTCCGGCGGACGGGCGGTGCCGCGCAACTGCCTGAGAAAGCCATCGAGGCGGCGGTGCCAGGACCGGTCGGGGCGGTCGACGACGCGGGCCAAGGCCGCCGCGTAATCCAACACGAAGCCCGGCGTCCAACTCATCGCATCGGCACGGCTGCGGATCAGTGAGGCGACCCAGATATCGGGATCCATCAGCAGGCGCAGCAGACGCACCCAGGGGAAACGGCTGGCCAAGGCACCTTCCAGCGTCGCGTCCAACGCCGCGGCGACGACGACCGAACAGTTCCGGTTGGAGAGGTTGTAGGTGCTGTCCTGCCGGTATCCGGCCCAAAAGGCCCGCAGACGCCAGCGATCGTAGGTCCACAGCTCAACGGTCGCATCGGCGGGGCACCAGTCGGCGATCTCTTCCTCGTAGGATGGCAGGAAGCGGCCGGGCACGTCGTTTTCGGCTCCGCTGCGCAACGCGGTCACGAAGCTGACGCCGGCCTGGTCGATCTCGTTGGCCGGATAGTGGCTGATATACAGGTCGGGCGCCAATTCCAGCGCGGAGTGGCCGGTGGATACCACGCCGTTGCGGTCGATGGCGGCGACGTAGCGATCGATTACCAGCCGCCTGTCCAGCGGCGCGGTGGCGGAGCCGACCGGGGTCCACACCCGCACCACCAGCGGCCGGTCGTGACGACCGGCCGGCTCCGGACTGTCGCCCACCAGAACGGGGGCGTTGTCGTACCAGCCCCGGCCGGAAAAGATCGGCAGGTTGAGGATTGCCGCCTCGTCCTCCAGGTTGCGCAGCAACACCCCCAGCCGCAGCAGAAGCCAGCCCGACAGGCCGATGAACAGTCCGATGCACAGAGGTGTGTTGCGGTCGGAGGGCAGCGGCCATTCCGTCATCATCATCGCCGCCAGCGCCAGTTCCGCCAGCCCGCAGAGGATCAGGAGCCGCCAGTTCCGTACGCGGAACACCGCTGCGGCAGCCACCCGGTTCGCTCCGTCCAGCGCCAGGACGATGGCGAGAGGCAATGCCAGCGCCCAGCCGTTCAACAGCGGCGAGGCCAGCAGCAATCCGCCGGCAAGGATCGCCAGCACCGACCGTGCAAGGGCGAAGTGCCGGTTCGCCCCCAGGGAAGCTGACAGGGCCATCAGCAGGCTTACGACGCCGGCCGCCGTGAAGACCAGTCCCAAGAGGCTGTAGATGACCTGGGTCAGTCCGACGGAAGCATTCAGTGCCAGCGCCAGCCCCAACCCCATCGACAGCAGGCCAAGCACGGCGATCACATACCAGTGGGACCGAAAGGCCCGAGGGCCGATCAGCAGAAACGCAAGCTTCAGCATCGCATTGCCGGAATTGGGAGACGCAAGGAACTGCGCATCTCCCGACTGGTGATCCTGCAACCGGTTGCTGTCAACGCCGGTATCGCTGCCGGATTACGGCCCGCCGCCACGACGATTACCGAACGATGCGGCCCGCTATTCGATTTTCTCGCCAGGATAGGTGCCCCAGAAATCGGTGCGCTTCATCCAGCCGCGATAACCCTTCACTTCGACTTCGCACCACTCGTCGCGGCACTTCTTCAGCGACCCGACGACGCCCGGCTCGGCCCGCGCCACCACAGCGCTGTCGCCGCGTGGCGACTCATAGATCGCGCGGGTCTGGCCGACGATGAGGATGCCGCGGCGGCCGGACAGCGCGCTCTGGTGAACCCAGCCTTCCGCCCCCTCCCAGTCGCGGATGCGGCGCCAGGTGTCGAATTCCTGGATGATCTCCACCGGCATGTCCTTGCGCTTGAAGACCCATTCGATGGGATAGCTGCCGTTGGGGCCGGAGCGCAGGTTCACCTCGCCGACGCGCACGGTGACGAAGCGGGGGATCGGCAGGCCCGACGCGTGGGTCGGATCCTTGCTCTCCGCTGCGAACGCCGCACCGGTGCCCGTAACGGCGCCGCCCGCGACAAACCCCATGCCCACCCCCAGAACGAGGGCTAGGGAGGCGAGGACGGAGCGGCGGACAGGCATGGCGGCACCGAAGCTGACGAGGGAAAAAACCGGGCCGCACTATAGAGACCACCCGTTCGATAGGGCAAGCACCGCCGCCCCCGATCCAAAGTTGCATTCTCCCTCCCGCAGGGCGGGCTTTCGCGACGGACTTCTGGACAGTCCCACGACCGCTTGGTATGGCAACCATGGACCGGAGCAGCCCAGCAAGGACCTCGATGCGGGCGGGCCGGGGCAAGGGAGGACCAGCACCGATGACCGACAAGAAGAAGCCGCTCGTTGTCGTCACCCGCAAGCTGCCGGACGTCATCGAGACGCGGATGATGGAGCTGTTCGACACCCGGCTCAATCCGGACGACGTGCCGCTCACCCCGGCCCAGATGCAGGATGCGATGAACATCGCCGAGGTGCTGGTGCCCACCGTCACCGACCGCATCGACCGCGCGCTGATCGAAGCCGCCGGACCGCAGCTTCGGCTGATCGCCTCCTTCGGCACCGGCGTCGACCACATCGACCTGAAGGCGGCGCGCGAGCGCGGCATCGTCGTAACCAATACCCCCGGCGTCCTGACCGAGGACACCGCCGACATGACCATGGCGCTGCTGCTGGCCACCGCGCGCCGCGTGGCGGAGGGCGAGCGGCTGGTCCGCTCCGGCCAATGGACCGGCTGGGGGCCGACCACCATGCTGGGCCACCGCATCAGCGGCAAGCGGCTGGGCATCCTGGGCATGGGCCGCATCGGCTCGGCGCTGGCCAAGCGGGCGCGCGCCTTCGGCATGTCGATCCATTACCACAACCGCCGCCGCGTCCATCCGGAGCTGGAGCAGGAGCTGGAGGCGACCTACTGGTCCAGCCTGGACCAGATGCTGGCGCGGATGGACATCGTGTCGATCAACTGCCCGCACACGCCGGCCACCTATCACCTGCTGTCGGAACGCCGGCTGAAGCTGCTGCGTCCGCACTGCTACATCGTCAACACCTCGCGCGGGGAGGTGATCGACGAGGTGGCGCTGACCCGCATGCTGTCGAAGGGCGAGATCGCCGGCGCCGGCCTGGACGTGTTCGAGCATGAGCCGGCGGTCAACCCGAAGCTCCTGCGGCTGGACAATGTCGTCCTGCTGCCGCACATGGGCTCCGCCACCATCGAGGGCCGCATCGACATGGGCGAGAAGGTGGTGATCAACATCAAGACCTTCACCGACGGCCACGCCCCGCCCGACCGCGTGCTGGAAGCGCTGCTGTAAGGGACGGATCCCTTCCCCTTTCGGGCGATATCCGGATCGGGGATGGGACCGCTCAGGATGCGGAGGCTTCCAGTGCGGCGGCCTCCCGCGTCGGCACATCCTGCAACGCCGCCTCCAGCCTTGCCTTGGCGGCGGCGGCCAGTTCCTCGTCGGCCTGGATGCGGGCCATGTCCTCCGGCGCGACGGCGCCGGCGGCGATCACCAGCTCGGCAAAATCGGACAGATAGACGCTGCCCTTCACGGTGCGCTGGACCAGCACGTTGCGCTTGTCCTCCGCATCGCGCTTGCGCTTGACGAAGCCCAGCACCGACAGGCGGTCGAGTGCGCGGGTCACCGCCGGCTTCGATATGTTCAGCAGGGATGCCAGACCGCGCACGGTGTGCGGCGGGTCGGTCAGATAGACCTGGAGAAGGATCGCCAGCTGTCGCGCCGACAGGTCCGGCGCGTCCTTGCGGACGCTGGCGACCAGCGCGGTGCGCCACAACCCGAGCGCCTTTAGGTTCCGTGCCATGCCTCCCCCCGGAAAGCCGCGCCCGGTTCCGCAACCGCAGCACGCGCCGCGAAGTGTCGCCTACCCGAACGATGCAGGCAAGACTTTCGCGTTCGAGACTTTCGCGTTTCCCAGGGAGAGAAGAGCCGGCGCCGGGACCGACCTATTTCCCCTCGCGCTTCAGCACCACCGGCTTGGCCGTACCGGTGACCAGCAGATTGCCGCCGGCGAGCGGGACGATGGTCAGGCTGCCGCCGGCCGACACCGGGGCAAGGCTGACCGCCTGCTTGGCTGCATTGGGGGCCGGCTTGACGTCCTTCGGCACCTCCTTGGGGTCGAAGGGGGCGTCCTCCCCCTGGCCGGCGACGTCATAGCCGCCGCACTCGCTGCCGACGCAGATGGAGGTCTCGTCGATGCGCGCCTTTCCGGCGGGACCAGTGAAGGGCGTGTCCTCGGACCCGCCACCGTTCCAGCTCCAGCCGCCGCGCAGCCAGTCGGGGAGACGGGTGTCCTTCTGGAGTTCCAGATTGTCGGTGATCAGCCCGACGCTGCCGCTCAGCCCCTGCGCGGCCACCGCCTCGGCCACCCGGCGGGCCTCCGGCTTGGCCATGCCGTAGCGGGCGGCGATCTGCGGCGTCCAGGCCGTCAGCGCCGCGTCCACCGCCTTGCGCAGGCGGTCGTCCCAGCCGGGCGTGACCCAGCGCGGGTTGGACCAGCCGGCGGTGCCCTTGACCAGCGGGGCCAGTTCCGGCGCGTCGGCGACGAACAGGCGCGGATCGACCGCCGACTTCATGCGGTCGATGCCCATCTGGCGGTAGGTCGCGAAGCGGATGGTGCCGGTGCGGTTGGAGGCCGCCTCCAGCATCGGCGCGAACAGGTCGTCCACCGCCTTCCAGACCGGGGAGGCGAGCAGGGCGTTGTCGTCGGGGCAGGCGGGATATGCGCCGAAATTGTCGCGGCTGCTGCCATAGAGCGGCTCCATCGCCTTCCAGGCCGCCGCTCCCCGCTTTTCCATCACCGAACAGGGCCAGGCCATCTCCACATCGTCGCTGACGACGCGGAGCGCGGTGAGGAAGCCGTCGTCGGTCGCGAGATCGACACCGGACGCGGTTTCGCGGGCATAGGAATCGTCGATGCCCGCGATGGCATCGCGCAGCAGCGCCTCGGCCTTGGAACGATCGGGAGAGGGACCGAAGCGCAGCAGATAGGCGCTCCACCCCTTGCCCAGCCCGCCGCGGATCTCGGCCAGCCGCTTGGCGGCGCCGGCCGGGTCGGTGGCGATGCCGTCGACGATGGAGGACAGCGCGACGACCGCCTTGGGCACCGACTCGGACAGGGCCGTGCGCCGGGCGTCCAGCACCGGGCCAAGGCAGGCGATGGGGGAGGGCGCCGTCGCACATTGGTTGCGCTGGGTCAGCCATGCCCGCTGGTCGGTGCGCAGCCGCTCGCAGTCAGCGGTGCCCGACAGATCCTGCAGGGTCTTGTAGGTGTCGGCGATCTCCCGGTCGGCGTCGGCCAGTTTGGGATCGGCGCAGATCGCCTTTTCCACCGGCGTCGCGGCCGCCTTGCAATCGAAGGACGGTTCGGCCCGCGCGGCGCCGACTGCAACCGTGACCGAGAGCGCCAGCACTGCTCCCACGAGCGTCGCACGGCCGATCGATCGGCTTCCGATGTCTCTCTGGCCCATCACTGCCCGGCCCATCATGTCTCCCATGGATCGTGATCCGGGGAAGATACGGAATCGGCAGCCGCTTGTCCCATGCGGCCCCGGCATTTCAGAGACACGCCAATCAGAGAAACGCTCATCAAAGAAACGCCATCGTGATCGCGGCGAAGTGGCAACTGGCGGCGGCCAGCACCATCAGGTGCCAGACCGCGTTGTTGTAGGGCATCCGATCCATCAGGTGGAAGACGACGCCGATGGTGTAGACCAGCCCGCCGGCGACCAGCAGCCACAGCGCGGGGGGCGACAATACCGCCCCCAGGGGTTCGAGCGCGGTGACGACCGCCCAGCCGAGCCCGAGATAGAGCGCCAGCCCAAGCCGGTTGAAGCGGCCCGGAAAGCGCAGCTTCAGCGCCGCGCCGAAGGCGGCACCGCCCCACACGGCACCGCCCAGCCCGATCCCCTGGCCCAGCCCCAGCGTGAAGGGCGTGTAGGTGCCGGCGATCATCACGAAGATCATGGCATGGTCGATTCGCCGCAGCAGCGCCTTGCCGAATCCGGGCGGAGCGAGGTTGTAGGCGGCCGACGCCGTCAGCATCCCCACCAGCCCCAGCCCGTAGATGGTCAGTGCCAGCGCGGTGCGGACCGGAACCGCGCCGGAGAACACGCCGGCATTCAGCAGCCAGACGAAGCCGGCGATGCCCGCCGTCACCCCGACGGCATGAACGGCCGCATCCGCCCGCCGTTCACCGGCGCTGTAGACAGGAAACTGGTCGGCATCCGGCATCGGCACACCATCTCGGTCGACGCAAGGAGGGTGGCCGCCGGAACGGGGCCTGCGTCGAACATGGTGTGCCGGCCGCGGCGGCGCCACGGGTCCTGTCCGATGGTCGGACCCCGGCGGCCGGTGCTTCGGCGAACCGCTTATGCGGGACGGATCGGGTGGTTATTCCGCCGCGAAGGCCACGGCTGCGGGCGCGCGGTGGCGGGGCATCGGCTCCGACAGGCTGGCGGCCTTGCGGAAATAGCACAGCGCATAGACGCGGACGCAACCGGTGAGATTGTCGCAGTCCTGGCGTTCGGCATCGATCTTCGACACCAATTCGCTCATCGTCATGTTCTCGCGGCCACAGATTTCCTCGAGCGACTCCCACTCCACCGGCATCAGTTTCATGCTGGTCCGCTTGCCGTTCACCCTGATGTTGCGCATGTGCATGGGGGAGCCCTCCGTTGCCGATGCATAAATGGGTATGCGAAACGGCGGGAAGCCGGCTGTGAAATTCTTCACAGGCGATGGGGCGGCGGAAAGGCCGGCCCTGTCCAAGCGGCGGGTGGGCGGCATGGAACCGGAGGTGGACATGACAAGGGACGACGCCTTGCGCGCAATCATAAGTGAAGCCGCTTCAGCACGTTCCGCCCTATGCGAGAACGAGCTGGTGATCCGGCTGGACAATATCCTCGCCATTGCGCGGGCGGCGCTGGAGGGGCCGGAAGCGGACGAAATGCCGCAGCCGTCCACCGGCGCATCTGCGACAATTGGTCACCGGCAGTCGTAAATCCGAACAACTTCGCCGCCCCGCGGATTGCTTGACGGAGTAACCTTTTCGGAGTGTGTCGCTGCCGTGCCGGACACCGGAAATCCATACCCGGTCGGTGGAGGACTCATGACAACGACATGGGATTTTTCATTCAATGGCGCCCTTTCCCACTCCGACCTGCATCCTCCGCGGCACCTTTGTCCGCTCCATGTTTGGCGACGTGCCTGTCGAAAGCCTGAAGATCGGCGATCTGATCCAGTCGTCGGTGACCGGCGAGTTCCGTTCGATCCGCTGGATCGGCCGGCGCCTGCTGGCGGGGTCGTCCTTCGACACCGAGCAACTGCGCAAGGTTCACCTGCCGGTCAGGATCGCCCGCGGCGCCATTGCCCAAGGCTTGCCCGCCCGCGACCTCTACATCTCCCCCGGCCATGCCCTGCTGATCGGCACGTATGGTGTCTCGGCCCGTCTGCTGATCAACGGTTCGTCGATCCGGCAAGTCGATGCGATGGAGGAGATCGAATATTTCCACATCGAACTCGACAGCCATGACGGCATGTATGCCGAGGGGCTGCCGGTCGAGACCTATCTCGAAGCGGACAACCGCCAAGCCTACGACAATGCCGCCGAGTACGAGGCGCTCTATCCGGGAGACGATCCGCGCGTTCAGGAACCCTGCGTGAAGATAGACATTCCGCTGGCGGCGCTGGAGCGGATCCGCACCAATGTGAACAAGCGCGCCGAGCAGATCGAACTGGTCGAGACGGCTTGAGGGGCAGGCTGTCGAGCATGAACAGGTGGCCGTCCCATGGGGCGGCCCTTTGTGCGTCGGCGCCTTGGCCGTGACGTGTCCGTCGCCGCAGGAGATCGGCAATGCGGTCGATTGTTCCCCGGTGAGACCCCAACCCCTGTGCACATAAAAAAAAACGCCGCTAACCCGTTGGATTAGCGGCGAGTTGAACAGGGAGGCTTCACGTCTGGGAGACGCTGGGTCCGAGGACCCAACCCCGGAGGGGAGACCTCCGGGACGAAACATCAGATGCTGCGTCGCAACATCCAACGATCAAAATTTGACCATTCTGCTGCCAACTTTCCAGGCACAAATATATAAATCTACCATGCAAGACGCGCATGGCTTCAGAATATCCTTAGGAAGCTAATAAAAATGCCGAAATCGACGGTGTCGCTCCGGAAAGTCGGAAGGACATCGTCGATTTCGGCAATTCTCTTACGGGATCACTGAAAATGTTTGGGGTCAGAACGGAGTTTCTGCCACTTTTTTAACCAGGAAGTCGCGGAAGACCGCGATGCGCTTGGAATGGCGCAATTCTTCGGCATAGACGAAGTAGGCGTCGACCTTCGGCCCGTCGACGTCCGGCAGGATCCGGGTCACGTCCTTGGAGAAGCTGTCGACCAGGAAGTCGGGCAGCGCGCCGATGCCAAGCCCGCTCTCCACCGCGCGATAGATGGCGTAGACGCTGTTGACCTGTAGGATCGGCTTCCGGTTTGGTGTGGGGTCGCCGACCTCCATGATCCAGTTGACGTTCGGGATCGGTGCCCGCACGTCGGGCGGGTAGGTGATCAGGTCGTGATTGTCCAGCTCGGCCGCCGTCTTGGGCGTGCCCTTCTTCTTCAGGTAGCTCTGGCTGGCGTAGAGGTGGAAGCGGATCGACATCAGGTGCCGCTGGATCAGGTCCGGCTGGCGCGGCGTGTTCATCCGGATGGCGATGTCCGCCTCCCGCATCGCCAGGTCCAGTTCGTCGTCGTCGATCAGCAGCGTCAGCTGGATGTCGGGATAGATCGACATGAACTCTTTGATGCGCGGCGTCAGCCAAGTCGATCCGAAGGCGACGGTCGTCGTCACCCGCAGCGGTCCCTTGGGATGCTCCCGGCTTTCGGTCAGCATCGCCTCGGTCATCGACAGCTTGGCGAACACGTCGCGGGCGGTGCGGTGAAGCAACTCGCCCTGTTCGGTCAGGATCAGCCCGCGGGCGTGGCGGTGAAACAGCGGAACGCCCAGGCTTTCCTCGAGCGCGCTGATCTGGCGGCTGACCGCCGACTGGCTGAGGTTCAACGTCTCGCCGGCATGCGTGAAGCTGCCGGCTTCGGCCACCGCGTGGAATACCCGCAGCTTGTCCCAATCCATCATGCTGTCCCGCCCCGATGCGCAGCCGCCCGGAGCCTCCCGTTTATCTTGAGGACGGCGCATGGCCGCCATGCATGTTTATAGCGGGAACGCGCCCGGAACGCACGCGCTAGTAAAAGCGACTCGCACGAAAATTAATCATGATCGCCAGAATTATTCTCATCCGAAGTCACAGCGATCCGGGCATATCCGTATAATGGATAGGGGTGTTTGCGATGCTCGGAAATGGGACGGCGGCTATTCGCCCCCATCTTTGCTAATCCGCGGCGTCGGTCAGGGCGGCGGCCTTGACCGACGCGCTGCGTGCGGCGTCGTGCGGCGTTTCGGGGCGCGTTTCGGGGCGGGGGCTGCCGATATGCCCGCTGATCTCGTCGCCGGCATCGGCGGGCAGACGCCAGAATGGCAGGCTGGAGGCGCAGGCCATCAGCCCCACCGTCAGGAAGGCGGGAACGAAGGTGGCGGGGGTCAGGGCGCCGCCGCTCCATTGAGTGGTCAGGTGCAGCGCGGTGGCGCCGACGGCGACGCCCAGGCTCAGCGACAGTTGCTGCATCACGCTGGCCAGCGTGTTGGCGCGGCTGGTCATCGGCTGCGGCACCTCGGCATAGCTCAGCGTGTTCATGCCGGTGAACTGCAGCGATCGGAAGAAGCCGCCCAGCAGCAGCGCGCCCAGGATCACCAGATGCGGCGTGTCGGGGCGGAAGGCGCCGTAGCTGGCCAGGATCGCGCCGCTGACCAAGGAGTTGAGGGTCAGCACCAGACGGAAGCCGAAGCGGCGCAGGATCGGGCCGGCCAGCGCCTTCATGGTCAGCGCCCCCGCCGCCCCGGCGAAGGTCAGGGCGCCCGACTCGAAGGCGGTCAGGCCGAAGCCGATCTGCAGCATCACCGGCATCAGGAAGGGCACCGCGCCGTTGCCGATGCGGAACAGCGTGCCGCCCAGGACCGAGGCGCGGTAGGTCGGCAGCCGGAACAGCGACGGGTCCAGCACCGGCCGCACCACCCGGCGGGCATGGCGCAGATAGGCCAGCGTCGCCAGCAGCGCCACCGCCAGCAGGATTGCCACCGCGGTGGCCGGCAGCAGGTCGCGCCCGATATTCTCGAAACCGAACATGAAGGCGGCCAGCGCGGTGGCGCTCCACAGGAAGCCGCGGGCGTCGAAGGGGTCGCGCTGCTCCTCCTTCAGGTTGGGGATCAGCGCCAGCACCAGCGCGATGCCGACCAACCCGATCGGCACGTTGATGAAGAAGATCCAGCGCCAGGAGGCATAGGTGGTGATCGCGCCGCCGACCAGCGGCCCCAGCGCCGGCCCGATCAGCGCCGGCAGGGTCATCCGCGCCATCGCCGTCACCAGCTGGTCCTTCGGCACCGTGCGCAGCAGGATCAGCCGGCCGACCGGGACCATCATCGCGCCGCCGATGCCCTGGAGGATGCGGGCGGCCACCAACTCCACCAGCCCGTTCGACAGGCCGCAGGCGATGGACCCCGCCATGAAGACGCCGATGGCGCTGGCGAAGACGGTGCGCGCGCCATAGCGGTCGGCCGCCCAGCCGCTGACCGGCAGGAACACCGCCAATGCCAGCATGTAGGAGGTCATTGCCAGACTGAGCCGCAGCGGATCCTCGCCCATCGACTGCGCGATTCCCGGCAGCGCGGTGGCGATCACCGTCGAGTCGAGATTCTCCATGAACAGGGCGCAGGCGATGATCAGCGGGGTGACGCGCGACATGACGAACCGTCAGGCAGGGAGCGGAGCCCTACGAATGTGAGACGTTCCGCCGCATTGACCATCGCACATGCGAAAGCCCTGCCATGCGTAAGCGCGCTCTGCCCCACGGATCAACGATGGATCAACGCCCGGTAAACACCGGCTTCCGCTTTTCCAGGAAGGCGCGGTAGCCCTCGCGGAAATCCTCGGTGCCGAAGCAGCGGTAGCATTCGGCGATCTCGGCCCCGGTCAGCGGCGCCGGGTCGGACAGGCGGCGGACATAGCGCTTGTGCAGGGTGGCGGCCAGCGGCGCGCCGGCGGCGATGCGCTGGATCGTGGCGGCGATCTCCGCCTCGAATCCTTCGTCCGGGACCACGCGGTGGACGAGATTCTTGTCCTTGGCCTCCGCCGCGCCGAAGACGCGGCCCTCCAGCAGGATCTCCAGCGCCGCCGGGCCGCCGGCGACGTCGGCGACCAGCTTCAGCTCCGTCGGACCCATGGAGATGCCGAGCCGGCTGACCGGCACGCCGAAGCGGCTGCTCTCCGAACAGACCCGCAAGTCGCAGGCCAGCGCCACCGCCAGCCCGATGCCGCAGCAGGGACCGTCGATGGCGGCCAGAACAGGGTGGCGCAAGGCGCGCAGTCCATCCAGCCCCTCGTCCATCAGGTCGCCGTAGCTCGCGCCCTGTTCGGGGCTGTTGCGCTCGCTCTCGAATTCCGAGATGTCGGCGCCGGGGGAGAAGGTGCGCGACCCGTTGGAGCCCGGACCGCCGCGCATCACCACGACGCGGGTTCCCTCGTCGGCGTCAAGCGCGCTCAGGTGGCCGATCAGGGCATGCCACATCGGCTTGTCGAAGGCGTTCAGCTTGTCCGGGTTGGACAGGGTCAGGGTCGCGACCGTTCCATCGCGGGTCAGGGTGATGGTGCCGGTCATGCCGCAATCTCCATCCGTTGCCGTATGGTTGCGTACCATAGCGCGCCTCCGCCGGGACGCAAGGTGCCCGGTGCCGCGGCGCAGCAGGGGAGGGGAAAGGGTGCCTCCAAAAAAGTGAGGGGACAGTGAATTTTCCTCTTGCGGCGGAGGCCGCGTTTCCGTAGAAAGCGGCTCCCGGACGACGGGAGCGCGGGCGTAGCTCAGGGGTAGAGCACAACCTTGCCAAGGTTGGGGTCGAGGGTTCGAATCCCTTCGCCCGCTCCAGTTCTCCGGTAGACAAGCGAAGACCTAAGGGCCGGGCGGCGACGCACCGGCCCTTCGCTTTTTCCGGTCCGGTCTTTTCCGTCCCGCAGCCCGGAAACGCGCTGTTTGGAATCACCGGCCATCCCTTATCGACACTGGCCGTCCGGCGCGCTAGATCCATATCCATGACCGACACTTCCCTCGCCGCCCGCGGCGTTGCGCTCGACTTGCTGCGCGACGTGCTGCGCAAGTCCGTTCCCTTCGACGACGCGTTCGACGCGCATCCCGAACTGGCGGCGCTGCAGCCGCGCGACCGCGGCTTCGTCCGCCTGCTGGTCGCCACCGTCCTGCGCCGGCTGGGCCAGATCGACGAGATGATCCAGGCCAGCCTCGCCAAGCCGGGGCTGCCCAAGGCGGCCATCCACGACATGCTGCGGCTGGGCACGGCGCAGCTGGTGTTCCTGAACACCCCCGCCCATGCCGCGGTCGACACCGCGGTGGAGCTGGCCGCCGCCCGCAACGCCGCGCCCTACAAGGGGCTGATCAATGCCGTGCTGCGCCGCATCGGGCGCGAGGGGGCGGAGATGGCGGCGCGGCAGGATGCCGGGCGGCTGAACACGCCGGACTGGCTGTGGCTGTCCTGGCGCTCCGCCTACGGCACCGCCCGCACCCGTGGCATCGTCGAGGCGCATCTGTATGAAGCGCCGCTGGACATCACGGTGAAGTCGGATCCGGAGGGCTGGGCCGAGCGGCTGGGCGCCACCCTGCTGCCGACCGGCTCGCTGCGCCGTCCGCCCGGCGGGTCGGTGATCGAACTGCCCGGATTCGAGGACGGGGAATGGTGGATCCAGGACCTCGCCGCCTCGCTGCCGGCCAAGCTGTTCGGCGACCTGGAGGGTAAGCGGGTGTTCGACCTGTGCGCGGCTCCCGGCGGCAAGACGGCGCAGCTGGTGGTGCAGGGGGCGCAGGTCACCGCCATCGACCGCTCGGCCCGCCGGCTGGAGCGGGTGACGGAGAACCTGAAGCGCCTGCGGCTGGAGGCCGAGGTTCTGGCCACCGACGCCGCCACCTGGGAACCGGAGGAGCCGGCCGACGCCGTGCTGCTCGACGCGCCCTGTTCGGCCACTGGTGCGATCCGTCGCCATCCCGACATCCTGCGCGTCAAGACGCCGGACGACATCGCCAAGCTGGCCCGCGCCCAGTCGCGGCTTCTCGCCCGCTCGGTCGAGCTGGTCAAGCCCGGCGGCACGCTGATCTACTGCACCTGCTCGATCCAGCCGGAGGAAGGGGAGGCGCAGATCGCCCGCCTGCTGGAACAGGACAAGCGGGTGGAGCGTTGGCCTGTGACCGCCGACGAACTCGGCGGCCTGTCGGAGCCGATCAACGAGCTGGGTGAGGTCCGCAGCCTTCCGGGCATGCTGGCCGATCTCGGCGGGATCGACGGCTTCTTCGTGGCGCGGCTGCGCCGACGCCCGGCCTAGTCCGCTTGGCTTGATCCACTTGGCCGGTTCCTTTGGGCCGGTCACCGTCCGCAAGTCCCGACTTCGGGATAAATCCCAGGCCCGTCTTGCGGTGCGGGCGGCGAATTGATACGACACGACCTATGCTTTCGTCCGTATTCTCCCGCACCGCATCATCACCCTCCGCCGGCCGTCGACGCCGCTCGCGGTCCTGAAGGAGTCGGCGCAGATGGGCGACGGGAACGGACGGTTTCGCAGCGGCATGGCGCGCCTTGCCTATGGGAATCCCCTCTACGCCCTGATGCTGGGTGGCAAGGCGCCGGGGGCGCTGGCGGTGATTCCGCCCGATCCCTGGCCCGGCGACACCGACACCGGCAACGCCATGCTGGCCGGGCGGATGAACTTCGCCGGGCAGCCGATCATGGTCGATCCCAACGGCGCCCCCAACTGGCGGCCCCAGGGCGCCGGCGCCGGCTGGCTGCGCGCCGCCCATGGATTCGAGTGGCTGCGCGACCTGCGGGCGGTCGGCGGCGACACCGCGCGGCGGCGGGCGCGGGTGCTGGTGTGGTCGTGGCTGGACCAGAATGGCGGCTGGCACGCGCAGAGCTGGGCGCCCGACGTGCTGGGCGTGCGGCTGGCCAGTTGGATCGGTCTTCACGACTTCTACTGCGCGTCGGCCGACGACGAATTCCGTGCGCGGGTGTTCGAGAGCATGGCCCGCCAGCTCCGCCACCTGCTTCGGGTGGCGCCGGCCAAGCTGGACGGCGAACGGCTGATCGGCGCGATCAAAGGCCTGCTCTATGGCGGCTATTGCCTGCCAGACCAGGACAAGGCGGCGCGCGAGGCGTTGCGCCTGCTCGACAAGGAACTGCCGCGCCAGATCCTGCCCGACGGCGGCCATGTGGAACGCAACCCGTCGATCCAGATGCGGGTTCTGCGCGACCTGATCGACATGCGCGCCGTGCTGCGCGTTGCGCGGGAGGAGGTGCCGGAAAGCCTCCAGCACGCCATCGACCGGATGACGCCAGCCTTGCGCTTCTTCCGCCATTTCGATGGCGGGCTCGCCCTGTTCAACGGCGGGCGGGAGGAGGAGCCGGCGCTGATCGACACGGTGCTGGCCCAGGCCGACGCCCGCGGCCGTCCGCTGAAAAGCGCGCCGCACACCGGGTTCGAGCGGCTGCTCGCCGGGCGCACGCTGGTGCTGCTCGACACCGGCGCGCCGCCGCCGGCCGGACTGGACCGCACCGCCCATGCCGGCACCCTGTCGATGGAGGTCTCCGTCAACAAGGAGCGGCTGATCGTCAATTGCGGCAGCCACCCGTCCCATCGCGGTCCCTGGCGCGCGGCGCTGGCCGGGACGTCCGCCCATTCGACCATGGTGGTGGCCGACACCAACTCGTCGGAAGTGCTGGAGAAGGGCGGGCTGGGCCGCCGGCCGACGAATGTCAGCTGCGAACGGCAGGAATCCGACGGCGCCATGCTGGTGGTCGCCAGCCACAACGGCTACAGCAAGGGCTTCGGCCTGCTGCACCGCCGCCGGGTCTATCTGGCCGACAATGGCGAGGATCTGCGCGGCGAGGACACGCTGGAGCCGGTGATCGGCGCCACGCCGCAGCCGCAGCCCTACGCCATCCGCTTCCACCTCCATCCCGATGTCGAGGTGGTGCCGGTGCAGGGGCCGGGGAATGGGGGAAACGATCAGGTGCTTCTGCGCCTGCCCAGCGGCAATGCCTGGCGCATGCGGGTGACCGGCGCCGTGCTGGAGGTGGCGGAGAGCGTCTATCTCGGCAGCGGGGACGAACCGCGCCGCAGCCGGCAGATCATGATGCAGGGACAATGCGGCCCCGAAGGGCTGACGGTGAAATGGGCCTTGCGCCGCGAGCGCAAGGCGGCGTAAATCGCGCCCATCCGCGGTGGCCGGGCCTATTCCTTTCGGAAGGGGCGTGGAAACACGGATGAACACGGGATTTGGGGCACGGACGACCACGGGACTCGTCACGCCGTGCTTATCCATGTCCGTCCGGATCGGCATCACCGGGGGCGGGCAGGGATAAGCACAGCCGAGCGGCATTTCCGTGGCCGTCCGTGCTTTTCTTCTTCCGTGCTTGTCCGGGTCTCCCCGGTTGCCTGCGGCCAAACGCACCACCCGCAGCGATCAGGATGACGCCATGAGCCCGCCCAAAGCCAACCACGCCCCCGCTCCCGACAAGGTCCGCATCGCCCGCGCCCTGATTTCCGTGTCCGACAAGGCCGGTCTGGTGGAACTGGGCAAGGCGCTCGCCGCCCGTGGCGTCGAGATCCTGTCGACCGGCGGTTCGGCCCAGCGTCTGGCCGAAGCCGGCGTGCCGGTCAAGGAGGTCTCCGACCACACCGGCTTCCCGGAGATCATGGACGGCCGCGTCAAGACGCTGCACCCGCGCGTCCATGGCGGCATCCTGGCCCGCCGCGACATCCATGCCGACGCGATGGCCCAGCACGACATCCCCGGCATCGATCTGGTGGTGGTCAACCTCTACCCGTTCGAGGCGACGGTCGCCAAGGGCGCGGCCTATGACGATTGCGTCGAGAACATCGACATCGGCGGGCCGGCGATGATCCGCGCCGCCGCCAAGAACCACGACTTCGTCGCCATCGTCACCGAGCCGTCCGACTACGAGGCGGTGATGGACGAGCTGGCGACCCATGACGGCTGCGTCACCCTGGCCCTGCGCCGCAAGCTGGCGCAGCGCGCCTATGCCCGCACCGCCGCCTATGACGCCGCCATCTCGACTTGGCTGGCCGGTCAGCTGGGCGAGACCTTCCCGCCGCGCACCACCCTGTCGGGATCGCTGGCCCAGACCCTGCGCTATGGCGAGAACCCGCATCAGCAGGCGGCCTTCTACGTCACCGGCGAGAAGCGTCCGGGCGTCGCCACCGCCGTGCAGCTGCAGGGCAAGGAGCTGTCCTACAACAACCTGAACGACACCGACGCCGCTTTCGAGCTGGTGGCGGAGTTCGAGCAGCCGGCCGTCGCCATCATCAAGCACGCCAACCCCTGCGGCGTTGCCCAGGGCGCCAACCTGCTGGAGGCCTACAAGTCGGCCCTGCTGTGCGACCCGGTCAGCGCCTTCGGCGGCATCATCGCCGTCAACCGCAGCCTGGACGCCGAGACGGCCGAGGAGATCTCCAAGCTGTTCGCCGAGGTGGTGATCGCTCCGGACGCCGACGAGGCCGCCCGCGCGCTGCTGGCGACCAAGAAGAACCTGCGCGTGCTGCTGACCAAGGACGTGCCGAACCCGGCCGATCCCGGCATGATGATCAAGCAGCTGTCGGGCGGCTTCCTGCTGCAGAACCGCGACAGCGGCCGCGTCAACCCGGCCGAGCTGAAGGTCGTGACCAAGCGCGCGCCGACCGAACAGGAGCTGGCCGACCTGCTGTTCGCCTTCCGCGTCGCCAAGCACGTCAAGTCGAACGCCATCGTCTACGCCAAGAACGGCGCCACGGTCGGCGTCGGCGCCGGCCAGATGAGCCGCGTCGACTCTGCCCGCATCGCCGCCATCAAGTCGGCCGAAGCCGCCAAGGCCGCCGGCCTGTCGGAGCCGCTGACCAAGGGTTCGGTGGTTGCGTCGGATGCCTTCTTCCCCTTCGCCGACGGCCTGCTGGCCGCCGCGGAAGCGGGTGTGACCGCGGTGATCCAGCCCGGCGGCTCGATCCGCGACAACGACGTCATCGCCGCCGCGGACGAAAAGGGTCTGGCGATGGTGCTGACCGGAATGCGGCACTTCCGGCATTGAGGTGGTAAGGGGGGGGAGTTAGACCCCCACCCTAACCCTCCCCCGCTTCGCAAGGGAGGGGACTGCCGCCGCTTAACTCCCTCCCCTGCATCGGACGAACCTTCGGTCCGCCGAGAGCGGGGGAGGGACGGGGTGGGGGCAATCGACGCTGGGACCTCACGCCTCCGCCAACAGGTCGTCGGAATCCTCGACCCGCTTCAGCATCGACTGCCGGAGTTTCAGCAGCGCCCGATGCTCCAACTGGCGCACGCGCTCCTTGCTGACGCCCAGTTCGCGGCCCAACTCCTCCAGCGTGGCGCCTTCTTCCCGCAGGCGGCGTTCACGGATGATGGTGCGTTCGCGCGGGCTCAGTTCGCCCAGCGCTTCCGCCAGCCATTGCGAGCGGGTGTTGGCATCGCGCATGCCGATCACCACGTCTTCGGGCGAAGGACGCTGGTCGGCCAGGAAATCCTGCCAATCGTCGTCGGAGCCGTCGGCCACCGGCGTGTTCAGCGACTGGTCGGAGCCGGACAGGCGCATCTCCATCGCCTCGACCTCCGACACCTCGACCTTCAGTTCGCCGGCGATCCACTCGCGGCCTTCCTTGGTCAGGCGCGCGCCGTTGCCGTTCTGGATGGCGCTGTCGATCTTGGCGCGCAGGCGACGCAGGTTGAAGAACAGGGATTTCTGCGCGGCGGTGGTGCCGGTCCGCACGATCGACCAGTTGCGCAGGATGTAGTCCTGCATGGCCGAGCGGATCCACCACGCGGCGTAGGTGGAGAAACGCACCTCGCGGTCTGGCTCGAAGCGGCTGGCCGCCTGCATCAGGCCGACATTGCCTTCCTGGACGAGATCGCCCATCGGCAGGCCGTAATTGCGGAAGCGCGACGCGGTGGCCACCACCAGACGGGTATAGGCCCGGACCAGTTCATGCAGCGCCCGCTCGTCATGGCCCTCGCGCCATTTTCGGGCGAGGTCGAATTCATGGTCGCGCGACAGCAACGGTTCGCGCATGGATGCCTTGATGAAGCTCAGGTTGGCACGCTGAGTCTCCGGATCGTCGATGTAAGCCATCCGTCCCTTCCTTCCCGTCTGGGCGGCATCGTGTTCCTTCGCATATCCCCGTACTATTGGGTCTTCGCCGCTTTGCCGCCTGCCCCCGGTCGATGCCGTCGGGTTAGACAACAAGCATGAGCGCGCCCTGTTGCGGAATCATACGCAGGTGTAGGGGGGACGGATCACAGGGAACGGAGGATTTTTGCCGGCGGCCCAGGGAAAGGCTGCCGGAAGGATCGCCGGACCTGTACCAGGGAAGGGGGCGGAGGGGCCGAAAGGTCAGGCTGGACCTAAGGATGGGTCACGCTTGGAAAAGGTCCAGCATCTCGCCGAAAGAATCGAAACAGGCGCAAACGAGGTGTCCGCCGCGGCCGCAGCCGCCGTCCAGCGTCACCGTCACCGGTCCGACATCCACGCCGGGGCTTTCCGGCGTCCAGTTGGGATCGTAGCCGCGCACCAGACGATTGAAACCGCCATAGGGCTGCTCCAGCCGGGCGAAGCCGGCGCTGCCCCACCAGAAGGCGTCGCCCTGGCCGGTCAGCGGGCGCCGTGGATCGATGCCGGAATTGACCAGCAGCAGGCTTCCGCCGCCCCGGCTGTTGCCGGTCCAGCCGTCGCCGTCGGAGGTCCCATCAGGTGCCCCGTCAGTCGCAGGCCCGCCGGTGTAGGCGGCGCGGCGCAGGGCATTGAACAGCTGTTCATGTCCCGGCCTCGCGGCCACCGCCTGCCGCAGCTCGCGCGTCCAGCGGCCCAGCATCACCGCACCGCCGCGCGCGCCCGCCATTCCGGCATCCAGGTTGCCGCCATAGGCGGCCAGCGTCGGCGCCACGCCCTGGCGCAGCATCCAGTCCAGCACGGTTCGGGGATCGGGAGCGAAATGGAGTTGCAGCAACTTCTGCCACATCTCCTCCTGCTGGCCGCGCAGATAGACGATGTCCGGCGCGATCATGCCCGGCATCGCCAGCAGGGCGATGCGGAAGGTCAGCAGCCGGTCGATGGTCTCCACCACCCGGTCGCCGAAGCCGATCATGTTGCCGAGATAGACCAGCCGGTCGCCGGGGCGGAATCGCTGGCCGATGGCGTTGTGGATCAAGTCCAGCCGGTCGGGTTGCGCATGGATGGCGCCGACCGCCCAGACGCGGCGCGGCCGGCCGAGCGAGGCGAAACGGCTGCCGTCCTCGACGGCGCCGACGATGCTCGCGGCATGGCGGTTGGCCTGACGGTTGGGAAGGGCAAGGCGCGGCGGCAGACCCAAACTGGATTCCCTTCGACGTCGTTCGCGAAGTCGTTCCGGCGGCGTCTGCCGGAAGGCGGCGGGAGTTTAGGCGTGTCATGCCACGGAAACAAAGGCGAAAAACGAGACGGGGGCGCGGCGGGTCGGAGGCGCCCCGCGCCCCGTGGTGTGTCGGGCGGTTAGGAGAAGCCTGGAACCCAAGCCCGGGACTACTGCG
>CBIHQY010000057.1:0-29104 GCA_966212305.1 uncultured Azospirillum sp.
GAGACCTGGACCTTCATCTTGCTGTCCTTGATCCCTTTGACGATGGTCTTCGCCAGATCCTGCGCGATTCCCTGCTTGATCGTCACGGTGTGGCGCAGGGCGTCACCGGCGGCCCGTTGCGGCTGGGCGGTGAAATCGAGTGCCGCGGCGTCGAGCTTGCGCCGGGTCACGTAGACGCGCAGCAGTTCCTGCATCTGCGCCAGCTTCGGCGCGTCGTCGGCCAGCAGGACGATCTCGTTCTCGGTCCGCTCGACGGTGCATTTCGAGCCCTTGAAGTCGAACCGGGTTTCGATCTCGCGGCGGACGCCGGCGAGAGCATTGTCGATCTCGTGGACGTCCGTCTCGGACACGATGTCGAACGACGGCATGGCGGCACTCTCCCTGATAGGACGGCTGAGGAACGAATCGGGCCCACCGTAAAGAAGACGGCCGCCGCACTCAACAGCCGCCTTCCGAACAGTCGCCTTCCAAACAGCCAAGCGGCCGGTCAGTTCATCTCTTCGGCGTAATGGCAGGCCACCAGCCGTTCGTCGACCGGACGCAGCGGCGGAACCTCCGCGGCGCAGCGGTCGGTGGCGAAGGGGCAGCGCTTGTGGAACGCGCAGCCCGGCGGCGGGTTCAGCGGCGACGGAAGCTCGCCCTTCGGCACCACCCGGTCCATGCGCAGGTCCGGGTTCACCCGCGGCGTCGCCGCCAGCAGGATGCGGGTGTAGGGGTGGCGCGGCCGGGTGAAGACCACGTCCTTGGCGCCATGCTCCACCGGCTTGCCCAGATACATCACCATCAGCGAATCGGCGATGTGCCGCACGACGCTGAGATCGTGGGAGATGAACAGGTAGGCGAGGTTCAGTTCCTCCTGCAGGTCCATCATCAGGTTCAGCACCTGCGCCTGGATCGACACGTCGAGCGCCGACACCGGCTCGTCCGCCACGACGACACGCGGGTTCAGCATCAGGGCGCGGGCGATGGCGATGCGCTGGCGCTGGCCGCCGGAGAACATGTGCGGATAGCGGTCGACCTGATCGGGGCGCAGGCCCACCTTTCCCATCATGGCCACCGCACGGTCGCGCCGCTCGTGCTTGTCCATGTCGGTGTTGATGACCAGCGGCTCGCTCAGGATGGAGCCGACCGTCTTGCGCGGGTTCAGCGAGCCGTAGGGGTTCTGGAAGACCATCTGCACCGTGCGGCGCAGCTCCTTCATCTCCGCCGCGCTGCGCCCGACCACCTCGCGGCCGTCATAGAGCAGCTCGCCCGAACTCGGCGGCTCGATCATGGTGACGGAGCGGGCCAGCGTCGACTTGCCGCAGCCCGATTCGCCGACCACCGCCAGCGTCTTGCCGGCCTGCAGGCGGAAGGACACGCCGTCCAGCGCCTTCACCGTCGCCATCGGCTTGAAGGCGCCGCGCTTGACCGCATAGTGCTTGCGCAGATCGCGCGCCTCCAGCACGACCGATCGCTCGGCCGCGGCCTCGAAGATATGGGGCTCGGTCTGGGTGGTCATCACAGCGCCTCCACGGCGGCGGGATGGCCGTCCGGCAGCGGGTAGAAACAGCGGGCGCGCCCGTCGTCCACATCGAACAGGGCCGGGCGCTCGGCACGGCAGCGGGCGTCGGCGAAGCGGCAGCGCGGGCTGAACAGGCAGCCGGCCGGCCGGTCGGCGATGCCCGGCACCATGCCGGGAATCGTCGGCAGCCGGCGCTTGCCCAGCGCCCGCTCCGGCAGGGCGTCGAGCAGGGCGCCGGTGTAGGGGTGGCGCGGCCGTTCGAACAGGGCGCCGACGGGCCGCGTCTCCGCCACCTGGCCGGCATACATGACGACGACGCGCTGCGCCGTCTCCGCCACCACGCCCATGTCGTGGGTGATGAGGATCAGCGCCATGCCGCGTTCGCGCTGCAGCTGGACCAGCAGGTCGAGGATCTGCTTCTGGATGGTGACGTCCAGCGCCGTCGTCGGCTCGTCCGCCACCAGCAGGCGCGGGTTGCAGGCGATGGCGATGGCGATCATCACGCGCTGGCTCATGCCGCCCGACAGCTGGTGCGGGAAGGCGGACAGGCGCGATTCCGGCGCCGGGATGCCGACCTGCTCCAGCAGGGCGATGGCGCGGTTGCGCAGCGCCTTGCCGGACAGCCCCTCATGCACCCGCAGCGTCTCCATGATCTGGAAACCGACGGTGAAGCAGGGGTTCAGGCTGGTCATCGGCTCCTGGAAGACCATGGCGACGTCCTTGCCGGTGATCTTCCGGCGCTGGGCGGCGGGCATGGTCAGCAGGTCGTTGCCGGCGAACGTCATCCGGTCGGCGACCACCCGGCCGTTGGAGCCGAGAAGCCCCATCACGGCCAGCGAGGTCACGGACTTGCCGGAGCCGGATTCGCCGACGATGCCGACGACCTCGCCTTCGTCCACGGTCAGGTCGATGCCATCCACCGCGCGGAAGGTGCCGGCGCGGGTGGTGAACTCGACCGACAGGTTCTTGATGTCGAGAAGAGGCATGAGGTCAACGTTTCAGCTTGGGGTCGAGCGCGTCGCGAAGACCGTCGCCCAACAGATTGAAGGCCAGCACGGTCACCAGGATGGCGATGCCGGGCCAGGTCACGACCCAGGGCGCGCGCTGGAGGAACTGCAGCGAGGAAGCCAGCATGGTGCCCCATTCCGGCGTCGGCGGCTGGGCGCCGAGACCGAGGAAGCCCAGCGCGGCGGCGTCCAGGATGGCGGTGGAGAAGCCCAGCGTCGCCTGCACGATCAGCGGCGCCAGACAGTTCGGCAGCACCACGATCAGCATCAGGCGCATCGGCCCGGCCCCGGCGACGCGCGACGCGATGACGTAATCCTTGTTCACCTCCGCCATCACCGCGGCGCGGGTCAGGCGGGCATAGTGCGGGATCACCACCACCGACACCGCCAGCATGGCGTTCACCAGCCCCGGCCCGAGGATGGCGGCCACCACGACGGCCAGCAGCAGCGACGGCAGAGCCAGCAGGATGTCCATGCCGCGCATGATCAGCACGTCGGCCATCCCGCCGAAGAAGCCGGCGATCAACCCCAGCCCCAGCCCGACGGCCAGCGACAGGGTGACGACGATCAGGCCGATCATCATCGACAGCCGCGCGCCGTACATCAGGCGGGACAGCATGTCGCGGCCGATGTCGTCGGTGCCGAGGATGTAGGTCCAGGTGCCGCCATCCTGCCAGACCGGCGGGGTCAGGATCGCCTCGCGGTACTGGATGTCGGGATCGTGCGGGGCGACGACGCCGGCGAAGATGGCGATCAGCGCGATCAGCAGGATCACCACCAGACCGCCCAGCGCGCCCTTGTTCTGGCGGAAATGATACCAGAACTCGGTCAGCGGGTGCGGCGGGCGCGATACGGCGGCCGGTTCGGGGGTGGCGGGTTCTGCGTTGGTCGAATATTCAGCGGACATGGATTGGCCTCACCGCGCGTGACGGATGCGGGGGTTGAGGACGCCGTAAAGCACGTCCACCAGCAGGTTGACCAGGATCACCGAGGTGGCGATCAGCAGGACACCGCCCTGCAGGGCCGGATAGTCGCGGCGGTTGATCGATTCGATCAGCCATTTGCCGACGCCCGGCCAGGAGAAGATGGTCTCTGTCAGGATGGCGCCGCCCAGCAGCGTGCCGACCTGGAGACCGATGACGGTCACCACCGGGATCAGCGCGTTGCGCAGCGCATGCATGCCGATGACCCGGCGGTCGTCCAGGCCCTTGGCGCGGGCGGTGCGGATGTAATCCTCGCCCAGCACCTCCAGCATGGCCGAACGCGTCATGCGCGCCACCACGGCCAGCGGCACGGTGCCCAGCACGATGGTCGGCAGGATCAGGTGCGCCAGCGCCGAGCGGAACGCCTCGTAATCTCCGGCCATCAGCGTGTCGATCAGCATGAACCCGGTCGCCGGCTCCACGTAATAGATCAGATCCAGGCGGCCCGACACCGGGGTCCAGCCCAGCCCGACCGAGAAGAACAGGATCAGCAGCAGGCCCCACCAGAAGATCGGCATCGAATAGCCGGTCAGGCTGAGGCCCATCACGCCATGGTCGAACAGCGATCCGCGCTTCACCGCCGCCAGGATGCCGGCGGGCAGCCCGACCAGCGTCGCGAACAGCATGGCGCACAGCGCCAGTTCCAGCGTGGCGGGGAACAGCGTCAGGAATTCGCTCAGCACCGAATTGTGGGTGATCAGCGACAGGCCGAAATCACCATGCAGCACGTTGCCGACATAATCGAGGAACTGGTGCCAGAGCGACCGGTCCAGGCCCATCTCGTGGCGCAGCTCGGCCAGCCGTTCGGGCGCGATGCCTCTCTCGCCCGTGCGCACCTCGATGGGGTCGCCGGGAACCAGCCGGATCAGGATGAAGGTCAGAAAGGTGATGCCGAGAAAGGTCGGAATCACCAAGCTCACCCGCGTCAGGATGAAGCGAAGCATCGACGGGTACTCGTTTTTTTAAAATACGGTGAAAACTGGAACGGAGCGCTGGCCCGGCAGGAAGACCGCTCGGGCCGACACCCCGTTCCGTCAGGGGCACCTGCCCCACCTCCAAGCCCCTCCCGCTTTCGCGGAAGAAGGCACTGTCGCTCACATCGAGCGGGGTGGGGGAATGATCCTCACGCCCCCGCCCCGGCAAACGGCTCGAACAGCGCCCCCTCCGACGAGGAGGCGCCGCTCATCACTTCAGATCGACGCCTTCGAAGCGATGGACGCCGAACGGATCCATCTTGTAGCCGACGACGTTCTTGGCGAGACCCATGTAGACCACCGAATGGGCGATGGTGAACCAGGGGGCCTCTTCCTTGAAGATGACCTGCGCCTGCTCATACAGCTTGGTGCGGGCGGCGATGTCGTTGGTGCGCTTGGCCTGGACGACGAGGTCGTCGAACTCCTTGTTGCACCACTTCGACAGGTTGTTGCCGCCCGGACGCGCCGCCTCGCAACCCAGCAGGGTGTAGAGGAAGTTGTCGGGGTCGCCGTTGTCGCCGGTCCAGCCGAGCATGCCCATCTGGTGCTCGCCCTGCTGCATCCGCTTGCGGTATTCGCCCCACTCGTACTGCACGATCTTCGCCTTGATGCCGACCTTGGCCAGATCGGCCTGCATCATCTCGGCGACGCGCTTGGCGTTCGGGTTGTAGGGGCGCTGCACCGGCATCGCCCACAGATCGGTCTCGAACCCGTTGGGGAAGCCGGCATCGGCCAGCAGCTTCTTCGCCCGCTCGATGTCGTACGGATAATCCTCGATCGCGTTGTTGTACGACCACATGGTCGGCGGGATCGGGTTCTTGGCCGGGACACCGGCGGCCTGATAGACCGCGGAGACGATGGCCTTCTTGTCCATCGCCATGCTGATGGCGCGGCGGACGCGGACGTCGTCGAACGGCTTCTTCGTCACGTTGAAGGACAGGTAGCCGACGTTCAGGCCTTCCTGCTCCTGCACGACGATCGAGCCGTCCTTCTTCATGCCGTCGATGTCGGCCGGGTTCGGGTACGGCATCACCTGGCATTCGCCGGCCTTCAGCTTGGCCAGCCGGACCGCCGCGTCGGGCGTGATCGCGAAGACGAGGTTGTCGAGCGGCTGCTTGCCGCCCCAATACTGGTCGAACGCCTTGTAACGGATGACGGCGTCCTTCTGGTAGGCGACGAACTGGAAGGGACCGGTGCCGATCGGAACCTGGTCCAGCTTCTCCGGCGTGCCCTTCTTCAGCAGCATCGCGGCGTATTCGGCCGACATGATCGGCGCGAACGGCATGGCGAGGTTGGCCAGGAACGGCGCCTCGACCGCGTTCAGCGTGAAGCGCACCGTCAGGTCGTCAACCTTCTCGATCGACTTCAACAACTTCGGCATCGACATGTCGTTGAAGTAGTCGTAGGCGCCGCCCGACACCTTGTGGAAGGGGTTGTCCGCCTTCCACTGGCGCTCGAACGAGAATATCACGTCGTCGGCGTTGGCGTCGCGCGTCGGCTTGAAATCGTTGTTGCTGTGCCACTTGGCGCCGGCGCGCAGCTTGAACGTGTAGACCAGACCATCGTCGGAGATGGTCCAGGATTCGGCCAGGCCCGGAACGACCTTGGTGCCGCCATGCTCGAACTGGACGAGGTTGTTGTAGACCGGGAGAGCAACGTCGAAACTGGTGCCGGTCGTGTTCAACATGGGGTTGAAGTTTTCGGGGCTGCCCTCGGAGCAATAAACAAGGGTCTTAGCCGCCTGGGCCGGCGCCGACAGCGCCAGCGCCGCGGCCATACCAAGCCCGGCACCCAGCAGGATGCGCTTCATTCGTCTTGCCTCCCGATTCCGGTTGGAGCGTACGGAAATTTGCCAGAACGCTTTTGGAAATAGCGTCGCCATTTGGCGCGTGGCAAAGGCGCCTGTCAACGCCAACATGCATACGTGGCTATACCGTGGCGCAGAGCATATTTTTGGGCGCCAATACGTCCGTATGGACACATTTTCGCCCCCAAAAACGAAATAGTTGCAAAGTCAACCATCCGGTTGACCGAATCGATAGCATCCTTCCCCTGCGAATCAGGTTATCCGGGTGGACCATTCCGGCAATGCCCGCATCCGACGGGAGCCGGACGGCTGCCATGCACAGCCGCCGTGAAGGGCGCCATCGCCCCTCATGCTAGGCTCGGTTGCACCCGTCTTGGAACCCCTTTTCGGATACCGGTCCGGCGATGTCCCTTCCGCTCCTGCCGTCCTTCCTGCGAACCGGCCCGCTGGCCGGTCCGCTGGCCGCCTATGGCCTCTATATCGTCGGCTCCGCCCTGCTGGCCTCGAACCCGGTGGTCGGGCGGGCGGTGGCGCATGTGGTGCCACCGATCGGGCTGGCCTTCTGGCGCTGGCTGATCGCCTTCCTGATCGTGCTGCCCTTCGCCCTGCCGGGGCTGCTGACCCACCGGGTTCAATTGAAACGGCAGTGGCGGCGCTATCTTCTGCTGGGCGTGCTGGGACAGGGGATTTCCGGCGCCATCGTCTATTACGGGCTGGAGCGGACCAGCGCCACCAACGCCAGCCTGATCTATGCGACCAGCCCGGCGATGATCCTGGCACTGACCGCCGTCTGGCTGGGCGACGCGATCCGGCCGCGGCAGGTGCTGGGCATCCTGCTGGCGATGGCCGGCGTGCTGGTTATCCTGACCCGCGGCGATCTGGACGCGCTGCGTCACCTGTCCTTCAACGGCGGCGACCTGCTGGTGCTGACCGGGGCGGTGTCCTGGTCGGTCTACACCATCCTGCTGCGGCAATCGGGCACACCCCTGCCGGTGGTGACCGCCTTCGCCGCCAACGCCTTCGCCGGGGTGCTGGTGCTGGCCCCCTTCTATGCATGGGAGACGGTGGCGGTGCGGCCGGTTCCCTTTTCCGTCTCCACCGTCCTGTCGATCATCGCGGTGGCGCTGTTCGCGTCGGTTCTGGCCCTGCTGGCTTACCAGAAGACCATCGCGATGATGGGCGCCGCGCGCGCCTCCACCGCGCTGTACGTGTCGCCTCTGTGGGCGGCGCTGGCATCCTGGGTCCTGCTGGCCGAACCGCTGCAGGGTTTTCACCTGATGGGGGTGGCGCTGGTCCTGCCCGGCGTGATGCTGGCCACCCTGCAGGCGCGCAAGCAAGTGGCGGAGCCGGCGGCCGAAGCGGCCTGAACGGAGTTGCCCGTACGGAGTTGCCCGTACGGAGTTGCCTGAACGGAGTTGCCTGAACGGAGTTGCTTGATCGGCACCCGCCGCCCGCCCATCTTGGCCGGACTCCTGCATCCTGCTTCCGTCCGGTCATGCCCGATACCACGCCCACCCCGCTCCTGCTCTGCGCCGACGATTACGGCTTGGCGCCCGGCGTCAACGCCGCCATCCGCGACCTGATCGCCCAGGGGCGGCTGACCGCGACCTCGGTCATGAGCCTCTGCCCGCATTGGCGCAGCGGCGCCGCGGAGTTGCGCGAGTTGAAGGACAAGGCCGATGTCGGGCTGCATTTCACCCTGACCGATCAGCCGCCGCTGGGGCCCATGCCGACCCTTGCGCCGGACGGACGGCTGCCGCCGCTGGGGCGGCTGATGGGTTGGGCCTATCGCGGAAAACTGGCGGCGCCGGCGGTGCGGACGGAGATCCGTGACGAACTGTCGCGCCAGATCACCGCCTTCACCGAGGCCTGGGGGGCGCCGCCCGACTATATCGACGGCCACCAGCACATCCACCAGTTGCCCGTCGTGCGCGACGCGGTGGTGGAGGCGCTGGCAGCGTTGCCCGGCGCCTATGTCCGCCTGTGCGGGGAGCCGGTGGCGGCGGTGCTGCGCCGGGGCGTGGCGGTGCCGAAGACGCTGCTGATAGGTGGATTGGGTGGCGGGCTGAAGCGCATGGTGCGGGACCGCCGCATTCCCGCCAACGACCGCTTCGCCGGGGTCTACGACTTCGCCGGCAATCGGCCCTTCGCCGAGCTGATGCCGCGCTTCCTGGATGGGATCGGCGGCCGGACCCTGGTGATGGTCCACCCCGGCCTGCCCGACGAGGAACTGCGCCGCGTCGACACGCTGGTCGAGCCGCGGCGCGTCGAATATGACTATCTGCGTGGCCCGGAGTTCGCCGCCCTGCTGGAGGCGCGCAACATCCGCCTGACCCGCTTCGCCGGTCTTCCCCGGTAAAGGGACGCCCTACTCCTCGTCGTCCGGCTGCCAGGCGCGGCGGCGCAGCTTGAAGCGCTGGACCTTGCCGGTTTCCGTCCGCGGCAGCGCGTCGAGGAACTCCACCGCGCGGGGGTACTTGTAAGGCGCGATGTGCTCCTTGACGAAGCTCTGCAACTCCTCGGCCAGACGTTCGTCGGGGCTGATGTCGTCGCGCAGCACGACGAAGGCCTTGGGGATGGTGCCGCGCACCGGGTCTGGGGCGGCGATCACCGCGCATTCCTGCACCGCCTCGTGGCTCAGCAGGATGTTCTCGACCTCCAGCCCGGAGATCTTGTAGCCGGCCGAGACGATCAGGTCGTCGGTGCGGGCGTGATACCAGAAGAAGCCGTCCTCATCGACGTGGAAGGCGTCGCCAGTCAGGTTCCAGCCCTGCTGGACATAGCTTTCCTGGCGCGGATCGTCGAGATAGAGGCAGCCGGTCGCGCCGCGCACCGCAAGCCGTCCGACCTGGCCGGGGGGCAGACGGCGGAACTGTTCGTCGACCACCATCGCCTCGTAACCCGGCACCGGCTTGCCGGTGGAGCCCGGCCGTACGTCGCCGGGGACGGCGTGCAGCACGGCGTTCAGCAGCTCGGTGGTGCCCAGGCTGTCGAGGATCTGCAGCCCGGTGGCGTCGCGCCAGCCTTCGAAGGCCTGCTGCGGCAGCGGCTCCCCGGCGGAGACGCAGAGGCGCAGCGATCCCAGCCCCTTCGCCAGCCCAGGGTCGGCGGCCATGCGGCCGATCATGCCGCGATAGACGGTCGGCACGGTGAACATCACCGTCGCCCGGTGACGGGTGACGGCCTCCAGCAACCGGTCGGCGGTGCCGCGCTCCAGCAGGATGACGGACGCGCCGATGCGCAGCGGGAACAGCAGCAGCCCGCCCAGCCCATAGGCGAAGGCCAGCGTCGGCGAGCCGCAGAACACGTCCTCGGCCGTCGTGCCCAGAACCGAACGCGGCGACAGGTCGGAGATCGCCAGCAGATGGCGGTGGAAATGAGCGGCCGCCTTCGGCGTTCCGGTGGTGCCGGAGGTGAAGGCGATCAGCGCCACGTCATCTTGCGCGGTGTCGGCGGCCTCGAACCCGGCCGGCTTGGTGGCGATGCGGTGTTCCAGCTCGCCATCGCGGAAGCCGACGATGCGCAGCGACGGCAGCGCCGCCTCTTCCAGGTCGTCGAGGTAATGGGTGTCGCACAGCGCCATGTCGATGGCGGCGCGCTTCAGCACGTCGGCCAGTTCCGGCGCGCGCAGCAGCGGCATCGTCGGCACCAGGACGCCGCCGGCCTTGATGACCGCCAGCCAGCAGGCGGCAAGCATCGGCGTGTTGGGGCCGCGCAGCAGGACGCGGTTGCCGGGGACCAGCCCGTAATCCTCGGTGAGGACGCGGGCGATGCGGTCGACGGTGTCGCGCATCCGGCCATAGCTCCACACCTCGCCGTCACCGCCGATCAGGCAGGGACGCCCGTCCCAGCCGCGCTCGCGCCAGCCGTCGATCAGGGCGGAGGCGGCGTTCAGGCGCCGCGGGTATTGGAGTTCGGGGCGTTCGAGAATCAGGTCGGGGCGTTGCGCCGGCGCCGGCAGCCGGTCACGGGTAAAGCTGTCCAGATGTCCGGATGGCGTCATGCGCGGTGCTGCCTCCCCCCATTGGCTGACGGGGAGGATGGGGCCGGCGTGATCGGTGGGCGGAACCGGCCGCCACACGCGCGGTTCAGACACGGCCATACCATCGGCCGGCGCGAATGCGCATCCCTTCATGGGCAATGCTCCATCTCCCCCCGCAGAGGACGCATGAACACGCCTCCGTCTTATCTTTTATGCTCCGACTATAGTGCCAGGGGGGGCAAGTGAGCCATGCAACGAACGAATGGTGGGTGCACCATCAATCGCCATTCGTGCCGGGACAAGTGACTGAAAACGCCTGTTTTTCGTTGGTAAGACGCATGATTCTGACCGAAAGTACGGGTCGGCGTACCAACCTTCAGCCGTTCTGCAGATAGATGTCGATCTCGTCCTGCTCCATCACATGGGCGGTGCCGTGGATGATGCCGTTGGCGATCTGGATGATGCGGTGGATCATGGCGACGGAGGTCTGGCAGTCCATCCGCAGCTTGTCGGGAACGCCGCTGTCGATGTCGGTGCCGATCCGCTCCAGCGTGTGGGCGATCACCTGATGGGCCTGCGCGATGGTGTCCTCGAAGGGGCGGAGGAACTTCGACGGCACATGGCCGTATGCCTCGATCGCCAGTTCCTTGTCGGAAAAGCCGCTGTCGCGGAAATGCTCGGCATAGCTCTTGGGCTGCCAGATGCGGCATTCCTCCAGCATGTCCGGCATGTCCGGGATCATCTCGATCAGCATCACGATTTCGTTGAAGTGATTGAGATAGTCGGTCGCCAGCAGCGTCTTTTCGGAAATGTTCGTGCCGCGCACGCGTTCCCGCCACCGGACGAAGTCGGCCAGCTCATCCGGCGGAATGCCATCCATCAGGGACCGATCCAACTCTTGGTCTTCCATGCACAAACCCGGACCCGATGCGGCAGCCCACGCGACACTCCGGCCGGCACGATCCGGCCGGCCTGTCACACGGACGGTGCGTCCCGAGACGCCGATCCCCAACCGTGTGCCGATGTCCTTAACGTTGGATTAAACGGGTTGCAAGCGTCGGGTTGTGAACGTCACCAATTGACGAAATGAAAGCGGTGACATGGCCGTTATCCATCCAGATAAAAATTCGCCGCCGGCGCCCGTCCGCATGATCTCGCGGCGGCGCCCGGCGGCGAAAGGGCTGGCGGTTCAGGGAGGAATCACACCATTGGCGGTTCCAACACGGCTGCTGCCGGTTGGTTCCCGCGTGGCATGCTTGGTTTTTTTCAGTCGCCGGACCGCAGGATTCGAAAGCCACGATGCGCAGAAAGAAAAACGCGCCGGCCTGGGGGTGGCCGGCGCGTTCGAGGATCGGGAACACTCGCCTTGCCCTCACACGGCAGATGCACCGCAAATGCCGGAGGGCAAAGTCAGAGTAGGCTGGTAAGTCTTTCGGAACGGTTAAACCTTGCCCCTCCGCCCCCCCTATGCGGCGGGGGTCATAGACCGCAGGCCGGTCCCGCCGGGCCATGTCATGCCCTGTTGCATACCATGCATACTGAGTAATCCTTTGCAGGTATCTCGAATAAATCTTTCGGGTTCACTCCCGTTAGGCCGTGAACTGCGCCATATGAATTTGACCGTTGCAGGTCGCAATGCGTCAGTCTGCTGTGGAAGCAGCGTCGACGGCGTCGCGACCTCCGGCGGGAACCGAACGCCGGGATTCGTCGCCGGAATTCGTCGCCGAACACCTAAAGCCCGGAAGGATCGGGTTGCACCGACCGCATCCGGGTATCCGGAGCGGCATGTCGGGTGGATGCCAGGAACACGCGCCGCAGAAAGGCACGGGGAGAGAGATGGAGCAGTACACCGGTCACTTCATGCAGCATTTGCCCTACCTGCGCCGCTATGCCCGCGCGCTGACCGGGACGAACGGACGGGGGGACGCCTTGGTGACCCGCACCCTGGAATGGTATCTGGAGGCGGACGAGGCTGAAACCGGCCGAGGCGGCGACCTGTCGCGCGGCACGCTCTATCGCCATCTGAACGAGTTGCAGGACAAGGAAGGCTCGCTCCCCGCGGTGGCGCCCTACCATCCGGTCGAATCGGCGCTGATGACGCTGGAGGAGACCGACCGCCGGCTCTACCTTCTGGTCAATCTGGAGGATCTGCCGGTCGGCGACGCCGCGGCCGTCCTGGGCATCGCCCCGGAAGACGCGATGGAGCGGCTGAACCACGCCCGCGAGCGTGTCCGCGCCCGGCTGACCGCCACCATCCTGATCGTCGAGGATGATGCCATCATCGCCTTCGATCTGGCGGAAACGGTGCGCGGCATGGGCCACATCGTCTGCGGCAACGCGGCGACGATGGACGAGGCGCTGTCGCTGGCGGCGGAGCATCGGCCGACGCTGGCCCTGATGGACATCCGGCTGGCCGACGGCGACAACGGGCTGGAGGTGGCGCGCGAATTGCGGGCCCGCCGGTTCCTGCCGGTGATCTTCGTCACCGCCTTCCCCGACGATCTGGCCAAGCATGGGCTGGAGCATCTGGGCCCGGTCATCCCGAAGCCCTTCACCCGCGATCAGATCGAACAGGCGATCACCCGCGCGGTGTTCATGCCCCAGCCGGAAGACGCCCGCGAGACGGCGCAGCCCCACTGAGGGGCGGCGCCGCCGGAACCGGACCTTATCAGCGGAAGACCACCGTCTTGTTGCCGTTCAGCAGCACGCGGTGCTCCACGTGATAGCGGACGGCGCGGGCCAGCACGATGTTCTCGATGTCACGCCCGATGGCCACCAGGTCGTCGGGCGTCATCGTGTGGTCGACGCGCTCGGCCTCCTGCTCGATGATCGGGCCTTCGTCGAGGTTGGAGGTGACGTAGTGCGCCGTGGCGCCGATCAGCTTCACGCCTCTCGCATGGGCCTGATGGTAGGGCTTCGCCCCCTTGAAGCTGGGCAGGAAGCTGTGGTGGATGTTGATGACCCGGCCGGCCATCCGCTCGCACAAGGCCCCCGACAGCACCTGCATGTAGCGGGCGAGCACGACGAGGTCGACCTTCTCCTCCTCCACGATCTCCAGCAGGCGGGCTTCCTGATGCGCCTTGTTGTCGGAGCCGACCGGCAGATGGTGGAACGGGATGTTGTGCCACGCCGCCAATTGGTAGAAGTCGCGGTGGTTGGAGACGATGGCCGGGATTTCGATCGGCAGGTAGCCGGTGCGATAGCGGTACAGCAGGTCGTTCAGGCAGTGGCCGAACTTCGACACCATGATCAGCACGCGCGGCCGGCGGCGGGCGTCATGGATCTGCCAGGTCATGCCGAAGCGTTCCGCCACCTGGGCGGCGAATTCGGCCTCCAGCTGCTCCTTCGTCGGCCCCGCCGGGTTGCCGTTGAAGCTGACGCGCATGAAGAACAGGCCGGAGATGCGGTCGCCGAACTGCGCGCTGTCGATGATGTTGCAGCTCCGCTCCGCCAGGAAGCCGGACACCGCGAAGACGATGCCGACAGTGTCGGGGCAGGAAACGGTGAGGATATAGTCGGAGCCGGTCTCAGACATCGCGCGTCCACCATGGCGTACAGCAAGAAAAGGGGGAAGCTTCCCTAGCACGAACGCCGCGATGTTGCACCCGCTTCATGAGCGGACGCGCACATGGCTGCACCGTCAGGCGGGCGACACCGTCGAACGGGAATGTTCCCGATCCCGCCCGCCCCACGCCGCTCTGGCGCAGATGCGCCGGCGGTGCGACAATCGGCGACGGCCGGACTGGCCGGCATCGGGAAGGCGGGGTCACCCATGGCAACCGGCGGCAAGATCATCGGTGAATACACCAAGGGCAAGGTCGACAAGCTGATGACGGCGGATGCCGCCGACAGCAGCCGCAGCCAGCGCATCCGCCATTTCCTGGAAAACATGGATGCGGCGATCCTGGAGGCCAATTGCGAGGTCATCGGGCGCGAACTGCCCAACCTGGACCGCGACAGCTTCCTGCGCATGGCGGTGCGGGTGGCGGAACTGCGCGCCGACTATATCCGCGCCGGCCTGAAGATGTCCGAATCCCGGCATCCCGATTCCTCCACCGTCACCGACCTCGCCCGCCTGCGCGCGGCCTACGAGGAGATGCTGGCCGTTTATGAAGCCGCCGAACGGGTGATCGAGCGCGGATACGCCAAGCTGGGGTGAGGCGCGGGGGAAAGGGGGATTGCCATTCCCCCGAAAACAAAAATCCCCTCCCCCGCGATCCTGCGGAGAAGGGGCGCGACCAAACGGTCACATATTCAGTGGCAACCTTCCAAAGCGACGCCCGGTGGCCGGATGATGGCCTGCATCACGCTTTACACGTCGTTGAAATGCTCCAACTCACGACGAAGGCTGGTCGCCTCTTGCCGCAGGCCGACGATCCGGCGGACGTCAGGACTGGGCTGCTGTTCCTCGCGTTCGAGCTTGTCCTCGATATCGCGCTGCTCTTGCCGGATGATGTTGAACAGGGCTTTCCTCAACATCGACACCTCCCGAGCTGATCGCTAAAATTTTAGCGCTTTTTCAATCGGTCATCAAGCAACCAATCACCTTTGTCGAATCCTTAGCCTGTCAAGTGTGCCCGCATGACCGGAGGCTCACAAATATTCAGAAACGGTAACCTGCCCGGTCTTGACAATACTTTTTTGCAGCCGCATTGGTTAATGAATCAGGCTAGACCAACGGGTGACACACCGGGTCCGGCGACCTGACGCCGCGGTCTCCACACCTTTGCAGCATGGTATTTCTGGCGATGGATCGACGACAGCTGCTTGGGCTCGGGCTGAGCAAACTTTGGTTAACCGCTTTCGGAACGGCGGCGCTTGCCCTGGCCGAGCCACCGGGCTCGGCCCTGGCCGCGGAGCGGCGGCCCGGCCGCAAGCCGGCCAGCGGCGGTTCGTCGCGGCCCCGCCTGGTGATGCTCGATCCCGGCCATGGCGGCAACGATCCCGGCGCGATCGGCACCCGCGGCACCTTCGAGAAGGAGGTGACTCTCGACATCGCCCACGAGGTCGCACGCCTCCTGGCCGGCCGGAGCAACGTCGCGGTGACGCTGACGCGGCGCGACGACCGCTTCCTGGCGCTGGACGAGCGGGTGGCGCTGACGCGCGAGGCCGGGGCAGACCTGTTCGTGTCGATCCATGCCGACAGCGCCCCCAACGCCGACGCCCGCGGGCTATCGGCCTACATCCTGTCCGAAAAGGCGTCGGACTCCTTCGCGTCGCGCCTCGCCCAGCAGGAGAACCAGGCCGACCGGTTCGGAAAGCCGGGATCGTTGGGCGGCGGCCGGATCGTCAAGGACATCCTGCTGGACCTGACGGCGCGCCACACCCGCCATGCCTCGTTGGCCGCCCGCCAGCTTCTGGTGGAAGGCGCGGGCAAGGAGCTGCACCTGCTGGAAAATCCGATGCGCTCGGCCAATTTCGCGGTGCTGAAGGCGCCGGACGTGCCGTCGGTGCTGGTGGAGACCGGCTTCCTTTCCAACCCGAGGGACGAGGAAATCCTGCGCGACGCCACGGCGCGACGGGTGGTTTCGCGCGTCCTGGCCCGCGAGATCGCACGCGTGCTCTCCAGCCCAGCTTTCGCCTGATTTTGCCCCGAGACTGCCCAGAGGCCGCCTGGGGCGCCGCGGCGAAACTGCCTTCGCAGCAGCTCCTTCGCAATCGCAGCGACTGCAACATCCGTGCATCACTTCGGGACAAAGTGACGATGACTGATGAACGCCTTGAATTTCTCCATTGCAAAGACCGTTCCGCCGTGACTTTTTCCGGCCGCGCGCCGCATCCGCCCGGCGCTCGACACGCAGGCAAGGGGAGGCACGCTGTGACGGGTTTGAGCCGCCTTTGGACGATGTTCGCACTTGCCTGCGCCGCAGGGGCCTCACTGTCCGGTTGCGGGCCGCTGGTGCTGGGCACCGCGGGCGGCGCCGCCGTCGTGGCCTCGCAGGAGCGCGGCTTCAGCGGCTTCGTCAGCGACACCGAAATCCGCGCCCGCATCAATTCGCTGTGGCTGCAGCATTCGATCGACCTGACCAATCGGATCGGCCTGACCGTAGACCAGGGCCGCGTGCTGCTGACCGGACGCGCCGCCGACGCGCAGATGCGCCTCGACGCGGTGCGCCTCGTCTGGCAGGCGGAAGGCGTCAAGGAAGTCATCAACGAAATCCAGATCGACAACGGGTCCAGCATCGTCGACACAGCGCGCGACACCTGGATTTCAACCCAGATTCGCAGCCACATCACGTTCGATGTGGATATTCATAGCCAAAACTACAGCATCGATACCGTCGATGGTGTTGTCTATCTGATGGGTGTCGCCAGTTCACAGGAAGAGCTGAACCGCGTGCTCCAGCACGCGCGTTCGGTGCCCAATGTTCAGCGTGTCGTCAGCTACGTCCGTCTGCTCTCAAACCTCCAGGGTTGAAACCCGACCGCCATGGCCTCCGCCCTATCCCGCGTTCTCGCCGTTCTCCGCACCGCCGCCGTCGCCGCAGCCCTGATCCTGCCGGCGGCGGTCGCGGCCGGTCCCGTTCTGGCGCAGGACACGGTGACGCAGGATAACGCGGCGGCCCCGGACGTGATGGCCCAGAACGTGGTGGCCCAGAACGTGGTGGCCCAGGATCAGGACGGCGGCGGGGCGGACTCTCCCGCCGCCGGCACGCCGGGTCCGGCCAACCGCCTGTTCGTCCAGGCGCTGCAACTGATCCGGCAGGCCGACAACACCTATGAGGTCGCCGAGGAGTCGCGCCTTCTGAAGGAGGCCGACAAGCTGTTCAACGAGATCGTGACGAAATACCCCGACAGCCCGCTGGCGGTGCAGCTCGTCACCAACCAGTTCGTCGGCGACTTCGATTTCTACGAATTCCGCTCGCGCATCCGCGCGCTGGTCTGCAACGACGCGCTGAACAGCCTGTGCTTCCTCCACCGCATCGGCGAGATGCTGCCGCCGGTGGAAACGCCGATCACCGCCGCGCGCTGGGACTGGCTGTCGCTGGCGGTCGCCTACCAGCAGCTGGGCGATCCCGGCCGCGCCAAGGAGATCATGGCGCCCTTCGTCAGCGCGGTTCGCCGCGGCGGCGTCGCCGACAGCTCCGGCCAGGACCTGTTCGTCGCCCGCGCCCTGTCGCTGATGGGGCAGACGTCGCTGGCACTCGACATCACGCGGCAGATCAACGACTGCTCGACCCGCATCTACAACCTCGCCGACATCGCCAAGGCGGCGTCCTGGCGCGGCGACGCGGCAATGACCAACGCGCTGGCCGACGAGGCCAAGAGCTATGCCTCCAGCCACAATTGCTCGTGGGAGCTGGGGCTGGTCGCCCAGGCGCTGCTGCGCGCCGGCAAGGAGGCGCAGGCCCGCACCCTGTTCCTGAACACGGTCGAAACGCAGTTCTCCAAGTTCAAGGAAACCCGCGGCGACTGCTGCCCGCCGGAGCTGGCGGTGGCGGCGGCCGACATCGGCGAGCCGAAGCTGGCGCTGGGCCTGCTCAGCACCGTGCAGGACGAGAATCCGTGGACGATCCCGGCGGTGCTCGGGCGGCTGGCCAAGCGCGGCGAGACGGCGATGGCCGTCGCCTATGCGGAACAGGTCGCCGACATCGACACCCGTGGCGAGGCCTATGCCGAGCTGATCGAAGCGGCGATGAAGCGCGGCGAGCCGGCCGTCGCCAACGACCTGATGAACCGCCTGAACAAGCTGGCGGACGACACCGCCGGCCGCCGCCCCGGCCTGCTGGCGCAGCGGGCCAAGGCGGAAAAGGCCTTCTACAACGACGATCGCTGGCGCCGCACCTTCCAGCAGGCGATCAACGCGGCGGAAAAGGCCAGCAACTTCGTCCGCCGCGACATCGGCGCCCCGCTGCTGGCCGCATTGGTCAGGATCGAAACCGGCCTGCCGATGCTGGATTGAAGAAAGCTTCCGCTCACCCCACCGCCAGCACCAGCTTGCCGACATGCTGGTTGCTCTCCATCAGCCGGTGGGCGTCGGCGGCCCGTTCGAGCGGGAAGATCTCGTGGACGACCGGTTTGACCTTGCCCTGCTCGATCAGCGGCCAGACGCGGGCCTTCAACTGGTCGGCCACCGCCTGCTTATAGGCGACGGGACGCGCCCGCAGGGTGGAGCCGGTCAGCACCAGCCGCTTGGTCATGACGGGGAAGAAGTTCACGTTGGCCGTCGCCCCGCGCACGAAGCCGATGCAGACATAGCGGCCCTCGACGGCCAGCGCGTCGATGCTGCGGGCGACGTAATCGCCGCCGACGATGTCCAGCACCACATTGACGCCGGTGCCGCCGGTCGTCTCCTTGACCACCGCGACGAAATCCTCCTCGGCGTAGTCGATGGCGCGTTCGGCGCCCAGACGGACGCAGGCGCCGCATTTCTCCGCCCCGCGGGCGGTGGCGAAGACGCGCGCGCCGAAGGCGGCGCCGAGTTGGATCGCCGTGGTGCCGATGCCGGACGTGCCGCCATGGACCAGCAGAGCCTCGCCGGGCTGAAGGGCGCCGCGTTCGAACACGTTCGACCAGACGGTGAAGAAGGTTTCCGGCAGGGCCGCCGCCTCGGCCATCGACAGGCCGGCGGGGATCGGCAGGCATTGCGCCGCCGGCACCACGCAGAACTCGGCATAGCCGCCGCCGGCCAGCAGGGCGCAGACCGGATCGCCGACCCGCCAGCCTTCAACCCCCTCGCCCAGCGCATCGACGGTGCCCGCCACCTCCAGGCCGGGGATGTCGGTGATGCCGGGCGGCGGGTTGTATTTGCCGAGCCGCTGCAGCACGTCGGGCCGGTTGACGCCGGCAGCCTGGACGGCGATGCGGATCTCGCCGGGCGCCGGATCGGGAACCGGACGGCGCGCCGGGACCAGCACCTCCGGCTTGCCGGGCTGGCTCACCTCGATGGCCGTCATGCTTCTGGAGTCTGTCATTCGGATCGTTCCCCTGCCCTGTCGTCGTGATGGGTTTGGGGGCACTGTGTCGCCGTGGCGGACCGCCCGTCCACGCGGTGATGGATCCGATTTCGTCCTGCGGAAAAATCAAAAAAATGGCCGTGCTGCACACAGCACGGCCAGTCTCCGAGAGAAGCGCGAACATGCAAAACAACACATCCGCCCGATGAGAAAGGAACGCCTTTCCCGAGACAGACAATCGCACGGACACCGCCGGATTTCGCGAGAAAAAAGACGCTTTTCCATTCCGTGGAAACGCCTCTTTTCTCAAGAAAAAAGGCCGCGTTCCGTTGGGAACGCGGCCCTGAGTGCGCCAGGGAGGAATGCCAACGTGCACCACCTGCCGTCAGCTCTTGGCGTTACTAGTCCGTGCTCGGGGTCAGTTGGGAACCGGCACGCGGCCGCCCAGTTCCTGCGTCACCGCGGCGGCGGCACGCTTGACCATCTCGCCCAGGGCGCGCAGCCGCGCGTCCTCGATGCGCCGGCTGGAGCCGGACAGCGACAGGGCGCCCATCACACGGGAATTCTCGTCGAAGATCGGGGCGGCGACACAGCGCAGGCCGGACACCCGCTCCTCCTGGTCCAGGGCATAACCGCGGGTGCGCACCAGCGTCAGGTCGCGGTAGAGCGCCGGCAGCGACGACAGGGTGCTGCGGGTGAACTGGCGCATGCCGCGCTGGGTGACGATGGTCTGGACCTTGGTTTCCGGCATGCCGGCCAGCAGAGCCTTGCCGACGGCGGAGCAGTGCAGCAGCGTGCGGTCGGTCTGGGGAACCGCGACCTGGGCGGCGCGGGGGCCGCCGACGCGGGCCAGATAGAGCGCCTCGCCATTCTCCTCGACGGCGAGGTTCACGATCTCGCTGCTCTCCTCCATCAGGCGGCGCATGCGCGGACGGGCGACGTCGACCAGATTGCGGGTCTTCAGGAAATTGGCGCCGGTCATATAGGCCTGGACGCCGACCACCCAGCCGCGCGCGCTCTGGTCGAAGCGGACATAACGCTCGTACTGCAGGGTCGTCAGCAGGCGATGGGTGGTGGAGGGCGACAGGTTCGCGGCCTCCGACAGTTCGGTCAGGGTCATCGGGCCATCACTGGCGCCCAGGATGGTCAGGATGTTCAGCGCGCGGCACAGCGACTGGACCACCTGGCCCCGATCGGCCTTGGCGTCCTTGCCGTTGTCGTTCTTCACCCGCGGCGTTTCGATGATCGCGGTCTTGATGATCGCGGCGGCGCCCTCGCTGGGGTCGTCGTGGATGATGCGGCGGGCCAGGATGCTGTTTTGGGCTTGCGCTTTCATGTCCCATCTCCCTCGGGGTCCGGCGCTTTGGCTGCGCCTGTCTGTTGCGGCTGATGGCGTGAGTGACAGAAGGCTTCCTGAAACCGCGGGACCGTCGCGGACGGCGGCCCCGCGGGATGGCGGTCAACCCTTGAAGCCGGTTAACCTTTGAAAATGGACTGCATGGTGGAGCCCAGGCTGGCGGGGCTGTCGGCGACGGCGATGCCGACCGACTTCATGAAGTCGATCTTGAAGTCGGCGGTGTCGTTGCCGCCGGAGATCACCGCGCCGGCATGACCCATGCGGCGGCCCGGAGGAGCCGTGCGGCCGGCGATGAAGCCGACGACCGGCTTCTTCGTGCCCGAGGCCTTGATGAACTCGGCGCCGCGGACTTCGGCGTCGCCGCCGATCTCGCCGATCATGATGATGCCCTCGGTCTCCGGGTCCTTCACGAACAGCTCCAGGCTGTCGACGAAGTTGGTGCCGTTGACCGGGTCGCCGCCGATGCCGATGCAGGTGGTCTGGCCCAGGCCGGCCGCCGTGGTCTGCGCCACCGCCTCATAGGTCAGCGTGCCGGAGCGCGAGACGATGCCGATCTTGCCGCGCTTGTGGATGTGGCCCGGCATGATGCCGATCTTGCACTCGTCCGGCGTGATGATGCCGGGGCAGTTCGGGCCGATCAGGCGGGTCTTGGAACCGTCGAGCGCGCGCTTGACGCGGACCATGTCCAGCACCGGGATGCCTTCGGTGATGCAGACCACCAGCGGGATCTCGGCGTCGATGGCTTCCAGGATCGCGTCGGCCGCAAACGGCGGCGGCACGTAGATCACGGAGGCGTTGGCACCGGTCTTCTCCACCGCTTCCGACACGGTGTCGAAGATCGGCAGGTCGAGGTGCTTGGCGCCGCCCTTACCCGGGGTCACGCCGCCGACCATATTGGTGCCGTAGGCGATGGCCTGCTCGGAGTGGAAGGTGCCTTGGGCTCCGGTGAAGCCCTGGCAGATCACCTTCGTGTTCTTATCGACGAGAACAGCCATGTTACGCGGCCTCCTTCTTCACGGCGGCGACGATCTTCTTGGCTGCGTCGTCCAGATTGTCGGCGGACAGGATCGGCAGGCCGGATTCGGCCAGGATCTTCTTGCCCAGATCGACGTTGGTGCCTTCCAGGCGCACCACCAGCGGAACGTGCAGGTGCACTTCGCGGGCCGCGGCGACAACGCCCTCGGCGATCACGTCGCAGCGCATGATGCCGCCGAAGATGTTGACCAGGATGCCTTCGACCGCGCTGTCGGAGAGGATCAGCTTGAAGGCCGCGGTGACGCGCTCCTTCGTGGCGCCGCCGCCGACGTCGAGGAAGTTGGCCGGCTCGCCGCCATACAGCTTGATGATGTCCATGGTGGCCATCGCCAGACCGGCGCCGTTCACCATGCAGCCGATGTTGCCGTCGAGCTTGACGTAGTTCAGCTCGTGCTTGGCGGCTTCGATCTCGGCCGGGTCTTCCTCGGCCTCGTCGCGCAGGGAGGCAACCTCCTTGTGACGGAACAGCGCGTTGTCGTCGAAGCTCATCTTGGCGTCGAGCGCCAGGATGTCGCCCGAACCGGTGACGATCAGCGGGTTGATCTCGACGATCGCGCAGTCCAGCTCGGTGAACGCCTTGTAGGCGGCCTGGATGAACTTGGCGGCGGCGCCGACCTGCTTGCCTTCCAGGCCCAGCGCGAAGGCGACCTTGCGGGTGTGATGGCCCTGGATGCCGGTGGCCGGGTCGACGGCGACCTTGACGATCTTCTCCGGCGTGTGGTGGGCAACCTCTTCGATCTCCATGCCGCCTTCGGTCGAGGCGATGATGGTGACGCGGCCGGTGGCGCGGTCGATCAGCAGGCCGAGATACAGCTCGCGCTTGATGTCGGCGCCTTCCTCGACATAGAGGCGCTTGACCTCCTTGCCGGCGGGGCCGGTCTGCTTGGTGACCAGCACGCGGTTCAGCATCTCCGCAGCGTTGGATGCCACCTCTTCGACCGACTTGACGACGCGGACGCCGCCCTTGCCGTTCGGGTTGTCCTGGAACCGGCCGGCGCCGCGGCCACCGGCATGGATCTGCGACTTCACCACCCAGACCGGACCGCCGAGTTCACGGGCGACCGATGCAGCCTCTTCCGGGGTGAAGGCCACGCCACCGCGCGGAACGGCGACGCCGTACCCCCGCAGCAGTTCCTTGGCCTGATATTCGTGAATGTTCATGGTTTTCGTCTCTGTCCCAGTCGGGAATTGTTTTTTGGAGGCCGCAGGGAGCCGGAAATGCGTCGGCTGACGGGCGGCGGACTTTTAAAAACTGCGGGCTTCGGCTCTCAGGCGACCGGGAAGGGGACGGTCGGGGAGAGGGATGCGCGTTTGAAGATTTGAAGGCACTTTATTAACGGTGGGGCTAGACCCCCACCTAACCTCCCCCGCTGGGCGGGGGAGGGACTGCCGCCACTCTCCCGCTTCAGTATTTGCCCCCTCCCCCGCCCAGCGGGGGAGGGTTGGGGTGGGGGTATCGGAGCGAAACTTACTCCGCCGCCAGCCGCTCCACGGCGCCGATGGCGCCGCTGTCGCGGATTTCGACGATCTCACGCTCACCGAACCCCAGGACGTCACGCAGGATTTCGTCGGTGTGCTCACCCAGCAGGGGAGAGCGGGTGACCTCCGTCGGGCTGTCGGACAGCTTGATCGGGTTGCCCACCGTCAGGTAGCTGCCGCGGGTCGGATGCTCCACCTCGACCAGCGTGCCGGTCTCGTAGAGCGACTTGTCCTCGGCGATCTCCTTCATCGACAGGATCGGGCCGCAGGGGATGTCGTATTTGTTGAGGATGTCCATGACCTCGAACTTGGTCAGGGTCTTGGTCCACTCCTCCACCGTGCCGAAGATCTGCATCAGGCGCGGCAGGCGGGCCACCGGGGTGGCGTAGTCGGGATCGGTGATCCACTCTTCCTTGCCGATGACCTTGCAGATCGACTTCCAAACCGGCGCCTGGGCGATGAAGTAGATGTAGGCGTTGGGATCGGTCTCCCAGCCCTTGCACTTCAGGATCCAGCCCGGCTGGCCGCCGCCCGACGCGTTGCCGGCGCGCGGCACCGTGTCGCCGAACTCGCCGTTCGGGTATTGCGGGTATTCCTTCATCGGCCCATGGGCCAGACGCTGCTGGTCGCGCAGCTTGACGCGGCACAGGTTCAGCACCGAGTCCTGCATGGCCGCCAGCACCTTCTGGCCCCGGCCGGTTTCCTTGCGCTGGTAGAGCGCGGTGACGATGCCGAGCGCCAGATGCAGGCCGGTGCCGCTGTCGCCGATCTGGGCGCCGGTGACCATGGGCGGGCCGTCGTCGAAGCCGGTGGTCGAGGCGGCGCCGCCCGCGCATTGGGCGACGTTCTCGTACACCTTGCAGTTCTCGAACGGCCCGGGGCCGAAGCCCTTGACCGACGCGACGATCATCGCGGGGTTCAGTTCCTGGATGCGTTCCCAGGTGAACCCCATGCGATCGAGCACGCCGGGGGCGAAGTTTTCGACCATCACGTCGCAGGTCTTGATCAGAGCCTCCAGCACCTCCTTGCCCTTGGGCGTCTTGGTGTCGAGGGTGATGGACCGCTTGTTGTGGTTCAGCATGGTGAAATACAGGCTGTCGGCGTCCGGCAGGTCGCGCAGCTGGCTGCGGGTGATGTCACCCTCGCCCGGCCGTTCGACCTTGATGACGTCGGCGCCGAACCAGGCGAGCAACTGGGTGCAGGTCGGCCCCGACTGCACATGCGTGAAGTCGAGAATCCGCACGCCCTGAAGTGCCTTGCCCATGTATCTCTCCCCCTGCTTTTTAGTGTCGTGTGGTCGGCCGTCTCTTAGGACGGCATCTTACGGACCGAGCTGGTCGGGTTCAGGCTGCCGATGTTGCCGCTTTCGGTGCCAGCCGCCGGATCGATGACGGCGTTGATCAGGGTCGGACGGCCGCTGTCCATCGCCTCGTTGACCGCGCGGTACAGCTCGTCCGGGTTGGTGACATGGACGCCGACGCCGCCGAAGGCTTCCATCATCTTGTCGTAACGGGAGCCGGGGACGAAGACCATCGGCGACGGGTCGGCCCCGCCGGTCGGGTTGGTGTCGGTCCCGCGATAGATGCCGTTGTTGTTGAAGATGACGATGCAGACCGGCAGGTTGTAGCGGCAGATCGTCTCCACCTCCATGCCGGAGAAGCCGAAGGCGCTGTCGCCCTCAACCGCCAGAACCGGCTTGCCGCTCTCCACCGCCGCGGCGACGGCGTAGCCCATGCCGACGCCCATGACGCCCCAGGTGCCGACGTCCAGACGCTTGCGCGGCTCGTACATGTCGATGATGCCGCGGGCGAGGTCGAGGGTGTTGGCGCCCTCGTTGACCAGCATGGCGTCCGGCCGCTCCTTGATGACGCGGCGCAGAGCGCCGAGCGCACCGTGGAAGTTCATCGGCGACGCGTTGCTCATCAGCTTCGGCGCCATCTTGGCGACGTTCTGCTCACGCTTGGCCGCGACGGTGGCCATCCACTCGGTCGGCGGGGTGAGGCCGCCCTCGATGCCCTTCAGCAGCACTTCCATGACCGACGCGATGTCGCCGACCAGCGGAGCATGGATTTCGACGTTGCTGTCCATCTCCCGCGGCTCGATGTCGACCTGGATGAACTTCTTGGAGCCGGGCTTGCCCCAGGTCTTGCCCTTGCCGTGCGACAGCAGCCAGTTCAGGCGGGCGCCGACCAGCATGACCACGTCGGCGTCCTGCAGCACCAGCGAACGGGCGGCACCGGCCGACTGCGGGTGAGTATCGGGCAGCAGGCCCTTGGCCATGCTCATCTGCAGGAAGGGGATGCCGCTCTTCTCGACGAAGGCGCGGATCGTCTCGTCGGCCTGGGCATAGGCGGCGCCCTTGCCGAAGATGACCAGCGGACGCTTGGCGCCCTTCAGCAGGTCGAGCGCGCGGTTGACCGCGTCGGCCGACGGATACTGCGCCGGGGTCGGATCGACCACCTTGACCAGCGACTTGGCGCCCTCGACCGCATCCATCACCTGCGAGAACAGCTTGGCCGGCAGGTCGAGATAGACGCCGCCCGGACGGCCCGACACGGCGGCGCGGATGGCGCGCGCCACGCCGATGCCGATGTCCTGGGCGTGCAGGATGCGGAAGGCGGCCTTGCACAGCGGCTTGGCGATGGCCAGCTGGTCCATCTCCTCATAGTCGCCCTGCTGCAGGTCGACGACCTCGCGCTCCGACGAGCCGCTGATGAGGATCATCGGGAAGCAGTTGGTCGTGGCGTTCGCCAGCGCGGTCAGGCCGTTCAGGAAGCCCGGCGCCGAAACCGTCATGCAGACGCCCGGCTTCTTCGTCATGAAACCGGCGATCGCGGCGGCGTTGCCGGCATTCTGTTCATGGCGGAACGAAACGACGCGCATGCCCTCGGCCTGCGCCATGCGCAGCAGGTCGGAGATCGGAATACCGGGGACGACATACAGGTTGGTGATGTCGTTGAGCTTGAGCGCGTCGATGACGAGCTGGAAGCCGTCGGTCAGCGCCGGCGCGTCTTCGACAACAGATGCTTCCGTGGCCTGGTTCTTAGTGATCGTTGCAGCCGCAGTAGACATATGGGTGACTCCTCCCCGAGGCTCCAAAAGGTTCAAGATCGGTTAGTCGAGGAAGGCGCAATGCCGTTCCACGTACTGTGCGAGACCGAGCGTGTGTTCGCGGACGCGGCGTTCCGCGAGATCGGCATCGCGGGCGGCAAGCGCCTCGATGATGTCCCGATGCTCGTGGATGGACTGGTCGGCACGGTCGCCGAGGCCCATCGTCGCGCGGCGGATCGCACGCATATGGATGAAGAAGCGGTCGGTCAGGTCCGAGATCAGGGTGGAGCCCGAAGCCTGGACGATGCTTTGATGGAAGACGATGTTGGCGTCCGAATACTCGGCGACATGTTCCGCCAACTCGGCTTTCGTGTATTTGTCGAACGCGGCGTGCAGGAGTTCCAGCTTTTCCGTGGTGGCGTTTTCGACGAACAGGCGTGCCGCCATGCCTTCCAGGGCGGCACACACCGTGATCATCTCCACCAGTTCGGCCTTCGTCTTGCGCACCACGAAGATCCCGCGCCGCGGTTGGGAGCGGATGAACCCCTCCTGTTCCAGCAGCGCCATAGCCTCGCGCACCGGGGTGCGGCTGACACCCAACGCTTCGCACAGCCGGCGTTCGTCCAACCTGATCTCGCTGCTCTGGCCGTAGATGTTCATCTGCGTGATGGCCTGTCGCAGCGACTGGTAGGCCTTGGCCTTGAAGCTCATCCCCTGTTCAAGGGGCTCAACACTGAATCTTTCGCGGTTCATCACGTTTCCGACCCTTTGCGCGCCGACGCCTTCGGCGCCGCTTGTTGTCGTGAGCGTTCCTGTGCGAGCGTCCGGGTGATCGCTCTCTGGTGCGTCGTTGTGAGCGGCGCGTCGTTTTGAATTATCGATACGGTATACCAGATGCCAGACACCCGCAACATCAATTGCGGGCACCTCGAACTATTTCTGCCGCAGACTGAGTTATGGGCAGTTTTGTTCGATTTTTCTGGCTATTGCGCGGTAATCGCCCTAATTTGGCCGTCCTAGGACCGCTCTTCGGGGAAGGAGCCATCGCATGGCCGACACTCAGCATCTGGCCAAGGTCGCGGACGAGACGCCGTCCGGCACGGCGGAGGAAGCGTCCGACCCGAACTTCATGACCTCTCTGGCCCGCGGGTTGTCGGTGATTCGCGCCTTCACGGAGCGGGAGCCGAACCTGACCATCGCCGACATCGCCAAGATCACCGGCCTGCCGCGGGCCGCGGCGCGGCGCTGTTTGCTGACGCTGATGCAGCTGGGCTATGCCGGATCGGACGGCCGGACCTTCCATCTGCGGCCGAAGATCCTGGCGCTGGGCTATTCCTTCCTGTCGTCGGCGCCGCTGGCAACGATCCTCGACCCGCTGATCGAACAGGTCAGCGGCGCGGTGCAGGAATCCTGCTCTGCCGCCGTGCTGGACGAGGATGACGTGGTCTATATCGCCCGCGCGGCGACCAAGCGGATCATGTCGGTCGGGCTGAATGTCGGCAGCCGGCTGCCGGCCTACTGCACCTCCATGGGCCGCGTCCTGCTGGCGGCGCTGCCGGAGTCGGAACTGGACGCCTATCTGGCGCGGGTGCCGCTGAAGCCCTACACGGAGCGGACCATCACCGCGGCCGACGCCCTGAAGCGCGAACTGGAACGGGTGCGCGACCGCGGCTTCTCATTGGTGGACCAGGAGCTGGAGCTGGGACTGCGCTCCATCGCCGTGCCGATCCGCACCGCCACCGGCGGCGTGGTCGCGGCGATGAACATCAGCGCCCAGGCCGCCCGCGTCACCTGCCCGGAGATGGAGGTGCAGTTCCTGCCCCACCTGACCCGCGCGGCGGAAGAGGCGCGGGTGCTGCTGGTGCGCTCACGGGGGGTGTGAGGGCGCCTATTACCCCCCTACAGGATCGTATCCGGCGAGATCGCCGTCAGCGCCGCCTTGATCTTCGGCACCATATGGTCGGCGAAGGCCCGCACCTTGGCCGGCACCAGCGCGCGATGGGGATAGAGCACCGCCAGCGTCACCGGCTCCGGCGGGAAGTCCGGCAGCACCGGGACCAGGGCGCCGCTGGCAAGATGATCCGCCACCTCCCACAGCGGCTTCATGGCGATGCCACGGCCGTCGAGCGCCCAGCCGGTCAGCACGTCGCCGTCGTCGGCGTCGAAGCGGCCCGACACCGGCAGCTTCACCGGCTCGCCGTTCGCCAACACGCTCCATTGATATTGCTGGGTGCCGGGGAAGCGCAGAAGCAGGCAGTTGTGGCCGGACAGGTCCGCCGGCATCGAAGGCACTCCGCGCTCCGACAGGTAGGAGGGGGCGGCCACCAGAACGCGCCGCACATCGGCGATCTTGCGGACGACGAAGCTGGAATCCTTCAGCGCCGCCATCCGCACCGCCACGTCCACCGCCTCGCGCAGCAGGTCGAGCAGATGGTCGGACAGGCGCAGCCGCACCTCCACCAGCGGGTGGGCGGCGCAGAAATCCGGCACCAGCGGCGACAGGATGCGGCGGCCGAAACCCAGCGGAGCCGTCACCCGCACGCTGCCCGACGGCACGCCGGACCCGGCGGCGATGCTGCTGTGCGCGCGCTCCACCGCCTCCAGAACCTCCAGGCAGCTCTGGTAGAAGTCCGTGCCGGTTTCGGTCGCCTGCAACTGCCGCGTCGTGCGGTTCAGCAGCCGGACGCCGAGATGGGTTTCCAACTGCTGGATGCGGTGGCTGACCATGGCCGGCGACATGCGCAGGTTCCGTCCGGCGGCCGACAGGCTGCCCAGCTCGACGACGCGGACGAAGATGCGCATGTTCTCAAGCAACGCCATGCTCGCGCGGACTCCCTTCCCGACTGCGGATCGGCATCGACGCTAGCACGCACGCTGCGGCGAGGGAATTTGCGCGATGCAGCAATCCCGCCGAAAAAGAAAGCCGCCGGAGCGCGTCAGCACCCCGGCGGCTTTCGTCAGACGGAGAGGATCGTCAGACCAGAACCGTCTCGCTCTCGTCCACCGGCAGGTCCAGCGTCTCCTCGAA
>CBIHQY010000058.1:0-27042 GCA_966212305.1 uncultured Azospirillum sp.
GAATAGTCGGAGGTGCAGCCCGCAAGACCGCCGGCCGCGGCGATGAACAGGCAGAAGGAAACCGATCGGAGCACGGGGTAGCCATCCGTTTTGAAACCCGCCGAGTTTCTTACGGCAAAGCCCCCCGGCTCGTCACCGGGCAAAATCCGGACACGGGCGGAGGGCTGCGTTGCAGTGCAGCGATGGCCGCCCGGCGTCAGCGGCCGGCGGTCTGGTTGCTGGCCTTCAGCGACAGGTATTTCAGCGTCAGCTTCGGCACATTCTCGATCACCCAGGAGGCCATCGCCTCCTCCTCGCGCAGGGAGGTCTGCAGCAGCGGCGTGGCGAAGGCGAAGTTGCCGGCGTCCGCCACGGTCAGCAGCGAGCGGTAGCTCGCCACCTCGAAATTCTCGAAGGCGTAGTTGGCGAAGGAGTTCTTGAGGATCTCGTCCTCGGCGAAGGTATGGCCGAGCGCGGCCAGATTACCCATGATCGACAGGGCGGTGTCCTTCAGCCCGGAATGGCTTTCCTGCAGCTGGTCCAGGATCTGCTCGATGCGGGTGATCTGGGACTCGGTCTCGCCACGGTGCATGCGCAGGTGGTCGGAGACTTCCGGATAATTCACGAGGCGGTCGAGCTGGCGGTCCATCAGGGCCAGCGCCTGCTGTTCCACCGCATGGGCGTTGCGCAGGCCGGTGACGAACAGCGCGCGCGTGAGATCGGCGGGGTAGGCGGCCATGTGTGTGCTCCTGTGGTATCAACGCTCCGTTGAACGTCTGCCCGCTCCAACAGCGGGACACCGTCTTCGACGCTTACCGCTTCCGGCATAACCCAAAGGGGCAGAGCTTCGGCCACCGGCGTCCGGCACCGGCGGGGAAGTGCCACGACCGGGACACGGACGCGCGGTTGCCGGGCGCGCGGTATCGCGGGGAAATGGTGGGCATGATCCGCATCCCCGCCAAAGGCGCCCCCGCAAGAGGCTTCCCCGCCATGTCAGTCACCCTGCCCGGATCCGTGGGCGCGGTGGTCGTCCTCATCCTCGTGCTGGCAGCTCTCGCCGGCTGGCGCCGGGCGGAACCGGAGGATCTGGCAGGGTGGCACGCCGAACGGCTGACGGCCTTCCAGGTCTGGCAGGCTGGCGGCCCCGCCCGCGAGATCTGGGACCATCCCGACGCCCCGGTCCTGGTTGCGCTCCCCGCCGGCAGCTATCTCCAGGGCTCGCCCGAATCCGAACGGGAGCGCTTTCCCGACGAACCGCAGCAACGGCCGGTGTCGATCCGGCACCCCGTCGCCATCGGCAAGTACCCGGTGACCCGCGGCGAGTACGCACGGTTCATCCAGGACAGCGGTTACAAACCGCGGACGATCTGCCGCGGCTATGCCGGCGAGACGGAGTTGCTGCCACGCTGGCATTTCTCCTGGCGCCGGCCGGGTTTCGACCAGACGAACCGGGACCCCGCCGTCTGCATCAGCTGGTACGACGCCAAGGCCTATGTGGACTGGCTCAGCCGGCGGACCGGCAAGCCCTACCGCCTGCCGACGGAGGCGGAATGGGAATATGCGGCCCGCGCCGGCACCCCGACCGCCCGCTGGTGGGGCGACGATCCGGCCAAGGGCTGCGACGCGGCGAACGGCGCCGACCTGAGCGCCAAGGACCGCTTCACCGACTGGGAGGTCGCGAACTGCCGCGATGGCGCCCTGTTCACCGCACCGGTCGGCAGCTACCGGCCCAATGGCTTCGGCCTCTACGACATGCTCGGCAATGTCTGGCAGTGGGTGGAGGACTGCGCGACGGATGGCGGCGGCAAATGCCCGCAACGGGTGATGCGCGGCGGATCGTGGCACAGCCATCCACGCTATGTCCGGTCGGCCGTCCGCCGGATCGACGGGGCGGAGATCGGCTATGCCGCCTACGGCATCCGGGTCGCCCGCGACCCCTGAGGCCCGCCGCCAGTCCCGTCAGCCACGCAGAACGGCCAGCGCCGACAACCCGTCGACCGCATGGTCGAGGAAGGCTCGCACCCGTCCGGGCATCAGCCGCGCCGTCGGCACCACGACATGGACGGGCAGCGGCGCCGGCTCGGTGTGCGGCATCAGGCGCACCAGGGTACCGGCGGCGAGATCGTCGGCCGCCTGATAGGACAGCGGCCGGGCGATGCCATGCCCGTCGCGGGCGGCCAGCAGCGCCGGCTCGATGTGGCTGACCGACAGCCGCGGGGTGACCCGGACCACCCGTTCCCGCCCGTCGACCATGAAGCGCCAGTCGGGCGGCCGGGGCCGGGCGGTCGACAGGATGATGTCGTGGCCGGCCAGATCCTCCGGTGCCGACGGCGTGCCGAGCCGCGCCAGATAGCCGGGGCTGGCGACCAGATAGCGCCCGACCTGCCCCACCCGCCGGGCGACGAGGCCGGAATCGGGCAAGGGGCCGATGCGGATCGCCACGTCCAGCTCCTCCTCGATCAGGTCGAGATTGCCGTCGGACAGCACCAGCTCGACCCGGATGTCGGGGAAGGCCCGCATGAAGTCGAGGACCAGCGGCGTCACATGCTTGCGCCCGAACATCACCGGCGCGGTGACGCGCAGCCGTCCGCGCAAGGGCCGGTCGGTGCCGGTGGCGGCCAGCGCCTCGTCATAGTCGGCGAGAAGCCGGCGCGCCTGCTCGGCCAGCCGCCGGCCGGCGTCGGTGGGGGCGAGGTTGCGGGTGGTCCGCTCGATCAGCCGCAGGCCCAGCCGCTCCTCCAGCCCGGACAGCGCGCGGGTGACCGCGGGCGCCGACCGCCGCAGCCGCTTTGCCGCGCCGGCGAGGCTGCCGGCCTCCAGGATCGCCACGAAGATCGCCAGTTCGTCCAGCCGGTCCACAATTCTTCCGATTTCTGAAAGAGTCCCTTTTGATGAAAGCGCATTCCTGCCGAAGCGCGCAAGTGGTTGGATCTGGGCATCCGCGAAACAGACATTGAGGGGACTTGTCCGATGAGCACCACCACCGAGCCCGCCATCACGCTCTACGGCACGCCGCTGTCGGGGCACAGCCACCGGGTGGAAGCCTTTCTGAACATCCTCGGCCTGCCTTACCGTTATGTCGAGGCCGGCGCCGAGGTGCGGCGGTCGGAGAGCTTCCTCGCCCTGAATCCCTTCGGGCAGATCCCGGTGCTGGTCGACGGCGACCTCGTGCTGCCGGACTCCGTCGCCATCCTGGTCTACCTCGCCGACCGCTATGACGCCTCCGGCCAGTGGAACCCGAAGGCACCGGAGGACACGGCGCGGGTGCAGCGCTGGCTGTCGATCGCGGCCGGCGATTTGCGCTTCGGGCCGGCCCTGGCGCGCGTCCTGACGCTGTGGGGCGGGGCCGCTTCGCTGACCGACGCGCAGGCGGTCGCCGGGCGCGTCCTGCGCTTCATGGACGGTCATCTGGCAAGCCGCGACTGGCTGGCGGCGGAACGGCCGACCATCGCCGACATCGCCTGCTACGCCTATGTCGCCCGCGCGCCGGAAGGCCGCATCCCGCTCGATCCCTATCCGGCGCTCCGGCGCTGGCTGGAGCGGGTGGAGGCGATCCCGGCGCTGACTCCGATGCCCCAGAGCGAGATTCCGCAAACCGCCTGAACGTTTTCCCTACTGATCGCAGGAGCATGGCCATGGACCAGGACCGCATCCCCGAACCCTTCCATCCCGGCGAGCGGGAGGCGCAGGCGCGGGCCGGGTTCCGCGTGCCATCGGCGCCGATCCGCGACCGGCTGGTCCCCCAGCATCAGGCGTTCTTTCCGCTACTGCCCTGGCTGCTGGTCGCTGCGCGCGACGAGGCCGGCGATCCGGCGGCCGGGGTGCTGACCGGCGCCCCCGGCTTCGTCTCCGCCGCCGACCCGCGGACGCTGTGGGTGCGGCCCGACCATGGCGCGTGGCAGCCCTGGCCGGCCGGGCCGGCGGTGGGGGAGCCGGTGGCGGCGCTGGGCATCGACCCCTCCACCCGGCGACGCAACCGGGTGAACGGCCGGGTGGCGGCGCGCGACGGGGTGGCCTTCGCCATGGCGGTGGAGGAGAGCTTCGGCAACTGTCCGCAATACATCCATGTCCGCCGGGCGGAAGAGGCCCCCTCCCCCGCCGGAGCCGTGGAAGCGCTGGCCGGACTGGACGACGAGGCCCGGCGCCTGATCGGTGCGGCCGACACCGCCTTCGTCGCGTCGGCCTCGTCGGCGGGGCGTGACGGCCGGCTGGATGTGTCGCACCGGGGCGGGGCGGCGGGCTTCATCCGGATCGACGGCGACCGGCTGATCGTGCCCGACTATGCGGGCAACCGCTATTTCAACACGCTGGGCAACATGCTGCTGAACCCGCGCGCCGGGTTGCTGCTGGTCGATGTCGCCAGCGGCGACGTGCTGCATCTGACCGGAGCGGTCGGCATCGATTGGGACCCCGACCCCGCCCTGCCCAACGCCCAGCGGAGCTGGAGCCTGCAGGTGGAGCGCGGCTGGCGGCGGAAGGCGGCGATCCCGCTGCGCTGGAGGGAACCGGGGGAGCGTATCGGGGTACCGTGACGCATGGGTCACGCGACCGTCGCCAAGCGTCCGGATCTGTGCTTCGATGACAGTTCCATGACACTTGATGGATGGGTGTGTCGATGCGCAATTCCGCCTGCTGGTCGCTGCTGTCCGGTGCGGTTGTCCTCTCCCTTCTCGCCGGCCCCGCCCTGGCCGCGGATCCGGCTCCCCAAGGCCCGGTGCCGCAAAGCGACTTGCTGAACGCCGAGCTGTGGATGCAGCGGTCGGTCGAATACAAGGCCAATGCGCTGGCGGTCTATGCGTTGGGCAGAATCCAGCTGGACAAGGCGCTGGCCGACAAGACCTGGACGGCGGCGACCGAGCAGACCGGCAATTACCAGGAGCTGCCGCCGGCCGTGGTGCTGGACCTGGACGAGACGGCGATGGACAACTCCGCCTATCAGACCGGTCTGGTGACCAGCGGCACCGACTTCTCGCCGAAGACCTGGGACGCCTGGGTGAAGGCGGAGAAGGCGACGGCGGTGCCGGGCGCGGTGGAGTTCACCCAATATGCCGAGTCGAAGGGCGTCAAGGTCTTCTACGTCACCAACCGCAGCGCCGACCAGGAGGAGCCGACCCGCCGCAACGCGCAGGCGCTGGGCTTCCCGATGGGCGGCAACGTCGATACCTTCCTGATGTCGAAGGAAAAACCGGAATGGGGTTCGGCGAAGAGCGCACGCCGCGCCTTCATCGCCAAGGATTACCGGATCGTCCTGCTGTTCGGCGACAATTTCGGCGACTTCGCCGATGCCGCCAACGGCGGTGAGGCGGAGCGGATGAAGGCCTATGAGACGGTGAAGGAGCATTTCGGGCGCGACTGGCTGATGCTGGCCAATCCCGGATACGGCTCGTTCGAGAGCGCGCCCTACGGGCATAATTTCAAACTGTCGGCTGACGAGAAGCGGGCCAGGAAGATCGGCGCGCTGGAACCCTGGGTGGTACCGGCCCAATAAGGGTGTGACGGTGGTGCGCCGGCCTGAGACGATGCCTCAGAAGATCAGGCGCACCGCCTGCACGATCACCACCCACGGCGTGCCGATCATCACCGCCCACACCGCCAGTCGCGGCAGACCCTGCATCTTGCGGACCTTCGGTTCGGCGGAGGGGGCGGCTTCGAACGAGGCGGCGTTGTAGATCGACATGGCCTGCTGCTCCATGAGCAAGATGACGGTGAGGCCATCTTGCGGTTTCGATCCTTAACGACCATTAAAGAGCGCCGCCTGCGAACTCGATGTTTGCGAATTACCTCGACAGTCGAAATATACCCCGAAATTGCGCGGCGTCGTGGGGTGGAAGACCACCACGACGCCGCGAAACAGGGGATTACGGCTTCGCGACGTGCCAGACATTGTTCACGCCGTCACCGGTGGCGTCGCCGGGCTTCATGTCCTTGGCCCAGGTGTAGAGCGGCTTGCCGTCGTAGGCCCACTGGTGGCTGCCGTCGTCACGGGTGACCACGGTGTATTTGCCCATCCGCTTGGCGGAGGCGGGAGCCATCAGCGGCGGCCAGTTGGTCGCGCAAGGTCCGTTGCAGGCCGACTTGCCGGCGCTGTCCTTGTCAAAGACATAGAGCGTCATGCCCTTCGCGTCGGTCAGGACGGGACCCATCGCGGTCTTCCCCATCATGGCCGGTTCCTTGTCCTGAGCGAAGGCGGGCGCGCCGAACAGGACGGCTCCCAGGCCGATGGCGGCGGCGGTGACACGGAGTGCGGACGTCATTCTGCGGTTCCTCCCCAAAACCGGCCCGCCGGACGACGGACCCGATGGAGGAAGGACGCACCCGGAGGCCCGGTTATTCCGCAGGCGTCACACCGTCAGGTATTTGCGCACCTCCTGCTCGTCGAGGCCGCTGCGCGGGCCGGACAGCATCACCTCGCCGCGTTCCATCACCACCCAGTCGTCGGCAAGGTCGCGGGCGAAGTCGAAATACTGCTCCACCAGCAGGATCGCCATGGTGCCCTTGTCGCGCAGGTAGGAGATGGCGCGGCCGATGTCCTTGATGATCGACGGCTGGATGCCCTCGGTCGGCTCGTCCAGCACCAGCAGGCGCGGACGGGTCACAAGGGCGCGGCCGATGGCGAGCTGCTGCTGCTGCCCGCCCGACAGGTCGCCGCCACGGCGCTCCAGCATGGATTTCAGCACCGGGAACAGCTCGAACACCTCGTCGGGGATGGAGCGTTGCGAGCGCGGCAGCGGGGCATATCCGGTCAGCAGATTCTCCCGCACCGTCAGCAGCGGGAAGATCTCGCGCCCCTGCGGGACATAGGCGATGCCGCGGCGCGCCCGGTCGGCCGGCGCCATCTTCGTCACGTCGGCGCCGTCCCAGCCGATGGAGCCGCCCGACACCGGCTTCAGCCCGACGATGGCGCGCAGCAGGCTGGATTTGCCGACGCCGTTGCGGCCGACCAGACAGGTGACCTTGCCGATTTCGGCCTTCATGGAAACGCTGCGCAGGGCCTGTGCGGCGCCGTAATGCAGATCGAGAGAGCGAACGTCCAGCATCTTGGGATCTCCCGTCAGCGGCCGAGATAGGTGTCGATGACCTGTTGATTGGCGCTGACCGCGTCCAGCGAGCCTTCGGCCAGGACGGAGCCTTCGGCCAGCACCGTCACCTTGACTCCGAGCGCGCGGACGAAGCTCATGTCATGCTCCACCACGATCACCGAATGCTTGCCGGCGATGCTGCACAGCAGTTCGGCGGTCTGTTCGGTTTCGGCGTCGGTCATGCCGGCGACCGGCTCGTCAACCAGCAAAAGCTTGGGGTCCTGGGCCAGCAGCATGCCGATCTCCAGCCACTGCTTCTGCCCATGCGACAGGCTGCCGGCCTGACGGTTGCGCAGGGCCGACAGGCGGGTGATATCGAGGATTTCTTCGATGCGGGACCGGTCGTCGCGGCTGATCGCGTAGGTCAGCGTCTTCAACGGCCGGCGCGGCGCCTTCAAGGCCAGTTCGAGGTTGTCCCACACCGTGTGCGGCTCGAAAACGGTTGGACGCTGGAACTTGCGGCCGATGCCGAGATTGGCGATGGCCGCCTCGCGCAGGCGGGTCAGGTCGGTGTCGCCCTCGAACAGGATGGTGCCGGTGTCGGGGCGGGTCTTGCCGGTGATGACGTCCATCATCGTCGTCTTGCCGGCGCCGTTGGGGCCGATGATCGCCCGCATCTCACCCGGCATCATCACCAGCGACAGGCTGTTCAGCGCCTTGAAGCCGTCGAAGCTGACCGACACGCCGTCGAGATAGAGAAGGGTCGATTCCGCGCTCATGGGTCAGGCTCCCTTCTGGCCAGCGGTCTGGTTTGCGGTTTGGGCGTTGGGGAGGGCGGGGGTCTTGCGGCCGGGCAGCTTGGCCTTCAACTGCGCGCCCAATCCCAGCAGGCCCTTGGGCAGGAACAGGGTGACCGCCACGAACAGGCCGCCGAGAGCGAACAGCCACAGCTCCGGCAGGGCGCCGGTGAAATAGCTCTTGCCCATGTTGACCAGCACCGCGCCGAGGATGCCGCCGGCCAGCGTGCCGCGTCCGCCGACGGCGACCCAGATCACCGCCTCGATCGAACTGGCCGGGGCGAACTCAGACGGGTTGATGATGCCGACCTGCGGGACATAGAGGGCGCCGGCAACGCCGGCCATGCAGGCCGACAGGGTCCAGGCGAACAGCTTGTAGCTTTCGGTGTCGTAGCCCATGAAGCGGACACGGCTTTCGGCGTCGCGCAGCGCCACCAGAACCTTGCCCAGCTTCGACCCGATGACGCCGGACGCGATCATGTAGGAGAGCGCGAGTGCGGCCACCGTCGCCACGAACAGGGCGACGCGGGTGGCGTCGGCCTGTATGTCGTAGCCGAGGATGTCCTTGAAGTCCGTCAGGCCGTTGTTGCCGCCGAAGCCCATGTCGTTGCGGAAGAAGGCCAGCAGCAGGGCGAAGGTCAGCGCCTGGGTGATGATTGACAGGTAGACGCCGGTGACGCGGCTGCGGAAGGCGAACCAGCCGAAGGCGAAGGCCAGCGCACCCGGCACCACCAGCACCATGACGGCGGCGAACCAGAACTGGTCGAAGCCCCACCAGTACCAGGGCAGCTCCTTCCAGTTCAGGAAGACCATGAAGTCGGGCAGGACCGGGTTGCCGTAGACGCCGCGCGGGCCGATCTGCCGCATCAGGTACATGCCCATGGCATAGCCGCCGAGCGCGAAGAAGGCGGCGTGGCCGAGCGACAGGATGCCGCAATAGCCCCAGACAAGGTCCAGCGCCAGCGCCAGCAGCGCGAAGCACAGATATTTGCCCAGCAGCGACACGGTGAAGACCGACAGGTGGAAGGGCGAGTCCGCCGGCACCCACAGCGTCATCACCGGGACCGCCACCGCCAGGAATGCGAGGATCGTCAGCACGATCCCGGCCTTGCGGTCCAGCCCCATCAGGAAAAAGCGCAGCAGCATCGGATCAGGCCTCCACCGCGCGGCCCTTCAGCGCGAACAGTCCGCGCGGACGCCGTTGGATGAACAGGATGATGAAGATCAGCACCAGGATCTTGCCCAGCACCGCGCCGGCGTAAGGCTCCAGGAACTTGTTGATGGAGCCCAGCGTGAGTGCGCCGACCAGCGTGCCCCACAGGTTGCCCACCCCGCCGAACACCACGACCATGAAGCTGTCGATGATGTAGCCCTGGCCCAGGTTCGGGCTGACATTGTCGATCTGGCTCAGCGCCACCCCGGCCAGACCCGCGATGCCGGAACCGAGGCCGAAGGTCAGCGCGTCCACCCGCGCGGTGCGGATGCCCATGGCGTTGGCCATCGGCCGGTTCTGCGTCACCGCGCGGATCGACAGGCCGAACCATGTGCGCTTCAGCGCCACCAGCAGCGCGGCGAAGACGGCGAAGGCAAAGACGACGATCCACAGCCGGCCATAGGTGATGGTCAGGCCGCCCAGTTCGAAGGCGCCGGACATCCAGCTCGGCGCGCCGACCTCGCGGTTGGTTGGGCCGAAGATGGAGCGCACCGCCTGCTGGAGCGCGAGAGACAGGCCCCAGGTGGCGAGCAGCGTTTCCAGCGGCCGGCCGTAGAGCCAGCGGATCACGCTGCGCTCGATGACGATGCCGACGCCGCCCGACACGATGAAGGCGGCGGGCAGCGCCACCAGGATCGACAGGTCGAACAGGCCGGGGGCATGGGCGCGGAAGAACTCCTGCACCAGGAAGGTGGTGTAGGCGCCGATCATCACCATCTCGCCATGGGCCATGTTGATGACGCCCATCACGCCGAAGGTGACGGCAAGGCCGATGGCGGCCAGCAGAAGCACCGAACCCAGCGACAGCCCGTACCAGAGATTTTGCAGCGCGGCCCAGAAGGCCAGCTTCTGTTCCAGGGTGGAGACGGCGGCGGCGGCCGAGCGCTTGGTGACGTCAAACGCGCCGGAACCGGCGACCATGTTCAGCAAGACCAGCGCGTCGCGGTCGCCGCGGGCGGCCAGCGTGTCGGTCGCCGACTGGATTTCGGCATCGCTCATCTTCGACGCGGCCTCGCCGGTCAGCAGGATGGCGGCGCGCGCCTGCTCCATGGCGGCGCGGACACCCTTGTCCTGCTCCTTGGCAATGGCGGCGTTCAGCGTGTCCAGCGCCTGGGTGTCGCGGCTCTTGAACACCGCATCAGCGGCGGAGCGGCGGACACCGGCATCGGGGCTCATCAGGGTGAGGGCGCCCAGCGAGGCGCTGATGGCGCGGCGCAGCGAATTGTTGATGCGGATCTTCTCGACCGCGGCGGCCGGCGCATCGCCGAGCGCGGCGCGGGTCAGCGGATCGGTCAGGGTGAAGGCGTCTTCGGCCTTGCGGGCGATGACCACGGTGCCGTCGGCCTTGCGCACATAGAGGTCGCCGGCCTGGAGCGCCTCGATCACCGGCACGGCGGCCGGGTCGCCGGCCTCCGACAATTGCGCCAGGGCCTTTTCGGTTCCGGAATAGCCGCCGCTGCCCAGGGCCTGGACAAGCGGGCGGAGATCGGCGGCGAGTGCGGCGGTCGATGTGGCGACCACCACACAGACGGCCATCAGCCAGCGGAGAGCGCGTCGCATCGCGGGTCCTTCGGTGCGGGGGGCTTACAAACGAGCGACGCTTGCCCCCACCCCGACCCTCCCCCGCTTCGCAGGGGAGGGAGGATTTAGGGTAGAGGCAAGCGTCGCGACCACTCAGACGATCAAGTCAGCGAACGCCGCCCTCACGACCCCTTGCCGCCGCACTTGCCGGTCTTCACGTTGAAGTTGCCGCAGGACATCGGCTTGCGCCAGTCGGCGATCAGGTCCTTGCTGTCCGGCAGATAGTCCGACCACTCGTCGCCCGGGACGAGGCCCGGGGTCTTGGAGACGACGTCGAACTGGCCGTTCTCCTGCACTTCGCCGATCAGCACCGGCTTGGTGATGTGGTGGTTCGGCAGCATCGCCGAATAGCCGCCGGTCAGGTTCGGGACCGACACGCCGACCATGGCGTCGATGACCTTGTCCGGCTCGGTGGTGCCGGCCGCCTCGACCGCCTTCACCCACATGTTGAAGCCGATATAGTGGGCTTCCATCGGGTCGTTGGTGACGCGCTTGTCGTTCTTGGTGTAGGCCTTCCATTCCTTGATGAAGGCGGCGTTGGCCGGGGTCTCGACCGACTGGAAGTAGTTCCAGGCGGCCAGATGGCCGAGCAGCGGCTTGGTGTCGATGCCGGCCAGCTCTTCCTCGCCGACCGAGAAGGCGACGACCGGGATGTCCTCGGCCTTCACGCCCTGGTTGCCCAGTTCCTTATAGAAGGGAACGTTGGCGTCGCCGTTGATGGTGGAGACGACGGCGGTCTTCTTGCCGGCCGACCCGAACTTCTTGATGTCCGCCACGATCGATTGCCAGTCGGAATGACCGAACGGCGTGTAGTTGATCATGATGTCCTCGGGCTTGACGCCCTTGCCCTTCAGGTAGGCTTCGAGGATCTTGTTGGTCGTGCGCGGATAGACGTAGTCGGTGCCGGCCAGCACCCAGCGCTGGACCTTCTCCTTCTGCATCAGGTAATCGACGGCCGGGATCGCCTGCTGGTTGGGCGCGGCGCCGGTGTAGAAGACGTTGCGGGAGGACTCCTCGCCCTCATACTGGACCGGGTAGAAGAGGATGTTGTTCAGCTCCTCGAACACCGGCAGCACCGACTTGCGGCTGACCGAGGTCCAGCAGCCGAACACGGCCGACACCTTGTCCTTGCTGATCAGCTCGCGCGCCTTCTCGGCGAACAGCGGCCAGTTGGAGGCCGGATCGACCACCACCGGCTCCAGCTTCTTGCCCAGCAGGCCGCCCTTCTTGTTCTGCTCGTCGATCAGCATCAGCATGACGTCCTTCAACGTCGTCTCGCTGATCGCCATCGTGCCGGACAGGGAATGCAGGATGCCCACCTTGATGGTGTCGTCGGCCGCCTGGGCCGGCATCGCGAAGGACGCCATCGCGCCCATGGCCAGACCGGCCAGCGCGCTGATCCCGAAGCTGGACGTCAGTTGCTTGGTCCGCATGAAGTTGCCCCCTTCCTTTGGCACCCCAGTTGCTCCGGGGCTTCGCCACATCGTCGGGGGAAAAGCTACCGCGCATGCGAAAGGCGGTATCTACGTCAAATGACACATACGGCCACGCTCCGGCCTTTCCGGTCCTACATCGGACGAAGGTTCGGAATAAAACCGGTGCCGCGGCGTCCAACCGTCGTAATCAGAGCGTGTAACGGCCATACCCGCCCCCGAGTGACAGGGCGATGCACGGGAGCAACAGTGTGAACAGCAGAGCTGCCGACACCAAATGTCGCTTGCGGATCTGGGGTACGTCGTCGAAGGATACCGCGCCAGATCCTTTCCGTTCACGTTCCGGTCCCATCGCCATGCATGATCTCCGCCGCCCGATGTCCCGCCGCTCCGCCGCCCTCTGCCTGGTCGGCGGGCTGGTCGGCGTCGTCCTGAGCGGTCCGGCGCTGGCCGCAGCGGCGAAGGAAGCGGCGCACGCCGCCAAGCCTTCGCTGGTCGCCGGCTGGGCCGCGGCGCTGGAACAGCGCGCGCAGGAAATCCAGAACGCGCCCAAGGCGCCGGCCACCCGCGTCGGCTACGGCGCGGTGGTGAAGCTGGGCGACGGCGGCATGATCGAGGGCGTCGCCCCGGCGATGGACGTGCCCCCCGCCGACGTGCAGGCACAGGCCCCCACCCTGCCCGGCCTCGCCCCGGTCGAGCCGGCGCCGCCGGTGGTGATCTCCGTGCGCTCGCCGCTGGCCGACCGCGTCGGCCGGATCGCCCACCGCCTGATCGAGCTGGGCTATCTGCCTGCCGACAAATGGACCGACAGCTTCAACGATGATGTCGAGGTGGCCGTGCGCGCCTTCCAGCTCGCCGAGGGGTTGCAGCCCGACGGCAAGGTGGGCGAGGTGACGCGGCAGGCGCTGGACCGCACCCCGGCGCAGACCGTGGCGCTTCTGCGCCGTGCCGCCGCGGCGATGCGGGCGCAGCAGGCCTCCATCCCCGACACCACGGTGCTGGTCAATCTGCCCGGCCAATCCGTCACCCTGATCGAGCATGGCCGCCCCGCCTTCACCATGCGGGCGGTGGTCGGCCGGCCGTCGCGCAAGACGCCGCTGCTGCAGGACAAGGTCACCAGCGTCACCATCAACCCGACCTGGACCGTCCCGCCGACGGTGCTGAGCGAGGACAAGCTGCCCGCCCTGCGCAAGAAGGGCACCACCGGCATCAAGAACGCTGCCGTCTATCTGGATGGGACGGAGGTCGCCAACACCCAGTCGGTCAATTGGTGGTCGGTCGATCCCGGCCGCGTGCGCATCGTCCAGAAGCCGGGCGACGACAACGCGCTTGGCCGCTTCCGCTTCAACCTGACCAACGGCGACGGCATCTTCCTGCACGGCACCAACGACCCGCGCCTGTTCAGCCGCGACCTGCGCGCCGCCAGCTCCGGCTGCGTGCGGCTGGAGGATGCCCGGATGATGGCGGAGACTCTGCTGAGTGCGGCGAAGATGACGCCGGCCAGCATCGGCCAGCAGCTCGACACCGGGGAAACCAAGACCATCCGGCTGCCGAACGCCATCCCCGTGCGGTTCGTCTACTGGAACGCCTCGGTCGATACCTCCGGCGTGGTGCGCGTCCACCCCGACATCTACGAGGATCCGCCCACGCTGGCGACGCCGTCCGGCCAGTCGGGCGCGGCCATGTCGGCCAATCCGGCGGCGGCCAATCCCGTGACGCCGGCCTCGATGCCGCGCCCGCTGTCGAAGCCGGCGCCGCTGCCGGTCCCGACCGCCCATGCGCCGGCTCCGCTGTCCTCCGCGTCCACGCCCGCTCCGGCCAAGCCGCTGCCGGCGCCGACCGGCATGTGAGGCCGGGATGCGGATCGCCCGGATCGACCATTTCGTGCTGACGGTCACCTCCATCGAGGCGACCTGCGCCTTCTACAGCGACGTGCTGGGGATGGAGGTCGTCACCTTCGCCGGCGGTCGCCGCGCCCTGTCCTTCGGCGCGCAGAAGATCAACCTGCACGAGGTCGGGCGGGAGTTCGAACCGAAGGCCGTCCGGCCCACCGCCGGCAGCGGCGATTTCTGCCTGATCGCCGACACGCCGCTGGAAGAGGTGATCGCCCTTCTCCAGGCCCGCGGCGTCGCCATAGAAGAAGGCCCGGTGAGACGCACGGGCGCCACCGGGCCGATCCGTTCCGTCTATTTCCGCGACCCCGACGACAATCTGGTCGAGATCGCCAATTACGTCTGAGGGCTTTGCTCCCTCCTCAGCGTGCCTGCAGCATCCCCACCGCGCCGCGCGCGATTTCGTGCAGGTCGGTTTCGCCGCCGGACTGGACATGGGCGAACAGGCCGGCGCGCATGCGCGGATCCCAGAATTTGCGGATGTGGGTCGCCGTCTCGGTCACCGCCTCCTCACGCGGGTAGGTGGCGAAGTGGACGGCGATCTGGTTCGCCATCCGGACCAGATCCTTGGCATGGTTCGTGTGGCTCATCGGTGTCTCCATTGGCGAAGCGGTGTCGGGTTCAGCGGAACAGGATGACGGTGTCGCGGCGCGACAAGGCACCCAGGGTCAGGTTGGCGTTGCGCGCCAGTTCCAGCGCCAGCGCCGTCGGCGCCGAGATGGTCGCCAGCAGCGGGATGCCCACCGCGGCGGTCTTCTGCACCAGTTCGAAACTGCAGCGGCTGGTCATCACCACGAAGCCGGTCGCCGGGTCGGCACCCGAACCGGCGATGGCGCCGATCAGCTTGTCCAGCGCGTTGTGGCGGCCGACATCCTCGCGGGCCAGCCGGATGCCGCCGTCCGGCGCGCACCACGCGGCGGCGTGGACCGAGCGGTTGGCCCGGTTCATCGGCTGGTGATCCGGCAGGGCGCGGAAGGCGGCGGCGACGGCGGCCGGGTCGACCTCCAGCGAGGTTTCGATCTTGCGGGGCTCCCGAACGGCGTGGACAAGACTGTCCACGCCGCACAGGCCACAGCCGCTCCGCCCCTCCATGGAGCGGCTGCGCAGGCTTCCGCGCAGGAGACGCAACGGGTCGACCGTCAGGTTGACGACGAAGCCCAGCGGCGTTTCCCGCACGGCGATTTTCTCGATATCGACGGCGGACCCGACGATCTCCTCGGCAAGGCTGAAGCCCAGCGCGAAGTCCTCCAGATCGGCAGGCGTCGCCATCATCACGGCGTGGGACCGGCCGTTGTACTCGAAAGCGACCGCGGTTTCCTCCGGCACCTGCCATTCGACGTCCGCGCCCTCCTCCACCCCGACACCGGCGGCAAAGCCGGTGCCGGTGACGGCGATTGAGCACATGGAAATGTCTTCGGAACGGATGGAACCAGAGGTCATTGCGGTCATGCTTCCCACTCCCCTAGACCGTTACTCGGCGGCGATGACGTTGGCGGCGGCGATGCGCTTGCGTTCGACGTCGTTCTTCGCATAGTCGACCTGCCAGTCCGACGGCTGGTTGCTGCGGGCGACCTGCACCGCCGTCACCTTGTATTCGGGGCAGTTGGTCGCCCAGTCCGAGTTTTCCGTGGTGATGACGTTGGCGCCGGTCACCGGGTGGTGGAAGGTGGTGTAGACGACCCCGGCCGGCATGCGGTCGGAGATGACGGCGCGCAGCGTGGTGGCCCCCATGCGGCTGGCGAGCGACACCATGTCGCCGTCCTTGACGCCCCGGATCTCGGCATCCATCGCGTTGATCTCCAGCACGTCCTCCGGATGCCAGGCCACGTTGGCGGTGCGGCGGGTCTGGGCGCCGACATTGTAGTGGGCGAGGATGCGGCCGGTGGTCAGCACCAGCGGATACATCCGCGTGGTCCGCTCGTCGGTCGGCACATATTCGGTGATCATGAAGCGGCCGAGACCGCGGGCGAAGGTCTCGCCATGCATGATCGCCATGCCGGTGTCGTCGTCCTCGAACCCGGTGCAGGGCCACTGGACGCTGCCGACGCGGTCGAGCTTCTCGAAGCTGACGCCACGGAAGGTCGGGGTCAGCCGGGCGATCTCGTCCATGATCTCCGACGTGGTCTCGTAGTGCATCGGGTAGCCCATCGCCGTCGCCAGCGCGCAGGCGACCCAATGCTCGTCCTTGCCGACCTTGGACGGCATCGCCTTGCGGACGCGGTTGATGCGGCGCTCGGCATTGGTGAAGGTGCCGTCCTTCTCCAGGAAGGAAGTGCCGGGGAAGAAGACGTGGGCGAAGGCCGCCGTCTCGTTCAGGAACAGGTCCTGGACGATGACGATGTCCAGCGATTCCAGCGCCGAGGTGACGTGGGTGGTGTTGGGATCGGACTGGACGATGTCCTCGCCCTGCACGAACAGGCCGCGGAAGCTGCCGTCATGGGCGCTGTCGAACATGTTGGGGATGCGCAGGCCGGGTTCCGGATCCAGCGTGACGCCCCAGGCGGCCTCGAACTCCTGGCGGACGAGGTCGTCCGACACGTGGCGGTAGCCCGGCAGCTCGTGCGGGAAGGAGCCCATGTCGCAGGAGCCCTGCACGTTGTTCTGGCCGCGCAGCGGGTTCACGCCGACGCCCTCGCGGCCGATGTTGCCGGTCGCCATCGCGAGGTTGGCGATTGCCATCACCGTGCTGGAGCCCTGGCTGTGCTCGGTCACGCCCAGGCCGTAGTAGATCGCGGCGTTGCCGCCGGTGGCATAGAGACGGGCCGCGGCGCGGACCTGATCGGCCGGGACCCCGGTGCGCGATTCCAGATATTCCGGCGAGTTGCGGTGTTCGGCGATGAACGCCTCCCACTTCGCGAACTCCTTGGGATCGCAGCGCTCCTCGACGAAGGGGCGGTTGACCAGCCCCTCGGTGACGATGACATGGGCGATGGCGTTCACCACGGCGACGTTGGTGCCGGGCTGGAGCTGGAGATGATACTCGGCCTGGACGTGCGGGCTGCGCACCAGATCGATGCGGCGCGGGTCGATGACGATCAGCTTGGCCCCGGCGCGCAGCCGCCTCTTCATGCGCGAGCCGAACACCGGATGGCCGTCGGTCGGGTTGGCGCCGATGACCAGGATGACGTCGGACTTGTCGACGCTCTTGAAATCCTGCGTGCCGGCCGAGGTGCCGAAGGTCTGCGACAGGCCGTAGCCGGTCGGCGAATGGCAGACGCGGGCGCAGGTGTCGATGTTGTTGGTGCCGAAGGCGGCCCGGATCATCTTCTGGACGACATAGACCTCCTCGTTGGTGCAGCGCGACGAGGTGATGCCGCCGATGGAACCGCGGCCGTACTTGGCCTGCACCGCCTTCAGCCGCTCGGCGGCGTAGGCGATCGCCTCCTCCCACGACACTTCGCGCCACGGGTCGGTGATCTTCTCGCGCACCATGGGCTTCATGATGCGGTCCTTGTGGGTGGCGTAGCCCCAGGCGAAGCGGCCCTTGACGCAGGAGTGGCCCTCGTTGGCGCCGCCATTCTTCCACGGGGTCATGCGGACCACCGTGGTCCCCTGCATCTCCGCCTTGAAGGAGCAGCCGACGCCGCAATAGGCGCAGGTGGTGATGACGCTGTGCTCGGGCTGGCCGTGCTCGATGATCGACTTCTCGGTCAGGGTCGCGGTCGGGCAGGCCTGGACGCAGGCGCCGCAGGACACGCACTCGCTGTCCATGAAGCTTTCCTTGGCGCCCGCCGACACCGTGGAGGCGAAGCCGCGGCTGTCGATGGTCAGCGCGAAGGTGCCCTGGGTCTCCTGGCAGGCGCGGACGCATCGCGAGCACACGATGCACTTGGAGGCGTCGAAGGTGAAGTACGGGTTGCTCTCGTCCTTCGCGGCGGCGCGGTGGTTTTCGCCGTCGAAACCGTACCGGACGTTGCGCAGGCCGACGGCGCCAGCCATGTCCTGCAACTCGCAATCACCGTTGGCGGCGCAGGTCAGGCAATCGAGCGGATGGTCGGAGATATACAGCTCCATCACGCCGCGGCGCAGCTTCGCCAGCTTGTCGGTCTGGGTGTGAACCTTCATGCCGGGGGCGACAGGGGTGGTGCAGGAGGCCGGGGTACCGCGGCGCCCCTCGATCTCCACCGCGCAGAGGCGGCAGGAGCCGAAGGGTTCCAGGCTGTCGGTGGCGCACAGCTTCGGCACGGTGATGCCGGCGTCCATCGCGGCGCGCATCACGGAGGTGCCTTCAGGAACGGTGATGGCGCGGCCGTCGATCTCCAGCGTCACCAGGGTCTCGGAGACGCGGGCGGGGGTGCCGTAGTCGGTCTCGTGGATGAGGGTCATCTCGGGTGCTCCTGGGTCGCTCGTTATTCGGCGGCGATGTGGGTGACGCGGACGGCGTGCGTCTTCTTGCGGAAGTCTTCCGGGAAGTGCTTAACGGCGCTGCGCACCGGATAGGGCGTCATGCCGCCCATGGCGCAGAGCGAGCCGTCCACCATCACGTCGCAGAGGTCGGCGAGCAGTTCGAGATTCGCGTCGACGTTCTTGCCGGCGATGATCTTGTCCAGCGTCTCCATCCCGCGGGTCGAGCCGATGCGGCAGGGGGTGCACTTGCCGCAGGATTCCGCCACGCAGAATTCCATGGCGAAGCGCGCCTGCTGGGCCATGTCGACGCTGTCGTCGAACACGACGATGCCGCCATGGCCGACCATCGCCTCCTGCGCCGCGAAGGCCTCGTAATCCTTGGGCAGGTCGAACTGCGAGGGCGGCAGGTAGGCGCCGAGCGGGCCGCCGACCTGCACCGCGCGGATCGGCCGGCCGGTGATGGTGCCGCCGCCATACTCGTACAGCAGCTCGTGCAGGGTGATGCCGAAGGCCTTCTCGACGATGCCGCCATTCTTGATGTTGCCGGCAAGCTGGAAGGGCAGCGTGCCACGCGACCGGCCGACGCCGAAATCGCGGTAATACTCGCCGCCCTTGTCGAGGATGATCGGCACCGAGCAGAGCGACAGCACGTTGTTGACCACGGTCGGCTTGCCGAACAGGCCCTCCAGCGCCGGCAGCGGCGGCTTGGCGCGGACCATGCCGCGCTTGCCCTCCAGGCTTTCCAGCATCGCGGTCTCTTCGCCGCAGATGTAGGCCCCGGCGCCGACGCGGACGTCGAGGTGGAAGGTGCGGTCGGTGCCGTGGATGTTGTCGCCGAGCCAGCCCTCGTCATAGGCCAGCTTGATGGCGTGGCGCAGGATCGCCGTGGCGTGCGGATATTCCGAGCGCATGTAGACATAGCCGGAGGTCGCGCCCACCGCGATGGCGGCGATGGTCATGCCCTCGATCAGGCAGAAGGGGTCGCCTTCGATGATCATGCGGTCGGCAAAGGTGCCGCTGTCGCCCTCGTCGGCGTTGCAGCAGACGAACTTCTCGTCCGCCTTGGCCTGCATCACCGTGTTCCACTTGATGCCGGTGGGGAAGCCGGCGCCGCCGCGGCCGCGCAGGCCGCTGTCGGTCACCACCTGGACGATCTCCGCCTGGGACATCGCCAGCGCGTTCTCCAGCCCGCGGAAGCCGCCATGGGCACGGTAGTCCTCGACCGACAGCGGATCGATGATGCCACAGCGGGCGAAGGTCAGCCGCTCCTGGTTCTTGAAGTAGGGAATTTCCTCGGTCAGGCCGTGGCCCAGCGCATGCTCCCCGCCGGTCAGGAAGCCGGCATCGAACAGGCCGGGGACGTCGGCGGGGGTGACCGGGCCGTAGGCGACGCGGCCTTCGGGGGTTTCCACCTCGACCAGCGGTTCAAGGTAGAGCATGCCGCGCGAGCCGTTGCGGACAATGCGCAGGGGCAGGTCGCGTCTGGCGGCCTCGGCCCGGATGGCGGCGGCCACGGCGTCGGCGCCGACCGACAGGGCTGCGGAATCGCGCGGGACGAAGACGGTGATCAGATGGCCGCTCATTGCGCGTGCCCCTTATGATGGCTGAGGGCGCGGGGGATTTGCTGGTGGGCCGTCGGGTTGGTCCGGGTTTCGGCCGCCAGTTCGTCGAAGCGGTCGGGAGAGACCCGGCCGTGCAGGTTCTCGTCGATCATGACGGCGGGCGAGAGGGCGCAGTTGCCCAGGCAGAAGACGGGTTCCAGCGTGAAGGCGCCGTCGGCGGTGGTGCCGTGGAAATCGACCTGCAGGCTCTTCTTGATGTGGTCGACCAGCGCGTTGGCGCCCATCGACTGACAGGCCTCCGCCCGGCAGACCTTGATGGTGTGGCGGCCGGGCTTTTCGCGGCGGAATTCGTGATAGAAGGAGACGACGCCATGCACGTCGGCGCGCGAGAGGTTCAGCTCCGTCGCCAGCAGGGGGATGGCCTGTTCGTCGATATAGCCGAACTCTTCCTGCAGGGCGTGAAGGATCGGCAGCAGGGCGCCGCGCAGATGCCGATTGTCTTTCACAATCGTCATGGCGCGCTCAGCGCTCCACGGATGGCAAGCGTTCACGGGTGTCCCTCCTTGCGATCGTCCGCGCCGGTCTTGAGGTCGGCGTCGTTCTGGCTTGGCTCTGTTGGCTTTTTCCAGGCGTCTCTCAGCGCCCGGCACCGTCAGAGTGGCGGAGGATACGGTATGCCAGCAAATTGTATTTTCCGATGGGCTGATAGCTTTTGGCTATCAAGCGCGACCGGTCAGCGGATCGCCACCCGCCAGGGGATCATCGCCTCGGCGACGCTGATCGCCACCCGGTGGGTGATGTCGGTGTCGGCGGCGGACATCGCCAGCGCCCTGGCCAGCGGCGGCGGCGGGTCGCGGTCGGCGTAGGCGAGGCCGACGACGTGGCTCAGCTCCGGATCGACCAGCGGCAGGGCGACGATGTCGGGATGCGGGGGCACGATGGTCAGCAGCTGGCCGGGGACGATGCTGGCGCAGGTGCCGGAGCGGACGATAGTGTAGAGGGTGACGATGGAGTTGGTCTCCATCGCCGCCTGCACCGTCCGCCCGGTCATGCGGAAGGCGGTGTCGGCGATGCGGCGGTTCTGCATGTCGGGAGTCAGCAGGCAGAGCCGAAGCTCGGCGGCCTTCTCCCAGGCGACCGCGCCCTGGGCGACCAGCTCGTCGGCCAACTCGTCGCGCCGCGCCAGCAGGTAATAATGCTCGGTGTAGAGCGGCAGGGTGCGGACGTTGTTCAGCGGTTCGTTGTCGAGATAGGTGATGGCGGCGTCCAATTCGAACTCGTCGAGGCCGCGCTGGATCTCGCGCGAACTGAGCGAGACGATGCTGGAGCGGATGTGCGGGAAGCGCGTGGTGAAGGGCGTCAGCACATGCGGCACCACCGGCAGAGCCGTCGGGATGGCGCCCACCCGCAGATGGCCGGTGACGCCCTGGGCCAGGGCCAGCAGCTCGTGGCGCAGGTTGTCGCGCTCGCCGACGATGCGGCGGGCATATTCCAGCACCTTCATCCCCTCCGGCGTGAAGCCTTCGAACTTCTGGCCGCGCTCGACGATGGGGACCTGAAGCTCCTCCTCCAACTGGCGGATGGCGTTGGAGAGGGTGGGCTGCGAGACGTGGCAGCTTTCCGCCGCGCGGCCGAAATGCTTTTCGCGGGACAGCGCCAGCAGATAGACGAACTTGCGGAACATCCCCTGCCGCCCTCCCCTCTCAAGCCGCCGGGTCGAAGGGCGGCACCGGCAGGCCCGGTACCTCCACCGCCATGGCGAACAGGCCGCCGGATTGCGGGAAGCGCTCCAGCTCTTCGGCCGGGCGGCCGGCGCTGGCGGTGGTGACGTAGAGCGTGCGCAGGTCGGGACCGCCGAAGGCGACCATGGTCGGGCAGCGCGCCGGCAGCGGATGCTCCGACATCAGGCGGCCATCGGGGGAGAAGCGCGCGACCCGGCCGCCCTCATAGAGCGCCGTCCAATAGCAGCCCTCCGCATCCACCGCCGCACCGTCCGGCCGGCCGCGGTCGCCGTCCTTCGGCTCCAGCCGGATGAAGATTTCTCCGTCCGAGATATCGCCGGTAGGCGGGTCGTAGCGGTAGCGCCGCACGGTGAAGGTCGGCGTGTCGGCGTGGTACAGGGTCCGCCCGTCCGGGCTGAAGGCGAGGCCGTTGGAGGTCAGCAGCCCGCCGGCCAGAACCGCCAGCCCGCGCCGGTCATAGCGGTAGAGATGCGCCTTGCCGCCGGCCTTCGGCTCGTCCAGCGTGCCGGCCAGATAGCGGCCGGCGGGATCGGTCTTGCCGTCGTTGAAGCGGCTGGCGCCCTGGTCCTCCGGATTGGCGGCGAGACAGGCGACCAACCCGCCCTCCCCGTCCAACTGCCACAGGCCGGAGCGCAGGCCGGCGATGAAGCCGCCGCCCTTGCGCGGGGCGACGCAGCCGATCTCCTCCGGCAGCGCCATCGTGCGGGTGGCGCCGGTGGCGGGATCGAAGCGGTTCAGCGCCCGGCCCTTGATGTCGACCCAATAGAGCGCCTGTTCGTCCACCGACCAGACCGGCCCCTCCCCCAGTTTGGCACGGGCGTCGAGCACGCAGGTGAAGGCTGGGGTGACGGCTGGGCCGGCGGTCATCGCGTGATCCTCAGTGTTCCAACGGACCCGCAGGGTCGGACAGAACGGCGGCGCGATCAACCCCGCGATTGGGGCCTTGCCGGTGGGGGATGGAACAGCGTGGAACAGGATCGGACGGATGTTCCATCGGCCGGCGGACCCCCTACCGGCGATGGGAGAAGGGACCTGCGGCGCGGCGGTTCACCGGGCCGGGGTTGAGGCCGGGATAGGGATCGTCGGGGTTGACGGTCCAGGGATAGAGCCCCTTCGGCCCCGCCGCCTCCGGCCGGGCCAGGATCGCGGCGACCATCTCGGGGTTGGGAGGGATGCGCTCGCGCAGGTCTCCAGGAAGGTCGTCGTCGAGTTCGGGGACGGTGACGGCCGGCGGATCTTCGGGTTTGGGGGCGGATGCGGGGGCGGGCCTGGGAGCCGGCCGCCGGGGAGCGGGCGGCTGGTCGGGGTGCCGTTCGGAGTGGGCGCCGGGGTGGAGGTCGGGCCGCTGGTCGGCGTGCGCGGCCTGCCGCCGGGGCGCCGGGAGGTCGAGACCGGCGAATAGCCCCAGCCGGTCGGCCAGCCAGCGCACCGTCGCCGGATCGCCGGCGGAGACCAGACGTTCGATCTGTTCCGCCACCAGGGCGCGGATCGAGGACAGGCGCAGCTCGGCCTCGCGGTTCAACGCCTGCCGTTCCCACCACACCCTGTGACGGAAATCCTTCGATCCGTAATAGGCCCGCCAGAGCGTGGTGCGGCTGCAGCCCATGGCGCGGGAGACCTGAAGGAAGCTGCTGCCGCGCGCCAGCATGCCGGCGGCCATGATCCATTGCTCCTCGTGGAACTGCGACCCAGGAACCAGCGAGCCTTCGGCCGGCACCGGCGGCTCTTCGGCCCAGCGGGCGAAACGGTCGTCGGCGAGGGTGCGACTGTCGAGCGGCATGGGGTGGCTCCGCGAATGAGTGGACATTGCGGAGAGGCTATGGGAATTTGGTCCTTCTGTGGTGAGGTTTTGGGAAAATGGGAGCAGAAGGATGCGAAAGTTGCACTTCTGAACCGATGTCAACTATCCGCTATGGCGTGTCTTGCGCCAGGAGAGGGTATTCGAGCTTTCCGATATGTACCGGGACGAACATCCCGGTACATATGCTGAAATATTCATCTTTTATCCTAAGAGACGAAAATGGTCACTCCTTGGCTCCTCGCAACCATCTTGTACCATGGCCAGATCAATTACTGAAACGGCCCAAAGCAATCCGCCTATATCGTTTTTCGAATGCATCTGTCCCACCTTCCATCACTCGACAGACCGCATCCCTTATCGCTTGAGACTGAAGTGATCCCCGCTCGGAAATCACGCATTGTCCATTCTTAAACGCCATTTCAAGGACTTTCTCCGCGTCGCCGTTAACCACGATATTGGGGTTATGGGTGACAACGATTACCTGTCGCCGTGCCTTAATTTGCCGAATCTGCTGAACAATGAGATCGTAAATCAGTCGATTGTCCAAATCGTCTTCGGGCTGGTCGAGGACCAGAGGTTCGGTACCATAGGCCAAGATGAAGGCGAGAATTGCCGCCGTCTTCTGCCCCGGCGATGCCTGTTCAATCGGTCGAAAATTCTGCCCGGTCCCGTCCGCGCTGTAACTTACCTGCAGCCCATCCTCCGGATACCACGTCCGTATCCGGTCCCACTGTTCGGGCGTGAGCCTTTTCAGATGATTGATAAGTGGCTTCTTCATTATGACAGAAGTAGCCTCTCCCCCAACAGCGGCGATTAGGCATGTCTTCATCTCCTCCAAGCGCGCCTCAATGGCAGCAGCAGCGGATCGGGCATCACCGGGAATGTTTTTCAACAACCGCCCCAGGAGGCCATCGTGGGGCTTTCCATCCTCCTCTTCCAAGATATCTTCGGCGAATGCACGATCATTCGCGCGGTTGATCAGTGTACGGAACGCTGACTCAATCGCGGAAAGCTCAGGTTGATAAGGCAAAATTTTGATTTTTACATATTGATTCCTACTTAGAACCTCATCGACAAAATTCTGCCTTTTTCGAGTGATTTCCTGGCGAAGAGCCTTAAGGCGATCTAGGCTTTCCCGCGCTTGTTTGACAACATCCGAACGGCTTTCCTCGATTTTCACTAGTTCAAGAATGCGCTGTTCAAGTTCTTGGCGTTGTTGCACTAAGACGCCATGCTGCTCGGGGTTTTCGACGCCTTCATCGCGGAGCCTTGCAACAAGGCTATTGTACTCCTCTTCACATCGCGTAACCCCAGCACGCCATGCTGAACCGTCTCTACGCATTTCCCAATCAGCACGATGACCGGCAGTGGCCTCGGCCATGGCCTTCAAGCTGTTCGCAAGTTCCTCAATCTTGGCATGCACACCATCCAAGAGTTCTAGAGCGCCCACTTCCGCATCGCTGCTCGGACTTGGGAAGGCGGCACGGTCTACGTCCGGCGGCAGAATCGCCTGATGGGCGGCAAGAAGCTTCTCCTCGGCACTTTCCCACCGCTTTTGCCATTCTTCTAGCGCACGAACCTGGCGTTGCTTAGCCTGATAGTTTTTCAGCGTGTCGGCGTGATGAGCACCTTCGAAAACCGACAGCTTCCGAATGACATCATCAAGTTCGCCACGAACCTTGCCCAATTGGGACGCTTGGACGTCCAACTCCCTGCACTTGGCCATAAGGGACAGGTAGTGCTTCTCCTCTTGGTCCCACCTAGTCTGCCATTCGGCTCGGTTGACGCTTTCAGCCTCGTCGATTACCCGCAGCAAGGCATCTTGACTTTCCGCCATGGTGAACACCTGCTTCTGGCTGAACAGGCGGACTGGAAACCGAGAACGCACGTCGCCGGGAACTTCGGTCTCAGAGCCATTGGCCTGAATCTGGGTAATGGCTGGCACGTCACCCGCTTGCCGCCAACGTACGCAGAATTCAGCACCGTCCTTCCGGTATTTGATCTTGATAGCCGTCTCTGCGGTTAGCATTCCCCGGTCGTTGCGGTTGGCCGCTACCCGTTTAAAATCATTGAAGTCATTTTCCAGGATAGAAGGCACTTCGCCCTCACGGCGAAGCCCGATCCGCATCATCTCAAGAACGGTGGACTTTCCGGACCCACGACCGCCCACAAGTGTGCTAAGCCAGGGACTGAATCGGGCATGTAGCGGCTGTCCGCGTCCACAGCGGTAAGCTCCTGATATCTCAATAGACTCAATCATCAATGAAGGCTGTTGGTTCTGCCCATTAGGGAATACATCGCTTCGGCGAATCGATAGGGGAGTTCCGTCCAATAGGGCCAAGCACAATCCTTCTAAGCTCGGGGTCTCCATTTTGACCCACGTGAAATGGGAACCAGGGTATTGCTGGCCCCCATCGCCATTCGGATGGTGCGAGTCAGATCCGAGAACTTCTGAGAATCCACGCCTCATATCGATATATATCTGTGGCTTCTGCGCACCCTTATTAACAATTTCAACAGCGGCAAGATCTTGATTCTCAAGAATAGGCCGAAGCGTATTCCCGACGATCTCAAATGCACCTCTTGGGCAATCAACATGAGCCAATATTGGAAGCGCGCCAGCCTTCTTAATTTTTGATATAACGTCAGTCACCGAGCAATTAGCTGCGCAGTCGCTCTCCCCTCGAGATCCATAATATTCGACTGCGCCTAGAAGCTGAGTTATGTCTGATCCGCTTGCCTCCGGGCCAAAGATCGCCAGTACATGTGTTCCACCGTTAGCGGTAACCTCAACACCAGGGAATAGAGTGAGCGGCCGGTATCCGGAGGGCGGAGTATCGGATGCCGCCATGTCTTCCAATGCAGATTTTAATTTATCGATCCACTCTCCGCTGTTGTGATCGGTCACTGCGACGCAGTCGATATTCGCGCGCATGAACGCGAGCAACCAGTCTTCAGGGGAGGTTTCCTTCAGCGTGTTCTGATTCGGCCCCTTGCCATAATCTGAGGAGGCGGGTGTATGGGTATGAAAATCGAAAGCCCACCAGGAGGCACCAGCAATTCCAGAGGTCAACATCTCTCAATCTCGCGTCATAGATGAATTAGGCGCATTGTAGTCGCATTTTTATGCAAATGTGAATGTCTGTAATAGGCCAAAATGGCTCGTCAGCCGCCACAAAATCTCCCCTTACACCCTACCTCCCATCGCCTCCACCGCACGCCGCGACGCGACGCAGCGGGTGATCTCGGTCAGCAGTTGCACGCGGTCGATGGGCTTCGGCACATGGCAGTCCATGCCGGCCTCGTAGCATTGGGCGATGTCGTCCGGGAAGGTGTTGGCGGTCAGCGCCACGATGACGGTGCGGGACACCGGACCGGGCATGGCGCGGAGGACGCGCGTCGCCTCCAGGCCGTCCATCACCGGCATGTTCACGTCCATCAGGATGGCGTCGAACGGCTCGCTGCCCGCCGCCGCCACGGCCGCCTCCACCGCCTGGGCGCCGTCCGCCACCGCCGCGACGCTGTGGCCGGCCTGCTTCAGCAGCGTGACCGCCAGCAGGCGGTTCATCTCCACATCCTCCACCACCAGGATGCGCAGGGGCTCCGTCGCCGCAGCGGCAGGGGCCGGCGCGGGCGGGGCGGTCACGGCCGGCGGTGACGGCGGCAGGGGCGGCGG
>CBIHQY010000059.1:0-25961 GCA_966212305.1 uncultured Azospirillum sp.
GACGGATATCGCCCAGAAGCGATGGAGATCAGGCGACCTTCCGGGAGGTCGGCATGCCAAGACTGGTCATGCGATTGATGACGGCGCAGGCGGCCTTGGCTTCGGCTTTTTGTGCGGGCAGCGTGCGGGCGCGCAGGCTGCGTCCGATCAAAACCTTGTACCGAAGCATCGCCACCTCGACCAACGATCTCCTGCCGTATTGGACGGCTCGCTGCCAGCCCAGCCGACCATGCTCCTTGATCGTCTGGATGTGGCGGTCGCGCCGGGTGGGCGCGCTCTCGGCGGTGTCGCTCACCACCGCAGTCGCGCGCGGCGGGATGATCACCTCGGCGTCCGGCGCACGCTCGGCGACAGCACGATAGACGGGCTCGCCGTCGTAGGCGCCGTCCGCCAGCACCGAGCCGATCGGGCCCGTGACCTGGTCGAGCAACGGACCGACCAGCGAGGCATCCCTTTCCTCGTTGCTCGTCAGCTCCGAGGCGAGGATCTCGCCGGTATCGGGATTGACGGCCAGATGGAGTTTGCGCCAGCTCCGGCGCGTTTGGCCGCCGTGCTTTTCCAGATGCCACTCGCCCGTGCCGAACACCTTCAGACCGGTGGAATCGATGACCACGGTGACCGGCCCGTCCGTCTTCGTCAGATCGCTTACCACCTCCAGGTCGGCGCTGCGCCGGGAGAAGGTGGTGTGATCGGGGACCGGCAACTCCAGGCCGAGCAGGCGCATGAGCGATCCCAGCAGCCCCTCGGTCTGGCGCCACGGCCGACCGAACGCCAGGCGCAGCAGCATCCCGGCTTCGATCGCCAAGTCCGAGTAGCGCACCGGCCGGCCACGCCGCCCCGTGGCGGGCGGCGTCCACGCGGCGATCGCCTCCGGCGACACCCAGATCGTCAGGTCACCCCGCCGGCGCAGCGCCGCATCGTAAGCTGACCAGTTCTCAACTCGATAGCGGCCCTTCGGGATCTTGTGGCGGCGCGGCTCGGTGGCCTTGTGGGGCATCGGGGTCTCGAATTCAGCCAGCCGCTTCTATACCTGCTCGCCCTCCCGACCGCCACCAGATCGGCCTTTTTGCACCAACGTCCTCCAAAACCTTAGACTGGCATCGGATTGAGCCGAGCGAACCCTTCCTGCGTGCGGTACGGGTAATAGGGGTAGGCAGGCATCCCGTCGCTAGCCGCATTGAGACGAGTAATTTGCTCGGGTTCGAGCTTCCAGCCAACGGCACCCAGGTTGTCCCGCAGCTGCGCCTCATTGCGGGCGCCGATGATCACCGAGGAGACGGTCGGCCGCGCGAGCAGCCAAGCGATAGCCACCTGAGGAACGCTGCGCCCGGTCTCGGCCGCCACGGCGTCCAGCGCGTCAACGATGCGGTAGAGGCGCTCCTCGTCGACGGGCGGCCCCCACTGCGCGGTGTCGTGGAGGCGGCTGCCCTGGGGGATCGGCTGACCACGGCGAATCTTGCCGGTCAGCCTGCCCCAGCCGAGCGGGCTCCAGACCAGCGCGCCGACCTTCTGGTCGAGGCCAAGGGGCATCAACTCCCATTCGTAGTCACGCCCGGTCAGCGAATAGTAGACCTGATGCGCGACATGGCGCGGCCAACCATGGTGGTCGGCGATGGCGAGCGACTTCATCAACTGCCAGCCCGCGAAGTTCGAGGCACCAACATGGCGGACCTTCCCGGCACGGACGAGCGTGTCCAGCGTGTGCAGGACCTCCTCCACCGGGGTGAAGGCATCGAAGACGTGCAACTGGAGCAGGTCGATGTAGTCCGTCCCGAGCCGCCGGAGCGCCGCCTCTACGGCGCCGATCAGCCGGTGACGGGAGACGCCCGCGTCGTTCGGTCCGTCACCCATGGGCAATCCGGTCTTGGTCGAGATCAGCACCTTATCGCGCCTCCCGCGGATCGCGGCGCCGAGCACCTCCTCCGAGCCGCCGTCTGAATAGACATCGGCGGTGTCGAAAAGCGTGACCCCAGCGTCAAGGCAGATGTCGATCAGCCGACGGGCGTCCTCGACGTCGCTGTTTCCCCAAGCCGAGAATAGAGGCCCCCGGCCGCCGAAGGTGCCAGTCCCGAAGCTGAGCGCGGGCACCTTGAGGCCCGATGCACCGAGTGTCCGGTACTCCATGTCCTAATCCTTCCAAGATATAGGCTATCGCGGTTACGCCGATGGCGTCGCGTGTCGATACCGCCGCCATCCGATCGCTTCGGCTTCCTGCCAAGGATATAGCTAACGGGACGCCTGTGAATTAGGTTGCCTCCAGTTTCAGGACTTGTGACGTGGGGTCATCATTGTGATGCGGATGGAGGTAAACCGGGCCGCCGAAATGGAGGTCTTCACGCGGATCGTCGATCTCGGTGGGTTCACCGCGGCGGGCCGTGTTTGCGGCCTCACTCCATCAGGTGTCAGCAAGCTCATCACGCGGCTGGAGACACGGCTGGGTACCCGACTAATCCACCGTTCGACGCGACGCCTCAGCCTGACACCGGAAGGTCAGGCGTTCTATGCCCGCGCGGTGCGGATCCTGGGAGAGATGGAGGAGGCCGAGCGGGAAGTCTCGGCCGGTGCAACGCCACGTGGACACCTGCGCGTCAACAGCAACGTTCCGTTCGGCATGCGCTACCTGATACCGCTGGTGCCCGAGTTCCTGGCCAACCATCCCGGTGTCACTCTCGACCTCGTGCTGTCGGATGCGGTGGTCGACCTGATGGAGGAGCGGGCCGATGTTGCGATCCGGACTGGCCCGCTGCGCGATTCCAGCTTGATGATCCGCAAGCTGGGCAGCACCCGCATGGTCGTGGTCGCTTCTCCGGCCTACCTGGAGCAGCATGGAACACCGAGACACCCTGGCGACCTCGCTCAGCACAAGGGAATCGGCTGGACCTTCCCGCGAGCCATCGGCGGCTGGTCCTTCAGGAACGGCGACGGTATCGAAGAGCATGTGCCACCAGCTGTCATACGGGCGAGCGACGGGGAGGGCGCGCGCCTACTCGCCCTGGGTGGCGTCGGGTTCGCGCGACTGGCGCGCTTTCAGGTGGACGCCGACATCGCTTCTGGTGCGCTGATGCCGGTGCTGGAGGATGTGCATCCCGGCGGCAGCGAGGACATCCACGCCGTCTATCTCGGAGGTCCAAGTCCCCTGCCTGCCCGCGTACGCGCCTTTGTGGATTTCATGGCAAGCCAATGCCGCCTGAACGGAAACATCTAACTGGGAACCGGACAGCCGCTGCGGCTAGTGTTCGAAGGCGGGGCGCCCGTCGTTAAGACGATCGGGACGAACCTGATGAGACGGCGCTGGCCATACCGGAACGGAAATGGAGCAGACGAGGGCGTTGCGCTACCAGATGAGCGCCATTGTCGGACAGGATGACGCGGCGCGGTGACGCGGAGAACCCTCCATTGATCGCCTACTACGAAGGTCCCTAGCTTTTCAGGAAGTTCGCGGTTGGCGTAGATGACCGATATCGGTGTCTGCGAACGCCCCACTTAGAGTCAATGATTCTCCCGGAACTCTGCGATTAAGCCATTGAAGGTGTTCAATATTTTATTCGTCGGACTTGCTCCGACGGGTGTAAAATGTGCATTCCTCTTCACCGTTGACGTTCTGTGGTTGTATCGCTAACGATGTCACCGTCCCGCTCATGGTTGGAGGATGTCGTGACCGTGACCACCAAAGCGCTGAACATTCTCCTGGCATGTGGCGTTGCCGCCAGCGCCTATCTGGCATGGGAGCTTCACAACCGTTTGCCGCCATCAACAGCTGAGCTCGACCGCGACTTGGCCGCCTTGGCCGAGAGGGCGCCCGTCCAGAACTCGGAAGACCCGCAGATCAAGGCGGAGCAGGGGCTGAGCACCGCCATCCGCTCCCAGACCCGCGACATGCTTGAACAGCGTCGGGCCGCTGCACTGCGCTTCGTCGACGTGCGCTACACGGTGACCGGCGCGGCCGCCCCAGCAGCCAACGCCGACCAACAGGCGTCACTCGAGACTGACATCACCAAGCAAAGAGCCACCGTGGCAGAGCACAAGGCAGCGGTGGATGAGATGCGCGACGGTACCATCCATACAGAACGCTTGGCCGCCTTGCGCCTTGCCGAAACAACGCTGGCGCTACTTGAGCGCCGTCACCTTGCCTTCAAGCACGGCATGACCCTGCCGACGGTGCCCACTCCCGCAACGGCCATTCCAGCCGCTGATAAGGACGCGATCGCCGCACTTGAAGCGGACATTGCGGAGCGCCGTCGCGTCATCGCCGACACCCGAAGGGACGCCGGCCAATACAGCGGCGGCCTCATTAAGGTCACCCTGCTACAACGCTTGGCCACCGAGCAGACTACGTTGGCCGCGCTGGAGCAAGGTCTTCTATCACTCAAGCACGGCCTGCCCCAGGCTCCAGGCCTGACCCGTGTCGCATCCACCGCCGTGCCGCCAGAAGTCCTCGCGCCCCTTGACGCCGACATCGCCGCGACCCGTGCCTCGATCGCAGCGGGCGAACTCGAGGCATCGCGCTATACCGGCGGGCTGATCTACGTGACCATTCTCAGCCGCGTTGCCACCGAGCGAATGACGCTGTCCATGCTCGAGCAGCGGCGACTGTCGATCAAACACGGACTGATGGCGGCACCGCCGAGCTTGGCAAGCGACGCCACGCCCAAGCCCAAGGGGCCGCCCGGCACCGTCGTGAACGACAAAGAAGCCCTGTGAGCGTGGAGAGAACCATGAACCGCTTTGCCGCTGTGGTGATGAGCTTGGCGCTCAGCGCTGTTTCGCCTGCTCTAGCCGCCGACCCGCCCAAGGCGGCACCCTCATCCCCCGCGGCTCCGGCTATGGCGGCCGCCCCGTTCGGACTGGAGTGGGGACTGTCCAAGGAGGATCTCGAAGCCAAAGGCATCAAGCTGGTCGAGGTGCCGAACAATGAGGGCAGCCAGCGATTCTCCGCAACCGGCCTGTCGAAGCTAGTTCCTGGGGTGGAGACGGTCGTCATCGACTTTGGTTTCGACAACCGGCTATGGAAGGTGATCGCGGCCAGCGAGGATTTCCCGAACGACCCGTACGGCTTCAAGATCAAAGCACGCTACGGGGAATTGAGTAGCATCCTGACAGAAAAGTACGGTAGGGGAAAGGCGACCCACCATACCGGTGGCAGCATCTACGACGATGCGCGCTATTTCCTGGCTGGCCTCAACGGCGGTAAAAGCTGGCACTTCACGACTTACAGCGCGCCCGGCTTAAACATCGAACTCAGCGTGCGTGCGAAGGACAGCGACACCGGGTATTGGGTGCTGATCTACGGCAACACCGAACTGGCCAAGGGCTACGATAAGGCCAAGGCCAACCGCGAGAAAAACGCCCTGTAGGGCAAGCTGGCATCAGACAAGGGCTCGAGAGTTATCACTACATCCCGCAACACGTCGGTGCTCAGGTTAAGCACACAGTCCTGCGCTGTTGCTAAACAAGGAGGTCCGCCCATGGTCAACCGGCAATCCCTAACCCAGCCAATGTTGGGTTGTCCATCACTCCCGTGACCGCCAGCCCCTCAGCCCGCTGGAACGCCCGCAACGCCTCCTTGGTCCCTGGCCCCATCTTCCCGTCAATCTTGCCCTTGTAGTAGCCGAGCCTCATGAGTTCGACCTGCACCCGCATCGTCATCGCGATCGCGTCCTGCTGGCTCGCCCGAGGCGCCGCTGTCGTTCCAGACGAGTTCGAACCGACCGCTGGTGCAGACGGCTGGTAAGAAGGAGATGCCTTCGACGGGCTGGACCAGGACGGCGTCGTCACCGTCGAGGGCGCGTTGTAGACCGGTGCCGGGGATGGAGGCGGCGGGGGCGAATAGACCGGCGCCGAGTAGGATGGGGACGTGTACCCACCCGCGCTCGAGTAGTGCGAGCGATGGCTGCTGTGGCTCCGATGGCTGGAATGGCTGCGGTGACCGATGTAGATCTTCGGGCCTTCCATCCGGTTCGGCATCACGAAGGTCAGCGGCTGAAGCCGGGTGCTCGCAGGGTGCGCTTCAGGCAACAGGAGCGTCAGCGGCTCCGCCTGCACGGGCGACCAGATGCTCGACAGAGTGGCCGCCGTCGGGGCCGTCCAGCCCAGCACCTGCTTCAGGTAGTCGGTCCAGTTCTTCTTCATTCCGCTGACGTTGGCGCATAAAGCGTCGGGGGCGGGCGGTGTGCGGCTTCTGGCGGGTATAGAGGCGTCCCGCTGAAGCCGAGACCCCGATGCCGTACAAGGCCAACGAGCCCCGCCGCCACAAGATCCCGAGGGCCCGCTCTCGAGTTGAGAACTGGTCAGCTTACGATGCGGCGCTGCGCCGGCGGGGTGACCTGACGATCTGGGTGTCGCCGGAGGCGATCGCCGCGTGGACGCCGCCCGCCACGGGGCGGCGTGGCCGGCCGGTGCGCTACTCGGACTTGGCGATCGAAGCCGGGATGCTGCTGCGCCTGGCGTTCGGTCGGCCGTGGCGCCAGACCGAGGGGCTGCTGGGATCGCTCATGCGCCTGCTCGGCCTGGAGTTGCCGGTCCCCGATCACACCACCTTCTCCCGGCGCAGCGCCGCCCTGGAGGTGGTAAGCGAACTGGCGAAGGCGGACGGGCCGGTCACCGTGGTCATCGATTCCACCGGGCTGAAGGTGTTCGGCACGGGCGAGTGGCATCTGGAAAAGCACGGCGGCCAAGCGCGCCGGAGCTAGCGCAAACTCCATCTAGCCGTCAATCCCGATACCGGCGAGATCCTCGCGTCGGAGCTGACGTCCAACGAGGAAGGGGATGCCTCTCTGGTTCGCCCGTTGCTCGACCAGATCGCCCGCCCAATCGGCACGGCGCTGGCCGACGGCGCGAACGACGGCGAGCCGGTCTACCGTGCGGTCGCCGCCCACAGCCCTGCGGCGGAGGTGATCATCCCGCCGCGCTCGACGGCGGTGCCGAGCGCCACGACCGGAAATGCCCCCAGCCAACGCGACCGCCACGGCTCTGTTGCAAAGTTTGCTGGCAGGCGCGAAGTGATGGTTACTGGCATCACCGCCGACGCTATGCGTCCTGGAGTTCGAGTTGCTGGCTGATGAACTGCACGGCCTCGGCGAGCGCGCCAAGTCCGACGTTGAAGGCGCGTTCCACAAGGCGCGCCTCGCCCCGCATATCGCGGGTGATGTTGAAGCTGGACGCTTGGCCTTTGCGGAGTGCCCGCGCATCACCTCAAAACCCTTGATCGTCGCGTAGGCCGTCTTCAGGGTCTTGAAGCCCCGCACCGGACGGATCAGCTGCTTCAACTTGCCATGGTCGGCCTCCACCACGTTGTTATCACCTGCCGCTGGCAGGCGCCCTCAAGCCTGCGCCAAAGGCGCACCGCTGCGCGGCTGGCGGGCTTGACCGCGCCGCTGCGGCAGGCTGCTTTGCTCCGCCATGCCGTGAAGGGCTCACTCCGCCTGCTTGGCGTTCATCTTGGAGCTCTGAGAGACGATGGAAACGCACCGAGGATGCATGCCTCCCTCCTTTGCGAGCTTGTCTATTTCATCCGTCAGATATCTGACCTGCCGGTGCTCGGTCTCCTCGGGACATTTGCCCTCGGCCTTCAGTTCCGCCAGGGCCGGCCCATACGTTGGCGCCTTGTCAGTGTTGATGACCGTCGGCGTCTCCCATGCCTTCAAGCCGCTCAGCACCTTGGACAGGAAGCGCTTGGCGGCGGCGGTGTTTCTCGTGGAAGAGAGGTAGAAGTCGATCGTGTTGCCATGCTTGTCGACGGCCCGGTACAGGTAGGCCCACTTGCCGCCCACCTTCATGTAGGTCTCGTCAACCCGCCAGCTGGTCGACCGCGGACAGCGCCACTGCCAGCGTAGCCGCTTCTCGATCTCCGGCGCGTACTTCTGCACCCAGCGGTAAATGGTCGAGTGATCGACCGAAACGCCGCGCTCGGCCATCATCTGCTCGAGGTCGCGATAGCTGATACCGTATCGGCAGTACCAGCGCACCGCCCACAGCACGATCTCACCCTCAAAGTAGCGTCCCTTGAAGTCCGACACGGCTTGGCTCCATCCAACCTCCAGCCATTCCGACGCGTGCCGGCCAACTTTGCAACAGAGCCGCCAACGGCAAGCCCAACCGTGACATCGCCGAAATCCTCGGCCTCAGCCCACGCACGGTCGACAAGCATCTGGAGCAGATCTATTCGAAACTCGGCGTCGAGAACCGGGCGGCAGCAGCCGCGATGGCGGTGCGCGCGCTGAACGGCCGGTAGAGACTTCGTCGCCGCCAAGCGTCGGGGAGCGGCCCGACAGGGTGGGCGGTGGATCATTTCACCTTACGCAATGATGAAGTGCCGAAACCGGCAATTCCCGCCAGCGGTTGGATGCAGCAGTCTGGCGATGCGGAACGGGTCGTGACCATGGCCCGTTCCCCCAGCCCTATCTTCATCCAGCGTCAAGGAGCCTGCCATGTCCCGTCCGCCGCTCCCTCCATTCACCGAAGCGTCCGCCATCGAGAAGGTCCGGCTGGCCGAGGATGGCTGGAACAGCCGCGATCCGGCGAAGGTCACTCTCGCCTATACCGAGGACAGCTGGTGGCGGAATCGCGCCGAGTTCGTGACCGGACGCGCCGAGATCCAGGCCTTTCTGACCCGGAAATGGAACAAGGAGCTTGGCTATCGGCTCATCAAGGAGCTTTGGGCCTTTGCCGGGAACCGCATCGCCGTGCGCTACGCCTATGAATATCACGACGACAGCGGCCAGTGGTTCCGCGCCTACGGCAACGAGAACTGGGAATTCGCCGAGGACGGGCTGATGCGCGCCCGGCACGCCAGCATCAACGAACACCCGATCGCGGAGACGGAGCGCAAGTTCCACTGGCCGCTCGGCCGCCGGCCCGACGACCATCCCGATCTCAGCCATTTCGGCTTCTGACGCCGACCTTTGCCGATAGAGACGGCCAGGCCGTTCCAACGTCCCCCGGTACGCGAAGCAGGCTTGCGACGCCGCCCGCCAAAGTGAGGACGGCCGCCACGGCAAGCCCGATCCGGGGCGCGTCCACCGGGCCGGAAAGCAGGGAGAAGAGCAGCGTCATGGTCACCGCACCGGCGGTCTGCCCGACCAGCCTTGCGGTGCCCTGCATCCCTCCGGCAGCGCCGCTGCGCGAATTCGGCACCGTGAGCAGCATGTTGCGGTTGTTGGGCGTCTGGAAAAGGCCAAAGCCGAAGCCGCTGACCACCATGAAGGCCAGCAGGGGCAGCGGGTCGCGCTGGAGCGGCCAGAACGCCGACAGGGCGAGCCCGGTGGCGAGCAGCAGGCCGCCGGCGGCGCACAGCAAGCCGGTCGGCAGGCGATCGGAAAGCCGACCGGCGACCGGCGCCGCGACGGCGGTCGCAAGCGGCCAGGGCACCATGAACAGCCCGGCGGTGAAGGCGTCCTGCCCAAGCCCGTTCTGCAGGTAGAAGGGCAGCGCCACGGTGCTCGCCATCTGGCCCGTGAAGCAGAGGACGGAAGCCACGACCGACAGGCGGAAGGAGCGCACCCGCAGCAGGTCGAGCGGGATCAGCGGCGCCTCCTGCCCGTGTTCCCGCCGGATCAGGCCGGCAAGGCAGAGCGCCGCGACCAGCAGCAGGCCGCCGCCGGCGACGAACCGGGATGCGATGGTCTCGGCTCCCATCGCCAGCGCCACGAAGAAGCCGGCATTGAGGACGACGCTGACGGGGTCGATGCGGCGCTTTACCCCCTCGACCGCGGGCAGTGCTCGTGCCGTCAGCAGCACGATGGCGCCGATTGGGATGTTGACGGCGAACAGCACCGGCCAAGGGGCGATGGCGAGGATGGCCGCCCCGACGGTCGGCCCCGCCGCCGCCGACAGGGCGATGACCAGGGCGTTCCAGCCGATGGCGGCCCCCAGCAGCCGCGGCGGATAGACGAAGCGCAAGAGGGCGACGGCGAGCGACATCACCGCGGCGCCGCCCAGGCCCTGCATCAGCCTTGCGGCGACCAGCCACGGAAGCGTCGGTGCCAGGGCGCAGCCGGCCGAAGCGGCGGTGAAGAGGAGCACGCCGCCGGCGAACACCTTCCGATAGCCCAGGCTCTCGCCGAGCGCGCCCGCCGGCAACAGCGCGACCACGAGCGCCAGCTGGTAGCCGGTGACGACCCAGACGGACTCGGCTGGCGCGACGCCCAGGGTACCGGCGATGGTCGGCAAGGCGATGTTGACGACGGCGCCATCGAGCACGACGAGCACGAGCGCCGTCAGGATGGACGCGACGGCGGAAACGCGGCGGTAGCCCGACAGCCCCTCCGACGCTGGGGAAGCGGCCGGCGGCCGGTCGGCGGTGGATTGGGGCATCGCATGTCTCCAGAAAATGTCGGAGATCAGTATGGCGACGCCGCAACATGGCGGTAGACGCAGCCCATGCAGAGTATTCCTGCATGGAGCGCCATGTGTTAATGTTTGCGCCCATGGCCGACCCCGATTTCAACCTCCTCATCGCGCTCGACGCGCTGCTTGCGGAAGGCAGCGTGGTCAATGCCGCCCGGCGGCTCGGTCTCAGCGATTCCGCCATGAGCCGCACATTGGCACGCCTGCGGGACGCCACCGGGGATGCGCTGCTCGTCCGGGCCGGACGCGGGCTGGTCCCGACACCGCAGGCCATCCAGCTGCGGGCGCGGGTGCACGATCTTGCCGACGAGGTGCGCGCGGTGCTGCGTCCGGCGGCGGCGATCGACATTGCCGGGCTGGAACGCACCTTCACCCTGCGCGCCAGTGAAAGCTTCATCGAGGTCTTCGCCGCCCGGCTGGTCAGCCGGGTCACCGCAGAAGCGCCGGGAGTTCTGCTGCGGTTTGCGCCGAGAACTGATCGGGGTGTGCAGGCGCTGCGCGATGGACGCATCGATCTGGAGATCGGCGCCCACACGGAAACCGCGCCCGAGCTGAAGGTGCAGAAGCTGATCGGCGACCGGCTGGTCGGCGCCGTACGGGACGGCCATCCGCTGATGCTGCGCGACGCGGTGACGGCCGACCAGTATGCCGCCTGCGGCCATGTGGTTACCTCGCGCAGTGGCCGGCCGAGGGATCAGGTGGATGATGCCCTCGCCGCCCTCGGCCTCTCCCGCAAGGTGGTCGCCGTGGTGCCGAGCTTCCCGGCCGCCCTGGCGATCGTCCGGGCCTCGGACCTCGTCGCCCTGGTGTCGGAGCGGCAGGTCGCCTCCGGCATGGCCGGGGTTCGCACCTTCCCGCTGCCGGTGCCCATGAGTGACGTCACGGTGACCCAGATGTGGCACCCGCGCCAGGATGCCGATCCGGCCCACCGTTGGCTGCGCGGACAGGTGCTCGCCGCCTGCCGGGGGACGGACGGCGGAGCCACATCTGGGATAGGTGATTGATCAATCAGCCTGCCCTGCCCCTAACTCCGGGTAACCGGACGGACGGTGATCTCGTTGACCCCGATATCGACCATATCCGGCGCCACCGCGAAGGACCGAAGCCCGGACAGCCTCCCCTTCACCCCTCGACATAGGCCGCGAGTTCGTCCGCGTTTCCCTGCGGAGTGGCCGCTTTCAAATGGTCGAGAAAGGCGGAAACGCGGGCGTTGAGCAGCCGATCACGAAGGAAGATGCGGCCGACAAGGCCAGCATCGGGGTTCGGATTGACGCGGATGACCAGATCATAGGCTTCTTCGATCATGTCGACGGCGCGGTCTTCCGTGGTGATCTCAAGCCGGACCTCCGGGTATTTGCGCATGAATCCCGCCGCCAGCTTCACCATCGCGGTCTGCAAGAACAGCAGCGGCGCGCTGATCCGCAACCGGCCGCGGGGACTCCGGCCACCGGAGGCAATCGCCTTCGCCGTCTCGTCAAGCTCGGTCAGCAATGCGCCCGTCCGCTCGAACAGGACCCGGCCCTCCGGCGTGAGCTTGAGTGAACGGGCGCCCCGCTCGAACAGACGCAGGTCGAGGCTCGCCTCCAACTCGGCCACCCGCCGCGACAGGGTCGCCTTTGCACGTCCAGCCGCACGCGCGGCCTTTCCGAACCCGCTACGGCGGGCGACCAGATTGAAATTGGCCAGGGCAAGCAGGTCCATCCGTTCCATTAGTGAGACGGTCCGTCCAAATCCGGCGCCTATCGGCGGCTGCCGTGGATCGCTATTGTCAATGACATCTTCTAGCCCCGAAACCGGAGCAATCGCCATGTGATCGTGCTCCGGCTCGCTGGATATCTCCCCATCCGGTTGACACCCGGCACCGCTTTCCCGCACCTTGCTCCCTTGTTTGACCGGTCAAACTCGGAGCGGCATCTTGCCCGTAATCGCCATAGCCACCTCCAAGGGTGGTTCGGGAAAAACCACGCTGGCTGCCGGCCTTGCCGACCTTCTCCGCAGGCAAGGCCGAAGCGTGGAATGCATCGACACCGATCCCAACCGCAACCTTCACGACTGGCTGTCCGATCCGCGAAACGGCATCCCGTGCACGCCGGTCGATGAGGAAGCGGTGATCGACAGTGTGGCCGGCGCGGTAGAACGCTCCGACTATGTGCTGATCGATGTGGCCGGCGCCCTGCAGAGAGGCATGCTGTACGCCATCAGCGCCGCGGACTTCGTGCTGATTCCGTGCAAGACCGACCGAAAGGACGTGGTCGAGGCGGTGCGCACCCAGGAATTGATCGAATCGGCCGGCAAGATGGTCCGCCGCAAGATCCTCCATGCCGCCGTTCTGACCCAGGTCAACCGGCGTGCCCAGGTGACCGGACACACCCGCGCCCAGCTCGAGGTGATGGGCGTACCGGTGCTGAGTGCCGACCTGCCGGCCCGCACCGCCTATCAGCAGGCCTCCTGGAATGGCGCGCCGCTCGCGGCACCTGAGGCACGCGATGACTTCGGCGCCATTGCTGCTGAGGTGGCGTCCCTGATGGAGGCGGAGCATGGCTAAGCGGCCCCCGCTCAAACTGTTCGACGCGGACGAAATCAAACGGTCCATCGCCCCGCTGGCGCAACGCCTGCCGTCGAACCGTGCGTCCGGCCATGATGACGCACTGCCCCCGGAACCTACGACGCCGGACGAGTATGTCGAGACCATCGACCACTTGTGGGAGGAGGCACAGAAAAGCTTCCTTGCCATCGGACGCTATTTGGACGATGCGCAGAAAAAGCTTTCGGCGGAGCAGTTTGCCCACGTGATCGAGCGCCTGCGCTTCGGCAAGGTCGTCCGCAGCCAGATCATGACCGCCTACCGTGCGGTGACCGCCGGCCTCTTGCCGCCGGGCGTCGAGGCAGCCGGCTATTCGGTGGTCTATCATGCCGCAACATTGTCCGACACGGAGCGTGCCCAGGCCGTCGCCGAAGGTGTGATCCGCCCCGACATGCGCCGCACCGAGATCGTCGCTTTCAAGCGGCGCATCCGGACGAACGCAGCACAGCGTGAGGATGACCGCCGGGCGACGCTGGAAGCGGAAAAGCAGCGGCTTCTTGCCCGTGTCGCCGACATCGACCGGGAGCTTTCCGCCCTCGCCTGATGCCATACGGTTCCGGTTGCCGAAGAACGGCATCGAAGAACACGGCTGCTGCCGCTTGCGGTCAAGGAACCCACCGCGGATATTGCGCCACATTCGGACATCCAACAGGAGACATGCCGCGTGTCCGCCCTGTCCGCCCTGCACCGCTTCATCGATCCAGGCTCTCTCGAACGGGGGCGGCAATATTGGCGGGACGGCCGTGTCCTAAGCGTTGAGGCCGAGCCGCCGCGGGGGGATGACTGCAGCGTGACGTCGAAGGTCCGGGGTTCGGGTCGCGCGCTCTATGGTCAGGATATCGCGGTGAAAATCGCCGATGGCGTGCTGAAGCAGGTGGATGGCGAATGCGACTGTCCGGTGGGTTACAATTGCAAGCATGTCGCCGCGGCGCTGCTGGCCTGGGCTGAACGCACTGCCACCACCGGCCGCCTGCCTGAACGGCCAACCACCCCCCGGCACGGCCCCACATCGCCGGCGCCGATCGCTGCCGCCGCTCAGGACCAGACCGCTCCGGCGCAACACGGCCTCTCGGCACCGGTGAAGGATTTGCTGTCGCGGCTGACCGCGGCGGCGCAGCGCGAAGCGGCAAACCAGTATGCCGATTCCGTCCGCAAGCGGCTGCTCTATGTTCTTCGGCTGGATGACACGCCATTCGGCGACCGGAAGCTGCTGCTCCGCATCCTCTCGGTCACCCTACGCAAGGATGGGCAGTTCGCGAACGACGACAAGGTCCATGATGCCTATCAGTTCCGCACCCTAAGTTCAGCGAAGTTTGTCACCCCGGCCGACCACGCGCTGCTGAATGCCGTGTCGCGCAATGCAGAGAGCGGCTCGCAAGGGTTCCTGCTGCCGGCCGACGTCGCCCCCTGGCTGATCGAAAGCATGCTGACCACAGGGCGGCTGCATTGGCAGGATTTCCGCAGCGGCACATCGCTGCGCGCGGGCCCCGCCCTGCCCGGAACGCCGCGCTGGGAGACGGACGGCGCCGGACGCCAGCGCTTCACCATCGTGGCCGGGCCAAACTCCAACGAACCGAACGCCGCCGAAACGCCGCCGGCCATCGTGCTGCCGACGGCGCCGCTGCTCTATGTCGACCCTGCGAACGCAACCTGCGGCGCGGTCGACGCGGCAGCGGTGTCGCCGCACATCGCGGTTGCGCTGCTGACGGCCCCGCCGCTGCCGCCGGGCGAGGTGGCCGCCTTTCGCGCCGAGGCGGAACGTCTCGGCGACAGGTTGCCGGTACTGCCGGAGCCACCGGCGCGGGCGGAACGGCGCCGTGTCCTGCCGCGGCCGGTGCTGCGGCTGGGCGTGGCCCGGCTGCCGGGGCTGCCCTACCTGCACCAGCCGGTCTACGGGATGACGGGGATGATGGAACTCCCGGTCGCCGACCTGTACTTCGACTATTCAGGCACCCGCCTGCATTGGAAGGACCGAGGGCCGCCTCTGCAGTGGATGGAGAACGGCGTTCTCGTCACCGCCGAGCCTCAGCCGAAAGAGGAAAAGAAGGCGATCGAGCGGCTGGAGGACGCTGGCTTCGCCAAAAGGGCGCTGCCGCCCGGCATCGACGGCACCTCCCGCGCCCGCCACGAGCTGTTCACCGTTCCCAGCGACGAATTCGATGAACGGTCGGTCTGGTTGAACTTCTGCCATTCGGTGCTTCCCGACCTGCGGGCCGCCGGCTGGACCATAGAGATCGCTCCCGGTTTTCCGTTCGAGGTTCTGGAGGCGCCGAGGGATTGGGCGTTCGAGGTCGAGGACGGTTCCGGGATCGACTGGTTCGGCCTGTCGCTCGGGGTCGATGTCGGTGGCGAGCGCATCGACCTACTGCCGGTGCTGCGCGAGGTGATCGAAGCGCTCGCGCGGATCGATCCGGCCCTGCTCGACGGCGGTGCCTTCGACGATGACTTCTTTGACGATGACGTCGATGAGGAGGACGGTGCCGACGGCACGGATGGGCAGGCGCCGGGGCTGGCAGCGGTGCTGGAGCGGTTGGCACCATCCGGAACGATGTTCGTGCGGATCGGGGAGACCCGTTACCTGCCGCTGGCGGTGGAGCGGGTGGCGCCGATGATCGGCGTGCTGATGGAGCTGTTCGGCCTGCAGCCCGGCGGCGGGAATCTGCGCATCGGCCGGTCCCATCTGGGCGACCTGTCGGCGCTGGAGGAAGCCGCGTCGGCTGCCGGCATTCCGCTGCTCGGCGCCGACGCCGTACGCGGCATGGCCAAGGCCCTGCGCGAGGCGGGCGGCGTGCCGGCGGTGGCGCCGCCGCAGGGACTGCGCACCACCTTGCGGCCTTATCAGCAGACCGGGCTCGACTGGCTGCAGTTCCTCGCCGCCCACGGTTTCGGCGGCATCCTCGCCGACGACATGGGGCTGGGCAAGACGCTGCAGGCATTGGCCCATCTGCTGGTGGAAAGGGAGGCCGGCCGGCTCGACCGCCCCAGCCTGCTGGTGGCGCCGACCAGCGTGCTCGGCAATTGGCGGGCGGAGGTGCAGCGCTTCGCACCGGCCTTGCGCACGCTGGTCCTGCACGGACCGCAGCGCAAGACGGCTCACGGGTCGCTGGCCGAATACGATCTGGTGGTGACCTCCTACGCCCTGCTGCCGCGCGACCGCGAGGTGCTGACGGCCCAGCCCTGGCATCTGGCGATCTTCGACGAAGCGCAATATCTCAAGAACCCCAGCGGTCAGGCAAGCAAGGCGGCGCAGGCGCTGCAGGCCCGCCAGCGCCTGTGCCTGAGCGGCACCCCGGTGGAGAACACCTTGGACGAGCTGTGGGCGCTGTTCGCGGTCAGCGTGCCATCACTGTTCGGCGACCGCACCGGCTATCGGAAGACGTTCCGCACGCCCATCGAAAAACATGGCGATGTAGACCGTCAGCGCGTGCTCGCCCGCCGCGTCCGCCCCTTCCTGCTGCGCCGGACCAAGGAGGAGGTGGCGGCGGAGCTGCCGCCCAAGACGGAAATCCTGGAGACGGTGGAGCCCGGCGGCAGCCAGCGTGACCTCTACGAGACCATCCGCCTGACCATGGACCAGCGCGTGCGTGACGAGGTGGCGCGCAAGGGGCTGGCACGCAGCCGCATCACCATCCTGGATGCCCTGCTGAAGTTGCGGCAGGTCTGCTGCGATCCGCGGCTGGTCAAGCTGGAGAGCGCCCGCAAGCGGGTGGCGAAGGGAGCGGATTCGGCGAAGCTGGACCGGCTTCTGGAAATGCTGCCGGAGCTGTTGGCCGACGGCCGGCGCATCCTGCTGTTCTCGCAGTTCACCTCGATGCTCGACCTGATCAAGCCGGAGCTTGACCGGCTGTCCATCCCTTTCGTCGAGCTGACCGGCGACACCAGGGACCGCGAGACGCCGATCAGGCGTTTCCAGGCGGGCGAGGTGCCGCTGTTCCTCATCAGCCTGAAGGCCGGTGGCACCGGACTGAACCTGACCGGCGCCGACACGGTGATCCACTATGATCCTTGGTGGAATCCGGCGGTGGAGGACCAGGCGACCGATCGCGCCCATCGCATCGGCCAGGAAAAGCCGGTCTTCGTCTACAAGCTGGTCACCACCGGCACGGTGGAGGAACGCATGGTGCAGCTTCAGGAGCGCAAGCGCCGGCTGGGCGAGGCGGTCTACGACCAGAACCAGACCGCCGACAACCTGCTGACCGAGGACGACCTCGATTACCTGCTGGCCCCGATCGACGAATGACGCCGACACAAGGAGGTCGCAACAGAACCCCACACCGCGGCCCCACGTACTCTTGCGATGAACGCGCTGGCCGCCGGACTTGCCGATCGCCGATTCGCAGGCCGGATGCGTATTCTTGCGATGACGAATCGGCCATCCACGCGGCGGCGCCGGCTTGTCCCGCGTATTGTTGCGATGCCGATACGCACTCTTGCGATCGACGACCCGGACCGACTCGGCTTTTCCCCCGTACTCTTGCGATGAATCAACTAATAGAGTCTCAAATAGGATTTCTACTAGCTATGCTCTCAAGAGTACGCGTTGCGGTTCATAGCCCGACAGGTCACACTCCTGACAGTTCTGGCAGGAGGGATGACCCGTGGGTACGCTTCACGAACTGATCAGGACGCATGGCGCCGACGATGCCCGCCGTCTCGTCCCGGAACAGGAGCGCCCCTTCGTCGATCTGGCGGCGGAAGCACTGGCGACCGAAAGCAAGGCACTCGGCATCACCTATGCCGGATTCTGCCTGACCAGCCTGCCGCACAAGGCATTGCCGGACGAGCAGCATTGGGAGCGCCCCGGACACAAGGTGAAGCTGATCATCGAGCCGGGCCGCCTGCCTGATAACGACGGCACGACGCGGCTGTTCGGCGTCCCTTATGGCTCACGGGCCCGTCTTATCCTGCTTTACCTGCAGACCCGCGCCATCCAGACCGGCAGCCCGGAAGTCGAACTGGGCGCGTCCATGCGCGACTGGATGAGCCGGATGAACGTTTCCACAGGCGGCAAGTCGTACCGTGACGTCAAGGAACAGGCCAACCGGATCAGCGCCTGTAATCTGACCTTCATCTGGGAACGCCAGGGCAAGAAGGCTGAATTCGCCAAGGATACCATCGTCAAGGGCGGCATCCAGCTCTACGACACCGACGACGATCAGCAATTGCGCCTGTGGGTGGACACAGTGCGCCTGTCCGACAGCTTCTTCAAAGCCTTGCGCGAGCATCCGGTGCCGGTGTGGGAGCCGGCGATCAAGCTGATCTCCAACAAATCGATGGCGATCGACATTTATATCTGGCTCGCCTACCGCCTGCATGTGCTGGGGGCCGCCACGCCGGTGACCTGGACCGCCCTGCATGGCCAATTCGGCGCCGGCTACAAGAACATTTTCCAGTTCAAGCCGCGCTTCCAGGACGCATTGAAAGCGGCGCTCGCGGTCTACCCGGATGCGAAGGTCAGCATCGACGAAGCCGGCCTTGTCCTCCACCCTTCCCGCCCGCCGGTGCCGGAACGGCAGTTCGCACTCTTGCGATGACCGGAGGGTCACGTACTCTTGCGATGACCGGAAGGCCACGTACTCTTGCGAGATTTCATCGCAAGAATACGCGATAAGAGCTCTTTGTGCACGACACCGTCGGACATGACGCGTGCCTCACAGCAAGATGCGCATCGGCTCACAGTGGCAGCAACTTCGCTCACCATTCCGCAGATTCACCTCCCGGAGTGAGCAATGCGCCTATGGCGCATGAGATGAGTGGCAAGGAACTCCGCCGCTATGACCGTGCCAAAATCTCTCGCTGGGAAACCGGAGCGGAGCGCATTCCGGAAACCGTCGGCGGCGGCCTGAAGTCCTCGACCAGTCCTGTCGGCATACCGGCCGCTTCCAGCCCGCGCAATGCTCCGTTCGTCCTGCGCGCCGCCAACCACAAGGGCGGGGTCGGCAAGACGATGACCTGCGTGAATGTCGCGTGGCTGCTGAGCCGGCAGGGCCAGCGGGTGCTGCTGGTCGATTGCGACCCGCAGGCCAATGCAACCGTCCATCTCGGCGTCGACCCGCAGGAGCGCGAGGTGGTCAAGGAGACGCTGACCCACGCGTCTGCGCTCGACCCGCCCGCTGCGGGAATTCGTCACCACGGTGTGCGACGGCGCCTTCGACCTGCTGCACACCTCCATCTCGTTGGCGGCGGCCGACCGCGAACTGCTGCGCCAGCCCAACGGCACACTGATCCTGCGCGCGAAGATCGCCCAGCTGTCCGGCCCGGTGCTCCACGGTTCGCTCAGCGCCGCTCGCACCGCGTCGAAGTCCTGATCCAGGCTGCCGGCGAAACCCGGGAAGGCGCCCACCGCCGCCTCCGCGATCCAGCCCTTCAGCTGATCGGCGGCACCCTCCTTCACCATGGCCTGAAAGCGGCGCATTAGGTCGGCCGCTTGCGTGAGAGCCGGTGCGCTATCGCGCAAGGCGGCGAGGAAGCCGCGCTCCGGCTCCGCCAGCGTGGCGGGATCGGCCAGCAGCAGGCGGGCCGCCCGGCGTGGTGTCGGCGGCAGGATCGCTGTCGGCGCCATTTCCCCGGCGGGCTCGTCCCGTCGCCGCCGCGCTGCCCACTGCCGCACTCCGGTCTTCTGGCCGGGATACCCGTGCTCCCGCAACTCGCGCCACAGGGCCGCGGCATTCCGGCAGCCCTCCCGCCAGCGGGTTTCCAGAAACGCCCGGTAGCGATCGAGCAGGCTGGGGCTGACCGCCGTCCGCCGCTAGGTTGACGCCTGCCCGGCACGCAGCCAGCGGCGCAGCGTCTTGCGCTCGACGCCAAGCGCGTGGGCGGTGGCCCGGAGCGAATGGCCCTGTTCGCGCAGGCGCACAGCCTCGGCATACCGTGCCTCCCGTCGCTGGCGGGCGGCCAGCGAGCGCGCTTGACCCTTGGTCGGCGGCGGCTCATCGACGGTAGCCGTCATGATGGGCTCCGAGGCGGCGCTCGCCGGCCCTTCCGTCGGCGCGGCACCGGCGAGGCGGGCGGCTTCGCGCAATTCACCATGATGGTGGTCGAGATGGCGCTGCAAGGCGTCGCTGCCGTTGCGCAGCAAGTGCCAGCGGTCGGCGACCTGCTCGGCCTCCGGCGCGCCCCGGCCGGCGCCGTCGGCGTAGGCGCCAGCCCGATCGCGGACGATGACGGCGACCGTGGGATGCTGCTTCAGCCAACCGGCCAGCGTCTGCGCCGTGCGGTCGGGCAGCAAGTCGACGACGCGCCGGCGTTCAAGGTCGACCAGGATGGTGCCGTAGGTATGGCCCTTGCGCCAAGCCCAGTCGTCCACGCCGAGCAGGCCCGGAAGTGGGTGTCGATGGGGGCACGGCCTCCTGGACGGCGCAGCACCGCAGCGTCGCCCCGCTGACTGGCACTCCGACCGTCGCCGCGATGTCCGCGCCCGGGTTGCCGCCCATTGTCAGACCGAGCCTGCGGTGCAGCGCCCGGATCCGGTCCGTCTGCCGTGCCCGTGCTGGTGCGAGGCCGGACAACGGCTCGCTGAAGGTTCGGCGCGGGCAGTGGGAATTGACGCACCGGAATCGCCGCTGATGGAGACGCAGGATCAGCGGGTGACCGAAGCACGGCGTGTCGGCCAGGCAGCGCCAAGCTAGCTGTGCACTCGGCTCGACACGATACCGCACCTCGGGCAAGGCGCCGAAGAGGTGATGGGGTTCTCCAAAGCCCGATCCTCGGCGCGCAGCCAGGAGGATGCTATCGGGGCGCCGCAGTCCGACTCAAGCCCGGCCGGCAATCCTTCAGTCCAAACTTCGCTCACGCCAATGTCTCAAACGGACGGCAGCCAAGCCTCGGCCGACGGCACTTCTCCGGATCTCTGTCTAGCAGCCGCCCGCGCGGCACTATCGTCGGAGGCCGGAGCCCTGTTCAAAAAGTCCACCCTCCGACAGCGGCGCCAAGCGTGGTTCCGATTGGTCAAGGAGGCGAACTGTCAGTTGGAACGCCTAAAGAAAGCGCTTCCCTGCCGTAGCGCCTGAATTCGAGAATAAAAGCTGGTTGAAAGCTGAATCTGCCTTAGACCCATTAATAATCAGTCGATTGCGCCCGCTTCGACAGACGAAAAGGCCATCAGTTCTTCGATGCAATCGGCAACGATGCGGGACGGACGACGGTTTGGTGGCAGAAGGAGCAGGGTGCGGGATCGGATCACCGGATCGAACGCGCAGGCGACCAAACCACGGCCGAGATAGGGTTCCGTGGTCAATGGACTGACCAGACCGCAGCCGATGCCAGCCTGTACCATCGCACAGACCGTTGTCGAATAGGGTGTTTCCAGCACGATCTTCGGCAGCACGCCGTGGGCGGCCAGCACACCGTCCAGCCGGCGGCGCGCGGTGTCCTCCGGAGCAAGGGCGATGAAGGGCGTGCCGTGAAGATCGGAGGGATGCAGGATCTTGCGCTGCGCCAGTGGGTGCTCGGCCGGAACCGCGATCACCAGCCGTTGCTCCATGAAGAGCGTCGCATCCACACCCGTCACATCGATCTCGTCGGCCGCCAGCCCGACATCGAACTGGCCGGAGGCGATCAGGTCCTTCACCACCGACGACATGCGCGCCTGGACGGTGATCGATACGTCGGGATGCAGCAGCTGGAAAGCGCGCAGTGCTTTCGGAAGGATGGTGGTGCTGATCGCGGACTGGCAAGCGACCCGGATTTCGCCCGAGCCGAAGTCGCGGATGCGGGCGGCGGCGGCACGCAGATGGATCAGGCCGGCAAAGGACGAGGACACTTCCTGGAAGAACAGCCGCGCTTCCTCCGTGGCGATCATGCGCCCCTTGGCGCGATGGAACAGCGGAAAGCCGATCTCCCGCTCCAACTCCTGGATCGCCTTGCTGACGGCGGGTTGCGAAATTCGCAGCACCTCGGCCGCGCGCGATGCGGTGCCATTGGTCATGACCGCGTGGAACACCTCGACCTGCCGCAGATTCATCATGGCCTCCTTATAACCTGGAGGAATAGATTAGCTGGAAATCAATATTGGACGAAATAGGGCTGGTGGCGTAAAATGGGAGGCGTCAGTCAAAGGACGCCCTCCATGAAATATCTCACCCAATGCGTGGTGAATCCTTCGGTTACCGCCGAAGGATTCGACAGCCTCAGCGTGCCCGTCCATCGTGGATCGACAATCGTGTTCGCCAATGCCGAAGGCTACGCGACACGCGGCGAACGCGGACACACCGGCTATACCTACGGCCTTTACGGCACCCCGACGACCCGGACGCTGGAAACCAAGCTGACGGCGCTTGAAAACGGTGCCTGGACTTTTCTTCTGCCGTCCGGGCAAGCAGCCAACAGCTTTGCCGTTCTGCCCTTCCTCCAGGCCGGCGACCGGATCCTGATCGCCGACACCTCCTATCCGCCGGTGCGCGACTTCGCCAACCGCGATCTGGTCAAGTTCGGCTAAGCGGCCCAATTGGTCACGCGCCGCTTCGGTCGCGTAATGTGGTGACGGCGGGCGGCGTTCGCTTTGTAGGGCACGGCCGGAAACCTAAACGTAGACGGGGCCGTTGCCTACGATAGCGATCCCATCCGTGCAACAACCCGCCCGGTGTCCGACACGGTGCCGCGCGCCGGGCGGCGATCGCCTCATCGCTGACCCACAGCGTCAGGCTGCCGCGCCGGCAAAGTCCGGCTTCGTACCCCGCCCAATTCGTCATCTTCAAGCGTATCTTTGGGATGTGATGGCGGCGGGTGTCGTTGTGCTTGTTCGGCCTGCCGGCATGGACCAATCCAGGAGAACACGGAGAGGCCCCCCCTTCTACATCATGACCCGGGACCGGCAAACCCGGGCCTTCATGCACCAACACCCATTGTGGTCGTTCGAGTAGTGGAACAGCGCTGCTGGCGGGGCTTGGCCGGCGAACGGCCGGTCATCGCGCACCCTCCCCGGTGTTCAACGACGCTGAAATGGAGCGTCGGCCGGCGCAATCCGGCCGACGCTTGGTTACGGTCGTCAGTCGCCGTGCGCGGTCGTCAGTTGTTGCATAACCTGATCGACGCTGAAGCTCGAAGGCCTTTGCCGCGGTGGGAAGTCCTTAAACGTCTCGACGAACTGGGCAACGTACGCTTGAGCCGGAACGAGCAGGAACACCCGGCGGATCGTCCAGTCGTAGTAGGTATTCGACGTGATGTCTGCCCGCTCGTATGGATCCAGGCGCAGATTGAATAGCTTAGGCAGCCGGCGGCAGACGAAAGGGGCGGCCCAGATCTCCAATGTGCCTTCGACCTTCTGCTCGCAGAATACGGCTTTCCAGTTCTCGTAGCGCAACGCGACGAGCTGGGCGTCGTCGTTGATATAGAAGAATTCCTTGCGCTCGGATTTCTCCTGCTGGCCGGTCAGGAGCGGCAGTTGGTTGTAGCCGTCGAGGTGCACCTTGAACGTCTTGCCAGCGGCCTCATAGCCCTTGAGGAGCTTGTTCTTCACATCGGGATCGCCGGCCGCTGCCAGCAGCGTCGGGAACCAGTCGAGTGCCGAAAAGATTTCGTTGCTGACCTGCCCCGGCTCGATGCGCCCCGGCCAGCGGATCATTGCCGGGACGCGATAGGCGCCTTCCCAGTTGGTGTTCTTCTCGCTTCGGAAGGGCGTCATGCCGCCGTCCGGCCACGAGTTCATGTGCACACCGTTGTCGGTGCCGTAGATGACGATGGTGTTGTTGGCGATACCCAGATCGTCGAGAACCTTGAGCAGGTTCCCGACGTCACCGTCGTGTTCGAGCATGCCGTCGACGTATTCGCTGAGACCGCTGCGCCCGCGGTATTCCGGCCGTACATGCGTATAGAGATGCATGCGCGTGGCGTTCCACCAGCAAAAGAACGGCTTGCCGGCCTGCGCCTGTCGCTTGATGAAATCGATCGCCGCGTTGGAGGTTTCATCGTCGATCGTCTCCATCCGCTTTCTGGTCAGCGGGCCAGTGTCCTCTATGGTCTGCTTGCCGACCCTGCCAAAGCGCGGATCGATGGAGGGATCATCACGGTCGGTGGCTTTGCACTTGAGCACGCCGCGTGGGCCGTATTTCGCCTTGAATGCGGGGTCCTTCGGATAGTCCTCCTGCTCGGGCTCTTCCTCGGCATTGAGGTGATAGAGGTTGCCGAAAAATTCGTCGAAGCCATGCACCGTTGGAAGGAACTCGTTGCGGTCCCCGAGATGGTTCTTGCCAAATTGACCGGTGGCGTAGCCGAGCGGCTTGAGCCCTTCGGCGATGGTAATGTCCTCAGCTTGCAGTCCGAGAGTCGCGCCCGGCAAGCCGACCTTGGTCAGTCCGGTGCGCAAACCGGACTGACCGGTGATGAACGAGGCACGACCTGCCGTGCAGCTCTGCTCGGCGTAATAGTCAGTGAACATCATTCCTTCACGGGCGACGCGGTCGATGTTCGGCGTCTTGTATCCCATCACGCCGAAGGAATAGGCGCTGACGTTGGCGACGCCGACATCGTCGCCCCAGATCACGAGGATATTCGGACGTTGCCCGGCCGGTGCCGTGGGTTGCGGCTGCGTTTGTGCGGGCTGGGCCGATGTCTCCGGGCTCACCGCCGATACCGCGAGAAGCGCCGTGCCCGAAAGCAGGACGTTGCGCCGGCTTAGACTGTGACCGTCACCAGAGTTGTGGGCGGTCTTGTCCTCAGGATTCGCATCGCTACGCATCATGTTCTTCCCTTTCATCCGGTTTCGGGATTCATGGCGTGGTCGTGAATCGGACGATGCAGCGGAAGCCGACATGGCTCATGGAGGTGTCGATCGGCTCGGGCTGGCGGGCGGCCGGGCGGTAGCGGCGGCAGTAGCTCGGGGCGCACAGATGCGAACCTCCCTTCACGACCTTGCGAGGAATCCGGATCTTCGGTTGGCTGGGGTCGTAGCTCTCATCCTCCCGCGCGCCGCGCGGGTTCTCGGGAATGCAGCAGGCCTTCTGCGCGTCGGCCGGATGCCTTGGTACATAGAAGTCTTTCGTCCATTCCCAGACATTCCCGATCATGTCGTACAGGCCGTAGCCGTTGGGCGGGAACGCCCCGACCGGCGAGGTCCGCTCATAGCCGTCCTCGCGCGTGTTCTGGAACGGAAAGGCGCCCTGCCAGATGTTTGCCATGTGTCGGCCTCCGGGCGTCAGTTCGTCACCCCAGGCGAACTCGGCGCCCTCAAGGCCGCCCCGGGCCGCATATTCCCACTCAGCCTCCGTCGGGAGGCTCTTGCCGGCCCAGCGGGCATAGGCCTCGGCATCGGGATAGGCGACGTGCACCACCGGGTGGTCGTCCAAGCCCTTGATGGTCGAGCCGCGGCCATAGGGCCGGCGCCAGTTCGCCCCGAACGTAAACCTCCACCATTGGCGCAGGTCATCCAGGGGGACCGGGTAATCGGTCGGATTGAAGACGAGGGACCCTGCCTTGAGCATGTGCGGGAGGGCGCCGGGATAATCCTTTGGGTGGGGCTTGATCTCGGCGACGGTGACATGGCCCGTAGCGGCGACGAAGGCTCGGAATTGACGGTTGGTCACCGGGGTCGGATCCATCCAGAAGCCATCGACGGTGACGCGATGGACCGGAGCCTCCTCCGGATAGTGCTTATCCGAGCCCATGTGGAACGTGCCGCCGGGGATCCAAACCATGCCGGGATGCGGCGGGTGCTTGCTGGATGCCTTGGGGATCGGCCAGAGGTCTCCAACGGTCATAACAGCGTCCCTTTATCCGGGCAAGTTTGGCAGTTTCGCGCGAACCAGAGGAACTTTCGTAATCGAAGAAGATAGTTTTCTGATTAATTTGGATAGGCGAGGTGCACTATCAGGACACGGGGGATGTATCCGATCAGAATTAATTTTCTTAATGACTAGTAAATATGCTCTTGCGCTCTATGAGCTGGTCCAGCTTCGGGCGGAGATGGAGCGGTCTGTGGAGACGTTCTCCATTGATCGCTTTCGTGATCTGCTGGGCGTGCCTCTAGGGCGCCTCTCGCGTGGCCCGGGTTGTTGCACGGATGGGATCGCTATCGTAGGCAACGGCCCCGTCTACGTTT
>CBIHQY010000060.1:0-25844 GCA_966212305.1 uncultured Azospirillum sp.
GTCGGTCGTCGACTTCAAGTTCACGTCCAAGCGCGCCACCTCGGTCGAGGAGATCGTCAAGGCCATCGGTGAGGCCGCCAACGGCCCGCTGAAGGGCGTGCTGGCCGCCTATGACGAGGAGCTGGTGTCGTCGGACTTCAACCACGACCCGCACAGCTCGACCTTCGCCAGCAAGGAGACGAAGGTTGTGGACGGCAATTTCGTTCGCGTCATGGCATGGTACGATAACGAGTGGGGCTTCTCCAACCGGATGGCCGACACCGCGGTCGCCATGGCGAACGCCAAATAAATCAACCACGCCGACCCAAGACCAAAAGGAGCCGGACGATGAGCAAGACGATCATGTGGACCGAGACCGACGCCAAGGGCTTCGAGTCCGAGTGCCTGTTCAACGAGGACAGCCGCCAATACGAAGTGATGGTCTGCGCCTCCGGCCGCCGGCTCTGCCGGTCGGAGTCCTTCCCGGCCCAGTCCGACCCGATGCAGGGCATGAGCGACGACGACCGTCGGCAGACCTTGGAATGCGCCGAACGGCTGGTGACCGAGATCGAACACGATCTGGGCGACCGCTGAGCGGGCGGAACCGGCTTTCTCAAGACGGTGCGGGCCGGCATCCTTGGTGGTGCCGGCCCTTTCCTTATTGGCCGGCGAACCATCGCGGCGCCGCCGACGCGGCATCGGTTCCTGCCGCGTGTCTGTACGCGCGCCGTTCCGGCCTTTCCGCTCAGTCCTCCTCCTCGTCCTCCTCCTCGCCCGGCAACTCGTCGAGGACGACCGTGTCGCCGACGGCGTAGAGCATGCACTCCTCCTTGCCGCCGGCCTGCTCGCACTTCTCCACCGCCGCGGTGCCGGCCTCCTCCTCGCTGTCGCGGTCCCACACCGACGCCCAGCGGCCGGTCAGCGTCACGGCCAGCGCCTTGTGGCCGGGGTTGCGCTGGTAGTTCACCATGCCGACCTTGCGCGTGTGTTCGCTGACGAAGGGGACGCGCGCCGGATCGAAGGGGCCGGAGCCCAGGATCTCCACCGGCATCGGGACGAAGCGCTTGCCCTCCATCAACACGGCGTCACCGACCGCGTAGAGGGTGCAGGGCTCCTCCGCCCGGTACTGGCAATATTGCAGGGCGCTGCGCTTCACGTCCTCCTCGGTCCGGCTGTTGGACTTGTTGGAGAAGTAGGCGTAGTTCCCCTTCGCCGAGATCGCCAGCGCCTTGGGCGACGGCAGTCCCGGATACGTCGCCAGCGCGGCCCGCGACTTGCCGCTGAGATACGGGATCGCCGACACATCCATCGGCGCGATTGCCGGAGCCGGAGCCGGGACCGGGGCTGGAGCCGGCACCGGCGGGGCGGCAAGCGCGGCGACCGACACCGGCGCCCGCTCCGTCGTAGCGGCTGCGCTCGCCGCACCGCCCAGTTCGGTGACCCGCGCCTCGGCGATCGGGGCGAAGGTGCCCTGCGGGAACTGCTTCAGATAGGCTTCGAACAGGCCGCGGTTGGAGCTGCCCTTGATGCTGTCCCAGAACAGCGTTTCCTTGTCGGCCGCCGCGGCGGCTCCGGCGGCCGGCCCATCGGCCGGGGGCGCCGTCACCACCGTGGTCGGGCCCAGGAAATAGAACCGCCCCTCGATGGGGGAGGCCGAAACCCAGGGCTGCTGCACGCCGCCGGAGTTGCGCTTCACCGTGATGCCGACATCGTTGAAGACGTCGAACACCGCCTCCCCCGGTTTCAGCATGGCCTTCGACAGCGCCTCGGTATAAGGGCTGTTGGTCCCCGCGCCGTCGGCCGCCACCGCGCCGGGCTGGGTCGCATAGGCGATGATCGTGCCGGCCGGCGCCTGCATCTGGGCCAGACCGGGCGACGCCGCGCGCAGGCCGCGCCCGCCGAAGGGGTTGTTGCGGCAGGCGTCGAGGATGACGATGTTCAGCCGGCTTTCCGCCAGCGCCATCTCGTCCAGCACCATGGCGACGTCGATCAGCTCGTACCGGACGTCGGCCTCCTTCTCCAGATTGGCGGAGACCGGCAGAAGATAGTTGGTGCCGCGCGCCTGCATGCCATGCCCGGCATAGAAGAACAGCCCGACATCGGCACCGGCCAGCTTCGCGCCGAAGCTGCGGATCGCCTTTTCGGTCCCCGCCCGGTCGAGGTCGAGCTGCGGCGCCCCGCCGATCAGTTCGAACCCGGCGGCGCGCAGGGACTCGGCCATCGCCTTGGCATCGTTCACCGGGTTGGGCAGCCGCGGCGCATGGTGATAGCTGCTGTTGCCCATCACCAGCGCCACCCGCTTGTCCGCCGCGGCCTCTCCCGATCCGGCCACCCAGACGAAAAGGGACAGGGCGAGCGCGATGGTGCGTCCCAGGGTGTTCAAGGCCGATGTCCTTCGGGTCGGAAGCGTTGCCGCCACTCTGCCCGGGCAACGCTCGCCCTTGCAAGGCCGGTGGTACCCCGAAGGTCTTGCAGGGAGGCGATAAGCCGTCCCGACGCCGTGACCGCGAAGCCGGCGGCAACAAGCACACGGGATCGGGTGTTGAGCAGGCGATTGCGGCCCATGATGACGCTCTCGCTTTCGTCGGGCATTCTCGGCCCCCATGGGGTGGGCCGCCATCCCGGCAGGAGGAGGCCGGGCGCCGCTCCCCAACGGAGATGCCAATGCCAGCCTTGAGTCGCCGCATCCTGATGGCCCTGTCCGCCGCCGCCCTGATGGCGGCCCTGACGGCGGCGCCCGCCGCTGCGCTGGAGACGGCCGGCCTCGTCGTGCTGATGCGCCATGCGGAAGCGCCCGGCACCGGCGATCCGCCGGACTTCAAGCTGGACGACTGCGCCACCCAGCGCACTCTCAGCGATGCCGGACGGGCCCAGGCGGCACGGATCGGCGAGCGGCTGCGGCAGCTCGGCGTCGATCACGCCCAGGTTCTGTCCAGCCAATGGTGCCGCTGCCTGGAGACCGCCCGCCTGCTCGACCTCGGCCCGGTGAAGGCGATGCCGGCCCTCAACTCCTTCTTCGGCCGCCAGGAGGAGGAGAAGGACAGAACCACCCAGCTCCGCCAATTCCTGGCCGACCTGCCGCGCGACGGCAAGCCGGTGGTGCTGGTCACCCATCAGGTCACCGTCACCGCCCTGACCGGCATCTTCCCGGCCTCGGGCGAGGCGGTGCTGCTGCGGGCGAACGGCACCCCCAACCCGGAGCGGATCGACCGGGTCCGCGTGCCCTGATACGCAGGGAATCTGAAAGCTGAGGGGATCCACGAGAATGACCGATGGTTTGTTTCCGTCCTGGATGCTGTGGGCGCTGTTGTCGGCCTGCTTCGCCGCGCTGACCGCCGTCTTCGCCAAGGTCGGCGTCGAGGGCGTCGGATCCGACATGGCGACGCTGATCCGTACCGCCGTCATCTTCGTGATGCTGATCGGGATCGTCGTGGCCTCCGGCCAATCGCTGTCGCCGTCGGCGGTGTCGGGCAGGACGTGGCTGTTCCTGCTGCTGTCCGGCCTTGCCACCGGAGCATCCTGGCTGTGCTATTTCCGTGCGCTGAAGCTCGGCCCCGCGTCCCAGGTGGCCCCGGTCGACAAGCTCAGCGTCGTGCTGGTCGCCCTGTTCGGCGTGCTGTTCCTGGGCGAGAGGCTGTCGGGTCCGAACTGGCTGGGTGTGGTGCTGATCGCCGCCGGGGTGATCCTGCTCGCCTTCAAGTGACGGCGGATGCAGCCAGAGATGGCGAAACCGCCGGGCCCCACTCCCAACCGCCTCACTCACGCTGTCCGCTTCCCTGTGTAAAGCGCAAGCTCCTGCCGAGATCCCCTACTGGGTCCGGCTGGTCGCGGTCAGCCCGTCGATCATGCGCACCAGTTCGACGACGGAACGGGCCTCCATCTTGCGCATCGCCTGCCCGCGATGCAGCTTCACCGTCGCCTCGCTGAGGCCGAGGTCGTCGGCGATCTGCTTGTTGCGCAGGCCGGACACCACCATCAGCGTGATCTCGCGTTCGCGCGCGGTCAGCGTCTCGAACCGGGCGCGCTGGCTGCTCATGCCGCGCTCCTGGCAGCGGCGCTCGCCATGGGCGGCGATGGCGGCGTGGATGGCGTCCAGCAATTCCTGGTGATGGACCGGCTTGGTCAGGAACTCGAAGGCCCCCGCCTTCATCGCACGAACCGACATCGGCACGTCGGCATGGCCGCTGATGAAGATCACCGGCAGGCTGTTGCCGGATCGCGCAAGCTCCGCCTGGAAATCCAGGCCGCTGCGCCCCGGCAACCGCACGTCGAGCACCATGCAGCCGACGTCGATGGCCGGGCGCTGGTCGACATATTGCTGCACCGAGCCATAGCTCTTCACCTGCAGCCCGACGGAATCGAGCAGCCCCTCCAGCGCTTCGCGGACGGCTTCGTCGTCGTCGATGATGACGACGGTCTCGGCCGCCACCCCGGTTTCCGCCTTCCTCGCCATCACTTGCCTCCGGGCGATACGGGCAGCACGAACTCGAACACGCTTCCGCCGGACGCGCCGGGCGTCGCGGTCAACCGTCCGCCATGCAGCTCGACGATCGACAGGCTGATCGACAGGCCCATGCCCAGCCCGTCGGGCTTGGTGGTGTACAGAGCGCGGAAGATGGCGTCGACATCGGTTTCGCCGAGGCCCGGCCCGCTGTCCTCGACCCGGACGTGGAACCAGCCGTCGGCGCTGCCGGTGACGATGCGCAGGCGCCGTTCCGGCAAATCCGCCGCCGACATCGCCTCGATGGCGTTCATCACCAGATTGAGGACCAGCTGCTGCAACTGCACCCGGTCGCCATGGACCCAGGGCGGCTCCGCCTGCAGGTCGGTTTCCACGGTGACGCGGGCGCGGCGCAGCTCCGCCCGCACCAGTTCCAGCGTGTCGGCGACCAGCGCGCTGATGTCGACCCAGCCGGGATCGGCCGGGGTGCGGCGGGCCAGCGCGCGGATGCTGCGGACGACGTCGCCGGCCCGCTGGGCGTCGCGCACGATCCGTTCCACCACCACGCGGGTCTTGTCGAGGTCGGGCTGCGGCTGCGACAGGTGCTGCAGACAGGTGCCGGCATTGGTGACGATGGCCATCAGCGGCTGGTTCACCTCATGCGCGACCGCCGCGGCCAATTCCCCCATCATGGTCAGCCGGCCGATATGGGCAAGGTCGGCCTGGGCCGTCCGCAGGGCCTCCGCGATCCGGCGGCGCTGGGTCAGGTCGCGGAACACCAGGATCGAGCCGACCAGCTCGCCGCGGTCGTCGATGATGGCGGAGCATCGCTCCTCCACCACGATCCCGGCCGGCTCACCGCCGTCGCGGGGCAGCAGCCGGGACTGGCGTTCCGGCGGGGCGAAATCGCCGCTGCGCAGGACGACGGCGGAGAAATCCTCCAGCGGTTTGAGCGTTTCCTCATCCACCGCGACGAAAACGGCGGAGAGCGGCTGCCCGGCGGCCTCCGCGGCGGTCCAGCCGGTCATCGTCTCCGCCGCCCGGTTCATGAAATCGACCCGGCCGTCGCGGTTGCTCAGGATGACGCCGTCGCGGATGCTGGCGAGCGTGGCGGCATAGCGCCGCTCGCTGAGGCGCAGCCTGGTGTCGCTGGCATGCTTGTACAGCGCCATCTGGATGACGGTGCGCATCTGCGGCTCTTCGAAGGGCTTCAGCAGATAGCCGAACGGCTCCGTCAGGCTGGCGCGATGCACCACCTCGTCATTGGCGTAGGCCGTCAGGAAGACGATGGGAATCCGGTGGGCGTCGCGGATCCGGCGCGCCGCCTCGATCCCGTCCATCTCCCCTTCCAGCCGGATGTCCATCAGGACCAGATCGGGCTGCTGGCTGTTTGCCAGCCGGACGGCATCCTCGCCGCTGGCCGACATGCCGACCACCACATGACCCATGCGGGAGAGTTGATGCTGAATATCGCGCGCAACGATACGGTCGTCTTCGACGATCAGGATGCGTGCCGCGATCATTCACTTCCCCGATTGCGCCCCTTCAAAGGAAAGGTGACGATGAATTCCGCGCCTGTGTTGAAGCTGTATTTCAGAGTTCCGTGCAACTGACTGCTCAAGTCCGAAACTAGCTGGAAGCCTACCGAGTCCATCCTATCGGGATCGCAACCTTCGGGCAAGCCCACGCCGTCGTCCCGAACGGATAGCCGGCAGTCCCGGCCGTCCGTCGTCAGCACCACGCGCAGCACCCCGCCCCGCCCGCCCGGATAGGCGTGCTTCAGCGCGTTGGAGACCAGTTCGTTGACGATCAGCCCGCAGGGCACCGCGCGGTCGAGGTCCAGCTTCAGGTCGTCCATCTCGGTTTCCAGCCGCACCGCCCCGGCCTGGCGGGAATAGGCGCGCAGCAGATGGGCGCAGACCGAGTCCAGATGCTCGCGCATCGGCACGCGGGCGAAGTTGCCGAGGCGATAGAGGCTTTCATGGACCAGCGCCATCGACCGCACGCGGTCGCGGCTGTCGGCGAACAGCGCGGCCACCGCCTTGTCCTCGATCCGCCGGGCCTGGAGGTTCAGCAGGCTGGTGACGAGCTGCAGGTTGTTCTTCACCCGGTGGTGGATTTCCTTCAGCAGCGCGTCCTTCTCCTCCAGCGTCGCCGTCTCCAGCGACGCCGCCGCCTGGGCGCCCAGCAGGGTCAGCACATTGACCCGCTGCGGGGTGAAGGCGTAGGTCGCCAGCGCGTTCTCCAGATGCAGCAGCCCGACGACCCGGCGGCGGCGGACCAGCGGCAGGCACAGGATCGACCGCGCCTCGGTCTCGTGGAAATAGGGGTCGGCGGACAGCGGGCCGGCGGCGCGGGTGTCGTCGACGATCACCGCCTCCTGGTCGCGGATGGCGCCGTGGATGATGGCGTGGGGCAGCGGGAAGCGGTCGGCGTCCTCCTGCACCAGCCGAACCGACACGCCGTAAAGCCCGGTGGTCGCCTCCGCCTCCACCCGCAGCCGCTCGCCGCGGGCGAGGATCAGCAGGCCGCGGCTGGCCCCGGCATGTTCCAGCACCAGGGTCAGCAGGGTGGTGGTCAGCTGCTCCACCCCCGCCTGATCGGAGACTGCGCGCAGCGTCTCCAGCAGGGAGGCCAGATCGATGCCGTCGAAGCCGCGCGGCGCCTCCGCCACGGCCGCCTCGGCCGGCTCCAGGGCAAGCGACGGATAGCGCCGGGCGAGCTGCCGGACCTTGGCCGTCGCCCCCCAGCGGCCATAGCGGTCGGCCGCCTCGCGGATGCAGGCCAGCTCCAGCGTCGGCAGTCCCATGCGGCGGTAGAATCCTGCGGCGCATTCCTGGGCCAGCGCCTCCACATGCGGCAGGGCGGTGCGGCGGGCGGCCTGGACCGCGCGGTCATAGCCGCGCATGGCGTCCTCGGTGCGCCCCTGGCTGCGGGCCGCTTCCGCCTCGGCAAGCGCGAAGCGCGCGTCGAAGCTGTCGGGGCTGTGGCCGGCCCATTCGCGCAGCTGGCCCAGGTGGCGGGACAGCGCGACGGCGTGGCGGGCACGCTCTTCCGGTTCCGCGTCATCCATCGCCCCAGCCCTGGCGAGCGCGGCGTGGAAATGGAACTCCGCCATCTCCCAATGGCCCGACGTGGTCCACAGCAGCCCTTCGGCCCGCTCGGCCGCTTCGACAGCCGCGTTCATCTCGCCGGCGATGCAGCGGAGCTGAAGCGTGCGGATCCAGTGCCAGCAGGTGGCGATGTCCAGGCTGGGGTTGGCCAGCAGCCGCGCCTCGAAGGCGGCATTGTCGAAGCCCTTGCCGTCGAAGGACGCAAGCGCGTCCGTGCGCCCGCGCAGGGCGCGCACGACTTGCAGCTGCGTGGTCAGGATGTCGGCGCACAGCCCGAACTTCACCTGCCGCACATAGGCGAGCCGCGCCTCCGCCGTGCGCTGCACCGTCGCCAGCGGATCGCCCGAGGCCAGCATGCTGGTGACCAGCGTCACGCTGGTGAAGCCGCCATAGGTGACGTCGCCGGACTCCCGCGCCTCCTCGAACGCACGCAGAAGAAGGGGGCGTTCGCTGCGGATGTCGCGGGTCCAGGGCACGACATGATAGGCGAAGGTCATCAGCACCCGCGCCCGGTAGCGGGTCCGCCCCTGCCGCTCCGCCAGATCGTAGCCGAGCCGGCCGAACTCGTATCCGGCGGCGTAATCGCCGAAATAGGGGCCGGCCATCATGCCGAGATAGGCGAAGCCCAACGCGGAGGCGTCGCTGCGCCCGTGCCGCAGCGTCAGGTTCGCCATCCGGCAGAGGATCAGGCAGACCAGATTGCGGTCGCTGAAGAAGGCGGGCGGCAGCGCCGCGGCCAGCACGTCCATGGTCGCCCGGCCGTCGGGATCGCTCACCGCCGGCAGCCCCGCCAGCGAGGCGACGGGCCGGTCGCCGATGGCGGCGCGCAGGTTCGCATATTCCTCCAGCGCCAGGGCCGCCGGCGGATGGGCCGGCCAGTCGATCCCGGCGCCGCGCAGATAGGCGAGACAGGCCTCGATGGCGCGGTCGCTGCGGTCGATGGCGGTGTAGACGGTGACCAGCAGCGCGGTGATGGCGGCGCGGTCGACCGGACATTCGGCCCGCCCGGCCAGCCCCTGAAGCCGCAGCTCCGCCCGCCGCAGGTCGCCGCTCAGGAACTCGCATTCGGCCTGGAGATGCTCCAGCGCGAAGGCCAGCCGATGCCGCCGTTCCCACTGGCCGCCTTCCAGCAGGCGCAACCCCGCCAGGGCATAGGCGAGGGCGGAGCCGTGGGCGCTGGCGGCCTTGGCCTGATGACCGGCGGCGAGGTGGAGGGTCGCCACCTCCTCCCGCTCAGGCCCGTCCTGGATCAGGGAGAGGCAGCGGTCATACTGCCCGACCAGCGCGAACAGCCGCTCCCCCGACAGATCGGCGGCAAAGCCACGGTGCAGGGCGCGGGCGATGTCGAGATGCAGCCTGCCGCGCTCCTCCGCCGGCACCAGGGCATAGGCCCCCTCCTGCACCCGGTCGTGGAGAAAACGATAACCGCCGTCGATGCGCAGGATCAGCCCTTCGGCCAGCACCGGTTCCAGGTTCCGCTCGGCCTCCTCCTCCGTCGTTCCGGCGGCCAGCGCCAGGGTGGCCAGCGGCGCGCTGGCGCCGAGTGCGGCGAGCCGGGCCAGCAGGTCGCGCGCCCCGGCGGGAAAGGCGCCCAGCCGTTCGGTCATCAGCGTGGCGATGCCGGCGCCCGACCGCGCCGTCTCCACCGCCGCCAGATCCCAGTCCCAGCGCTTGGCCTCCCGGTCGAACCACAGCCTGCCGGAGCGTTCCAGGGCGGTCAGAAGCTGGACGGCGAAGAAGGCGTTGCCGCCGGTCCTCTCCTCCAGCAGGGCCGCCAGCGCCGCCACCTCCTCGGGCTTGCGGTCCAGGCTGTCGGCGACCATCCGGCGCAGATCGTCGGACGACAGCGGCCCCAGCGCGATCTCGCAACAGTCGATTTCCGCGCCGGCCGGTTCGCAAGCCGAGCCCCTGATCCGGTCCAGCAGCGCGGTCAGCGGATGGTCGGCCCCCACCTCGTCGCTGCGGTAGGCGCCGACCAGCAGCAGATGGCCGATGCCGCCGTCGGCGACCAGTCGGTCCAGCAGGTCCAGAGTCGCACGGTCCAGCCATTGCAGATCGTCGAGGAACAGCACAAGCGGGTGATCGGGACGGGCGAAGAGCTGGAGCACCCGGCGGAACAGCAGGTCGAATCGGTTCTGCGCCTCCTGCGGCGGCAGCGGCGGCACCGCCGGCTGTTCGCCGACCAGCAGGGCGAGGTTGGGGATCAGCGCGGTCATCAGCGCGCCGCCGTCGCCCACCGCCTCCGCAAGCCCTCGGCACCACTGGTCGCGGTGGGGCACCGGCAGGGCCAGGATGCGGGTGACCAGCCCGCGAAAGGACTCGGCAAGGCTGGCATAGGGCAGGTCGCGCCGGCCCTGGTCGAACTTTCCGGCGGCGAACAGGCCGCGTGGCGGCACCAGCTGCTCCTCCAGCGCATGGACGACCGCCGACTTGCCGACGCCCGACCGCCCGGAAATCAGGACGATGCCCATCCGGCCACGGCCGGCGACGCGGTCGAAGGCGGCCTGGAGGGTGGCGACCGGCTCCTCCCGCCCATAGAGCGACGGCGGCGGCTCCAGCCCTTCCGGCAGGTCGCGCCGGCCGGCCGGGAAGGCGGGGATGCCGCCTTGCGCGTCCCACAGCCGAAGGGCATGGGCAAGGTCGCGATTGAGGCCGTCGGCGGTCTGGTAACGGTCCTCCGCCGTCTTGGCGAGAAGCCGCAGCAGGATGTCGCCGATGGCCGGCGGCAGGTCGGGGGCATGGCTGGCCGGCGGGATCGGCGCGCGGGCGAGATGGCTGTGGACCCACTCCATCGGGTCGCGGGCGGCGAAGGGCAGCTCGCCGGTGAACAGTTCATACAGCGTGACGCCCAGGGCATAGAGGTCGCTGCGGCGGTCGACCGGACGGTTCATCCGCCCCGACTGCTCCGGCGCCATGTAGGGCAGCAGCGCCGCCGGCCGCTCGACCTCGTGGCGCTGCGGGTCCGACAGGTCGGCGGCGCGGCCGAAACCGGTCAGGCGCACCGCGCCGTCCTCCGCCACCAGCAGGTTGAAGGGCCGCAGATCGCCATGCAGAATCCCGCGGCGATGCAGCTGCGCCACGGACCCGGCAATGCGGATCGCCAGCGCCAGCCGCTGGCGGAACGTTTCGGCGGACAGGGACGGCGTGGAAACCGCCAGCGCCGACAGCGGCTGCCCGCCCGGATCGGCAAGGGTCAGCACCGGCACGGCGCCATGGCGCAGCAGGTCGAGCGGCTTGACCGCCCAGGCCGGATCGAGCCGCCGGGACAGCTCATGCTCCCGCCGGAACCGGGCGAGCACCGCATCGGCCGGCGCGGCGGGATCGGCCATCCGCGCCAGGATGGGAAAGGGCTGCCCCGGCCGCGTCACCCGCAACAGCCGCGTCTCCCCGTCGCCGCCCAGCCCGTGGGTGCCGGAGCCCGCCTCCGTCAGATGGTCTAGACTGGACTCCATGAAACGGCCCTTCCCCAGCGCAGCATCGGTAAGGTAGCGGCATTTCGCCGCCGAGGGGGAATTTGCCGCAAGGACCGCTCGGGGCGGTCAGGCGCAGGAGATTTCGGCAGGCGCGCAGGGTGGCCGGCCCACCGGCATCGGCGTGTCTGCCCCCGTGTTGCGTCGCCGCCAGCTGCGCGGCGATATGCCGACCAGCCGGCTGAAGGTGCGGGTGAAGTGGCTCTGGTCGGCAAACCCGCAGGCCAGCGCCACGTCGGCCAGCGTCTGCGACCCGTCGCCCATCAGCGTCTTGGCATGGTCGATCCGCTGGTGCAGCAGCCACTGGTAGGGCGTGGTGTTGGCGGTGCGGCGGAAGGCGCGGACGAAATGCCCCACCGACAGCCGGCATTCTGCGGCGAGGTCGGCCAGCCGGATGTCGCCGTCCAGATTTGCGGCGATCAACTCCTTCACCCGCCTTTCCTGCCAGGGCGCCAGCGTCCCGCCCGGCTTGGGCGCGCTCACCCGGCCATAGGCGGTGACGATGTGGGTCGCCAGCGCCGAGCAGACATGGTCCAGATACAGCAGGCTGATCCGCTCCGGAAACTCCAGCGTCGGCAGGATGGCCGATGCCAGCGCCCGGACCGTCGGATCGTTCACCGGAGTGCTGGGGGCGATGGACAGATCGGCCAGACGCCCGCCGCGGGACTCGGAACAGGCGCCTTCCAGCGCCGCGCGGGGCAGATGGAAGGTCAGCGTGTCGAAGGCCGTGCGCATGTGGCAGTCGATCTTGCGGCGGTAATCGTGGATCGAGGTCAGCCCGGTGATGTCGGCGGGTTTGTCCACCAGCCGTCCGTCGACCCAGACGTCGGACTGGAAATTGGAGAGGTGGAGGCTGACCAGGAACGCGTCTTCCGATGCCGGACTGAAATGGCCGACGCCGCCGGATGCGCAGCGGATGCGCGAAACCCCGACCATGCCGCCGCCCGATCCGACGACCAGCACCTCCGGCTCGTCCGGCGTCGGAACATAGTGCAGATGCAGATTGGTCTGATGGGCCGAGGCCATGTGCGTCTCCGTGCGTTTGCTTGCGGCCCGGCGTCTCCGTTGTCCGGAAGAGCGCCCGCCCGACTTGCCCGCACAGGGTAACCGCGGCCATATGCCGCGAACCACTAGACGCTGATTAAGCGCGGCAGTGTTTAGGTAGAACCACCCTATACCTTGGTTTAGGTTCTGAATGTTCGGCGCAAGATTTCCGTAACACAATCACTAAATTAGCAAACTCAGGAGAGATGGCGGGCAAGTGCGGCGATCACCGTGTCGGGTGCCGACAGGTGGGGCAGATGGCCCGACGCGTCGAGGATCTCCAGCACGCTGTCCGCCAGATGGTCGCGCAGAAACTCCGCCGCTTCGCGGGTCACCGCGGGATCCTGCCGGGTCTGCAGGATGACGGCCGGTACCGTGACATCGCCTAGCCGATTGCGCAGATCGCTGCGCAGCACGGTCAGCAGCAGCGACAGCGCCATGTCAGGACGCATCGCCCGCATGCTGGCCACGAACTCCCGCACCGTCGGGTCCTCCGCCGGGCGGTCGACGACCATTTGCCCGTAACGCGCCGTCCACTGCATGTAGTCCTGGGTCGCGCTGTCGATCAGGCTGTTGATGTCGGCGCCGTCGAACCCGCCGCGATAGTCGCCGATATTGCCGTAGCAGGCCGACGCACCCAGCATGATGAGCTTGCGGAACAGGTACGGCGCCTTGATCGAGGCAAGGGCCGCCACCATTCCCGCCACCGAATGGCCGACGCAGACACAGTTGTCGATCCTCAGCGCTTCAAGGACGGCCGTCACGTCGCGGGCATAGGCGTCCAGGAAGCCATAGCGGACATGGTCGAAGTGGGATTGGTTTCCGGGTCCGACCCCCGCCAGATCCAGCAGCACGATGCGATAACCGCCCCGGAATGCCGCCACCACATGGCGCCAAGCCACCTGTTCGGTGCCGAAACCGGGAATCAGGAGCAGCGTCTCCGCCCCCGATCCGACCACGGAGACATTGTGGCTCTCCAGAACCGAGGAACTGTTTTCGATCATTTCAGGACCCCGACGATGCGCATTGGTTGACACAACCATAGTGTGCGGCGCACCTGCAAGCAGGATCGGCACGGCATGGTCCCGACGCAGAAATGCAATGCGCCCGTCCGGACGGACCGGACGGGCGCGGGAGGAATGGTTCAGGGTGGAGCCGCCGGCCTTCACTCGTGCCGATGGCGTTCGGCGAAGCGCTCCAGCGAGCGGCGGGCGGCGTCGAAGGCGTCGCGGATGGCCGCATCGGCGCTCTCGTGGGCATGGTTGCCGGACTTGTCGCTGTGCACGACCAACTCGTCTCCGGGAACGGTCAGCGCGACCTGGACGGTGTAATGCTTGCCCTGGTGCTGGTGGCGGTGCGGCACCTCGAAGACCACGCGCTTTGCCATGATGCCGCCGAAGAAGCGGTCGAGCTTGTCGGCATGTTCGCGGATCAGATGCTCCAGGGCGGGAGAGGGGTCGATGTTGCGGAAGGCGATCTGCACCGGTTGACGCATGACCATACTCCTTGTTCTGCGCGGGAGCGGCACCTGCAAGGCGTCTCCCCCGCGGGGCCCGCCCCGCCGGCCGCCCGATATGTCGGGGCCGGCGAGGGGGGTTGGTGATCTCAGGATCGCACAGCGGCGGAATCCTGCATTAATCTGTATCAATGCGCTCCCTGGTTGCCGGATGTAGACTCCCGCCCGATTCCAGGCCCAGACGGATCTCACGCCAACCCGATCAGCCGGATCAGCGTCAGGCTGATGGTGCCCAGCACCAGCAGGGAGAGGACGACCGCCGCGGTGACCCGTCCGCCGGCCCGCGCCACCGTCCGCACATCGACCCCCAGCCCCAGCGCCGCCATCGACACCACCGTCAGCAGAGTCGCCGCATGCTCCATCGCCGGCAGGGCGGCCGGGGGAATGAACCCCAGCGAGCGCAGGACGATCATCGCCAGGAAGCCCTGAATGAACCATGGCACCAGATGGTGGACCGGCGGGTAGGCCCGGCGCGGACGATCCGCAGTCACCGTACCAGCCCCCTCCCCGCCCAGCCGCGGCGCCAGCAGCGACAGGAGCAGGCAGACCGGCCCCAGCATCAGCACCCGCACCAGCTTCACCAGCGTGCCGACCTGCACCGCCGTGGCGCCCAGCGGCGCTGCGGCGGCGATCACCTGCGGCACGGCATAGACGGTCATCCCGGCCAGCGCGCCGTACTGCACCCCGCTCAGCTGCAACCCGAATCCCAGCAGCGGCAGGCCGAGCACGACGGCGACGCCCAGCACGGCGGTGAAGGCGATGGAGGCGGCGACGTCGTCGCTGTGCGCGTCGATCACCGGCGCCACCGCGGCGATGGCCGAATTGCCGCAGATCGCGTTGCCGCAGGCCACCAGCACCGCCATGCGCACCGGCAGGCCGAGCAATCGCCCGATGCCGAAGCCGGCCAGCAGCGCCATCGCCACCACCGCCGCGATGCCCAGCAGAAGGGCCGGCCCCGCCGACAGGATGGTGGCGGCGCTGACCGACGCGCCGAGCAGGACGACCGCCACCTCCAGCAGGATCTTGGCGGAAAAGCCGATGCCGGGATGCCAGCGCGCGGACGGCGTCCAGGCGGTGCGGATCACGGTGCCGATCAGGATCGCCAGGACCAGCGCCTCGATCCAGGCCTGACCGAACAGCGCCACCTCGGCCTTCGCCGCGGCGAAGGCCAGGGCGGTGACGGCGACGCACAGGGCAAGGCCGGGCAGAAGGCCGCCGACGCGGGAAAGCACGGGGCTTGCCGGTGTCGCAGTGTCACGAGCCATGGGATCAGGTCTCCGGAAGCGGTCGGGAGCAGAAAATACCGTCCCGAAACGTAAAATATGGAGACCACGTCCGATCACATCCAACGCAAAGAAGTGATGCGTTCGATAAGCTGGGTTTATTGGTTCAGGCCGGCAGGCAGTCGTCGAACGCGGGAACCTGCCACGGCCCGCCGAGATCGGCGTTGCGCAGCAGAAGCACCAGCTCCTCGCGTGAGCGGGTGACGGCGGTGTAGAGCCAGCGCCAGCGGTGCTCCCGGAAGGCGGCCGAATCGTCGACCACCGTGACCGACGGGAATTCCGACCCCTGCGAGGCATGGCAGGTGATCAGCCACGCCCAGTCATAGAGCTGGATGTCCTTGCCCACCCGCGGCTGCACCATCCCTTCGCTGTAATGGGCCTGGAACATCCAGGGATGGACGATCAGCTTGCCGCGCGAGCGCACCTCGTCCTCCATCTGCACGCCCAGCGACCACAGGCCGGCCTCGCGGCCCTGCGCCTCGGCGGCCGGACGGGTCAGGGCGCCGATCATGCCGTTGTACAGCCCCTCGTCCTTCTGGTTGCGCCGGCAGATGACCCGCTCCCCCGCCTGCGGCATCACCGAGTCGTGGCCCAGCAGCTTACGCATCCGCTTGGTGTAGGTGGTGCGGACGCGGTGGGTGCCGCAGATCGCCTGCGCCGATGTCCGCATCACCAGCGACTGGGTGCGGTTTTCCAGCGGCAGCACATGCACCTTGCCGACCGAGCCGAAGCGCCGGGGCATCTCCTGCCGGCGCAGCAGGTGGGCCAGCCGGATCACCGGGCTTTCGCGGGCGGTGCGGTGCGGCTCGGTCAGGCGGAAATCGGGCTCGCCGCTGGTGAACAGCCCCTGGCCGGAGACCGGCGGCAGCTGGTAATCGTCGGCGATGACCAGGATCTTCTTGCCGGTCCGCATCAGGTCGCGCGCCAGATCGTCGCCGATCATCGATCCCTCGTCGCAGACGATCAGGTCGGCGTCGGCCACCGGGCCGTCGCTGCGGCGGGCGAAGAACAGCTCGCCGGTGTCGCCGTCCTTGCGCGGGGCGTAGAGCAGCGAATGCAGGGTCGCCGCCCCCTCGATCCCCTTCTGGCGCAGCACCTGCGCCGCCTTGCCGGTGGGGGCGCCCACCACATAGTCGGTCAGCCGGCGGCGCTCCAGCAGATGCTCCAGCACGAAGGCGGTGGTCTTGGTCTTGCCGGTCCCGGCCTCCCCGGCCAGCCAGAAGACCTGCTGGGCGCCATCGTCCTTGTACCAGGCGTCGATCGCTTGGATGGCGCGATGCTGCTCGTCGGTCGGGGTGTCGGACTGCATTGGATCGAACCGGGATCAAACCATGAATGAAGACGGCACAGTAGCCCGAGCACGCACTGCCGGTCCATAGAACTTCGCCGCGGCGACACCATCTCCTCCGGGACCATGGTTGCAGAGGAACCGATGCGCATGCGCAATCCCTATTGGCAGGGTCCCGCCACGTCGAATTTCGACGGGCTGCGCTTCTTCAATCCGGGCGAGCCGGAGACCGACCGCAGCCTTCGCCAGTTGCTCCGCTGGCAATGGGGGCGGAAGGCGGCGAAATGGCCGCGGCAGGTGCCGGTCGCGCCGGTGATGCCGGCCCGGCACGTCGATGCGCTGCGCGTGACGGTGGTCGGCCATGTGACGACGCTCATCCAAGCCGCCGGGCTGAACGTCTTGACCGATCCGGTCTGGTCCGACCGCGCCAGCCCGGTCCGCTTCGCCGGGCCGAAGCGGGTGACGGCGCCGGCCATCCGCTTCCACGACCTGCCGAAGATCGACGCGGTCCTGCTGTCGCACAACCATTACGACCATCTGGATCTGGCGACGCTGAAACGCCTGCACCGGCGCGACGCCCCGCTGATGGTCACGCCGCTCGGCAACGACACCATCCTGCGCAAGCATATCCCGGACGTGCGGACGGCGGTGGGCGACTGGTGGAGCCGGTTCGACCTGGGGGGGCAAGCGGAGGTCCACATCGTGCCGGCCAACCACTGGTCGTCGCGCACCGGGCGCGACCGCCGGATGGCTCTGTGGGGCGGCTTCGTCCTGCGCACGCCGGCCGGCTCGGTCTATTTCGCCGGCGACACCGGCTATGGCACCGGCGCCGCCTTCCGCGCCATCGGCGAGCGGCTGGGGGCCTGCGATCTGGCGCTCATCCCCATCGGCGCCTACGATCCGCGCTGGTTCATGGCCGCCCAGCATTGCGACCCGGACGAAGCGGTGCGGATCATGCTGGATGTCGGGGCGAAGAAGGCCGTCGGCATCCATTGGGGCACATTCTCCCTGACCGACGAGGCGCGGGAAGAGCCGCCGCAACGGCTGCGCACGGCGCTGGCCGCCCACGGCATCGCCCCCGCCCGTTTCGAAGCCGGCCATCCCGGAACCGTGGTGGAGGGGTGAGGATCCTCAAGCCGGTGTCGGCGCCTGTTCCGGCAGGACGCCGGAAGCCTTCAGCTCCCGCCAGAAATCGGCGGGGATCGGCCGGCCCATCAGGTCGACGTTCTCCTGCACCCGCGCCGGGTTCTTGGTGCCGGGAATGACCGAGGCGACGACCGGATGCGCGGCGCAGAACTGCAGGGCGGCGGCGCGCAGATCGACGCCGTGGCGCTTGGCGATGTCCGCCAGCCGGTCGCGCGCCGCCACCTTGTCGGACGGGGCCTCCTGATACTCGAAGGTCTTGCCTCCGGCGATGAGGCCGGAGTTGTAGGGACCGCCGACCACCACATGCACGCCGCGCTCGGCGCAGCGGGGGAAAAGCTCGTCCAGCGCCGGCTGATTCAACAGGCTGTAGCGCCCGGCCAGCAGGAAGACGTCCGGGTCCGCCCGCTCCAGCGCCATCACGCAGGGCTCCACCCGGTTGACGCCAAGCCCCCAGGCGCGGATCACCCCCTCCTCGCGCAGTTGGGTCAAGGCGACGGCGGCGCCTTTCATGGCGGTGTCGAACACCTCCAGCCAGCGGTCGCCATGCGCGTCCTCGGCGCAGTCGTGGATATAGGCGACGTCGATGCGCGCCATGCCCAGCCGCTGCAGGCTGTCCTCGATGGAGCGCCGCACGCCGTCGGCGCTGTAGTCGTAATCGACACGGAACGGCAGTCCTTTGACGAAGGGACCATGCTTTCCGCCCTTGCTGGAATCGGCGCGCAGCAGCCGGCCGACCTTGGTCGACAGCACGAACTCGTCGCGCGGGCGATTGCGCAGGACATGGCCGAAGCGATGCTCCGAAATGCCGGGGCCATATTCGGGCGCCGTGTCGAAATAGCGGATGCCGGCATCCCAGGCGGCATCGAGCGTGGCCTCGGCCGTCTCGTCCGACACCTCCTCGAACATGTTGCCAAGTGGCGCGCCGCCGAAGCCGAGCGGGCCGGGCGGGGCGAAATGCGTGCTGCCAGAAATTGGGCTGCTGGACATGGGAATACCTTTCAGTCTCTGACGCCTGATCGTTGCACCCGGTCAACACCGTGCTTCGCCGGGCCGTTCCGGTTCCATACGGCCACTGCCGACCGTCCAGCCGGCGCTTGATTGCCATTCCGGCCATGCCCAGCTTGCTACGCGGAACGAATGGGAACCAGGGCGCGGATGGACATGGGAGCGGCGATGGGAGCGGACGACAGCACGGAAATCCTCGGCGAGGCCCGCCGCATCCTCGCCGCCGGGGACGAAAGCGCGCTGGCGCCCCCGGCAATGCTCGGCGATCTGGAAGCGCTGCTCGCCGACATTTTCGACGAGAGCTATACCGCCGAACGGGTCCTCGCCCTGCTGACACCCGCCCGCCGCCGCGCCCTGAAGAACCGCTTCGCAGCCGCCAACGACAGTGATGGCGCAGAGGTCTGGCTTCCCGCCGACATTCTGGACCGGTTGCGCAGCGTCGCCGACACGCCGCTCGACGCCATCCGCGCCCTGCTGGACAGCGGGCGCGGCCTGCCGGAGCCGGGCAGCGAGGAGCATTGCCGCAAGCGCCGCTGCGACCCCCATGTGCTGCTGTCCGACCCCACCGCCTGGCAGTGCCGGACCTGCGGTCTTACCGGCCGGGTCGATCTGCCGCCGAATTCCATCGTCGCCGCCCATTTGATCGACCAGAAAAGCCGCGTCGCCGAACTGCACGCCCTGGCCGCCGCGATCTACGAGGGCTGGGCAGCCGGCGACCGCTTCACCGTCGCCGACGCCGCGGCGAACCGCCAGCCCGGCATCCCGGCCGACCGCGACCGGCTGAAGGCCCTGCTGGCCGACCTTCTGCGCGAAGGGCTTGTCGAGGAGGCCCCCGGCCCGCGCGGCGGCGCCGGTTTCCGCGTGCTGGAGGAGCCGCCGGACTGGATCGCCGACGCCCTGGCCGACCGCCGCCGCCAGCGCGAGGCGGAGGCGCGCATCCGCGAGGACCGCGCCGCAGCCTTGCGCCAAGTCCTGGAAGACGGCCTGACCCACGCCACCGCCGCCGGAGAGGTGGTGGAGATCACCCAGAACGAGCGCGGCCTCGAACTGCGCTTCCCCGCCATCCCCGCTTGGGAATTGCGCGAGGAGATGAAGCGCCAGGGCCATTGCCGCTGGGACGGCCGCCGCCGCCGCTGGTGCCGCACCTCCCCCGTCACCAGCGTCGAACCCTGGCTGGCCGCAGCGCTCGACGCCGGCGCCACGGTGGCCCCGCTGGGCACCGCCGACCCCGATGCCGAGGATTGGGGTCACGAGGACTGGCCGGACTGAAAAGCCACCCCACCCTACAAATCCACCTCCAGCGTCACCTTCACCGGGTCGAGCACCACCATCGTCTGGAAGGACTGCACCAGTTCGTTGTCGGCGAACAGGCGGCGCGACAGCACTTCATAGCTCGCCATGTCCGGGACCAGCAGGATCAGGACGAAGCTGGCCTTGCCGGTGATGAAATAGCATTGCTGCACCTCCGCCGCCTCGCGGAACAGGCGCTTGGCGGCGGCGATGGTGGGCGAGCGGTCGTTGACCGTCTGGACCTCCACCACCACCGTCACCCCCTGCCCAACCGCGACCGGATCGACCACCGCCACATTGCGGCGGATGACCCCGGCCGCCTCCATCCGGGCGATGCGGCGCTGCACCGCCGGGGCGGAAAGGTGGACCGCCTCGCCGATCTCCCGCTGCGAGGTCTTGTTGTCGCGCTGAAGGATGCGCAGGATCGCGCGGTCCTGGTCGTCGAGCTGATCCGGCGGGCGAGCGATTGTTGAGCGCATGGCGGCTTTCGCGAAAGAACAGTGCGTCTAACTCCCGAAACTTAAGCGCCCGGCACCCCTTCGTCACAGTATCTTTTCGCCTGATCATCCTCTGCCGGGAGTCGGGCGCGTGGCGAATGCATCCATCGAAACCGCAATCGCCGCGCGGCCGGAGCCGGCGGCGCTGCCGCTGCTGATCCTGCTGGCGTCGCTGCTGTCGCAATATGTCGGGGCGGCCTCGGCGAAGTCGCTGTTCCCGCTGGTGGGCGCGGAGGGGGTGACCGGCCTGCGCGTCGGGCTGTCGGCGCTGATGCTGCTGGCGATCCTGCGGCCCTGGCGCCGCCTGCCGGGACGGGCGGATCTGGGCAATCTGCTGGTCTACGGCGCCACGCTGGGGGCGATGAACCTGTCGATCTACCGGGCGATGGAGCTGATCCCCATCGGCATCGCCATCGCCATCGAGGTGACCGGGCCGCTGGCGGTGGCGCTGCTGGGATCCCGCCGCCTGAAGGACTTCCTGTGGATCGCCTGCGCCGCCGTCGGCCTCGTCCTGCTGCTGCCGCTGCGGGAGGCATCGAGCGCGCTGAACCCCATCGGCATCGCCTACGCGGCGGCGGCAGCCTTCTGCTGGGCGCTCTATATCGTCTTCGGCAAGCGCGCCTCGTCGCTGCCGGGCGGGCAGGCGGTGGCCTGGGGCATGCTGGTCGCCGCCAGCTTCACAGTCCCGCTGGGGATCGCCCATGCCGGCGCCGGGCTGCTGGTCCCAGCGGTGCTGTTCACCGGCCTTGCCGTCGCGGTGCTGTCCAGCATGGTGCCCTACCTGCTGGAGATGATGGCGCTGCGCCGCCTGCCCAGCCACGTCTTCGGCCTTGCCGTCAGCGCCTCCCCCGCCGTGGCGGCGCTGATCGGCTTCCTGATGCTGGGCGAACGGCTGAGCGCCGTGCAGTGGGCCGCCATCGCCTGCATCATGTGCGCCTCCGCCGGCAGCGCACTGGCCAAGGGCCGGCGCTGACCGGGCGCGCCACCCCTCTACCGTCACACTGGCCGGTCAGGGATGTCGAGGTCGAGCAGCGCCGACGCCAGGCACTTGCCATGGGCGTCGAGCGCGAGCGAGCGGGTCACGCCGCCGCCCAGCGCCTGCCGCATCACGAAGTTCAGCGCGCCGATGCTGGGGATTTCATAGCGCACCACCTCGCCATGGACGGTCTCGTGGAACAGCTCCTTCACGCGGTCGGCGGTGACATGCGTCTCGATCAACGGATAGTCCGCCTCGTCGAAGGCGATGACGGAGATGTTGGAGATGTCGCCCTTGTCGCCGGTGCGGGAATGGGCGATGTCGCGGAGTTTCATGTCACGCCTCCATAAACTCGATTGCCGGCTTCGCCAGCCCGCGGGGCAGCAGGGCCGACAGCATCGCGACGACGTCCTTCGCCGATTTGGTCGCGCCGCCGCCGCTGGCCGGGCCGTTGGTATAGAGGGTTTCGACCTCGTTGCCGATGCGCTGCGCCTCCTTCAGGCTGCCGGTGCGGCCGACCACGCGGACCCGCACCTCGTAGGGCTCCCGCCCGCCGGCGGTGGACAGCGCGTCGCCGTGGATGGAATCGACGCCGATCAGGTCGAAGCGCAGCTCGGTCGCCTCGACGCCGATCAGCGCCAGCCGCTCGCGCACGATCTCCAGCGCCAGCCGGCCGCGCGCGACGGCGCCGGGACCGGCGTAGGAGATCTGCCCCTCGCCGATGAAGCTGTCGACATAGCCGACCGAAACCTTCAGCGTCTCCGGACGACGCCGCCCGGTGGCGCCGGACACCCGCACCCGGTCAGTCCCCTCCTGCACGAAGCGCACCTGCGAGAAGTCGGCCACCACGTCCGGCGTGAAATAGGCGGCGGGGTCGTGGATCTCGTAGAGCAGCTGTTCCTTGCAGGTGGCGGTGGTCACAGCACCACCGGACCCCGCCACCTTGGTGATGACGGCGCCGCCGTCCTCATTCACCTCGGCGATGGGGAAACCGAGCCGGGCCAGCCCGGCCACGTCCTTCACGCCGGGATCGGCGAAATAGCCGCCGGTGATCTGGCCCGCGCATTCCAGCAGATGCCCGACCACCGTCCCCTTGCCCAGCAGGTCCCAATCCTCCATCGACCAGCCGAACTCGAAGATCTGCGGGGCGAGGAACAGGGCCGGGTCGGCGACGCGGCCGGTGATGACGATGTCGGCCCCGGCCTTCAGCGCCTCGACGATGGGCGCGGCGCCGAGATAGGCGTTGGCCGAGACCAGCCGGTCGGCCATCGACGCGACCGGCGCGCCGGTCTCCTCGATCCGGTGGCCGCCGGATTTCAGCGTCTCCAGCACGTCGTCGCCCGACACCGCGGCGATCTTCAGCCCGCCGAGCCCGAGCGAGCGGGCGATCTCCCGCACCCTAGCCGCGGCGGCGGCCGGATTGGCCGCCCCCATGTTGGTGATGACGCGGATGCCCTTCTCATGGCAGGGCCGCAGCACCGCCAGCATGCGCTCGGCCAGCAGCGGGTCGTAGCCCTGGGTCGGGTCCTTCAGCTTGGCGCCCTGGGCGATGGCGATGGTGCGCTCCGCCAGGCATTCGAAGACGAGGTATTGGATGTCACCCTTCACGGCCAGCTCCACGGCCGGCTCGATACGGTCGCCGGAATAGCCGGCGCCCGATCCGATGCGGATGGTTTTCATGATGTGCTCCAGTCTGCGGCCAGCTTTTGTAAGGCCAAGCTTGCGCCGCTTCAGAACGGGATGACCCCCAGGACGGCCGCGGCGATGGTCATGACCACGGATGCGGCGAACAGATAGGGGATCGAGAATTTCTGGTGCTCGCCCAGCCCGATGCCGCACAGCCCGACGACGAGGAAGGTGGCGGGGGTCAGCGGGCTGACCGGGAAGCCGACAGTCATCTGGCCGAGCACCGACGCCTGCGCGATCTGGATCGGGTCGCCGCCCAGCGTCTTATAGACCTCGGCGATCACCGGCATCATGCCGAAATAATAGGAGTCCGGATCGAACAGCAGGCTCAGCGGCATCGACAGGATGCCCAGCGCGAAGGGCACATGCTGCGCCATGTCGGGCGGGACGAAGGCGACGGCGGATTGGGCCATGGCGCTCAGCATCTTGGTGCCGCTCATGATGCCGGTGAAGACGCCGGCCGCCAGCAGGATGCTCGCCATCATCAGCGCCGCCTTGGCATGGGCGTCGACGCGGTCCTTCTGCATCTTGACGTCGGGATAGTTGATCATCAGCGCCAGCACGGTGCCGATCATGAACATCACCACCGGGTCGACCGCCCCCTCGATCATCACCGCCATGATCGCGATCGTGAGGATCAGGTTGACCCAGAACAGCTTGGGCCGGCGGATCTTGATCTGCTCCGGCGTCAGCACGCGCGGCGCCGGGCCGGCGGCGATGCCGTCCACCCCCATGGCGCCGACCGACCGCGCCTCTCCGGCGGCCAACGAACCGGACGACAGCCCGAGACGGCGCTCCTCGCGCTTGCCCAGCAGGAAGGCGACGGTGAAGATGAACAGCAGGCCGACGCCCTGCACCGCGATCAGCGGGTTGAAGATGTCGGTCACCGGCACCTTCAGCGCGGCGGCCGACCGGATCATCGGCCCGGTCCAGGGCAGGAAGTTGACGCCCGCCGCCATCGACACGCACAGCGCCAGGATGCGCTTGTCCATGCCCAGCCGGTCATAGAGCGGCAGCATCGCCGGAATGGTGATGAGGAAGCAGACCGCGCCCGACCCATCGAGATGGATCAGCAGCGCCAGCAGGGTGGTGCCGACGGTGATGCGCGCCGGCCGCGTGCCGACAAGGCGCAGGATGCGGTCGATGATCGGATCCATCATGCCGGCATCGGTGACGATGCCGAAGAAGATGATGGCGAACACGAACATGCCGGCGGTCGGCGCGATGGAGCGGATGCCGGCGATGATGAACTTGCTGGTTTCAAGACCGAATCCGCCCGCCAGGGCCGCGACGATCGGCACGGCGATCAGCGCGACCAGGGGCGACATCCGGTTCGTCATGATCGCCGTCAGCAGAACGACGATGGTGGCCAAGCCGAGTAGCGCGAGCATGTGACCTCCTCTATGACCGTTGTTATTGTTGTTCGACTTCGTTGTCGCGATCCCTCCGCCGCGCGCGAAGAACCAAGGCGGCCGGCTGCAGGCAGCCGACGCCGATCTCCGAGTAACGCCGCGGAGGGAATTTCCTTGAAACTTGTTCTTTTCACCCGCCGGTCAGCGGCCTGCCATGGTCAATGGGCATGTTCAACGCCCCGCCTTTTTGACGGATCGCGCCGGACCGGCTTCCTTGATTGACACTGTACGGACCCACAACCAGATTAGAGAAATGAATTTGTTGTATCACCGCAATCCGATTTGGTTATAAGAGGCGCGCCATGCTCCAGGGCGTGAGACACATCAAGGCGTTCGTCGCCGTCGCCCGGCTCGGCAGCTTCACGAAGGCGGCGGCGGAGGTCAACGTGTCGCAACCGGCGCTGACCGTGCAGATTCGCCAGCTTGAAGAGAGTCTGGGCGTGCGGCTGTTCGACCGCAACAAGCGCCAGGTGGTGCTGACCCAGGCCGGGCGGGACCTGCTGCCGGCCCTGCAGCGGGTGCTGGCCGAACTGGATGCGGTGATGAGCGTCAGCCACGATCTGGCCGGGCTGCGGCGGGGGTCGGTGTCGGTCGCCACCCTGCCGTCGGTGGCCGCCGGCCTGCTGCCGATCGCCATCCGCCGCTTCGCCGCCGATCACCCGAACATCGACGTGAAGGTCAGCGACGTCGTCGCCGAACGGATCATCCAGCTGGTCAAGGCGGAGGAGGTCGATTTCGGGATCGGCAGCCGGGTCGGCCCGGATCGCGACGTCGAGGTGATCGATTTCCTCTGCGACCGGATGTGCGCCTTCTTCCCCGCCGACCACCCGCTGAACGGACGGCGTCCGCTGCTGCTGAAGGACATCGTCGCCTATCCGCTGATCCTGACGGCGCGCGGCACCAGCGTGCGGTCGCTGTTCGAACGCGCGCTGGAAAAGGACGGGCTGGAAATCAGCTTGTCCTGCGAGGCGAACTACATGTCGACGGCGGTCGGGATGGTGCGGGCCGGACTGGGCGTCTCGGTACTGCCGGAATCCGCCGTCTCCGCCGCCTCCTGCGAGGGCATCGTCGTCGAACCGATCCGCGCCGCCGGCCTGATCCGCCGCATCGGCTTCATCCGCAAGGTCGGCCGGTCGCTGTCGCCGGCGGCGGAGCGGTTTGCCGCGCTGCTGCGGGAGGTCGCCGGCCCGACGCTCGCCCATTTCTCCAGCATGGACACCGCCGCCACGAAGACGTAATCCGGGCGGAAGAATTCTTTACGCCGATCACGACTTCCTCCGCCGAACGGGCACCGCCACCGCCGACGAAGCCGGCACGCTGGCCGGCGCCGTCGCCGCGGCGGCAAGGTCGCCTACGAGGTGCTGGAGAATGTCCGGCTGCTTTCCGTTCAGACCGACGGTCCGCGCGACGAGGTCACCCGCTTCCTGACCCAGGTGCGGGCCGGCTGACCGGCCCCGTCCTTGGGATCGTCGCCGCGTCACTTTGCGGTGACGAACTCCACCCAGTTCGGCTGCTTGCCGGTCGGATAGCGGGCCAGAATGGTCAGCGCGCCGCTGCCGCCGTCGATGCGGTAGACGGTCATGCCGTCGGACTTCTCGCCCACCGCCGCCAGGAAACGGCCGGTCGGGTCGATGTTGAATCCACGCGGCTGCTCCTCCGTCGCCACGCTGCCGAGCGGGGTCAGCAGGCCGCTTTCCG
>CBIHQY010000061.1:0-25666 GCA_966212305.1 uncultured Azospirillum sp.
CCCCCCCCCGCGCGCGCCCCCCCAACCCCCCCCCCCCCACACCCCCCCCCCCCCCCCCGGCTCTCGGGTCGCGGCGGGGGGCCCTCCGCTTGCCGGACGGTCCTCGCCGCGCGTCCCCCTCACCCCAACCCTCTCCCCGGGGGGGAGAGGGAGCAGGGTCGCGGTGGAGAGTGTCATTCTCGCCGCCGGCACGTTTGCCCTGCTGGTCTACGCGCTCGCCTTCGCCTCCCCCTATGGGCTGCGCGTTCTGACCGTGGCCGGTGTCTATGCGCTGGCGAGTTTCGGCTTTCAGATCGTCTTCGGACTTGGCGGTGCGCTGTCGCTGGCGCAGGGAGCCTTCTTCGGCGTCGGTGCCTATGTGACGGGCATCCTCGGCAGTCGATACGGGCTCGGATTCGAGGCGACCTTTCCGCTGTCGATGCTGGTTCCGTTTCTGCTGGCCTTGCCGGTCGGTCTGGCGGTGTTGCGGCTGGAGTCGCATTACTTCGCCCTGGCGACGCTGGGGATCGCGCAAGTGCTGCATCTGCTTGCGGTCAACCTGCCGGAGCTGACCGGCGGCTCCAACGGGCTGGGCGGAGTGCCGGCGGTGGTGCTGTTCGGCTGGGCGGTGCCGAGGGGGCTGCCGATGGCCGGGCTGGTCTGGGGGCTGGTGGCGCTCGGCGGGCTGATCGGCTGGCGGCTGGCGCGCGGGCGGCTTGGCCGGTCGCTGACCATGCTGCGCGACGATCCGCTGGCGGCGGGGACGCTGGGACTGGATGTCGGGCGGCTGCGGCTGGCCGCCTTTGGCATCAGCGCGGTTTTCGCCGGGGCCGCCGGAGCGTTGGCCGTCCACACCCAGCGCGTCGTGTCGCCGGAGGTGCTGGAGTTCCCGGTCATGGTCTCCATCCTTACGATATCCATCGTCGGCGGGCGTGGGCGGATGGCTGGGGCGGTGCTGGGCGCCGTGCTGCTGCTGCATCTGCCGGAATGGTTCCGCTTCCTGGAGCGCGGCTATCTGGTCGTCTATGGCGCTGCCCTGCTGCTGACCATCGTGCTGGCACCGGACGGGCTGACCGGGCTCCTCCATCGCCTCACGGCCCGCCTGTACGGCGGCAAGCCCCGTGCGCTGGTGGAGGCGAGGGAGCCGCCGCTGTCATCCGCCCGGCCGGAGGGGCTGGCGGTCGAGGACTTGCGGAAATCCTTTGGCGGCGTGCGGGCGGTGGACCGCGTGTCGCTGGAGCTGCGGCCGGGTAGCATCACCGGGCTGATCGGGCCGAACGGGTCGGGCAAATCCACCGTCATCAACCTGCTGTCCGGGCTGGAGCGGCCGGATGCCGGGCGGGTGCGGCTCGGCGGGCAGGACGTCACCGGCGCTCGCGCCGACCGGCTGGCCCGTGCCGGACTGGCCCGCAGTTTCCAGGCGGCGGCGCTGCCCGCCGGGGCCGGCGTGCTGGAGGCGGTGGCCGCCGCCCGGCTCGCCTTCGATCCGGACGCGGCGACGGCGGAGGCGCATGCCCGCTGGGCGCTCGACCGATTGGGCGTCGGCGAGCTTGCCGGGGAATCCTGCGACGGGTTGCCGGCGGCGCTGCGGCGGCGGGTGGAACTGGCCCGCGCCCTGGTCCGCCGCCCGGCGGTCCTGCTGCTGGACGAGCCCGCCGCCGGACTGACCGATGGCGAGAAGGCGGAACTGGCGACCCTGTTGCGCGACTTGGCGGGGGAGGGGATGGCGATCCTGCTGGTGGAGCATGACATGGGATTCCTGCTGCCGCTGGCCGGGCGTGTGCTGTGCCTCGACCGCGGGCGGGTGATCTATGACGGACCGGCCGGCGGCGTGCGCCGGGATCCGGCGGTGACGACCGCCTACTTGGGCCGGGCGGGATCGGCATGAGCGCGCTACTGTCCATCGGCAATTTGACCGCCGGCTATGGCGGGGCGAGCGCGCTCGACGATGTTTCGCTGACCGTCGCGGCGGGAGAGACGGTGGCGCTGCTCGGCGCCAACGGGGCGGGGAAGTCGACGCTGTTGAAGGCGCTGCTCGGCCTCGTGCCGGCGCGGGGAGGGCTGCGTTTCGACGGCGTCGATCTCGGTCCGCTGGCGACCGAGGTGCGGGTGAGGCGCGGCATCGGCTATGTGCCGGAGGGGCGGCGGGTCTTTCCCGGCATGAGCGTGCGCGACAATCTGGAGGTCGCCGGCCTTCCGGCCGCCCGCGACCGCGCAATGGATGTCGAGCGCGTCTTCGCCCTGTTCCCCGACCTCGCCCTCAAAAGCGGCGAGAGCGCCTGGCGCCTGTCCGGCGGCCAGCAGCAGATGCTGAGCCTGGGCCGCGCGCTGATGGGCCGACCGCGCCTGCTGCTGCTCGACGAGCCGTCGCTTGGCCTGTCGCCCAAGCTGGCCGACGAGGTCTTCTCCGCCGTCGGCCGCATCGCCGCCGCGGGCACCGCCGTGCTGCTGGCCGAGCAGAGCGCGGCTCGCGCCCTGGCGGTCGCGCCGCGCGCCGTCCTGCTGCGGCTTGGCCGCGTCGTCGGCGACGGGCCGGTGGCGTCGCTGTCCGACGAGGCGCTGCGGGGGGCGTTCTTCGGGGGTTAGGAGCATCCCCCTGCGTGTCCCGTGCAACAGGTGTCAGCCTCCCGCAACAGGAAGGGCGGTTGGGCTTGCGGATGGGGGCGGTCGCGGATAGCTTCGCCGCCACAACCATCTATGGATTACCTCGTGATGACCGCCCGCCTTGCCGCTCCGCTGTCCGCGCTTCTCCTGCTGGGGGTGGCGTCGACTCCGGCGGTGGCGGAACTGGTGCCGGTCGAGCCGAACATGCCGCCGGCCGCCTATTACGGGCTGCCCGAGCCGGAAGAGGAAATCCTGACTCCCGCCGGGCCGCAGCAGGGCGCCAAGCCGGCCAATCCGTCCGCCGCCGGCACTCCCGGTGCCGACAAGGCCGCCGCTCCGCCCAAGCCGGAAGGGCCAGGCGAACTGATCGAGAGCTGGGACGGCGGCGCCGCCAAGAAGAAGGACGGCAGCTTCGCCTATTGCGTGGCGGAGGGCGAATTCACCTCCGGCCATGTGCTGATGTTCGCCCGCAGCCCGAAGGGGGATACCAACATCGGCATCGGCATTCCCGGTGCCGACCTGCCGAAGGGCGGCGAATGGCCGGTGACCATCGAGGTCGACAAGAAGCTGAAACGGGAACGGGTCGCCGTAGCCTCGCAGCCGGATATGCTGGTGGTCTCCAACGGCAAGGACGAGGAACTGGTCAACGCCCTGATGGGTGGGAACGAGCTGGTGGTTTCGTCGGCCTCGGATCGCATCGCCTTCAAGCTGGACGGCACCAAGAAGGTCTTGAGCGACCTGAAGACCTGCGTCGATAAGGGCGGCAACGTCCCGCCGATCAAGGTCGCCGCCGGCCGCCCGGCGGAGAAGAAGAACCGGCTGCCGGAAGGGCTGGACAGCCTGCTGACGGCGGCCGGCGTGCATGACGCCGAACTGGTGCCGATGGACAAGGTCCCGCAGGAGCGCCGACCGGCCGACGTCGCCTGGCGTTTCGGCCCCATCGTCGGCGGCATCCGCGAGCGCGCGGTGGGCGAGGGCGCCAAGATCGACGAGCTGTCGGACAGCTTCGCCGACGCCATGAAGCAGCGTTGCGAAGGCACGCCGACGGTCAGCCTGAACCCGTCCGAACAGGCCGGTGCGGTCTGGCTGCGCACCGGATCGGTCGATTGCGCGATGCCGCAGGGGAAGCTGCACGTCACGCTGAATTTCCTGCTGTCGCAGCGCCGGCTGTTCACCGTGATCTTCCATGAGGCCGGCGAACCCGACGTCGCGCTGGCCGACAAGGTGCGCGACAACCTCGCCCAGGTTCTGCGCCGCGCCGGCACTGCGCCTGCGCCCGTCACTACGGACGCGGCTCCGGTTCAGTCGGCACCCGTTCAGCCGGCACCGGCGGCGCAGCCCCCCGCAGCGTCCGCCGCACCGGCCCCATCCGCTCCGTCGGCCCCCGCGCCGGCAACGGTGAAGCCGCAGCCGAAACCGCAGCAAGCCAAGCCCTGACGGAACTCACGCCCTTCCGGCCCATTGTCCCCTTACGGAAGGGCTACCAAACAGCGTGATCATGCCTGACAATACAGCGTCAATCGACGGTGTGGGTGAAAACGCCCGCGCCGGTAACGACCCCTATGCGACGCTCGATGCGTCGGCAGCCACCACCGTGTCCGACCGCTGGAGCGTACGCAACAGCGTGCTGGCGGTGGTGGTGCTCGCCGCTCTGCTCGGCGGGGTGGTCGGGCTGGCGGTCGGGCTTCTCCACGAAGCGGTGCTGCTGATGCAGACGCTTGCCTTCGACCTGCCGGAGGGTGAGCGGCTGGGGCGGGGCGCGCCCGACCTGATGCGGACGCTGGCCGTGCCGGCCGCCGGCGGGCTGTTGCTGGGCATCCTGTCGATGCTGGTGCGGCGCTGGCGCCCCAACGCCATCGTCGACGCGGTGGAGGCGAACGCGCTCTATGGCGGCAAGATGTCGCTGATCGACAGCCTGCGGCTGACGGTGACGACGGCCCTGTCCAATGCCTCCGGCGCATCGGTCGGCATGGAGGCCGCCTATACCCAGGCCGGCGCCGGGCTGGCGTCCTCGCTGGGCCAGCGGCTGCGGCTGCGCCGGGCCGATCTGCGCACCATGGTCGGCTGCGGGGCGGCGGCGGCCATCGCCGCGGCGTATCACGCGCCGCTGGCCGGCGCCTTCTACGCCTTCGAACTGGTACTGGGCGGCTATACGCTGGCGGTGCTGGCCCCGGTCGGAGCGGCGGCGGTGCTGGGGGTGGCGGCGTCGGCCCTGCTGACCGGCGGCGAGGTGCCGCTGGCGCTCGGCCGCCCGGTGGTGATCGCCAGCTGGGATTACGCCGCCTGCGGCGTCGTCGGCTTCCTGGCCGGCTGGCTCAGCATCCTCGCCATGCAGGCGGTGACGGTGGCGGAGCGTGGATTCAACCGGCTGCCGGGCCCGCGTTGGATGAGGCCGGCCATCGGCGGGGTGATGGTGGGCGCGCTGGCGCTGGCCGTGCCGGCGGTGATGGGCAGCGGCCCCGGCGCCGTCCCGCCGGAACTCGCGGGGGGTGCGCTGGCGCTGGCCTTGACCCTGGTGGCGAAGATCCTGGCATCGGCGCTGTCGCTGGGCTCGGGCTTCCGCGGCGGCCTGTTCAGCGCCTCGCTGTTCATCGGCGGGCTGTTCGGCGGCCTGCTGGGGCAGACGACCGCCGCCTTCCTGCCGGGGCTGGGGATCGACAGCGGCCTGCTGCTGCTGGTCGGCATGGGATCGGTTGCCGCCGGCATCGTCGGCGCCCCGGTCACCATGGTGCTGCTGGTGCTGGAGACGACGCAGGATCTGTGGGCGGCGTCGGGCGTGCTGATCGGCGTGGTGCTGTCGACCACGGTGGTGCGTCAGGCCTTCGGCTATTCCTTCGCCACCTGGCGGTTCCACCTGCGCGGCGTGCCGATCCGCGGCGCCTACGACATCGGCTGGCTGTCGGAGCTGACGGCCTTCCGGCTGATGCGCCGCGACGCCAAGACGGTGCCCGCCACCCTGACGGTGGAGGCGCTGCGCCGTCTCTATCCGCTGGGGTCGACCAAGGCGGTCTTCGCGGTCGACGAGATGGGGCGCTATGCCGGAATCGTCGACATGTCGATGATCCACGACCCGGACCAGGACGCGGCTGCGACCGAGACGCGGGTCGGATCGCTGGCCTGCAAGGCCGACGCAGTCCTGATGCCGGGCGACGACGCCCGCACCGTGCTGAACCGGTTCGGCAGCGAGGAGGTGGAGGCCCTGCCGGTGCTGTCCTCCCCCACCGACCGGCGGATCATCGGCTATGTGACGGAATCCTTCGCGCTCCGCCGCTATTCCCAGGCGCTGGAACGGCAGCGCGGCGAGGATCTGGGCGAGCGGGGGCTTTGGGGGCGCGACTGACGGACCCTCAAGGCTCGCTGTAGCCGGTGGGGGCGATGCGCAACTCGTAGCGGGCCGGGTCGTTCTGGAAGATCAGGCCGCCGAAGCGTTCGGAATAGGGCGGCAGATAGTCGAACTGCGCCTCCGCCGTCTCCACCACACGGTCGCCGGACCGCAGCTCTCCGCGCACGATCAGCGTTGCGGCGGTCGCGGCGGTGCGGTTGCGGATCTGGAAACGCACGGTGTGGCCCAAGCCGCCGGTCCGCGTTTCCATCACGGTCACCTCCATTTCGCCGGGGACTGAACTGTGCTCCTTGAGCGCGTATTGCACCATGTAGACGATCATCGCGGCGATCAGCAGCGCGCCGAGCCCCGCCACCACCCATTCGAGGGGAGAGGTCGGCGGCGCATGCTCCGCCCCGTCACTCGCCCGTGACCCCTCGTTCACCCGTGAATCGTCTTCGGTCGTCGCCATCGGCCTCTCTCCCCCTTCACAGGATCAGGGTCACAGGATCAGGCGGGCCGCCGCCGCGCCGATGGCGCAGGGGAAGCCCAGGACCACGGTCGCGCTGATGATCTCGGCCAGCCCGGTGCCGTCGGTCCGGCCGAAGGTCCACAGCAGGTAGAGGCAGATCGCCAGCACGATCACATAGCCGACGACGGTGAAGCGCAGGAACAGGCTCCAGAACCCGACGCCGCCCGGCGGCTTCGACCCGCCGGGGAACTCCACCGCGTAGACGAAGGCGTGCATCAGCACCAGCGACAGCAGCAGCAACGCGATCTCCCGCCACGGATCCATCATGTAGGACAGCAGCACCATCTCCTCCGTCGGGGCGACGTTGAGGCCGAGGAACAGCGCGCCCACCCCCATCAGGAACAGCTCCTGCGGATAGGTCATCGCGGTCTGGCGCTGCATGCTCTCGCTGCTCTTCTCGCCCAGCTGGTCGCGGGCCAGCATGGCGCCGATGGCGGCGGGGAAGCTCTGCAGCGCGATCTTGCCGATCACCTCGCGCGCCGGCATGTCGACGGACAGCACTTTGAAGACGCCGAGAATGACGACCGACATCACCACCGCCACGGCGATGGCGACGAAGGCGTCGGCGATGTCGTCGCGCAGGCTGGCGGTGGATTTGAATCCGCTGACCACCGACAGCCCGACCAGAAGCGGGATCAGCAGCACCAGCAGCAGGACCAGCCGCCAGGAGTCCATGGTGAAGCCGATCCACCACATCTCCATCGTCATCAGCATCGGCAGCGAGAAGATCAGCGCCCCGGCAAAGGCCCGCGCCAATCCGACGAGGAAAGAACGGTTGTCCTCATAGACGGGCCTGCCCGGCAACGCCGCCTCCGTCCGGCCTGTGTCGACGGTCATGCATCGTCTCCCCAGCCACTCTTTCCCAACCCCACCGCGATTGCCGGGGCCGTACTTCCACCTTCAACGCCTACGGCCACGCACAGGTTTCGCGATTTCGCATGGGAACTTCGGATTGCCCACGAAACCGTCGAGCCTCGGCTGTGTTGACCCCGAGGGGGAAAATGGGCGTGGCCCGGCGAAGGGGAGGCGACGGAGATGAACTGGGCGAGCCGGCGAACTGCGCGAACTTCCCTGCGGCCCGGCCTGCCCGTTGCGGCGCTCGCCCTTGCCGGACTCACCCTGGCCGGCTGCGAGGGGCGGCAGTCGGCGCTGGATGCCGCCGGCGTCAGCGCGCAGGAGATCCTGGCCTCCACCTGGATCCTGTTCATCGGTGCCGGGGTGATTTTTGTGGTGGTGATGGCGCTGGCGCTCTATGCCGCGCTGGTCCGGCCGGAGCGGTTTCCCGGCCGCCGCGCCTGGGTGATCGGCGGCGGCATCCTGTTCCCGCTCGTCACGCTGACGGCGCTCCAGCTCCATGAATTCGCCCTGGCCCGCCGGCTGGCGACCCTCACGCCGGAACCGGCGCTGGTGGTCGAGGTTACCGGCTACATGTGGTGGTGGGACGTCCGCTATCATGTGGAGGGGCAGGAGCCGTTGCGCGGAGCCAACGAACTCGTTCTGCCGGCCGGACGGCAGGTGGAACTGCGGGTCGCCAGCGCCGACGTCATCCACAGCTTCTGGGCGCCGAGCCTCGCCGGCAAGATCGACATGATCCCCGGCCATGTGAACCGGCTGCCGATCTTGGCGCAGCGGCCTGGGCTCTATCGCGGCCAGTGCGCCGAATATTGCGGCGCGCAGCATGCCCTGATGGCCTTCGATATCCGGGTCCTGCCGGCCGACGAGTTCGATGCCTGGATGGCGGCGCAGCGTCGCCCGGTGCGGGAACCGGCGACGCCGCAGCTTGCCCGCGGCCGCGACGCCTTCTTCTCTTTCGGCTGCCAGTCCTGCCACGCCGTGCGCGGGACGGAGGCGGCGGGGCTGGTCGGCCCGGACCTGAGCCGCGTCGGCGCCCGGCCGTCGCTCGCCGCCGGGACGCTGCCGACGCGGGTGGAGACCATCGCCGCCTGGATCCAGGGCGCCCAGCACATCAAGCCCGAGAACCGCATGCCGTCCTTCGACGTGATGGATGGCGAGACCCTGGACGCCATGGCCGCCTGGCTGGAGAGCCTGAAATGACGCTGCGCACCGACGAGCCCCGCGATGAGTTCTCCGGCGGCAGGCCAACTCCCAGCCCCGTCCCCCGTCCGGAGGGCGAGGAGGAGACGCTGCGCCGTCTCTGGCGGCTGCCACCGGGGATCGCGCGGCTGACGGCGGTGAACAACTCCAGCGTCGGTGTCTGGTACATCGCCACGGCGCTGCTGTTCTTCCTGATCGCCGGGGTGCTGGCGCTGGTGATGCGGCTGCAACTGGCGGTGCCCGATAACGACCTGCTCGACCACAACACCTACAACCAGTTCTTCACCGTCCACGGCACCGGCATGATGTTCCTGTTCGCCGTGCCGATCGTGGAGGCCATCGGCGTCTATCTGCTGCCGTCCTTCCTGGCGGCGCGCGACCTGCCGTTTCCCCGGCTGTCGGCCTTCGCCTTCTGGGCCTATTTCTTCGGCGGCATATCCTTCTTCTGCTCGCTGATCTTCGGTGCGGCACCCGATGGCGGCTGGTTCATGTATCCGCCGCTGACCAGCTACGAGCATTCTCCCGGCATCAACGCCGATTTCTGGCTGCTCGGCATCGGCTTCATCGAGATCTCGGCCATCGCCGGCGCCATCGAGATCGTGGTCGGCATCCTGCGCACCCGTCCGCCCGGCATGACGCTGGACAAGCTGCCGGTCTATGCATGGTCGATGCTGGTGATGGCGGGGATGATCATCTTCGCCTTTCCCGCCGTGATCGTCGCCACCGCGTTGCTGGAGATCGAACGCGCCTTCCACTGGCCCTTCTTCATCGCGGAGAAGGGCGGCGACCCGCTGCTGTGGCAGCACCTGTTCTGGTTCTTCGGACATCCGGAGGTCTACATCATCTTTCTGCCGGCGGCCGGGCTGGTGTCGATGATGGTGCCGACCCTGGCCCGCCGTCCGCTGATCGGCCACGACTTCGTGGTGCTGGCGCTGGTCGGAACGGGGTTCTTCAGTTTCGGGCTGTGGGTCCACCACATGTTCGCCACCGGCATCCCGTCGTTGTCGCTCAGCTTCTTCTCCGCCGCCAGCATGGCGGTGGCGGTGCCGAGCGGTATCCAGGTCTTCGCCTGGATCGCCACGCTGGGAGCCGGGCGGGTGCAATGGACGGTGGCGACCCGCTTTTTGTTCGGGTTCCTGTTCATCTTCGTCCTGGGCGGGCTGACCGGCGTGATGGTGGCGGTGGTGCCCTTCGACTGGCAAGCCCATGACAGCTACTTCATCGTCGCGCACCTGCATTACGTGCTGATCGGCGGCATGGTGTTCCCGGTCTTCGCCGGGCTTTACCACTGGTGGCCGACGCTGAACGGCCGGCTGCTGTCGGAGCGGTTGGGAAGCTGGGCCTTCTGGCTGATGTTCATCGGCTTCAACGTCGCCTTCTTCCCCATGCACATCAGCGGCCTGCTCGGCATGCCGCGGCGGGTCTACACCTATCCCGGCGACCTCGGCTGGAACCTGCTGAACATGGTATCGACGGTCGGCGCCTTCGTGCTGGCGCTGGGTGTGCTGCTGGTTCTGGTCGACATGGCGCGCAGTGCGCTGGGTTGGGGGGAGAAGGCCTCCGACAACCCGTGGAATGCCGGGACGCTGGAATGGCTGCCCAACGAGCTGTACGCCGTGCGCAGCATCCCGCACGTCACCGGGCTTTATCCCCTGTGGGACAATCCCGACCTGCCGCGCGAGGTGCGCGAGGGCGCCCATTTCCTGCCCGGCGCCCCGACCGACAGGCGGGAGACCATCGTCACCAGCCCGATCGAGGCGAAGCCGCAATATCTGATGCCGCTGCCGGGGCCGCATTGGGCGCCCTTCCTGGCCGGGCTGTTCACCGCCACCCATTTCATCGGCCTGACGCTGAAGTTCTATTATTTTTCCCTGGTTCCCGCGGTGCTGGCGGTCGGGATGGTGATCTGGTGGCTGTGGGGCCTGGACAAGGGAGCGGACCACCCGCCGCAGGATGTCGGCGGCGGCTGGCGCGTACCGGTCTATGTGCAGGGGCCGAAGAACCATAGCTGGTGGGGCATGGTGGTGCTTCTGCTGGTGGACGGCACCGCCTTCGCCTGTCTGATCTTCACCTATCTGTTCCTGTGGACGGTCAGCCCGGATGTCTGGCCGACGGATGGAGACGGATTGCCGGGCCTGCTCTGGCTGGCCGGCGGGCTGGCGCTGTGGGGGCTGGCGGCGCTGGCCATCGGCTGGGCGCGCTCCGCCGTGGACCGCAACCGGCATGGCCGGGTCCGCCTCGGGCTGATCCTGGCCTGGGCGGCGATGGTCGGCGGCATCCTGCTGGACGCCACTGCGCAAATGCAGACCGGTCTCGTCGGTGCGGCCAGTGCCTTTGGCGCCATCACCTATATGATGGTGGCGTGGCAGGGCTTCCATGTCGCGGTGATGACGCTGATGCTGGGCTACACGCTGGCGCGCTCCGCCGCCGGGCTGCTGCATTCGGAACGGCGGGTGACATTCGACAACACCATGCTGATGGGCTGGTACAGCGCGGCACAGGGCGGAACCGCCCTGCTGCTTCTGCACCTGTTCCCCCGTCTGGCGATCTGAGGGAGGAGCGCCATGGCAAGCCGCAGCTTTCCCGCCACCTTCATTGGAATGCTGGCGCCCTTCCTGATCTGGGCGGCGCATTTCGGCGTGGTCTACGGCATCAACGGGATGGTCTGCGCCCGAAGGCCGGAGGGGGCGACGCTGTTCGGCCTGCCGCTGTCGATGGCGCTGGTCGGCATCGCGACTCTTCTCGCCATGGGCTGGGTGGCGATCCTGCTGGTGAAGGCGCTGCGTGGCGCCGGTCCGGCCGGGCATGTCGGCGGTGCCGATCCACGCCGCTTCGCCCGCTGGTTCGTCGCCGCCGGATCGGGCACCGCGCTGGTCGCGATCCTGTGGGTGGGAATGCCGGCCCTGCTGGTTCCCGCCTGCGGTTGACGCGGCCTTCCTGAACGAAATAAGCCGGTTCCCGAGCATTGCGGCGGTATGAGTGCCGACGCAATGCCCAGGAACCGGCTTCCGGCTGCTAAAACGACGTGGTTACTTGGTGCCGTTCTGACCCATCGAGCCCTGCGGGGTGGTCTGGTTCTGCGGGGTGTCGCTGGGCATCGCGTTGCCCCGCGGGGTGCCGGTGTTGCCCATGTTGTTGGTGTTGCCGGTCCCGCTGGTGGTGCTGCCGGACGTGCCGGTGGTGCTGCCGCTCAGGTTCAGCGCGGCCATGGTCTTCTGGTCGGCGCGGCCGGTGGCGCGCAGACCGTTGTCGCGCTGGAACTTCATCAGGGCGCTGCGCGTGTTGGCGCCCCAGACGCCGTCGACGGTGATGTCGCGGCCGTCGTTGCGGTCGTTCAGCGCCTGCTGGATCTCGCGCACCTGCTCATGGCTCATGCTGGTGCTGGAGGCCCTGCCGTGGCGGGAGGAGGAGCGGCTGGTGGACGAATCGTCCGACATATCCTCTCGCACCTCGCGGGTGGCGCGGTCGGTCACGCGGTCGGTCTTCTTGCTCAGGCTTTCGTCCATGCTGTTGCCGGCCACAGCGCCGCCGACGCCGCCCACCACCGCACCGACCGGGCCGCCGACGACGGCACCGGCCACGGCACCGGTGCCGGCACCCGTCGCCGTCCGCGAGGTATCGGTGCTGCCGCAGGCGCTGAGGGCGAACAGGGCGCCGGCCGCGGTGGCGGTCATGACGATCTTCGAAATCCCACGCATGGTTGCCATCCTTCTCGATTACGATTCTATGTTGGCGACCCGCCGCCCGGTGCGGCCAGTACTGTCCTGCCGCACGGCAAGCGACAGCTGGGTCATGTGATGAACAATCAGCAGCGGGCCTTCTTGTTCCCTGACGTCCCTTCAGGATTTTCCGTCGTCGCCCTTCACCATGGCGCGTTCGGGGGCGCGGCGGGAGTAATACTCCGCCACTGCATCGATCTGTTCGTCGGTCATGCGGCGGACGGCGGCCTCCATGATGCGGGACAGCGCCGTGTTGCCGTGCGCCCCGTCGCGCCACAGCCGCAACTGCGCGGCGAGGTACGACGCATGCTGCCCATCCAGCGACGGGTAGCGGGGATCGCGGGCATGCCGGGTGTCGCGCGCGGTTCCTCCATGGCAGCCGGAGCAGGCGGCGACGCCATCGTCCGGGGCGCCCGATTCCGCGATGCGCCGGCCTAGATCCAGCAGCTCCGGCGCGGGATCGGCGGTCTTAACCGTTGCCGTTGCAGGCTTTTGTGCCGCGTAATGCTCGGCCAAGGCGCGGATCGCGTCATCGTCCAATCCGGCCGCCACCGGCTGCATGATGCCGCTGAAGCGGTTGCCGTCGGCATAGGCCTGCAGCGTCTCACGCAGATACTCCGCCGACTGTCCGGCGATCCGCGGGAAGGCGCCGATGCCGTCGCCGTTCCCGTCATAGCCATGGCAGCGGGCGCAGTCCTGCAGGGTCTCTCCCAAACCTCCGCTCATCGGACCAGTTGTCGGGCCGGTCAGCTCGGCCACGCGGGCGTGGTCGTCGGCCTGCGCCCGACCGAATGCGAGGCCGTGGTATTCTTCCGCGCTCATCCCTTTGAGCCGCAGCAGAAAGGCGGTAACCGCCCAGGGTTCGTCCTTGCGCTGCTGGGCCGGCCAAGCCGGCATGCCGGCGTATTTGATGCCGTGCAGCGTGATCCAATACAGCTCCCGCGGCTCCCACTCCGCCACCTTGTCGGGCAGGTAGGGCGGCTCCGGCATCATGTGGCGGGAGATCGGGTTGCGCGGCGTGTCGGGGGCGCCGTGGCAGGGAGCGCAGCCATCCTCGTAATGGCCGGCGCCGCGGCGGACCAGCGCCGGGTCGTCCAGATCCGGCGGCTCGCCGACGGAAGCGGCATGCGTCTCCACCGAACGGCGCATCGCCATTTCGAAGAACATCTCGACCGGCGTCCAATGCGCCTTGCTCGCCGCCACGCTGTACAGCCCGGACCAGGCGAACAGGAGCCCGCCGATCCCGGCCGCCACGCCTGCGATGGCGAGTGTCTTCAGGGTTCGCCACATGCGCTCAACCAACCTTTCCGCTGGAGAGCTGCCTGTCGTCCCCTTGAACGTCGTCCCCCTGGCGCAGCCAGCGGGCCGCGCCGGCCAGCACCAGCACGACATAGGCCAGCGCGCCGATGACCCCCATGATGAGGCCGCCCAGCTGCTGGTCGGCCAACGGCGACAGGCCCCAGGGCGCGGCGGTCGTCAGATGATAGGGAAACAGCGGTGTCCCGGCGAAGATAAGCAGCGCCGCCAACATCGCCAGATGGACCGAGGTGCCGAAGGCCGCCAGAAGGCCGCGCAGGCGCATGGCATTGTCGGTCGGCGCCAGCACCGTCCGCCATGCCGCCACCGCCCCGGCGAACAGCGTGCCGTGCATCAGCCACAGCACGGCATCGTTCGCCAGCGCCGCCATGTAGGGGCCGGGCAAATGCCAGACCCACAGCGTGATGCCGAACAGTCCCCAGGCCAGTTCGGGCTTGCCCAGGGGCCTCGCCATCCTGCGCAGCGGCTCCGGCCACCGCACAGTCCCAGCCGGCCAGCCGAGCACGAACAGCGGCGCCGCGACCTGGATGGTCAGCAGATGCTGGGCCACGCGGGCGGAGAACAGCGCGGAGGTCAGGCTGCACAGCGGAGAGACGAAGGCGACGCCCAGCACCAGCCAGCCGGCGGCAAGGCATATGGACCGATGATGGGCATGGTTAGAGCGGCCGGCCGAACGGCGCGCCACCACCGTCAATCCGATCGCGGCCAGGGCAAACGCGGTCAGCAGCACCGGATCGTTATTCCAGGCGGTCGACAGCTCGCCCGGCACCGGCGGGACACCGCAGTAGGGAACGAAGGGAAAGCTGTCTGTCGCCATGGCGCGGCCTCGCGGGTTCCGAAGTCGATGATCTGGAGTTGGTGATTTGGCGTTGGGGATTCTTCCGTCTCTGCATGCTGTCCAATAAACGGGATGGCGGGATGTTCCGTGTCACGGCGACGTTTCCGGCGGCAAATGACCGGATGGACAGGGAGCAGATCGGTCACCGGGGTGTTGATGCGCGCAAGGTCAATCGGAAACGCAGCCGGAGATCGCCATGCCCGCCGCCTCGCCCCGCCGCACCCGCGCCTATTCCGCCGTCTGCGCGGCCGTGCTGTCGGGGTTGCTCGCCGCCGCGCCGGCGCAGGCGCAGGGGCAGCCTGGAGGCGGTCAGAAAGCGCCGCCCCCGGCGGTGACCACCGCACCGGTGGAAAGCCGCGACGTCGCCCCCGCGTCCGATTTCATCGGCCGGATCGAGGCCATCCGCTCCTTCGAGGCGCGGCCCCGGATCGAAGGCACCGTCGAGCAGGTCGGCTTCCAGGAAGGGCAGGACGTCCATGAAGGCGACCTGCTCTATGTGATCGAACCGGCGCCCTATCAGGCCGCGCTCGATAGCGCCAAGGCCCAGCTCGCCAGCGCCGAAGCAAAGCTGCGCGAGGCGGAACGCGCCTACAACCGCGCCGAGGAGTTGCGCCAGCGCGGCAACGTCTCGCAGGCGCAGCTGGATCAGGCGCTGGCCGACCGCGACGCCGCCCAGGCAGCGGTGATGATGAATCAGGCCCAGGTCCGCACCGCGGAGATCAATCTCGGCTACACCCGCATCACCAGCCCGATCGACGGCCGCATCGGCGCCACGGCGGTGACGCAGGGCAATCTCGTCAATCCGTCCACCGGCGTGCTGGCGACGGTGGTGCAGCTCGCCCCCATCCGCGTCGTCTTCTCGGTCGCCGACCGCGACCTGCTGGCCTTCCAGCGCAAGTTCGACGTCCGCCAGCCGTCGCAGGCAACGGAGAAGTTCGTGCCGACCCTGGTCCTGCCCGACGGCAGCGACTATGGCGAGGACGGCCGGATCGAGTTCGCCAACAACCGCGTCGATCCGCAGACCGGCACCGTCAGCATCCGCGCCACCTTCGCCAACCCGCAGCGCCTGCTTCTGCCCGGCCAGTATGTGACCGTGCGGGTCCGGCGCGACCAGTCGGAACAGCGCCCGGTGGTGCCCGTCGCCTCGGTCCAGCAGGACCAGCAGGGGCATTATGTGCTGGTGCTGGACGACCAGAACCGGGTGCAGCGCCGCCCGGTGGAGACCGGCGCGCAGGTCGACCAGTCGCTGGTGGTGGAAAAGGGGCTGACCGCCGGCGAGACGGTGGTGGTCGGCGGCGTGCAGAAGGTGCGGCCGGGCATGGTCGTGCAGCCGACCCCGGCGGACCAGCTGGCTGAAGGAGCCACGGCGGCGGCCGGCGCCGGTTCGTCCGGTGCCTCTGCGGCGGGTGGTGCCTCCGGTACGGCGAAGGAGTGACGCGATGTTCTCCGCACTCTTCATCCGCCGGCCGAATCTGGCGATCGTCATCGCCGTCGTCACGCTGATTGCCGGCTTTCTGGCGCTGAACGCCATCCCGGTCGCGCAATATCCGTCGATCACCCCGCCAACCGTCCAGGTGTCGGCAACCTATCCCGGCGCCAACGCCCAGGTGGTGGCCGACAGCGTCGCCGCTCCCATCGAAGCCCAGGTGAACGGCGTGGAAGGCATGCTCTACATGTCGTCCACCAGCACCGACACCGGCAGCTATTCGCTGACCATCACCTTCGCGCCCGGCACCGATCCCGACATCGCCGCGGTCAATGTGCAGAACCGCATGTCGCTCGCCACCGCCAGCCTGCCGTCGGAGGTGACGCGCCAGGGCGTCACGGTGCGCCGGCAATCGTCCAACATGCTGATGGCGGTGAACGTCTATGCCCCCGACGGCAAGTTCGACCCGATCTTCATCTCCAACTACGCCAGCCTGAACCTGCGCGATTCCATCGCCCGCGTCCCCGGCGTCGGCGATGCGCAGGTGCTGGGCGCGCTCGACTACAGCATGCGCATCTGGATGAACCCGGACCGCATGACGGCGCTGGGCATCACCGCTTCGGATGTGATCGGCGCCATCCAGAAGCAGAATGTCCAGGCCCCCGCCGGCCAGATCGGCGCCCCGCCCATCGGCGGCGACCAGCAGCAGCAGTTGACCATCATCGCCCGCGGCCGGCTGAACGACCCGCAGGAATTCGCCAACATCATCATCCGCAGCAACGAGAATGGCGGCATCGTCCGCCTCAGCGACGTGGCGCGGGTGGAACTGGGGGCGCAGTCCTACACCTCCTCCTCCAAGCTGAACGGCGCGCCGGCGGCGACGCTGGTCGTCTACCAGTCGCCGGGCGCCAATGCCCTGGACGTCGCCAAGTCGGTGCGGACGGAGCTGGAGCGGCTGTCGCAGCGCTTCCCGGAAGGGCTGAAATACGCCGTCGTCTTCAACACCACCAACTTCGTCACCGCCACCATTGAAGAGATCGTCCTGACGCTCGGCATCACCTTCCTGCTGGTGGTGGCGGTCATCTACGTCTTCCTGCAGGACTGGCGGGCGACGCTGATCCCGACTCTGGCGATCCCGGTGTCGATCATCGGCGTCTTCGCCGTGCTGCTTGTCCTGGGCTACAGCGCCAACACCATCACGCTGTTCGCGCTGATCCTCGCCATCGGCCTCGTCGTCGACGACGCGATCGTCGTGGTGGAGAATGTCCGCCGCGTGATGGAGGAGCATCCAGACCTGTCCTCGACCGAGGCGGCGGGCAGGGCGATGGGGCAGGTCAGCGGCGCCATCGTCGCCTCCACCCTGGTGCTGGCGGCGGTGTTCGTGCCGGTGGCCTTCCTGCCGGGCATCACCGGACAACTCTACCGCCAGTTCGCCGTCACCATCGCCGCCTCCTTCATCATCTCCGGCATCAATTCCCTGACGCTCAGTCCGGCCTTGTGCGGGCTGCTGCTGCGCAAGCCGGGGGAGCCGTGGCGGCCGCTGGCGGCCTTCAACCGCGGGCTCGACCGGGTGCGAGACGGCTATGGACGGCTGGTGCATGGGCTGGGCCGGCGGCTGATCGTCGGGATGCTGCTGTTCCTGGCGATCACCGCCGGCGCCTTCGCCCTGTTGCGCAGTCTTCCCACCGCCTTCCTGCCGGCGGAGGACCAGGGCTATTTCTTCGTCAACGTCCAGCTTCCCAGCGCCGCGTCGGTCACCCGCACCCAGGCTGTGATGGACCGCATCAGCGAAACCATCAAGGAGGAGCCGGGCGTCGCCGACGTCATCGCCATCTCCGGCTTCAGCATCCTCAGCGGCCAGGGCTCCAACGTCGGGCTGGTCATCGCCGCGCTGAAGCCCTGGGCGGAGCGGGGGAGCGACCAGACGGTAGACGCCATTCTGGCCAGCCTGCGCCCGCGATTCGGCGCGATGCCGCAGGCGACGGTCACCGCCTTCAACCCGCCCTCCATCCCCGGCCTGGGCGCCACCGGCGGCTTCGACATGCGGGTGCTCGCCACCGGCGGGCAGAGCCCGCAGGAGTTGGGATCGGTCCTGCGCGGCCTGCTGGTCGCCGCCAACCAGGATGCGAATTTGCAGGCGGTGTTCAGCACCTACAGCGCCGACGTGCCGCATCTGTATCTGGACGTCGACCGTACCCGCGCCTCCCTGCTGGGGGTGTCGCCGGCCGACATCTTCACCACGCTGCAGGCGCATCTGGGCGCCAGCTACGTCAACGACTTCAACCTGTATGGCCGGGTCTTCCAGGTGAAGGTGCAGGACGCCGCCCGCTTCCGCGATCAGGCCAAGGAGATCGACCAGCTCTATGTCCGCAGCCGGTCGGGCGACATGGTGCCGCTTCGCAGCCTCGTGTCGGTGCGCACCACGCTCGCCCCCGACAGCATCACCCGCTACAACCAGTTCATGTCGGCGTCCGTCAACGGGCAGGCGGCGGCCGGCGTCAGTTCCGGTCAGGCGCTGACCGCCATGCAGGACGTGGCACAGAACACCCTTCCGCAAGGCTATGCCACCGAGTGGAGCGGCCTGTCCTATCAGGAAAGCCAGGTCGGCAATCAGGGGCTGATGGTGTTCGGCCTCGCCCTGCTGTTCGGCTATCTGTTCCTGGTGGCGCAGTATGAGGACTGGCTGGTGCCGCTGGCGGTGCTGCTGTCGGTGGCCGTCGCCGTGCTGGGTGCCGGCGTCGGGCTGTGGGTCGCCGGGATTCCCAACGACATCTATGCGCAGATCGGTCTGGTGCTGCTGGTCGGTCTGGCGGCGAAGAACGCCATTCTGATCGTCGAGTTCGCGCGGGAGCAGCGGGCCGACGGCCGGTCGATCGTCGATGCCGCGGTGGCAGGCGCCCGACAGCGCTTCCGCGCCGTGCTGATGACGGCGCTGGCCTTCATCCTGGGCACGGTGCCGCTGCTGATCTCCACCGGCGCCGGTGCGGCGAGCCGGCGGTCGATCGGGACCACCGTGTTCAGCGGCATGGTGGCGGCGACGGTGATCGGCATCGTCTTCGTCCCGGTGCTGTTCGTCGCCTTCCAGCGCCTGACCGAACGGCTGCGCGGCCGCCCGCGCGCTGTCCAGGCGGAGAGTAAGCGTGCTTGAAGTAGGACCGTCCGGCTCCGGCGCCCGCCCTTGTGCCCGTCCGATAACGGGGTGGTTGCCGCAGCCTCATGAGAAGGGCTTAACGCTTTTCCTCTCCGGCGCCGCGTTGGAAGGATTCCCCCATCGCGTTGGACACCCGGCCGGCGAAACTGTCCATGGTGGGCTACATCCGCCGTGGCGGTGCCGAACCTTCGGTGGTCCGGCGCCACCGCGATTCGTCTGCTGACCCCCCTCAAGGGCGGCATCCGCCCCCGCCGGGGAGCCCGCCACAGCAGGAGAGGCATGGCTGCATGCAGCACCGTCAGACACGCGACGCACGTCTCGATCTCTTCAAGGGCGTGGCCCTTCTGATCATCTTCATCAACCATGTCGGCGGAAACCCGCTGGCAAAGCTGATGCCCGCCCGCTTCGGCCCCTCCGATTCGGCCGAGATTTTCGTCTTCATCTCCGGCTACGCCATCGCGCTGGCCTATGGTCCGGTGCTGGCGGAGCGCGGGTTCGCCGCCTGCCAGCGCAAGGCGCTCGGCCGCTGCCGGCAGCTGTGGACGGCCAACATCATGACCATGCTGGTCAGCGCGCTGGTGGTCGCCTTCGCCGTCCATGTCGGCGACCTGCCGATGGAGGCGTCGAACCGGCTGGAGAGCTTCGAGCCGCTGTTCGAAACCCCGGTGACCGCCATCGCGTGGCATCTGGTGCTGATGTATCTGCCCTTCGCCTTCGACATCCTGGCGCTTTACATCCTGCTGGTGGCGGTGGCGCCGCTGTTCTTGTGGACCTATGCCCGCTTCGGCTATGCGGCGGTGGCGTTGTCGCTCGTGCTCTATGTGGTCGCCCAGGCGGCGCCCGAATTGATCCCGCCCAACCTGTGGGACGAGGATTGGAACTTCAGCCCGCTGGCTTGGCAATGCGTGTTCTTCCTCGGCACCAGCCTGGCCCTGGTGGTGCGCAGCGGCAGGGTCCGGCTGCCGCAGTCCCGCTGGCTGCTGGCCGGGTCGCTGGCGCTGCTGGCCGGCATGGCGCTGTGGAAGTTCGCGGCATCCGACATCGGCCAAGCGCTGACGCCGGCGGCACTGCAAGGCTGGCTGCCGGAGCAGTCCATCCCCTGGGCCGACAAGGACACGCTGGGGCCGATGCGTCTTCTGCATTTCCTGGCGCTGGCCTGTGCGGCGGCGCTGCTGGTGCCGCGCGATGCGGGGTGGCTGCGCTCCGCCCCCGCCCGGTTGCTGGTCGCCTGCGGCCGGCATTCGCTGCCGGTCTTCTGCGTCGGTGTCGTGCTGTCCATCGCCGGCACCGCTTTGCTGCTGGCCGAGCGGAACTCCGTGACGGTGCTGGCGGTCAATCTGGCGGGGATCGCCGTGCTGCTGGCGATGGCGATGGTGCTGGAGCGGCGGCGGACCCGCCGGCAGGGGGCGAAACAGGCGCCATCGCCCATGCCGTCGCAGTCGGGCGCCGCTCTGCCGGAGACACCCTGAGTCATCCCGCGGTGCAGCGAGACTCCGCTTGCCCTTTCCATCATTGCCGTTACAAACGAGCGCGACAGGCGGAACCGCTTTCCAGGGGCTGGGCGATGATCAAGGTGGTACGGGCGAAGCTGCATGGCATCCGCGTGACGGACGCCAACCTGAACTATCAGGGATCAATCACCCTGGACCCGGAGCATTGCGAGGCGGTGGGCATCGTCCCGCTGGAGTTCGTCGAAATCTGGAACAAGAATTCCGGCACCCGCATCAGCACCTATGTGATCTATGGCGAGCGCGGGTCGCGGGCCTGCGTGCTGAACGGCTCGGCGGCGCGCAGCTGCCAGCCCGGTGACGAGGTGATCATCGCCGCCTCCTGGTACTGCCAGCCGACCGAGATCGCGGCGCTGAAGCCGCGCGTCCTGACCTTCAACGCCGACAACAGCATCGCCAAAGCCCTGCATTACGATGTGACGGCGCTGGAGGAAGGGCGCTACGGCTTCGCCATCCGTGACGGCCTCGTTCCGTCGGAGGCGCTCGAACCGGCCGAATGACGGCTACGGCCACGCTTCTTGTATCCTGCGCCGTGTAGGCGCATATTTTGGGAATGCAATTCAATCCGGCCATACCGTCCTACCAGACGCTGAAGCCAACGCCGCAGATGACGCCCGCGGCGCAGATCGCCATGTCTCCGGCGGTCCAGGCGGCGCAGCAGGTGGCGCCGCCGGTGCGCACCCAGACGGTGGCAGCACCCCAGGCGGCCGGTAAGTCCGACCAGACCCGCGAAGCCCGCACCGCCACCCAGGGCAATCAGGCCGTCGACACCAATGCCGGCGCGCTTGCCGCCCGGGTGAATGCGCAGGGATACCGCCAGCGCGGTTCGCTGCTGGACGTATCGGTCTAGAACAACATCGCACCGCCCATGGAAAAGGCGGCGGAGGACTTTCCCTCCGCCGCCTTTTTTCCGTGCGCGGTCTTAGTGGGACAGCTCGCTCAGCGGACCCTTGCCCTTCACGGTCTCGTAGCGGCCCTTCTGCCACTTCTCCAGACCCTTGAGCTGCTCCTCGGTCATGTTGAGGGTGACCTTGTCGCCCTTCATGTGCAGCTTGTTCAGCGGCAGCACGACGTCCTTGTCGCTGACGTCGACAGTGTGGTCGACGTCGATCACGGCATAGAGCTTGTTGTTGTAACGGACGACATCCTCGATCTCCGCCATGTTCTCGCCCTTGGCGCCGTAGATGTCCTTACCCTTCAACTGGTCGACATGCATCTTCATCAGCGCCGGGTCCACGCTGTCGTCGACGGCGGCGACCGTGGGGTTGTTGGACTTGGTCACGCTGTTGTTCGAAGACGCGGCCAGGGCCGGCGTGGCGGCGAGCAGAGCGGCAGTGCAGCCCAGGACAAGATAGCGTTTCATCGGTTGGCTCCATCTTATTGGGATGTTGTGGCGGATCAACACCCCTGCCGGCCGATGGGTTTCCTATTGCCCAAAAGAAATTGGGCCTTCCTCCCATTTGGAGAAAGGCCCAATTTCTTTGGTCTATCGCGGAACCGTTACTTCAGCTCGTCCATCGTGTTGATGACGTGGCTGACGATGCCATAGTCCTTCGCCTCTTCGGCGAGCATCCAGTAATTGCGGTCGGTGTCCTTGGCGACCTTTTCATAGGTCTGCCCGGTCTCACGCGCGATGATCTGGTTGAGACGCTCGCGCATGCGGATGATTTCCTTCGCCTCGATGGCGATGTCCGTCGCCCGGCCGCCCGTCCCGCCCAGCGGCTGGTGGATCAGGAAGCGGGTGTTGGGCAGGCAGAAGCGGTCTTCCTTCTTCGCCGCCAGATAGATGTGGCAGCCGGCGCTGGCGACCCAGCCCGTGCCCAGCATCTTCACCCGCGGCTTGATGAAGCGGATCATGTCGTGGATGGTGTCGCCCGCCTCGACATGGCCGCCCGGCGAGTTGACCACGACGGTGATGTCGTCGTCGTTCTCATGCGCGAGCGCCAGCAGCTGGGCCGACACGACCTGCGCCAGCTTCATGTCGATCTGACCGAAGATCAGGACCGTACGCGCCTTGAACAGGCTCTGCTGCACGGCGGCGAACTGCGGCTGGGCGCTTTCCTTCGACTTCTCGTCCGGTTCCTTTTCAGGTTCGTCGTCGAACCGGGTGTATCCGACCTGCGCCATTGATGTTCTTCTCCCTGGTATCGGAAGCGGGGTATCGGGACCGGGATGCGCCGCCGGAGGAATTCCCCGGCTGCCGTCCCGCTGCCGCATGCGCCTTGCCTGCTTCTCCACATAGCCCGTCCGGCCTTCATGTTCAACGTCCGGCGGGCCAAAATCGATGGGTGGGGCCACGGCCGGATGGAACGTTTGGAACGGTGTGGAACAGTTTTCCGGTGATGTTCCAATGTTCCATTCACCGAACACGCGGGTGTCCTTCCAGTTGGCGCGGCCCAGTTGGCGCGGCACGATGTTCCTTCCTACCACGCGGCGGCGGTGCGGGTAAGGGGCGGCGGGAAACCGGTTGCTCGCCATTGACGCCGTTCGCCCGACGCGGCCAAACTCCGCCCGAGAATTGGGCGGGGGTGCGACGGAATGGCCGGGACCGGAATGGGGCGGGGTGCCTGCGACGACAGGTCGGCGGGCGTGTCGGTCATCATTGCCGCCCACCACGCCCACGACACCATCGTCCGGGCGGTGAAGAGCCTGCTGGAGCAGGATTGGACCGCGTGGGAGGCGGTGATTGTCAGCGACGACGGCACCGATTACCGCCCGACTCTGCAGGCCGCCGGGATCGACGACCCACGGTTGGTCTTCGCAAGTACCGGCCGGATCGGCGCCGGGGCGCCCGCCGCGCGCAATGCCGGGCTGGATGCTGCGCGGCTGGCGCTGGTGGCGCCGCTGGACGCCGACGACCGCTTCCGCCCCGGCCGGCTGTCCGCGCTGGTTCCGCCGGCGCTGGCGCGGGGCGCGGCCTTCGACAATGTCGCGGTGGTGCGCGACGAGGACGATTCGCCGCTGCTGCGCCTGTTCGAGGATGGGCAAGCCCCGGCCCTGCTGGACGGCGAGGGGTTCCTGGCGACCTCCGTCCCGATGTTTCCGATGGTGCGGCGGGATCTGGTGCCGGGCTGGGACGAGGACGTGAATTTCTGCGACGACGTGGTCTTCAACGTCCGGGTGCTCGACGCCACCGGCCCGGTGCCTCTGGTGGCGACGCCGTTCTACGAATATCGCCAGCGCGCCGGCTCCATCACCTTCTCCGCCGACAGCGGCGAGCGGGCGGAGCGCTGCTACCGCCATGTGCTGAACCGGCTGGCCGGCGACGGGCTGGGCATCCACGATGCGGAACTGCGCCATCGCTTCACGCAGGCCATCGCCGCCAAGCGCGCCCGCAACGCCGCCTATCAGGCCGCCTTCAAGGCCGGCCGCTGCGCCAATTTTCAGGAGTTCCTGGCGCTGGGGGAGGGGTAAACCCCTAAAGCCCAAGCTCCCGCTGGTTTTGCTTTACCATTTTGTGTCAGCCTTGCTGCGTTGCACATAGCCGGACCGGACACGGGTAAAAACCATGAACGCCCCGACCTGCTGCCTCGCCCGCATCCCCGCCAATGGGAAGTTCTGGCTGAAGAACGCGCGGGTCCATGACGGATTATACGACATCCGGATCGAAAACGGCCGTGTCCGCGCCCTGGTGGGCGCCGGCGAGTCGCCCTGCTGTGCGCCGGGACTCGACCTCGAGGGCGGGGAAGTCCGACGGATGGACGGCGACGAACCGGTGGCGGCCGGCAATCCCGCCGACCTTTGGGTGACGCTGTGCGGCGGCCGGACGGTGCCGATGCGGGGCGGACGGCTGGAGAGTGGTGCGCCTCAAGTCGGAACCGCGACAAACGGACCCGCGGACGGTTCTGATCGCTGAACCTTCTCGACTCCGGATGTGAACTGAACGATATAGTTCAGTTTGCCCGGCGCCCTCTTCGGTTGCGCTGCGGCAAGGTGAAACCCGTCCGGATCCCGGTCCCATGCGCCACACGCTTCGCATCGCTGCTCTCCTCGTCCTGGCGGCTCTCGCCAGCGGGGCCTACTGGTATTTCGTGAAGCAGGGCGGCACGGTCGCCGGGCTGACCGCGATGGTGACCGGTGCCGTGTCCGGCGGTGCGCCCGCTACCGGAGGCGCCTCGGGGGGAGCCAAGCCGCCGGGCGGCGCGCCGCCGATGCCGGTGGAGGCCGTCCCGGTCCGCATCGGGGTGGTGGAGCGGACGGTGACCGCCGTCGGGTCGCTGCTGTCCAACGAATCGGTGGTGATCCGGCCGGAAATCGCCGGCCGCATCAGCGAGATCGCCTTCAAGGAGGGGCAGCGCGTCGCCAAGGGCGCCGTGCTGGTCCGGCTGGACGACGCCATCGCCCGCGCAACGCTGGCCCAGGCACAGGCGAGCATCGCCTTTTCCCGCGCCGAGCTGTCGCGCGCCGACCAGCTGATGCGTCAGAACACCGGTCCCATGCGCAACCGCGAACAGGCGGCCGCCAAGCTGCTGGCCGACGAGGCGGCGGTGCAGCTGGCCAAGGCGCAGCTCGACAAGCAGGTCATCACCGCGCCCTTCGACGGCGTGCTGGGCCTGCGCAAGGTGTCGGTCGGCGATTTCGTCCAGGCCGGCAAGGACATCGTGAACCTGGAGGACATCGACACGCTGAAGCTGGACTTCCGCGTGCCGGAGATGTTCCTGCAGGCGGTGAAGGTCGGGCAGACGGTGAAGGTGGCGGTGGATGCCTTCGGCGGGCGCAGCTTCGACGGCACCGTCTATGCCATCGACCCGCTGGTGGACGTGAACGGCCGAGCGCTGGCGATCCGCGCCCGCGTGCCCAACCCGGACGGCTCGCTGCGTCCCGGCCTGTTCGCCCGCGTGTCGCTGACGCTGACCACGGTGCCCGACGCGGTGCTGGTGCCGGAACAGGCCATCGTCGCCTTCGGCAAGGACCAGTATGTCTTCAAGGTGGTCGACGGCAAGGTGGCGCAGACCCGTGTCACGCTGGGCGAGCGCCGCAATGCGGAGGTGGAGATTTCCAAGGGCCTCGCCCCCGGCGACATGGTGGTGACCGCCGGCCAGTTGAAGATCCGCGACGGCGCGCCGGTGGCGGTGGTTCCCAACAAGCCGGCCCCCAACGCATCGTCGGGGAGCTGACGCACCATGATCCTGTCCGAAATTTCGATCCGCCGTCCCGTATTGGCGACGGTGATGAGCCTCGCCCTGATGCTGATCGGCATCGTGTCGTACCAGCG
>CBIHQY010000062.1:0-24758 GCA_966212305.1 uncultured Azospirillum sp.
GGGTTCGGCGGAGCAGGCCGTCCGCCTGGGGCTGAGCCGGGTCTTCCACGAGCCGCTGGGGGTTCATCGCTCGATCTGCACCGCTCCGGCAGCGGACGGGACGGTGGACCTTTACAAGCGCTGGATGGCGCAGGACACGCCAGGACTGCGGCGCCACCCCTATGCCGCGATGAAGGGGCTCTCAGATGCCGGAGCCGACGCCGAAGCGTCGGTGCGCGACCGATTCCTCTATCTGGGGCAGGGTTGGCCGGAGCATCTGGAGTCCGGACGCGCCCCGGTTTCCCCGGCGATCCGGCGCGATGCGGAGACGGTGGCCTCGGCGATGATGGAACGGCCGATGCTGCACCGGCTGCAGGCCATGGATAGCTGCGGGCTGACGGACCGGTCGGCGGAGCCGGCCTGGACCCTGGAGTTCAACCGGGCCTTCACCATCGCCTTCGCGGTGGAGAACCGGCGCCGCTTCGCCGGCGCGCTACGCCGTGGCTTCGGCGAGGGATTCTCGCTGTGGGGCAATGGCTGGGAGCGGTTCGGCCTCGAAGCAGGTCCGGTGTCGGCGGCCCCGCGCAACGCCTACCCCACCGCGGCGGCCTGCCTGGATTTCGGCAGCCTCGCCTACGATACGGCGATCTTCCCGAGGACGCTGGAGATCGCCAAACGGAACGGGCTGCTGATCAGCTGGCGCCACGCCGACACCGCCCTGCTGTTCGGCCCAACCGAGGATGAGCTGACCTTCACCGGCGAGGACGAGGTCGTGCGCCTCCTCTCCGCATTGGCCGGCGACGCCGACCGCCGCGCGAGGCTGCGGTCGGCATATCTGGAGCATTGCTTCGACGCCCTGGCACTGACCGCCATCCTGCCGCGGGTCATCGCGCGCGCCTGCAACTGACCGGGCCTATCCCCGCTTGCGCCGCTGCGCCTTGCGGACGATCGCCTCAATGCAGTCGAGCACGCGGGCCGCGTTGGCGAGGCGCCCATCGGCGTTCGGCGCCTCCAGCGCGGCGGACAGCCGGTCGTCCTGGGCGCGCAGGAAGCCCCTGGAGCGTTTCGCCAGCGTCGCCGCCTTGGCCGCGGCGCGCTCGCCCCGCAGGGTGACGGCGACGCCCGCCGGGCCGCAGCCGAGCGACGCGATGCCCAATGCCCGGCAACGGCACCGCAGATCGGCGATGGCCAGCAGCCGCTCCACCGGGTCCGGCAGCGGGCCGAAGCGGTCCTCCATCTCCTCGTGCAGGGCGTCAAGTTCGCCAGCCTCGCGGGTGCGGGCGATGCGGCGGTGCAGGCCGATGCGCAGCTCCTCCTCCGGGATGTAGGCGGACGGGATGCAATGCGGCACCGCGACCGTCACCTCCGGATCCCAGCGGTCGTCGGGCTGGCGGCGCAACGCCCGCAGGGCATCGGCCAGGATGCGCTGGTAGAGTTCGGTCCCCACCGCGCGCAGATGGCCGCTCTGGTCCTCGCCCAGCAGGTCGCCCGCTCCGCGCTGGTCGAGGTCGAGCATGCTCAGCACGAAGCCGCCGCCCAGGCTCTCGATCACCTCCAGCGAGCCGAGCCGGCGCGCCGCCCGCTCCTCCAGCGGATGGTCGGGATCGGTCAGCAGATAGGCGTAGCCCTGCACCGCGCCCCGGCCGACCCGGCCGCGCAGCTGGTGTAGCTGGCCCAACCCGAACAGGTCGGGGCGGAACAGCAGCAGCGTGTTGGCGCGCGGGATGTCGATGCCGGATTCGATGATCGGCGTCGCCAGCAGGATGTCGCTCTCGCCGTCGACGAAGCCCATCACCGCATCGTCCAGCGCCGCCGCCCCCAGCCGGCCATGCGCCACCGCGATGCGGGCCGAGGGCGCCAGTTCGCGGATCCACGCCTCCAGCTCGCCGAGGTCGGCGATGCGCGGAGCAACGCAGAAGGCCTGCCCGCCGCGCCCCATTTCGCGCAGCAGGGCGGCGCGGGCGGTGGCGGGGTCGCGCGGAGTGACGGCGGTGCGCACCGGCCGGCGGCGGGCCGGCGGCGTGTCGATGATGCTGAGCCCGCGCAGGCCGGCCAAGGCACCTTGCAGGGTGCGCGGGATCGGCGTGGCGCTGAGCGCCAGGCTGTGGACGCCCTTGGTCCGCCGCTTCAGAGCCTGCTTCTGGGCGGCGCCGAACCGCTGTTCCTCATCCACCACCATCAGGCCGAGACGGCCGAACCGGACATCCTTGGACAGCAGCGCATGCGTGCCGATGACGATGTCCACCGACCCGTCGGCCAGCCCGGCGCGCACCCGGTCGGCCTCGGGCTTGGCCATGGCGCCGGTCAGCGGCTCCACCGTTACGCCAAAACCGGCGAAGCGGCGGCGGAACACATCCAGATGCTGGCGGGCGAGGACGGAGGTCGGGGCCATCACCGCCACCTGATGTCCGGCAAAGGCCGCCGCCGCCGCGGCGCGCAAGGCCACCTCGGTCTTGCCGTACCCGACATCGGCGCAGACCAGATGGTCCATCGGATGGCCCTGGCGCATGGCGTCGAGCACGGCTTGGACGGCGTGCCGCTGCCCCTCTGTGGGGTCGAAGCCGAAACGGGCGCCGAAGCGGCGCATGCGGTCGGCCGGCGGGTCGATGACCGGAGCCACTTCGCGGGCGCGGCGGCGAGCCTCGCGCAGGATGCCCTTGGCGGTCTCGCCGATCTCCGCCTCCAGCACGGCGCGGCGTTCCAGCCAATGGGCGTTCTTCAGGCTGTCGAGCCTGGCGCCGGTGTCGGCGGAGCCATGGCGCCACAGCCGGTCGAAGTCGGCGGTCGGCACCAGCAGCCGGTCGTCATGGGCGTAATCCAGCACCAGGAAATCGGCGGCCGAATCCTCCCCGTCGCCATCGGGGGAGGCGATGGTCTCCAGCCCGATCAGCCGGCCGATGCCATAGTCGAGATGCACGACGAAGTCGCCGGTCGCCAGTTCCGACGGGGCCAGCGGCGGCCGGGTCGGCGCCTCCGCGCCGCGATCCTCGCCATGGCGTGGCGCCACCAGAACGGTCATGCCGTCGCAGACGAAGCCGTCAGCGGTCCGCAGCGGCAGCACGGCACAGTCGCCCGCCGCCAGTGGCGGTTCGGGCCAACGGTCCAGCCGCGACACCGGGCGCCCCAACAGCGAAGACGCCCGCTCCGCCAATCGGTCGGCCTCGCCCGAACCCGCGCCGGAGCGGGCGGCGAGCAGCACGGCCCTGCCCTCGCCGATCAGGGCGGCCGCACGCCGCAGCAGCGTGCGTTCGGTTCGCGCCGCTTCCACGGGAGAACCGGCTTTCACCTCCACCGGCAGCACGGAGCGGGCGGATAGTTGCTCCTCCAGCGCGTCGGCGTCGATCAGCCGGCGCTCCAATGCCGGAACCGGCAGCAGGCAGGAATCGTCGCGGCGGATGCGCCGATCCAGTCCGGCTTCGGCCAGATCGTCGGCCCGCGCCTCGATGCGGTCGCGTGCGCCGGTGTCCAGCACGACCAGCGCATCCGGCAGCAGGTCGAGCAGCAAAGGGCAATCGTCGAAGACGTTGGGAAGCTGAAGGTCGAAGCCGTAGGGTCGCCGGCCCTCCTCCAACTGCCGCCGCAAACCGTCAGGCAGGGAGGACCCTAGTCGGGCGAGGCTTGCGGCCAGCCGATCGAGCATCTCCGGCCCGACGATCAGGTCGGTGACCGGGCCTAGCGTGATCCCCTCGATGGTCTCGGTCGACCGCTGGGAAACCGGGTCATACAGGCGCAGTTCGCGCACGACGCCATCGGCGATGTCGCAACGGACGGGGCGGTCGCAGTCGCTGGGGAACACCTCCACCACCGCGCCGCGGATCGCCACCTCGCCGGGCTCGTCCACCCGGTCGTCCAGCACATAGCCGGTGCGGGCGAACCAGCCGCGCCACGCCGTCTCGTCATACGCCATGCCCCGCGTCAGGCGGAAGCGTCCGCCCGTCCAGGCGTTTGACGGCGGCAGACGCTGCAAGGCCAGATCGGCGGAGGCCACCACCAGCCGGCCGGCGTCGGGCCTCCCCCCGTCGGCAAGCCGCATCAGGCCGGCGACGCGGCGCCCCAGCACGGCCCGTGATGGCGCGGCACGGTCACCGGCCGCGGTTTCGTCGATCGGGAGCAGGACGGTGTCGAGATCGGGGAACAGGTCGCCCACCAGCCGTGCCAGCCGGGTGGCGCGCGCGTCGCTGCGGGCAAGCAGCAGGACGCCGCCGGGACGGCGGGCGAGCGCGGCCAGCCGAATGGCAAGTTCGCCTTCGCTCTGCACGGATACTGTGGCGGGAGACGACGCCGGAACCGGGGGCGGCGCGTCGGGCGACGGATCGGCGACGGGAACTCCGTCAAGCATGATGAGCGTACATGGTGGGCAGGCTCCGGTCTATGGCACCGCGCACCCCTCGGAAGGAGGGACGGCGGGGCTGCGGAGGTTAAACACCGCCGGGTCCCCCGCGGTTTCCTACCCTTCAGTCTAGCGGAACCTTCCGGTTCAGTGCAGCACCAGCCAGCCGACCAGAACCGCCAGGAAGGCGCCGGCCGTCGACCCCAGCACGGTCAGCAGCGGCGACCAGCCCGCTCCGCCTGCTTTTTCCGCCGATGCGCTGTCCAGGCCGCGCAGGCTCTGGTCCATCCGCATCAGGAACACCTCCAACCCGCCGACCCGCTCCGTCAACTCGCGGACGGAGTCGACCAGAGCATCAGAGCGCTCGCCATGGGCCGTTTCCAGGCGGGTGGCATCCGCACGCAGGGCCGTCACTCCCTCGCCCGCATCGCGCAGCATTCGGCCGATGGTCTGCTGCGCGGCGGCAAGCTGGCGCTGGTCGCGGCGCAGCGCGTCGATCCGCTCGCCGATATGCTGCAGATGCGGCGCCAGCAGCCGGTCGAGCCGCTGGTCCTCCGGATTCGGTTGGACGAAGGTCGCCGTCCCGCCGGTGGACGGCGACCGCACCACCGCCACCACCCGCGCGGGGTCCGCCCCCTCCGGCAGGATCACCTCCGCTTCGAAGGCATGGGCACCGTCGCCGATGCCGCCGCCGGCCAGATCGGGCCGCGGCCGGTCGGCCGCCACCCGCGCCAGCGTTTCCGGCGGCCCGCCGTCCCGCTCCAGCCGCAGTTCAACCTCCAGCCGGTCGGCCGGATGGTTGCCGTCCCAGGCCCAGCCGAACACCCGGCCACCCTGCAGGGCGTCGATATGACCGACGATGGCCGCCGCTTTCGGTGCGTCGATGGGATCGGCCACGGGGGTGGTCTCGCGCAGTTCGACGATCTTGGCGGTGGCGGACATGGGACCGGCTTCCGGTTGTTGTGCTGGAGAGGGCGCTTGCGCTCAGGCCGCCTTACGGTCGGCGGCGCGGCGCAGGGTGTGGCTGGGCATGCGGTGGGGGACGTAGTTCTCGTCCAGGAACTCTCGCATGTCGCGATAGCGCTGGTAGTAGGTACGGTTGAACTTCTCGAACAGGCTCTGGTCCCAATACTCTTCAAGGACGAAGGGCTTGTCCGAATAGACGTTGTAGCAGGGGATCGCGAAGGTCTCCGCGAACTCCGCCGTGCGGCTGTCATAGCTGAAATAGACCGACGGCGTGGCGTTCGACAGCGCCATCAGGTTGCCGTGCAAGCGATAGCCCAGCACGAGATCCTTTGACCGCACGAGATTTTCGTAATCGGCGACGACGTCCGAATACCACAGGCGCTCACGGTACAGTGCGTCCATCTCGTCGTCGAAATACCACTGCTTCAGCCAAGCGCTGTCATGCAGGTGCGTCCAGGCTTCCGCCTTCTGTTCCTCCGTGCCCCACAGCAGCTTCTTTTCCTCCACCTCGCCCTGCATCATCAGGACGGTGTCGAAGCGGCTGGAGATGTCCTTCACGAAGTCGCGGTGGCGTTCCAGATACTTGCGCACATCCGGCGAATAATGCTTCGAGACCTCGCGGCGCATGGTGATGCCGACCTTGCGCACGCTGTCGAGCGCAGGCAGGTCGATGCGCAGCTCCGGATCGCGGTTGCGGAAGGCGGTCGGGCAGCCGACGATGCGGGTGTTCTTGATGCCCAGGTCCCACAGCACTTCGGCGGTGTAGGTGCCGCGCACGCCCAGCGTCGTCGATTTGTCGGCGATCATCCGCCAGATGCGCTTGCTTTCCTCGGTCAGCGTCAGCTTGCCGGTGGCCGGCGCCTGGGCGCCGACGCCGAAGGCGATAACGGGAATGCGCAGCTTCCCCAGCACCTGGATGGTCGCCGCCGGCCAGTCCATCGAATCATGGATGTAGTTGCTGCCGCGCAGGAAGACGTAGTCGTATTCCGCATTGATCCGGTCGACCACCTCCTGCCGGAATTCGCGGATCTCCAGCACATCCAGCTTGTCATAGGTCAGCAGCTTCAACGAGGAGTCGAAGACGAACGCGTCACCGATGTTGTGGTAGTGGTCGATGCTGCGCTGGATGTCCTGGTAGCTGTACCAGCGCACGCAGTCATGATCGTAGACTTCGCCCGATGGAATCATGACGAGAATGTTGGCCACGGCGGCTCTCCCTGGGTTGGGCGATAGTAAGGGCGGATAATGCCCGGATCACCGCCGGGCGAAATCGAATCTTCACACAGGGCCTGCACTGGAGTACCTGCGATTTTCGATCCAACATTACCAATTTATTCGGCGATGTGCGGAATGAAATCTTCTAGATATTCGAAAATATCACAGCGCATTCCGATATTTCCTTGTCAGGACCGCTGCGCCACCGCCCGCTCCGGCATCGAGGGAGCGGCGCCGCCGGCGGCCAGCAGCGCGTCGAACACCTCCGAGTGCTGGCGCGCGCATTCGGCGCGGTCGATGGGGCGGCGGATGCGCAGGCGCAGACGGTCCCACAGGTCGGGCGTGGTCAGCGCCTCCGTCATACGGTCCACCAGATCCTCGACACTGCCGTTGCGGAAATGCAGCCCGTCGACGCCGTGGGTCACCTTTTCCGCCATGCCGCCGATGTTGCTGGCGATGATCGGGCGGCCATGCAGGAAGGCCTCCTGGATGACGACGGGGGAGTTCTCCCACCAAATCGACGGGATGATCATCCAATCGACGTCCTTCATCAGGCCCGGCAGTTCGGCCGAGCGGTAGCTGCCGTAGAAGCGCACCCGGTCGCCGGCCTTCTCCACCGCGTCGTTGAAGCGCTTCTGATAGGCCTCCGGCTGGCGTTCCAGGTTGCCGCCGAAGATCATCAGCGCGCCGTCCTCGCCCCAGGCCTTGTCGGAGATGCGCGACACCGCCTCCACCAGCAGATGGGCGCCCTTGAACTCGGTCAACTGGCCGAAGAAGGCGAAGCGGTTGCGCTTGCCGGCGCGGGTAACCGGACGCGGCGGGGCGATGCCCTCGATGGTCAGGCCGTTCTCGATCATGCGGAACTTCTCGCGCGGCAGACCCCAGTCGACATAGCGGTCGATCAGGAAGTTCGACGGGCTGATGTAGAAGTCCGCCTGTTCGAGGAAGGTCTTCAGGAACAGCTCGCGCTTGAAGAACTCCGCCTCGCCGATGTGGGGGAAGCAGCCGGCGCAGTCGGCCGGGCTCGCGCGGTAGCACAGCGCGTTGCGGCTGGTCTTCACCATCTGGCCGTGGTGGTGGCAGATCGACAGGTACTCGTGCAGCGTCACCACGATGGGCACACGCGGCAAGGCCTGACGCACCGCCTGGATCGTCTCGATCCCCAACCCGAGGAAATGGTGGAAGTTCACCACGTCCGGTTGGAGGTCGCGGACGTAACGGACGAAGTCCTTCTCCAGCCCCGGCAGGTTGCGGTTTGACAGGCGGAAATGGTCGTAGTCGTTGGCGTAATACAGCACCTCCCGCTCCTTCTGGCGGAGCGCCATCAGAGCGGAGCCGCGATGCTGGGCGATGGGCGGCGCCACGCGGGCCAGATAATGGCTTTCCCAACCCGGCAGGTCGTGCAGGCCGTTGTGCAGGTTGTAGGAGGCGACCTCACCCCCGCCCAGCGAGAAGGAGGGGTGGCCATGGCTGATGATCAGCGCGCGCTTGGTCTTGCTCATCGGATGACCGTCTGTCCTAAGCGGAGGGGGCAAAAATTGTGGGGACATGGTGCTATGCCGCGATCAACGCCTTCCAGCGCTCGGCGAAGCTCCATTCGTCGACCATCGCGCTCATGCGCTCCAGCCGCGGGTCGCGGGCATTGCGGGACTGTTCGTCGACCGCCACCAGCCGGACCTTCGGCAGCCACAGGCAGGACCCGCCGGCCGCCCGCACCCGCAGGCACAGGTCCAGCCCCTTCGGCTCCGGCCCGAGATAGCGGCCGCCGTCGGCCATCGCCCGCACCAGCAGCTCGCGCGGCAGCAACGCACAGTCGGCCGACGCGGCATCGACCGCCGACGCCTCCTGTTCCTTCAGCCAGTCGCGCGGGTAGCCGGCGAAGCGGCGCTCGTAGGTGACCGTGCCGCCCAGTCCTTCCACCGCGACGATGCCGGCGAAGCGGACGGAATGGTCCTCGTACAGAAGGGTCGGGCTCGCCATCACCGGCGCCAGTGCTGCGGAGCCGACGGCGTTCGGCTTGCGAATCGCGCGCTCCAGCGCCGACAGCCAGCCGCGCTCGGTCGGCAGAACCGACGGCGACAGCAGCAGGACGCGGTCGGCACGGACATGCGGCAGGGATGCCGCGACCGCCTCGAACGGGTCGGCGGCGGTGGGCGCCGCGACGAAGTTGACCGCCAGCCGGTAGAAGCCGGCCGCTTGCCGGACCATGCCGGCCAGCCGCTCATGCGTGCCGGCGCCGGCCACCACCAGGATTTCCGCTTCGGTGAAGTCCGGGTCGTTGGCCATGCGGGCGAGATTGAGATCGACATCCTCGCGCCCGTCGCAGACCGGCAGGATCACCGACACGCGCGGGTTCTTCAGCGCACGGCCCATCGAGTGCAGGACTGACGAGGGAGCCGGTTGGCCGGACGCCGCCGTGCGCAGCATCGGCCCCAGATGGGTGGCGATGACGCGGTCGATGGACGGGCTGTCGGGATTGACCGCCCCCAGCATGCGGCGCAGCGCGTCGCCGGTCGGCGGCTGGCAGGGCAGCGGCAGGAAGGCGATGCCGTCGGCCAGCGTCAGCTCCAGATGGAACTCGGTATCGGTGGCGATGCCGACCGGCTCGCGGGCGAAGGCGGTGAACCCGTGGGAATCATTGCCCGGCATGAGACGGCCGGCAAACAGCGGGTCATGAGCGAAGGCCTCGGACACATCCTTGCGGGACAGCCGCGACCAGTCGGTGTCCAGCCGCACCGTCATGCCGCCGCCCTTGACCGTGACCGCCCGCACCGCGTGGGTGGGATCGAGAATCCAGCCGCAGACGAACAGCCCGGCGCCCGGCACGCGCACCGCCATGTCCAGCCCCATGCGCACCGGCGCCTGGATCTGCGATACTGTCTCCACGCCGTTGTAGCGGGCGGCGATGGCGGCGGCGACACCGCGGCGGGCGGCATCGCCCTGCAGTTGGCCCAGCATGTCGCGGGCATGGGCGGAGGCGACGCCGTCGGCCAGCAACTGCCGGTGTTCGAAGATCGCCAGATGGCGCCAGCCGTCGGCGGCACGGAAATGGATGCGGCGGATGGTTTCGGGCGCGGCGACCGGGCCTTCCAGCACCGTCAGCAGGCCGGCGGCATCGTCGGGCAGGTCCGGGCGGTGGAAGGGCGCGGCGGCGCTGGCATGGGGCCGCAGATCGTCGGCCTCGACCAGCACAGGAGCGGCACCGGCCGGGAAGCCGTGCGACCAGCCCTGCACCATCAACGCGCCGTCACGGAAGCGGCCCAGCACCTCGGCAAAGCCGTCGGGGCGGGAGGCTTCATGCGCCAGACCCGACAGCAGGCGGGTGCGGCGGTCGCCGTCCCCCGCCTCGCCCTCGCCCATCTCCGGGCCGGACAGCAGGGTCACGGCGACGTCCAACGCCACGCCGAGCGACTGCGGCTGCACCTCGCGCAATGCCGCGACGAGATGGGCCGGGTTGGTGCGGACGTTGGAGAGGCGCGGCAGCAGCAGGTGCTTGCCCTGGGCATCCTCGATCTCGATGCGGGACGGGCGCATGTGGGCCAGTCCGGTGACGCGGATTGCGCCCAGGAACCAGCGCTCCCCCGCCCCATCGACCCAGCAGCCACCGCGGAAACGACCGTCGATCATGCCGTCCAGCATCACCACGCTGTCGGTCGGCAGAGGCTGGTCGATCGCCCCGAACAGCATCAGCGTGTCCTCGTCCAGCAGGACGGCGGCGGTGATGTCGGCCTTGGTGCTGCGGTCCTTCATCGGTTGCGGTTCCCCTGGATAAGAGCGGCGGATTTGAGAGCGGCGGGTGACGGCGACAGAAGTTCGCCGTAGAGCGCGAGGTGGAGCGACGCGGCCTCCTCCGTCGGGCGGACGGCGGGGATATTGGCCGACAGCCGCTCCCACAGGCCGGGTTCGGTCATCGCGCGGGTCATGACGCGGGCGAGGTCGGCCGGGTCATTGGGGCGGACATGCAGGCCGTCGACGCCGTCGCGCACCGCCTCCGCCATGCCGCCGATGCCGCTGACGATGACCGGGCGGCGGTGCTGGAAGGCCTCCTGGATCACCAGCGGCGCGTTCTCCCACCAGATCGACGGCATCACCACCCAGTCGGCGGCGGCCATCAGCCCCGGCATCTCCTGCGGCCGGTAGGGACCATGGGCGGTGGCGAGGCCGTTCGTCGCGTCGAAGCCGTCGGCCACCCTCTGGCGGAACTCCGGCGCCTGGTACAGGCTGCCGCCATGCACGGCCAGCGACGGGGACAGGCCCTGCCGCGCCATGCGGGCGACGGCATCCAGCGCCACGGTGACGCCCTTGAATGGATTCAGGTTGCCGAAATAAGCGAAGGAGTCGCGCACCGAACCGGGGGCGAGGTCGCGGGCCGGAGCCGGCTCAATGGTCGGGCGGCTGTTCGCCATCACCTCGATCCGGGCGGGATCGAGGCCCCAGGCGACATAGCGGTCGCGCAGGAAGCGGCTGGGTGCCAGGAAGCGGTCGACCAGCCCGAACATCGCCTTGATGTGCTTCTCGCGCAGCAGGAACTGGTCGGCCGGCCGGTCGGGGAAGCAGCGGTGGCAGGCATCCGGCGATGCCTTGCCGCAAAGGGCGCGTCCACCCTCGCCGCGCGGCGTGGTGACCATCTGACCGTCATTGGCGCAGATCGGGTAATAGTCGTGCAGCGTGTAGACGATCTTCGCGTCCGGGCAGACGCGGCGGATCAGGAACAGCATCTCCACGCCCAGCAACAGCGTGTGATGCACATGCACGATGTCGGGCCGGAAGGCACGTAGCAGGTTGGACAGGTCGGGGACCAGCCCGTGCAGGTCGATCTGGCTCTGGTGGAAATGGTCGAAATGACCGGCCCACAGCAGCACCTCGTCGGCGCTCCGGCCCAGCGTCTGGAAGCCGGTGCCGGGACGCGGCGCCCGGTGGGTGTCGTTGGTGCAGGCCAGGAACAGGCACTCCGCCCCCGCCGCCTTCAGGCCGCCGAACAGTTCGTGCGCGAAGATCTCGGTGCCGCCGGGATGCAGGCTCGGATGGTTGTGCGCGATCAGCAGCACCCGCGGCGGCCGGGCGGCGGCCAGCGGACGCGCCGGCTGGCGCGGGGCGGGACGGGCGGCAGCCTGGTTGGCCGGGACCAATGGAAGGCGGCGGCGGCTCACGGCGCGGTCCCCTTCTCCAGAACCAGTAGATCCTGGAAATTCTCGGCCTCGCGCTGGCCGCTCCAATGGCCGCGCATCACGGCGCGGGCGGGACGCAGGCCATGGGCGGCGAAGCGGCCGAGCAGGAACTCCTCGTCATAGGCGACGGCGGCGTTGGGGTGCTCGGGATCGGCCAGCAGCTCGACGCCCGGCGCATCGCGGAAGGGCGGACGCGCGGTGCCCTTGGCGATGCCGGCGCGGGCAGTAGCGTCGGCCAGAAACAGGCTGAGGAAACAGCGCCCGCCCGGCTTCAGCACCCGCGCGATCTCCGCCGCATAGCGCTCGGTGTCGGCGGTGCGCAGGTGGGTGATGACGGAGGTCAGGATGACGAAGTCGTAGGATGCGGCCTTGAAGGGCAGCGTCGCCGTCTCCCCCTCGATCCGGCCATCGGGATTGTACAGACCGTTGGCGACGTCGAGATGGTGGAAGCGGAACTCCGGATAAGCCGGGGTGATGGTCGACGCGCACCAGCGGATGCCGTCCAGCACGATGTCGATGCCGTCGTAGGACGAGTCCAGATACTGGGTCAGCGGCAGCGCCATGCGGCCGACGCCGCAGCCGATCTCCAGCACCTTGTGGTCGGGACGCAGGCCGCCCAGCCGGACGAAATGGCGCAGGAATTCTGCCCCGATGGCGCGGAAATCGCCGTCGCCGATGAAATGCAGCTCGGGCGGCGGCACCGGCAGGAAGCGGTTGCGCGCGATCTGGGCGCAGAGCCATTCCAGCCGCGGATCGGTCTGGCGGCGCAGGACGGCAAGCTGCGGGGTCGGCAGAAGCGCATTCATCGGGTCACCTGTGCGGTCTTGCGGCTGCGGCCGGCCTTGGAGGGCCACACCTCGTCGTCGGCGCACCAATCGCGCGACATCAGCTCGGCCATGCGGTCGCCCCAGCGGCGGCCATGGAGCCAGCGGTTGTATTCGGAGGCGACCCCGCGGGTGTAGCCCTGGTGCCGGCCGATGGAGCGGCGTTCCAGATGGTACAGCTCGACCGCCGGGGCATAGCGGATGTCGAGACCCTGGCCGCGGATGCGCAGGCACAGGTCCGAATCCTCGAAGTCGCCGATGATATAGTCTTCGCAGAAACCGCCGGCCGTGGTGTAGGCGGCCCGCGTGGTCAGCAGGCAGGCGCCGGTGACGCCGGGCACCGAGCGCGGACGGCAGGCGGCGGCAAAGTCGCGCGGCAGGCCCTTGAAGTAATGGTGATTGTACCAGGCGCCCTGCAGGTCGCGGTCGAAATAGAGGCCGGCATGCTGAAGGCTGTCATCATCGAACAGCAGCTTCGGACCCACGGCACCGATGCCCGGACGTTCCTCCAGCGCCGCGACCAGTTGCGGCAGCCAGCCGGCGCGGTCGGGCACCACGTCGGAATTGAGCAGCAGCAGGCGGTTGGCGCGGGCGACTGCGACGCCGGCATTGTTGGCGGCGGAATAGCCGTAATTGGCGCTCTGCACCAGCAGCAGCATCGGCAGGCCGTAGAGGCCATGGAAGCCGCGCAGCAGATGCACCACCTCGTCGCGCTGCTCCGGGCTGTCGAGCACGAAAACCAGTTCGGCCTCTGCCATCGCCGGGTCGGTGGCGAAGCACGCGATCTGGAAACGTAGGAATTCCAGCGTGCGATAGAGCGGAATGATGACCGACACCGCGGGCTTGGCCTTGCGCTCGCCATAGACGACCAGTTCCGGCTCGCTGCGGGTGGCGAGATGGGCGGCGTGCAGCGGGGCGACGGACGGACCGATGACGGTCTCCAGCAATTCCGGCGTGGCGAAGCGCGGCGGCAGGCTGCCCAGCACGGCGGCGCGGGCGTCGGCATGGGCACGCGGACGCGGCGGCGGAACGAGGCGAAGCGCGCCGCCCGACGCCAGCCGAAGCTCCGCCGTTACCTGAAGCGCCTCCGCCGGTTCGGGCAGGCCCGGCACATGCAGGATGAAGCCGCTGCGGTCGATGCTGCCGGCGCCTGCGGTGCCGTAGAGCTTGGCCACATCCTCGCGCGGGAAGCGGTGGGCGAACCGCTCCACCCGGCGTTCGCCGCCGAAGGGGGTGCGCACCACCAGTTCCGCCGCGAGCCCATGCGGGTCATGCAGCCAGCCGGCCAGGAACAGCCCGCCATCCGAGGTGGGAACCGCGAGGTCGAGCGACGCGCCGATCGGCCGCTTGGCGTCGGCGGCCTGCCGGCGCGGCAGCGGGGCCAGCGCCTGCAACTCGCTGACCGCCGAGGCGGCCGACGCATCGCTGCGGCCGCGCTGGGCAAGGCAGGTCAGCAGATAATGGCGAAGCGCGGCCGGGGTGTCGGGACGGGCGTTCAGCCGGTCGGTCAGGGTCGGCAGGCCGGCCGGTTCATCCGGGAAGCGGCGGCAGGCGACGCCGTTGGCGCCCAGCACCACCAGCAGGTTGCCCGGCGCGCACAGCCCACGGTCGATCAGCAGGTCGAAGGCGATGCGCCCCTTCCCCGCCGGATCGACACCGATGCAGGCATCGAATGGCGCCCGCGCCACCGTGTTCGGCGACAGCACCACCAGACCGCTGATGGCGCCGAAGCGACCGGACAGCGCGCCGGCACACAGCAGAAGGCCGCCGCCCGCCGTCGCGCGGACCGCCAGATCGGCCGGCTCCGCCGCACGGTCCTGCACCAGCCGGCGGCACAGGCCGGCGAAGGCGGCATCGCGGCGAAGGGCAGGAGTGGAGCAGGCGAAGTCGAACAGGAAGCGCAACACCCGCAGCCGGGCCGCACCGGCCAGGCTGCCGAGCAGCCCGGTGGGGTCCAGATCGGCGGCGCCGGATTCGGTGCGAAGCTCGGCGATTACGCGGTTGTTGGCGATGAAATGGATGGGCATCCGCGGGTCGCGCGGTACCGGCAGGATCGACAAGACACGCCGCCCGCCCCAGCCGGTCTCGACGGTCAGCGTGGTGAAGGGCGGACGCACCGGCTCGCCGTCGACGTTCGGCGTGATCGAACCGACGGCATCGGTCGTGCCGTCCACCTTCCCATCCATGGTCCATGAGACGAGGAGGAAGCGGCGGCCCAGCGCCAGACGTTGGGCGGGGGCGATCGACACCGAATTCGGCAGGACGGCGATGACGGTCATTGATTGGGATTCCGGCAGCGTCGATGAGTTTGAAAATCGAAAAGGCGGACTTCAGGCAAAGGGGGACCGGCGGCGGCTTCGACACCACCGGTCCGTCCTTCTCAGGCGTCGCTCAAGAAGCGTCGTCCGATCTGTGCCCGGTTAGTGGATGACGAAGAAGTCATTCGGGTGGTTGTGGATGTCCGCAGCCGAGACACCCTTCAGCGTGATGCTGTCGCCATGGCCGAGGTCGATCACGGCGTCGCCATGCTGGTCGGTGACGCGGGCAGCCAGATCGGCGGCGTCGGTCACCTTCAGACCGTTGATGTTACGGGAGATCTGCAGAACGTCCTCGCCGGCCTTGAAATCCAGGACCACGTCCTGACCACCGCCGCCGGAGAAGATGAAGACATCATGGCCGGCGCCGCCGGACAGGATGTCATTGCCCTTGCCGCCGTCGAGGATGTCGTTGCCGTCGTCGCCGAACAGCACGTCGTTGCCATCGCCGCCGGACAGCATGTCGTTGCCGGTGCCGCCATGCAGGATGTCGTTGCCCTTGCCGCCGTCGAGAATGTCGTCGTGGCCGCCGCCGGACAGGATGTCATCACCCTTGCCGCCGGTCAGAATGTCGTTGCCGTCCCCCCCGGACAGCACGTCATTGCCGTTGCCGCCATCCAGCACGTCACGACCGGCGCCGCCGATCAGAACGTCGTCACCATTCCCCCCCAGGATGATGTCGTCGCCCGAACCGCCATCGATGATGTCGTTGCCGTTGCCCCCCAGCAGCACGTCCGCAGCGGTGCCGCCATGGATCACGTCCGCACCGTTCCCCCCGAACAGAGCGTCATGTCCATCGCCGCCGAGCAGAGTGTCGCTCCCGTTGCCCCCCAGCACCAGGTCGTTACCCTGTCCGCCAACCAGCAGATCGTCATGATTCGTGCCGACATGCACGTCGTAGCTGCCCCCAGGAACCGTAGCCATCGTAGGTGTCTCCTTGCGATGTGATTGGGATTGTTGGGCCGTCTTTCGGCCTTGCTCGAAAGGCTGAGCTCGCCTTTCGGTGTAACCAAATCTATCGGGGTGATAGTGTGATAAAACTCGGGCACATGGAAGAGAAAGTTGAGTCAAGACAACGGATTCTTGCAGTAGAACGCATTGTCGATATTTTCAAAAAGACAGTTAGTCTGATTTACATCGAAATTCTAAGCAGTTTACGTTTTAAAAAATGATGGTCTATCCCGCGTTCCGACTCCAAAAAGGCTCCCAGGCTCGTATCGAGACCAAACAAGATCCATTTTCGTTAAAGGTTAGTTTTCAAATCCGGTTGGTCTAAACAAAGCCACAGAAGCCAAGTACGCATTGTCGCTTGTTGCGTCGTCCCATTCGCGGATGTGCAAAAGGGCCGGCGTGGGGGACGCCGGCCCTTCTACGGGGCCGCTTGGCAGGGGATGGACACCCATGCAAGGACCCCAGCCCACACCGGCCTGAACGGGGGAGGGCCGGGGGGATGGCGGTTCCGCTTACCGCTCGCGGAAGGCCCTCTGCAGGCCGTCGGTCAGCGGTGTCAGGAAATAATCGATGGCGCGGCGGGCGTGGCCGTGGATCATCACTTCCGCCGGCATGCCGGGATGCAGCTCAACATTCGGCAGGGCCTTCAGCTCCGCCGCATCCATGCTGATCCGCGCCGCGAAGTAATAGGCGCCGGTGCGCTCGTCCTCCAGTTGGTCGGCCGACAGCGATACCACCTGCCCGGCGACCGGCGGCACGGCACGCTGGCGGTAGCCCGTCAGCTTCACCATCGCCTTGCTGCCGACCTCCACATTTTGAACGTCATGCGGGGAGACGCGCGCCTCCACGATCATGGCGTCGTCCTGCGGCACGATGTCGAGAATACCGGTGCCGGCGGGGATCACGCCGCCGGTGGTGAAGAACTTCAAGCCCGTCACACGCCCGGCCTGGGGCGCGGTTACCGCTTGGCGCAGCAGCACGTCGTCGGCGCTGCGCAACCGTTCCGACAGGTCGGAAACGCTGGCCTGGGCCGCCTGCAGGTCGATCGAGACCTCCGACCGGCGGGTGTTGCCGATGTTGATCATGGTCAGCTCGGCGGCGGCGATGGCCTGTTCCGCCTTGGACTTGTTCGCCATCAGCTCGCCCAGCCGCCCTTCGGAATCGGCGACGTTGCGCTGAAGCTCCAGCATCCGCGGCTTGCGCTCGTATCCTTTCGCCAGCAAGCCCTGCACCACCTGCAACTCATCCCGGGTGTAGCGCAGACGGTCGGCGGTGGCGACTCGCTGGGCCTCCAGCGCCACGATCTCGTCGCGCAGCTGGGAGATTTGCTTGCGCTGGATTCCCAGCTGGGCCTGGTAGCTGTCATGGCGGGACCGGAACAGCCGCTCCTCCACAGACATCGCCTCGGCCGCCACCGGATTGTCGCGAGCGGCCTTCACCAGTTCCTCGACGAACAGGGGATTCGGCGCGTCCGATTGTTCGGCGCGAAGTCGGCCCATCTTTGCCAACGCGGTCCAATACTGTCCCTGCAACTGCGCGACCACGGCCTGGCTTTGCGTGGAGTCCATCCGCAGCAGCACTTGGCCGGCCTGTACGAGATCGCCGTCCTTGACCAGCAGGTCGCGCAGGATGCCGCCCTCCAGATGGGAGACGGTCTTTCGATGGCTTTCCACCATGACCGTGCCGGCGGCCAGTGCGGCGCTGTCCAGACTGGCGGTGAAGCCCCAGGTCAGGAATCCGCCGAATCCGACCAGCACGGCCAGTGCGCCCGCCAGGGCGGTACCCCGCAGCGACGGTTCGACCGGCGCCATGTCGATGGTGGCGGTCCAGACGGGCTGGGACGACAGAAGGGGTGTATCGCCGGTCATCGCTGTTCTCCGCTGCGGACGAGGCGGGTCACGCCGGCGGGGACGCCGCCCGGCTGCACCAGTTTCAGGACGTCGCTGCGGGCGCCGAAATGCTCGACGGCGCCCTCTTTCATCACCACCAGCTTGTCGGCGATGGCGACGATCGAGGGGCGGTGGGCGATCATCACCACCGTCGTGCCGTCGGCCTTCACCTTGTGGACGGCGTTCAGCAATGCCTGCTCGCCCTCGTGGTCGAGGTTGGAGTTGGGCTCGTCCAGCACCAGCAGGCGCGGACGGCCGAAAAGGGCGCGGGCCAGCGCGATGCGCTGCCGCTGTCCGCCGGACAGGGAAAAGGCGCTGTCGCCGACCGGCGTGTCGTAGCCGAAGGGCAGGCGGCCGATCATCTCGTGCACCCCCGCCAGCCGGGCGGCGCGGACGATCTCCGCCGGATCGGCGCTTGCCATGCGGGCGATGTTCTCGCCGATGGTGCCGTCCAGCAAGGCGACCGACTGCGGCACGTAGCCGACATATTTGCCGAAGCTTTCGCGCTCCCACAGATAGGTGCTGGTACCGTCCAGATAGATGCCGCCGGCCGTCGGCTGCCAGACGCCGACCAGCAGGCGAGCCAGCGTCGATTTACCGGCGCCCGAAGGGCCGATGACGCCCAGCACCTCCCCCGCCTCGATGGCGAAGGAGACGTTGCGCAGCACCGGGCGGTTCAGCCCGGCAGGCACATGGGAGACGCGGTCGACGGTCAGCGCGCCATTGGGCTGCGGCAGCGGCATGGTGGAGCGGGCCGAGGCGCCGTTGTTCAGCAGGTCGCGGATGCGTCGATGCGCCTCCAGCGCCTTCACCCACTGGCGCCAGCCGTCCACCAGTTGTTCGAAGGGATGCAGCAGCCGCCCGGTGATGAGGCCGGCGGCCATCATGCTGCCGGGGGTCACCAGATTGTCGATCACCAGCATAGCGCCGGCCGCGATCACGCCGACCTGCAGGATCATCCGCAACGAACGGGAGGACGCGGCCAGACCGCGCGACAGCGTCGCGCCGCGGTCGATCATTCCGGCCGATCCGCTCTGCGCCTCCTGCCAGCGCCGGGCCAGGGCCGGCAGCATGCCCATCGCCTCGATGGCTTCGGCATGGCGGACGGTGCCGGCGATGTCGGCGAAGACGCGGGCCGAGGCCTCGTTCGCCTGGGCCATCGGCCGGCGGGTCAGCATGTCGGTCAGCACGCCCATCACCAGCAGCACCAGCGCCGAGATAATGGCGAGCACGCCATAAACCGGGTGCAGCAGGAACAGGATCGCCAGGAAGATCGGCGCCCAGGCCAGTTCCAGCGGGGCGGTCACGGCACTGCTGGTCATGAAGCTTCGCAGGTCGTTCAGGTCGCGCATGGTCTGCGCCGCATTGCGCGGGCCGCCCGACAGCGCGTCGACGATGGAGGCCTCCAGCGCCGGGACGTTGAAGCGATGCGCGATCACGGCGCTGGTCACCAGGAAGGCGCGGGCGCGGATGAAATCCAGTACGCCGTACAGAGCCAGCGCCCCCACCGCGATGATCGCCAGCATCGTCAGCGTTTCCAGGCTGCGGCTGCTCATCACCCGGTCGTAGACCTGCATGGTGAAAAGCGGCAGCACCAGCATCAGGACGTTCACGAACAGGCTGAGGACGCCGGCCAGCAGCAGGCCCTGTCCGATCTTCCGGTAGGCTTGGGTCAGCAGGGGCCGATCCACGGAACTCATAGTCAATCCTTCCTGATGGAGGACTCGCCGGCTCGCGCGGCGCTGGAAAACGGGGGCAAACACGAAAAGCTGCCGGCGACGACGGACGCGGGACAGGAAGCCGGCTGGGGGGATGCCGGATGCGGCCGTCCCGGGAACGGGCGGTCGCCTATGGATGGACAGATCCGGACGCGGGGGGAGGCGTCGGCGGACTTGGCACGCTCAAGCTTTACACCGGGGACATTTTAGGGACGTGTGACAAGTTTCGGTCCACACCCCTTTCCAGCACCCGAAAAAGGGGTACCGACGCCTCTGTAAGTCTCTGACGAAGAACGGGAAAACTGGACTTCGCCGAAGGTTTTATGCCGTTGGTGGCGGTTTTTGCAGCCATCTGGTCAGACGCATCCCACATCGTGCATGCTGCGACGCGATGAATTTGCGCAAGGCGCCGCGATCCCCCCATCCGGCCTGCCCTGCACCGCTCCCCGCTTTCCTTCCACCATGCCGGCCGCCCGTTTCAGGCTGCGGCCCGAAGACCGGTTCAAGGAAACCCAAACTCCATGACGACCTCGAAAACCATTCTCGTCACCGGCGGCGCCGGCTATGTCGGCAGCCACTGCGTGGCGGAGCTTCTCGACCGCGGCCACCGGGTCGTGGTGTTCGACAATCTGCGCCAGGGCCATGCCGCAGCCGTTCCGGCCGAAGCGACCTTCATCCAGGCCGATCTGGCCGACGAGGCGGCGTTGGCCCGCGTGTTCGGGCAATGGCGCTTCGATGCGGTGTTCCACTTCGCAGCATTGTCCGTGGTCGGCGAATCGATGCGCGACCCGCACGCCTACCTGCACGGCAATACCGTCACTTCGCTTAACCTGATCCGCGCCGCGGTGAAGGCGGGGGTGATGAAGCTGGTCTTTTCCTCCACCGCCAACCTGTTCGGCTCGCCCAAGCGGATCCCCATCGACGAGGATGAGGCGATCGATCCCGGCAGCCCCTATGGCGAATCGAAGTTCATGATCGAGCGCGCCCTGCATTGGGCCGACCGCTGCCATGGGCTGCGTTCCGCCTGCCTGCGCTACTTCAATGCCGCCGGCGCCCATCCGAACGGATTGCTCGGCGAGGATCACAGCCCGGAGACGCATCTGATCCCGCTGGTGATGGACGCCGCCACCGGCAAGCGCCAGCACATCGAAATCTTCGGCGACGACTATGAGACCCGCGACGGAACCTGCATCCGCGACTATATCCATGTCTGCGATCTGGCCGACGCCCATCTGCGGGTGCTGGACGCGCTGGACGAGCGGTCGGTCCGCTACAACCTCGGCAACGGCACCGGCTACAGCGTGCGCGAAGTGATCGCGTCGGTGGAGCGCATCACCGGCAGAAGCGTGCCCGTGAAGGTCGGCCCGCGCCGCCCCGGCGACCTGCCGGTGCTGATCGCGTCCTCGGAGCGCATCCGCCGCGACCTCGGCTGGCAGCCGCGCTTCCCGGAACTGGACAGCATCATCGGCAGCGCCTGGGCATGGCGCAGCGCACATCCCAACGGCTTCCGCGGCCTTGCCGCCGCGGCGGAGTGAGTCAGCAGGAAGGACGACGGCAATGGCAGAGCCGGGATCATGGACGCGATGAGCAACCTGAACTGGGACGATGATGACGCGCCCGAACCGGGAGCGGACGACACCTCCGCCGACCGGACCGGCGGCAAGCCCGGCGAGGCTCTCGACCTCGCCGACTTCCACGGCATGGCGCGCCTGATCGAGCGGATGCACCGCCGCTATCTCGATGTCGTCCGTGTCGGGCTGTCCAAGCAGGGCATCGAGGACATCGGGCCGGTGCAGGCGCTGATGATCATGCTGATCGGCGAGGACGAGCTGTCGGTCCGCGACCTGATGGAGCGCGGCTATTACCTGGGCTCCAACGCCTCCTACAGCCTGAAGATCCTGGTCGACGCCGGATACATCAACCGGGCCGCCAACCAGCGCGACCGCCGCACCGCCCGCCTGCAGCTGACCGACAAGGGCCGGGAGCTGTGGGAGGGGCTGCGGCGGATGGAGCAGGCGCAGGCCGAGGCGCTGGTCCGCAACGAGACCGAGGTCCGCGACCTGAAGGCCAGCTACCGCACGCTCCGCCGGCTCGACCGTTTGTGGGGCGACATGGTCCGCTATTCCTGCCTCGATTTCGATTGAGTGAAGGTTTTCCTCCGATGCCGCAGCCGGGTGCCATGATGCCACACGCCGCCGCCCACCCCGACGCCCCCCACCCCAACGGCCTGTCGTCCAAGGATGTGGAGCGGCTGCTCGTCTCGCCGAACGCGGAAACGCGGATCGAGACGATGAGCAAGCTGTTCCACGACCTGGAAGCGGGCGCGCTCAGCCCGGCCGAACGGTCGCTGGCGATCGAGGTGGTGCATTGCTTCGCCGGCGACGCCCAGGTGGCGGTGCGCGAGGCGGTGGCCTGGCAGCTGCGCAACAGCCCGCTGCTGACCGGGGATCTGGCGGAACGGCTGGTGCGCGACGTCGGCCGGGTGGCCTTCCCCATCCTGCGCGATGCCGCCGGCCTGACCGACGACCTGCTGCTGGACGTGCTGTCCGATCCCGATGCCGGCAAGCATGTGGCGGTCGCCAGCCGGTCCAAGGTCTCGGCCCGTGTCTCCGGCGCGATCGCCGAGCGCGGCAACGTGATCGCGGTGACCGCGCTGCTGCGCAATGACGGCGCCGAGGTGCCGGACAGCGCGATGAGCCGCGCGCTCGACCGCTTCGGCCGCGTCCGCATGGTCAGCGAGGCGGCGGCGACCCGCCCCGGCCTGTCGCTGGCGATGGTGGAGCGGGTGGTCGCCTTCGTCTCCGACAGCATGCGCACCACGCTGATGCAGGCGCACGGCCTGTCGCGCGAGCTGGTCGAACGGCTGGTGGAGCGCGGCCGGGAGGCGGCGACCATGCGCATGCTGCGCCCGGTGCTGCGCGGAGCCGAGGACATCGACGCGGTGATCCAGTGGCTGCACACCAACCGCCGCCTGACGCCGGTCCTGCTGTTCCGGGCGCTGTGCGCCGGCGACCTGGAGCTGTTCGTCGCCGGCATGGCGCTGCGCGCCGGCATCCCGCAGAAGAATGCCCACCGGCTGGCCTGGGACGACGGCGAGCTGGGCATGGCGGCGCTGATGAAGAAGGCGACCGTCGCTCCCGGCTTGACCCACCCGTTCCAGGTCGCGGTCGGCGTCGCCAAGCGCATGGAGTATGAAGGTGAGGAGAACCGGCGCGAGGACTTCCAGTCGGAGGTCATCAGCGAGCTGTTCACCGCCTGCACGCCCACCAACGACTGGATGGTCGACGACCTGCTGCTGCAGCTGTTCGACCAGAAGTCCGACGAGGTGATCGACCGGGCGCTGGATCAGGCGGGGCTGCCCTTCTCGCCGGTGCGGACGGTGCAGTAATCGGGTCAACCGCCTGCGGCCCCTCCCCCCGCCGTGACGCCGCGGAGGATGTCGGACATGCTGAGGATGGCCTCCGCCACCTCGATGATGCGCTTGTTCTGGTTCATCGCCGTCTTGCGGATCAGCTTGTAGGCTTCCTCCTCCGACAGGTTGCGGGTGGACATCAGCAGGCCCTTGGCGCGGTCGATCACCTTGCGCTCGTTGAGCGCCGCCTTGGCGGTCTCCAGCTCCAGGCTGACGTCGCGCAGGCGCTGGGACTGGGCCTGGACGACGTCGAGGACCGAGCGCATCAGCTTCGGCCGCAGCCCGTCGGGGGCGTAGAGGCCGGAGGCGTCCTGCCCCGACCCATTCAGTCCCGAGAAGCCGGGATCGGCATCGACCAGCACCATGGCGACCGGCATCACCGCGTCGGGGGTGCGGCCGTCGGCCTGCTCCAGATCGGCGCGGGCCTGGGCCAGCTTCGCCTCGCACAGGCGGCGGAGATCCTCGGTCAGCCGGTCTTCCACCGTCTTCAGCAAATCCATGCGGCGGGTGGAGCGTTCGAACCAGACCTCCGGGGTGATACCCGACAGCTCGCCATGGCGGGCATCGTCGGCGAGCGCCACCGCGCGCATCCGCTCCACCTCCGCCACCGCCGGGTCGGCGAGGGTGGTGCGGAAGGCGGCGGCGTGGGCGGGATCGGCGAACTCCGCGAAGATGCGGAAGGCTCGGTTCTGGGCATCGACCAGCTGGGCGAGGCGCACATGCTCGGCCCCGTCGAAGCGCCCGCGCGAGAATCCGGCGCTGGCGGTCGCCCGCTCCTGCCCGGCGAATTCCTTGCCCTGGACGATGTTGAACAGGGCGACCAGGGCGCGGGAGATCGCCGGATCGGCGGCGATGTCGGCGGCCTCGAACACCACGGACAGCAGATGGCCGATGATGTCGGTGAAGGCCTTCACCGAATCCTGCGGCACCAGCGCCAGCGACGACACCTGACCGCGTAAGCCCGGCAGCCCGTCCAGCGCGTGGAGCGCGATGGCGACGCGGCTGTAGAATTGCGCGCCCGAACTGAGGCGGTCGAGCTGTTCGTCCACCCGATCCAGCCGGTCGCGCAGCACGCCTTCCAGCGCCTTGGCGTCGACCTGCCAGCGGGCGCGGTCGTCGGCGAAGCGGCTGCCGCTGGAGCCCAGATAGATGGAGGACGCGCCGCGTTCCTTCTGCAGGGCGTGGATCAGGGCGCTGAGATCGCGGACCAGGGCGCTCACCGCCAGAAGCTGTTCGACATCGCGGATGCGGCACAGCTTGGCGGCGCGCAGGAACCGCGCCGCGGCGGACGCTGTGCCGCTTGCCGATCCGCTTTCCCTGGTCTGCTGCTCCATATCCATGCGGCCAATTCCCCCGACATCGCCCTGCCCCACGGTCCTGTACGCAATGGATATGCCAGCGGGAAGGAACGCCGCCGATGGGCCGCGCCGGGAGACGCGGGCCGTCGGCAAGTGTGGCGGCTGCCCAAGAATGTGGCGGCCTTGCTGGAAAAATGGGCGGATCGGCGATGCAATAATGTGCGGTGCAACATTAGCCGCTCCGCGCTGTTTATCAGGGAGTTTCCCCGTTTCGGAGTCGACCCCACGATGACCAGGAACCCGTTCATGAGCGCTTGGCTGTCTTGGGCCAACCGCGCCGGCGGCATGTGGACCTCCGCCGCGATGTCGGCGGCCAGACGCAACCAGGCGACTGCCCAATCGGCGATGATCAAGGCCATGATGACGCCGCCCAAGTCCGGTCACGCCAAGCCGAAGCGGAAGGCCAAGCCGGCGCGCTGAACCGGAACGCGTGAACCGGAACGCGTGAACCGGGCAAGGGGCAGCGTTGACGCAGCCATGGCTTGACGGTGCGCGGAGGGAGTGGCCAAATCCACACCCTTCCGTTTCACGCGCAACCGTTCGAGACACGCCCCATGACCTCCGTTCGCATGCCTTCGTCGCGGCCGCCGTCGCGCTGGGCGAACCTGTTCACCGACCGGCCCGTCACCTGCA
>CBIHQY010000063.1:0-24669 GCA_966212305.1 uncultured Azospirillum sp.
GCTTCCCTCCTCTCACCCCGCTCGCGGGGGGGGTCCCCCCCCCCCCTACCCCCCCCCCCCCCCCCCGCCGCCGCGGGGCGGGGGGGGGGGGGGGCGCCCCCCGCGTGGCGAGGAGCGTCCGGCAAGCGGATCCCCCTCACCCATCCTCTCCCCGGGGGGGAGAGGGGTATTCAGCGCCGGCATTGCTAAGCCGCAACCGGCTGCCGCGGCGCCTTGGCGGCGGTCGGGGCCAGGTCGATGACGGTCAGCGTCGTGCGGATGCGCTGCTTGGTGCCGTCCTGGAAGGCGATCATGGTGTCCACGTCGATCTTCGGCTGGCCGGCATAGATGCTGTCGATGATGGTGCCGTACTTCTCGCCGATGACGCCGCGGCGCACCTTGCGGGTGCGGGTCAGCTCGCCGTCGTCGGCGTCCAGCTCCTTATAGAGCAGCAGGAACTTGGAGATGCGCTGATACTCGGGAAGCGTCTGGTTGACCCGCTCCACCTCGGCCCGCAGCAGGTCGTAGACCTCCTGCTTCGACGACAGGTCCGAGTATGTGGTGAAGGCGATGCGGTTCTTCTCCGCCCATTTCGACACGATGGGGAAGCGGATGCAGATGATCGCCGACAGATACTCGCGCTTGTCGCCCAGGATCACCGCCTCGGCCACATAGGGGCTGAACTTCAGCTTGTTCTCGATGTACTGCGGGCTGAAGCGGTCGCCCTGGGCGGTGGTGGCGATGTCCTTGATGCGGTCGATGATGACCAGATGGCCCTTCTTGTCGAAGAAGCCGGCGTCACCCGTATGCATCCAGCCGTCGCGCATGTCGGCGACGGTCGCATTCTCGTTCCGGTAATAGCCGGCGAACATGTTGGGGTGGCGGGTGACGATCTCGCCGACGCCGTTGTGGTCGGCGTCGATCACCTTCACCTCGATGCCGCCGTCGAACGGCACGCCGACCGTGTCGAAATCCACGTCGGTGCCGCGGTGGACGGTGTAGGCGCCCATCGTCTCGGTCTGGCCGTAGATCTGGCGAAGTGGCACGCCAAGCGCCTGGAAGAACTTGAAGGTGTCGGGCCCCAAGGCCGCGCCGCCGGTCGCCGCCGATTTCAGGTTGGTGAAGCCCAGCCGGTCGCGCAGCGCCTTGAACAGGATCGCGTCGGCCATCGCCGAGCGCTGCCCCTTCGCCAGCGCCTCCAGCCCCAGCTTCATGCCAAGATCGTACATCTTCTGCTTGAAGGGCGAGGCGTCCATCATCCGGGCGCGCACGTCGGCGGCGATCTGCTCCCACAGGCGCGGGGCGAACAGCACGAAGGTCGGCCCGATCTCGCGGAAGTCGTGCATCATCGTCTCGGCTTCCTCGACGAAGTTCACGCGCATCCGCGACACCATGACCATGCCGACGGCATAGACCTGTTCCATGATCCAGGACAGCGGCAGGACCGAGACATACTCGTCCTCCGGCCCCTTCGGATCGGCGGACAGGTAGCTGGCGACATGGCGGATCAGGCGCCCGGCCGGCAGCATCGCCATCTTCGGGTTCGACGTGGTGCCCGAGGTGGTGCAGAGGACGGCGACCTCCTCACCCTTCGTCGCCGCGACCATGCGGTCGTACAGGTCCGGCTGCTGCGCGTGCAGCTCCTCGCCCATGGCCACCAGATCGGTGACCGGCAACAGGCGCGGGTCGTCGTATTTGCGCATGCCGCGCGGGTCGGAATAGATGATGTGCTGCAGCGTCGGCAGGCGGTCGGCGAGGTTCAGCAGCTTGTCGACCTGCTCCTCGTCCTCGGCGAACACCACCTTCACGTCGGCATAGGTGATGAGGTACGCGACCTCCTCGTCCAGCGCGTCACGGTAGATGCCCAGGCTGTAGCCGCGCACCGCGTGGGTGGCGATCTCGCCCATCACCCAGTCGGGACGGTTGTCGCCGAGAAGCCCGACGACCTCGCCCGGCACGACGCCGAGCTTGGTCATGCCCAGCGCGAAGGCGCGGACGCGGGCATGGACCTGGCTCCAGGTGAAGGTGCGCCAGATGCCGAAATCCTTCTCGCGCATGGCGATGTCGCCGCCATGGTCGCGGGCATGGAGGGCCAGCAGCTTCGGCAGGGTGTCGTTGGCGACCAGATCGGGCAGATTGGAAGTGGACATCACGCGACCTCCTTCCGGGCCGGAGGAACGGCTGCAACCGGCGTCTCCTCCTCGTCGTCCTCGCCCAGATAGGCGCGGCGGACGCGGGGGTCGGCCAGAACCTCCTCCGGCTTGCCTTCGGCGATCTTCTTGCCGAATTCCAGCACCATCACCCGGTGCGAGATGTCCATGACCACACCCATGTCGTGCTCGATCATGACCACGGTCATGCCGAACTCCTCGTTCAGGTCGACGATGTAGCGGGCCATGTCCTCCTTCTCTTCCAGGTTCATGCCGGCCATCGGCTCGTCCAGCAGGATCAGGTCCGGCTTCAGCGCAATGGCGCGGGCCAGCTCCACCCGCTTGCGCAGGCCGTAGGACAGCGTGCCGGCGGTCGCCTTGCGCACATGCTGGATTTCGAGGAAGTCGATGATCTCCTCCACCTCGCGGCGGTGGGACAGCTCCTCCTTCCTGGCGCCGGTCAGCCAATAGAGCGACCCGGTCAGGAAGTTGTTCTTCAGCAGGTGGTGGCGGCCGACCATGATGTTGTCGAGCACGGTCATGTGCCCGAACAGCGCCAGGTTCTGGAAGGTGCGGCCGATGCCGAGCGAGGCGCGATGGTTCGGGGTCATCCCCGTCACGTCGCGGCCCTTGAAGAAGACCTTGCCGTCGGTCGGCCGGTAGCGGCCGGAGATGCAGTTGACCATGGAGGTCTTGCCGGCCCCGTTGGGACCGATGATCGAGAACAGCTCGCCCCTGCGGATGCCGAAGCTGACGTCGGTCAGCGCATGGACGCCCCCGAAGCGCAGGTTGACGCCCCGAGCCTCGAAAATGGTCTCTGCCTGGGTGGTCGGCGAATTCTGGGCAGGGCCGGGGTGTGGTGCGACGGGCGCGCCTGACATTTCCTCCTCCGTTGCTGTTGGTACCGCTTCTCGGGGTCACGATCCGGCTCTTGGGGGCCGGCGGGGTCCATATTATGGACCGTTTCATGAGCAACTTCCGCACTATATACCGAGCATTCGTCTGTTTTCAACACTGACATTCCGCCAACGCATGTTTTTTGGCGCGACAAGCAGCCGCGCGGTCCATATTATGGACCCCATGAGCAGACACGCTGAAATAGCCACCTCTCCGGCCGGCCCCAACCCGGCGGGCGGCACCCAGAGCCTGGAACGCGCCATCGCCCTGCTGCGCGCCGTCGCCGACGCCGAAACCGGCGGCGCGCGGCTGGCCGACCTGATGACCGGGGTCGGGCTGTCGAAGGCGACCGCCCACCGGCTGCTGATGGCGCTGGCGCGCGACGGGCTGGTGGAACAGGACGGCCGCAGCAAGCGCTATCACCTGGGTCCTGATCTGGTGGCGCTGGGCGATCTGGCGGCGCTGCGCCACCGCCCCCCTGTCGCCCCGCTCCCCACCCAAGCCCCGGCCCTGCCCCAACCGCCGGAAACAGCACCTCCCCCGCCGGCGCTGCCGTCGCCGCCCGCCCTGATGGTGCGGCCCTCGGCCTTTCTGCGTGCGGAATATCGCGGTGACTCCATCGCGCTGGCGACGCTGCTGTGCGACCGCCATGTCCGCGCCGCCGACGGCGCGCGGGCGGCGCTGCTGCATGAAAGCGTGGCGGGGCAGACGACCGAGCTGAGCTTCGCCCGGCTGGCCCGCGATTCGGCGCGCTTCGCCACCGTGCTGGCCGGCATGGGGGTCGGCGCGGGCGACCGGGTGGCGGTTCTGCTGCCCAAGGGGCCGGAGCTGCTGATCACCGCGCTGGCGATCTGGCGGCTGGGCGGCGTGTATATGCCCCTGTTCACCACCTACACCGCCTCGGCCGTCGCCTACCGGCTGGCCGACAGCGATGCGCGGGCCATCGTCACCAACGGCTTCCTGCGCCGCAAGGTGCCGCGCGACAACACCCGCCCGGTGGTGACGGTGGAGGGCGACGAGGCCTTCGGCCCCGACGCCGTGCCCTTCTGGTCGTCGCTGCACGAGGCCGCTCCGTTGGCCGAGGTGGCGCGCTACCGCGAAGGCGACGCCTTCGCCCTGATCTACACCTCGGAATCCGAACCGACGCCGCTCGGCGTGTCCCTGCCGGTCAAGGCGCTGTCGGGGATCGAGCAGTACATGCGCATCGGCCTCGACCTGCGCGACGACGACATCTATTGGAACATGGCCGATCCCGGCTGGGCCTATGGCGCCTATTACGGTCTGGTCGGGCCGCTGCTGCTGGGGCGGACGACGATCTTCTGCGACGGGCCGTACGACGTGCGGCAGGGCTACCGCATGCTGACCAAGTTCGGCGTGACCAACCTGACGGCGGCGCCGTCGCAGATACGCGCGTGGCACGGCGCCGATCCCGGCGTGTCGCACCAGTTCGCCCTGCGCATCCTGTCGGTGGTGGGCGAGCCGCTGCCGCCCGACCTGATCGCCTGGGCCAACCGGACGGTGAAGGTCCCCCTGCTCGATCAGTATGGCCAGCGCGAGACCGGCATCTTCATCGTGAACCGCTACGACCCCGACGGGATCGGCCGCTACGATTCCGACGCGCCGGAGGACGGCGACGCGGTGCAGCCGCCCAGCGGCTCGCTCGGCCGGCCGATGCCGGGCTTCCGCGTCGTCATCCTCGATCCCGACGGGCGCGAGGCCCCGGTGGGCGGCGCCGGCGAGATCGCCATCGACGTCGACCATTCCCCGCTGTTCTGGTTCGAATCCTACGCCAACAACCCGGAACGCACCGCCCGGCGTTTCCGCCACGGCCGGCGCTATTACCTGACCGGCGACCGCGCCTTCCTCGATGCCGACGGCAACATCCACTACCGTGGCCGGGCGTCCGACGCGATCCAGATGCAGCAGGGCGAATAGTCACGGACCGCCCTTTTCGGGTATAGATCGCCTCCCAAGGATGCGGCAGCCGGAAAAGCGCGAAGGACGGGTATGGAATCCAAGACGAAGAACCGCGAATCCTGGCTGGCGGCCGCCTTCGCGGCACTGGCCGAAGGCGGCGTCGACAAGGTGCGGGTGGAGCTGCTGGCCAAGGCCCTGAAGGTGACCAAGGGCAGCTTCTATTGGCATTTCCGCGACCGCACCGAGCTGATGAACGCCCTGCTGGAAAGCTGGAAGACGGGCCGCATCGCCGCGATCAAGGAACAGACCCGTCTGGACGGGCGGGAGCCGGCGCAACAGCTGCGCGACCTTCTGGCGCTCTATGGCGGCAGCAAGCCGCGCGGCATTGCGATAGAACTCGCGGTGCGCGACTGGGCCCGGCGCGATCCCGAGGCGGAAAGCGTGATCGCCGAGGTCGACCGCGAGCGCCTGCACAGCGTCGCCGGCCTGTTCGTGGCGCTGGGGCTGCCCTCCGACCAGGCCTTCGCCCGCGCCTACCTGTTCTACGCCTTCGCCTTCGGCCAGGGCCTGCTCGCCCCCGGTGCCGCCGCCGACCGCGCCGAGGTGGTGCGGGCGATCTGCGCCGACGTGCTGGTGCCGGCGGCCTGACCGGGCGGGCGGTCTCGCCCGGCCGGCGCGGTCCCGGTCAGTTGCTGATCGTCGCCTTGGTGACGGCCAGGAAGCCTTCCGGGCTGTCGAAGGCGGGCAGGATCGGCGCGAAGCCCGCGCCCCGCTTGAACACCGGCATCGGCCGGGACAGGCCGGTCGCCACCCGCAGCCTGCCGCCGTCCTTCGCCCAGGCGTCCACGGCGGCGGCCGAATTCCTCGCCGCTTCCGGCGCCATGCCGGCGCGGATCAGCGCGGTGGGGTCCAGCGGCGGCGCTTGCCGGGCCGACGGATCCTGCTTCTGCGGAAGATCGGTCGCCACGATCTCGCGCTCGCGGCGCCGGATGCCGCCATTGTCGACCGTCACGTCGGCCTCGACCAGGGCGACGCGGAACAGCATGTCCATGTTCTGCGCGGCGGTGGCCATCAGCTCCAACGGGTTGAAAGTGCCGGACGCCAACCGGCGGGCCGTCGCCACCATCGCCGGGTCGATCCCCTCCATCCGCAGCCGCGCGCTCCAGCCGCCGGCATCCCGCACGGTGCCGCTGGTCTCCAGGGACAGCGACTGCCGCTGGTCGTCATAATCCAGCGCCAGCGAGACATCGCCGCGCAGGCTGGTGTAGCCGAGGCTGACCATGTCGCGCAGGGCGTTGTTGTAGCGGTCGGCCCGCGCCATCGCCAGGACGGGCACATCGGCGCCGCTGGCCGACAGGCGGGCCTTGCGGATCTCGCCGTTCTGCAGGGCGATGTCGGACACGTCCACGCTGGCGGCGCGCACCACGGCGTCGGGCGACAGGGTGACCGTCACCCCCTGCAGGCTGACCGATCCGAAGGGCGAAGCCGACAGGTCGGCATAGCCGACCCGGCCGTTCAACCCTTCGCGGATCAGGAAGCCGTCGACCAGATCGCGGGCCTGGGCGGTGGCGTGCCGCTTCGCCAGGGTCCAGCCGCCGCCGGCCACGACCAGGGCGCCGAGAACGAGCGCCGAGGCTGCCTTGTTGCTGACTTTCATCACGGGGCTCCCTTGGACAGGCCCGCCGCGGCGAGCTTCTGGTCGACGATGAAGACGGGGTCGGCCGCATCGGCGCATTCCGCCTTGCCGCAGGCATGGACGACCGCGGCCTCCAGCCGGGCCGGCGGCAGCGCGTCGTCGCCGTCGGCAACCGACAGCGCGCCGCGGACCACGTACCAGCCGTCCGCCTTCAGCGCCGGCCCCGCCTCCGGCACGGTGACCTGCAGCTTGCCGGGCCAGCGGGTGGCGACGGCGCTGCGCCCGTCCGATCCGGCCTGGACCAGCATGGTGACGGGAACCGGCCCGCCCTGCAGCAGGGCGTCGGTGCGCGCGGCGCGCAGGGTGTCCAGCCGGGCGCCATACTCGATCCGGCCGGACTGCATCAGGTTGGCGAGGCGGGCGCCGGCCGGCAGGGACGCCAATATGCTGATGTCCTGCTCGCGCTGGGCGGCCATCCGCCGGCGCTCCTGTTCGCGCTGGCGTTCCTGCTCCGCCCTGGCGGCGGCGGCCTTGCGCGCGTCGCGCTCGGCGAACAGGCCGGCGAGCGTCTGCCCGTCCAGGCGGTACAGCACGCTGGTGGCCTCGCGGTCGGCATAGATGACGGCGCTCTCCAGCTTCGCCTTGGCCGTCGCCCCGCGCCAGTTGTCGACCTTGATGCCGGCCGGGTCGATCTTCAGCGTCGCCCCGATCATCAGCGTCCGGTCGACCGACCCGTAGCGGGTGCGGCCCTCGGCGAAGGACTGGGCCGCCGACCGGTCCATCGGAATGCCGGAGATCGCATCCAGCCCGTCGATCTCGACGGTGATGTTGTTCGGCAGCTTGGAGTCGGTGCAGCACCAGTTGGGCTGGACGGACAGCGAGGTGAACTTCTGCGTGATCGGGAACTGCCGGGTCCCGAAGTCGTAGGCCTGGAATTCGGTGCGGTAGACGATGGTCACCCGGTCGGGATCGGCACGGCTCATCTCGGTGAACAGATCGGCCCTGGCCCGTTCCAGCAGCGGCTGGAGCTTGAACTCCTGGTAGCGGACCTGCTGGAACTCGCGGTTGAACCGGTGTCCGGCCCACCAGGCCAGGGTTCCGTTGTCCTGCGCCAGCTCCCCGTTCCGGCGCAGCAGAAGCAGCAGCATGCCGGGATAGTTCCTGCCGATCTCGAGGACCGGCTGGGGAGGCGGTGTGGGCGCCAGTGCCGGAGCCGGAGCGAGTGCCGCGACGGAGGCAGGCGCGGTGGCAGGCGCCGGCTGCGGCATCGTCTGGGGCGTCGGCTGCGGCAACGTCTGAAGCACCGGCGCGGGGGCGGCCGGGGCGGCGGCGACCACCGTCCAGTCGCTGGCCGCGGCGGCCTCGCCCCGCCAGACCACGGCGCCGCTGGCCTTCTCCACCCCGACGAGCGCGGCGAGGCCGGCGGCCGGGCACTCCTTCGACAGAACCAAGGAGCCGATGCGGCGGACCAGCGATGTGAAACCGTCCGTCGCGAACAGCCCCCGGTCCTCCGCGACCACCTTCAGAGCGGCACGGTCGGCGCACCAGGACGGTCCGTCGGCGAAGACCTCGACCTTCAAGGCTCCGGAGAAGGCAAGGCGTCGGCCGTCTTCCGCCGCACCCGCCGCCGGGGCGAGCGAGAGCAGCAGGCCGAGCGCCAGGGGCGGAATCAAAAGCTGTTTCACGAGACATCCCCACTGCATGTCCGTCGCCGCCCGCGAAGGGGCGGCGTCCGGGTCAGGCGTATTTCCGCGAGTTCGGGCCGAAGGCCGCCGTCCGGCTGTCGGACCGATCAGCGCTTCGGTTCGTCCAGGTCGATGGGCTGGTCGATCTGCATGTCGAGGTCGATGCCGCCGCTGGCCGGGGCTGCCGGGGCCGAGGCCGGCGGCGCCGGGGTGTAGCCGGGTGCCGGCGGCGCGGGCATGATGGGTTCCAGCTGCGGGGCGGGGCCGGCGGACGGCGTCTTGCCCGGCGCTGACGGGGTCCAGGGTTGCGCCGGCCCGGGCGCCGGCTTTGGCGCATGCTTGGGCCGCGACGGCGCGCCGATGCACTCGGACAGCTTGCCGATGGCCCAGCTCGACCCGTCCAGTTCGTACAGCTTGCGGATGCCGAGGCCCGGCACCGCCAGCGCCACCGTGTCCGCCGAGGCGAAGCGGGACAGCACCGACCCGACGTCCGGCCCGCCGAGCGGCGCGATCAGCATGCCGAATCCGCCCGGCCTCGCCTGCACATGATGGATGTTGCCGCTGTCGAACACGATTTCGATCGGATAGGTCGCCCCCGCCATCACCGGCACGCCCGTCTTGTTCATCGCCAGACCGGTGTTGGTTCGGGTGGCGATGAACGCCAGCTCCTGGGCGGGCGACTGCTTCGACGCGACGCAATAGGGCACGGCGCCGGGATTGGTCGGGGTGTAGCGCTCGACCAGCCAGCCACGCTGCTGGGCATAGATGGCCGTCGGCACGAATGCGCCGGGATAGACGGGGCCGCGGGCGGTCTGACAGGACGCCAGCAGCGGAAGGCTGCAGGCAAGGGCGAGAAGAATGCCGGCACGGCCGGCGGTGCTGATCGGCATCGCATGTCCTTCCGGGACGGGCCCGGTCAAATCGGGAGCGGGTGGCGGGCGCGGCAGGATCGGCGGACGAAGGGGAAGGCCCCCTCCGTGACGGTCGCGCCGATTCCTGACCCTGCGGGAATGGTCCCACTCAATTCATAACTTATTCTTCAATAATTTCCGCAACTTGCGGATGGTGCGAAATGCAATACCGTTAGTCAAAAGCAATTTTGCCGGCCGAAATGCGTCCCGATGTCGCAACTCCGGTCCATTCCCGCAGCCATGCGACCGCCCGGACACCCTCCCCGCGCCCCGAGGCGCCTACGGCATGTAGGCCAGCCGCAGGTTGCCCCAGTGACGGCCGCGCACGACGATCGGCGCATCGACCTCCTTCAGGCGCACCATCTGGCCACCGCCCATGTCGCGGCGGTAGGCCTGCAGCAGGAACGGACGGGTGTTGCGGGCGGCGGCGAGGCCGGAGCGGTCGGCGAAGACGCGGCGGTTGCGGGAATGGGCGGCGTTCCAGGCGGCGTCGCCCGGCCGCTGCGGTTCGGAATAGCGGGCGTTGTGTGTCGGCAGATAGCCGACGGCGTTGACCGCGGCACAGAACTGGAAGCGCGGGTTGGAGGCCAGCACCGGCTCCTGGATCGCCGGGAACAGCCGGTCGGTCAGCTCGGTGAAGGGGGCGATGCATTGTTCCGGCTCGCTGCCGGGGATGGTGGACAGCTCCGTCGAGAACAACGCCTCCTCGCCGATGCTGCCGCTGGACAGCGCGCCGTCCAGCACCTTGGCCAGGGCCGCCGCGGTGTCCTGCACGGTGCGGATGATCGCCGAATCCGCCTCGATCATCGCGGTGTAAGCGCGCTGCAGCCGGTCGGATTGCGCGTCCGACAGCTCGTCGAAGGCCAGATGCAGGCCGAGGTCGCTGGTGCCGGCGACGATGGCCGGCAGGTCGCCGGCCTCGCGCAGAGTCACGGTCAGCTGCGTCTGCTCGACCAGTTCCGGCAACCCCTTGCTCTCCACCAACAGCCCGTCCATCGACAGGTCGAGCATGGTGACGCTGCGGCGATTGCCGGCAACCGTCAGGGCGATCGGCTCCTCGCACGGGATGCGGTCGGAGACGCGGCGGTCGCCCGCCACCGACTGGCGCAGAGCGATGACCAGCCGGCGCTTCAGGTCGGCCACCGCGCCCTGGGTGTCGGTCATGCGGCGGCTGACATCGGTGGCGATGCCGGTGATCTCGTCGGTCTGGTCGCGGATGTGCAGCACGCTGCCCGACACCTGGGAGGCGCCGCCGGCCGAGTTGGTGGCGCTGCGACCGATCTCGGCGTTGGCGGCCGACTGCTCCTCCACCGCGGCGGCGGTGGCGGCGGCGGCTTCGTCGATCTCCTCGATCACCGAGATAACGGTCTGGATCGCGGTGACGCTGCCGCCGACCGCCTGTTTCAGCTGCTCGATCTGGCGGGCGATGTCCTCGGTCGCCTTCGCCGTCTGGTTGGCCAGCGTCTTGACCTCGCTGGCGACGACGGCGAAGCCCTTGCCGGCCTCCCCCGCCCTTGCGGCCTCGATGGTGGCGTTCAGTGCCAGCAGGTTGGTCTGGCCGGCGATGGAGTTGATGAGGTTGGCGACCTTGGCGATCTCCTCCGTCGCGACCTCCATCTGGCCGATGGCGGAAGCGGAGCCGCGGGCGCTGTCCACGGCGCGCCGCGCCACCTCGCTGGAGCGCGCCGCCTGCCGGGCGATCTCGTGCCCGGCGGAGTTCAGCTCCTCCGTCGCGGCGGCGACCGACTGGGCGTTGGCGCTGGCCTGTTCGGAGGCGGCGGACACCACCACCGTGTTCTCCCGCACCACGCCCAGAGACTGCATCAGGTGCCGGATGCCATCGCCGGCGCGGTTGCTGGCCAGTTCCACCCCGATCCAGGTGGCGTCGAGATCGCTTTCGATCGATTTGCAGGTTTCCAGCAGGGCCTGACGGGTCAGCGCCTTCTGGCGCATCTCGGTCTCGTGCTTTTCATGGATGCCATAGGCCAGCTTGGCCTTCATGGCGTTCAGCTCCGACGCCACGCGGCGGAATTCCGGCACGTCGACGGCCGGCATCGGGTCGGTCAGGGCGCCGCGGGCGATACGCTCGAAGGTCCGTTCCAGCAGCGCCAGCGGACGGCGCACCGTGCGCAGGATCGCCCAGCCGAACAGGGCAGCGAGCAGGGCGCTCAGCAGCATCGCCACGGCGACCTGGACGACGCGGCGTCCGTAATCCCGTTCCGCCTTGTCGAACTCTTCCCGGGCAACCCGGATCTGAAGCTCCAGCAGGGCGTCGGACACCCGGCGCAGATCGGCGAAGGCCGGGCGGACGGCGCTGCGCAGATGGGCGTCCAGCGCGGCGGCATCCTTCCGCTTCGCCAGCGCCAGCGCCGGTTCGATCCCGCCCTGCAGATAGGTCCCGACCAGCGGCTTGAAGGTCTCGGCGAGGACGGCCTCCTCCGGGGTCAGGTAGGTCGCCAGATAGTCGGCCAGCAGGCGCCGCATCGCCGCGGCGTTGTCCGCGATGTCCTTCTCCACGGCGACCAGATCGCCGCCGCCGCTTCCCGCCCGCAGGTCGGCGGCGAGGTCGGTCAGGCGCTGCCGGCTGTCGCGGGCGAGGTTCTGGATCTCGCCGATCTGATAGGCGGGAACCGTGCGGTCCTCGTAGACCGTGCGCAGCGACTGGTTGGAAGCCGACATGCCGTCCAGGCCGAGCCAGCCGGCCAGCAGCACCGCCAGGATCAGCATCCCGAACACCGCGGCCATGCGCCCCGATAGGCTGGTCCAGGCGAAGGCGGCGGCCCGGCCGGTGCGGCTCTTCCGCACCAGGGCGCCTTCCTCCAGCGCCAGCGCGGCGCGGCCGTCGCGCATCTCCGCATACAGCGCCTCGGCCGCCGCGACTTCCTCGCGCGAGGGCTTGGAGCGGATCGAGATATAGCCGGTGACGGCGCCGCTTTCGACCACAGGGGTGACGTTGGCCCGCACCCAATAGTAATCGCCGCCCCTGGTCCGGTTCTTCACCAGCCCTTCCCAGGGCCGTCCCTTCTTCACCGTCGCCCACAGGTCGGCGAAGGCCTCCTTCGGCATGTGGGGGTGGCGGACAAGGTTGTGGGGCGCGCCGATCAGCTCATGTTCGTCAAAGCCGCTGATCTCGACGAAGGCTTGGTTCACGAAGGTGATGCGCCCGCCGGTATCGGTGCGGGACACCAGGGGAACCCCCTCGGTCAGATGGACTTCCCGGTCGGTGATCGGTGTGTTGACGCGCATGACGCGGATCGCTCCAGCCAAAGTCTCGAAGGATGTGGCCGGGGATGCGGACGGCATCGCAACCACCGGGCGACTCATCGGTCGCCTCCCGGGCCTGCCCCTTCGCTGCAAGTGGCATGCCGCGTCCTAATGTTGGCAAATGAGCAAACGCCGCGTTGAACTGTAAGGTCGATGTAAAATTTGCCCACCACAATTTTCGCAAAATGCGTCCAGAATGGACAGCCGGCCCTAAGCTACCGTGCAATTTGGAAAATGCTTTGCTGTCCGACCATTCAGCCGCGTAACGACCCGTTGGACAGCCCGTCCAGCGGAATCGCGGTGACGCTCTTCACCTCTTCCATCACGGCGTAGGTGTGGGTTTCCCGCACGCCGCGGGCGGTGGACAGCAGTTCGCCCAGGAACAGGCGGTATTCGTTCATGTCGCGCACGCGGGCCTTGACCAGATAGTCGAAGCCGCCGGCGACCATGTGGCATTCCATGATCTGCGGCATGCGTAGGACGGTGGCCTTGAAGTCGTCGAAATTGTCGGGCGTCGTGCGGTCCAGCACCACCTCGACGAAGACCAGCATCCCCGCTTCCAGGCGGTGCGGATCGAGCAGCGCGACATAGCGCTGGATGATGCCGTCGGCCTGCAGCCGCTTCACCCGCTCCAGGCAGGCGGCCGGGCTGAGGTTGATGCGGCGGGCCAGCTCCACATTGCTGAGGCGGCCGTCATCCTGCAGTTCGCGCAGGATCTTGATGTCGGTGGAATCGAGGTTGCGGTCCATCGGCGGCTCGGAATGCTGTTCGGCTGGCGGCCCCGATCCTAGCGGAAAAAACGGGATCAGGCCATGCCGGACCATAGCCGGAGCGGCGAAGACGCCGTCGATCCGAACCCCGTTCGCCCCGCACGCCGCCGATCAGGCCGCCAGCGGCAGGGCCACCGTCATGCGAAGGCCGCCGGTCGGGCGGTTCTCGGCGCGGACACGGCCGCCGAACGCTTCGATGTTGCGCCGGACGATCCACAGGCCGATGCCGAAATGGGCCGCGCCGGCCTGATGCGCCGCCGCCTCGTCCTCCGGCATGCCGCGGCCGGGTTCGCGGTGGGAGAAATAGCGCTCGAAGATGCGGTCCAGGTTGGCGGGATCGACACCCGGTCCTTCGTCGTCCACCACCAGCTCCGCCATCGTCGCGCCCTGGCCGCCCGTGCGGGTCAGGCGGACGCTGACCGTCCCGTCGGGCGGCGAGAAGCTGACGGCGTTCTCCACCAGATTCTCGACGATGGTCTCCAGCGTCTCCTCGCTGGCCCGCACCACCAGCCCGGCATCGATGCGCGAACGCATGTGCAGGCGGCGTTCGGCCAGCAGCCCGGTATAGCCGCCGGCCATCCGCTCCACCAGCGACGACAGGTCGACCCGGCGGCGCGACGGGGCCAGCAGGTCGGCCGCCGCCTCGTCCATGCGGCGGGCGAAGGACACCAGCCCGTCCAGCTTGTCCAGCGACTTCTCGATCATCGTCAGGGCGCGCTGGCTGCGGGCGTTCTCCGCCGGCAGGGCGCGGCGCAGCGGCTCCACCGACTGGCGGATCACGGCGATCGGCGTCTTGAAGGCGTGGGCGTTGTCCTCGGCGGCACGGCGCAGCGATTGGGCGCTGTCGCGTAGCGTGGCGACCAGCCGGTCGAAATCCTCGGCCACGCCGGCCAGTTCCGGCACGGTGTTGCGCGCGGCGAAGGAGGCGTCGCGGTCGCCGCGCTCGGGCGTATCGTCGCCGCCGACGATGCGGCGGGCCAGATCGCCGAAGCGGTTCAGGTTGCGCCAGATGCCGGCCAGCACCGCCAGCACCAGGGCGGCCATCGCCAGATAGATCGCGGCGGCGGCCTGGACCGCAGGCGTGCTCCAGTAAGGCCGGCCGATGGAGGAGGAGATGTAGGCTTCCGTCGCGTGGCTGGTCACCAGCGCCCAGCAGCCGAAGCTGGTCTTGATCGGGGTGATGGAGGACAGCACCTCCTCCCCGCCTTCCAGATGGGGGACGCGCATCGCCAGCGTCGCGTTGCCGGCGCAGCTCGACCCCAGGCGGTCCAGCACGCCCTGTTCCAGCAGCAGGCGCCGTTCGGCGTCGATGTCGGCGGTGGACAGGCTGGGCGCCGCGGCGACGTAGAAGAACGGCTCCGGCCCGGCCTTGGCGCCGGACGGGGTGGTGGCGGCGCCGGCGGCGGTCACGCGCGGGCGAACCAGCAGCTTCAGCCGCGTGCGGTCGTCGCCATAGCGGGCGAGCGCGATGCTCAGGCTGGGAAGGGCGGTGCGGTCGACGCCCAGCAGTTCGGGTTCCAGCGCGCGGGCGATCAGCTCACCCTGGCGCTGGGCGCTTTTCAGCAGAAGCTGCTGCGACGCCTCGTCGGCGCGCTGGAACTGGTCATAGAGCAGCACCGGCACTGCGATGAAGACAAGGGTGAGCAGCAGCAGGCGGCTCGCCATCGAGCGCCAGAGCCAGAGCAGGCGGGCGGACGCCCGTCGGGGCGCCCGCAGCGCGAGGTCAGTCGGCAGCAGCGCCATCGATCAGCATATCCTCGCCCATGCCATCCTCGTCGCGACCCTGGTTGGCCGCGTTCTCGCCCTTGCCCCAGCGATAGCCGAAGCCGGGATAGTTCTCGATGCAGGCGAAGGTCGCGTCGACCGACCGGAACTTCTGGCGGATGCGCTTGATGAAGGCGCGGACGTTGGCGCGGTAGCCCGACGGGCCGTAGCCGGCGACGAAGCCCTTGCCGTGAACGAGGTCGTAGATCTCGCGGTACGACACATCCTCTTCCGGGCGGGTCGACATCAGCTTGACGATGTTGAACTCGGTCAGCGTCAGGTCGATGCGCTTGCCCTTCCAGAAGGCGCGGCTGTTGTCCAGGCGCAGCTCCAGCTCGCCCAGGCGGTGGCTGGTGGTGTTGCCGCCGGCCTCCGCATCGTCGGCGCCCTTGGTGGCGTCGCCCTTGATCCCGTCCAGGATCAGGCGCATGCGCTTCAGCAGGATCGACAGGCTGCGCGACTTCTCGACGAAGTCCAGCGCGCCGCCGGCCAGGGCGGCCTCTTCGTAAATCTGGTCGGACAGCACGGTCAGGAAGATGACCGGCGTGGCGATGCCGCGGGCACGCATCTGGCGCAGAACGTCGATGCCGTCCAGCTTGGGCATGCGCCAGTCCAGCAGGACGATGTCGACCGACCCGCCTTCGGCGAAGAAGTCGAGCGCCGGTTCGCCGCGGTCGAAGGTGATCACCTCGTACCCCTCGTCGCCGAGGTTGAGGCCGAGCGACTCACGGAACAGGTCGTCGTCGTCCACCAGAGCGATGCGGGCAATGGTCGGTTCGGTCATTGCTGACATTCCCTTGTTCGACTCCGCCTTACTGAATCCCGGCGCGGACAGGGCGCCCTGCGTCAGCGTGAGCGAGGAGTTGGGCGAAGCATCGGTGGTCGGCGTCAGGGACATTTTGGCTGCTCTTCATATCGTAGGAGAGGGCGCGGAAGTCCTGGGACGAGGTCATATCCATGAAGAAGAACACCTTGAGGGTGCAATCGCCCTTGGCATACCGCCAGATCTTGGCGGGAGGCGCCTCTTCCCGTGCAACGGGGGACCCCAGGAGTTTGAGAGTCTGGACTTCGTCCAGCCCGACAAGACTGTCGGGGTCGGCGTTGGTGGTTGCGGATTGGGTGGGCGTGCCCCCCGTCGGCGGTGTTGCCGCCTGGGCGGCGTTAGGCGTCATCGCCGCCTGGGCGGCGCTGTCGGATCCGATGGCCGCCAGATGGGTGGTGGCCTGATCGGCAGTCAGCTCCCCCACGCTCACCGGCGGGCCCGGCTGCGGCATCGGCAGGGCCGGCGCCAGCGTGACGGCGTCGGGGGCCTTCCGGACCGGCTTGGGCTTGGGCACCGGCGGGGTCGCCGGACGGGCGTTCGGGCGGGCCGCCGTCACGTCCGGACCACCCCAGCCCGGCCCGACCGTGTTGGCCGGGCAGCCGGCCAGCAGCAGGACCGCGACCAGCAGGCCCGCATGTCGGCCCCAGCCGGCGGCGTAGGCGCCGTACTGCGCCACAACGCGGAGGACTGCCGGCACGGTCATGGGGGCGGGCCTTTCAAAACCAAGGGGAACGGACATAACGGCATTAACACGGGACGAACCATTTCCATCTAGCTTGGAAGTCAACTTCGCGTGCTGGTTGGAGTTGGCCGCGTCTGATATGCCTAAACTCAATCCAGTCTGGTTAATGGCGCGTTAAAACCACAACCCGTACCCCCATTTTGCGAAAGCCCATCAATATTTTTCGAAGTTTCGTTTGATTTTCGAGCGATTCCGGCAGGGATTGCCGGTGCCTTTGCTCAAAAGTGGTATGAAATTCGGCAAAATCCATTACGCGCTGACCGCTGCCGTGGTGAGATACGGAGCGGGACAGGACGTGACAGAAATGAGGCGGGAGGATGGCCGGAGCGGGACGGGAGTGTGGCGATTGCCCAAAAAGCACTCAGCGCCAAAAAACAATCGGCGGCGGAGCCCCCCGGGTATGGCTCCGCCGCCGAACAGCCGGACGGGCAACAGGTCATGTGGCGGCGCGCGGTTAGCGGCCGTGGGTCGTTGCCACTGGAACTCCAGCCGTGGTTCCGACCGATGCTCAGCCCGGTCGGCGTCGTGGGAACAATGCATTTTCGGCACCATCCATCACGCCGATCATGATGCGCCGGACGGCCCGGACCGTCAAGTTTGTAGTACGTACAATTTAGGGTGCCACATATCCGGATGATACCGGAAGGCCCGCCGTCGGCGGCAGCGGCGCTTTCCAAGGCGTCGTTGCCAGGACGTCCGGTCCGCCCGATGATTGGACACCCGCTGGGGCCGGGATCGAACCAGGGGAGGGCGGCATGTCTGTTGAGCAACGGGTGACCGAGCATTACGGGCGCCAGGACTTGGCTGCGGAAATCCTCGGCGCCTTGGAGCGGGCGGGTAAGGACCTCTCCCGTCTGCGTCCTGACGACCTCGCATCGATCGACGAGTTTCACATCCGCGGGCGCGAAGCCACCGCCGAACTCGGCCGGGCCCTCGGTCTGGACCCGGGCACCACGGTGCTGGATGTCGGCAGCGGGCTTGGCGGCCCCTCCCGCCACCTTGCGGATCTCTACCGCTGCCGGGTCGTCGGGCTGGACCTCACCGAAGAATACTGCCGCACGGCGACCGTCCTGGCGGACCGGGTCGGGCTGGGCGGCACCGTCGAATATCTGCAAGGCTCGGCGCTGGACATTCCCCTGCCCGACGCCAGCTTCGACCGGGTCTATACCCAGCATGTGGCGATGAACATCTCCGACAAGCGGCGGTTCTACGCCGAGGTCGCGCGCGTCCTCAAACCGGGCGGCCTGTTCGGCCTCTACGATCTGCTCGAAGGACCGGGCGGTCCGGTTCACTTCCCTGTGCCATGGGCACGCGACCCCGCCACCAGCTTCCTCGCCGCGCCAGAAGACCTCCGCGATCTGCTGAGCGGAAGCGGCTTCGACATCATCGGCTGGCGGGACACCAGCGCGGAAGGTCGCGCATGGTTCCAGCAGCTGCGCGAGCGGATCGAGCGCGACGGCCCGCCCACGCTCGGCTTCCACCTCCTTCTAGGCCCGGAGTTCCGCGAGATGGCGCGCAATCAGGTCAGGAACCTGGAGGAGCAGCGCATCCTCCCGACCGAGGTGATCTGCCGCAAGCCGTGAACGGGGCGCCCCCAAACACGAAAGGGCCGCGCCCCCTTTCGGAAGCGCGGCCCTTCGTTGCCGAAGATTCCCTCACGCACAACCACGAGCGCGGGCCACCTTCGATGCGGTGGGGCGGCCGATGGCGTCGCTGATGAACGCCCCGGCCGCGATCAGCTTGTCCAGGTCCACCCCGGTCTCGATGCCGAGGCCGTTCAGCATGTACAGCACATCCTCGCTCGCCACGTTGCCGCTGGCCCCCTTGGCATAGGGGCAACCGCCCAAACCGGCGACGGAGCTGTCGACCACCGCCACGCCCATCTGCAGGGCGGCCAGGATGTTCGCCAGAGCCTGCCCGTAGGTGTCGTGGAAATGGACGGCGATCTTCTCCACCGGCACCCGCTCCGCCACGGCGGCGATCATCGCCTGCGCCTTGGTCGGGGTGCCGGTGCCGATGGTGTCGCCCAGCGAGACCTCGTAGCAGCCCATCGCGAACAGCCGTTCCGCGACGTCCGCCACCGCCTTGGGCGCGATCTCCCCCTCATAGGGGCAGCCGAGCACGCAGCTGACATAACCCCGCACCAGCACGCCCGCCGCCTTGGCCTGCTCCATGACGGGGGCGAAGCGGTCCAGGCTCTCGGCGATGGAGCAGTTGATGTTCTTCCGGCTGAAGCTTTCCGAGGCGGCACCGAACACCGCCACCTCGTCGGCCTTGGCCGCCAGCGCGCCCTCCAGCCCCTTCAAATTCGGGGTGAGGGCGGCATAGCGGACGCCGGGCTTGCGGGCGATGCCGGCCAGCACCTCGGCGCTGTCGCCCATCTGCGGCACCCATTTGGGCGAGACGAAGCTGGCCGCCTCGACCACGCTCAACCCGGCATCGGACAGGCGGTCGACCAACTCCACCTTGACCGCGGTCGGCACCATCGACTTTTCGTTCTGGAGGCCGTCGCGCGGGCCGACCTCCACCATGCGGACGAATTTGGGCAGCTGCATCGTCAAGCCTCCGCGATGTCGAGAACCAGCAGGTCGACGCCTTCCGACACCTGATCGCCCGCCGCGAAATTCACGGCGCTGACCGTGCCGGCCGCCGGGGCCTTGATGGTGTGCTCCATCTTCATGGCTTCCAGCAGCATCAGCGGCGCGCCGGCCTCGACGCTCTGGCCCGCTTCGACCAGCACGCGGACCACGGTGCCCGGCATCGGCGCGGTCAGGCGGCCGGACCCGCCCTCCTGCTCCGCCGCGCGGGCGCTGGGGTCGTCCAGCGTCAGGCGGGACACCGCGCCGTCGATCAGCACGGTGATGTCCAGCCCCTGCTGCACCACGGTGGCGCGGGTGCGCATGCCGTCCAGCGTCGCCGTCAGCAGGCCGTCGGCGAGGCTGACCCCGGTGACCGGGATTGCCTTGCCGCCATCCACCGCGACCTCATAGCCATCGCTGCGGAAATGCAGCGTCACTTCGCGCGCCGTCTCGCCGTCCATCAGGCGCAGGTCGTAATGGTTCTCCTCGTTCAGCCGCCAGCCATTGGCGAGCAGCCAGGGTGAGTAACGATCCGACCGGGCGCGCAGAGCGGCCTGGGCCTCCTCCCGGCGCTTCAGCAGCACCGACAGGGCGGCGGCGGCCAGCGCCTTGTCGGCCACCGGGGCCGGCGGCGGCAGCAGGTCGGCGCGGTGGCGCTCGATGAAGCCGGTGTCGATCTCCACCGCCTTGAAGGCCGGATGGCCGGCGATGGCGCCGAGGAAGCCGACATTGGTGGTGACGCCGACAACCTCATACTCGGCCAGCGCCACGCGCAGGCGGCGCAGCGCGCTGTCGCGGTCCTCGTCCCAGACGATCAGCTTGGCGATCATCGGGTCGTAATACATCGTCACCGAATCGCCCTCGCGGACACCGGTATCGACGCGGACATGCTCGTTCTCGGCCGGCGGGCGCAGCCGCACCAGCTTGCCGATGGCCGGCAGGAAGTCGCGCTGCGGATCCTCGGCATACAGCCGCGCCTCGAAGGCATGGCCCCGGCGGGTCAGCTGGTCCTGGCGCAGCGGCAGCTCCGCCCCGGCGGCAACGCGCAGCTGCCATTCGACCAGATCGAGCCCGGTGATCTTCTCCGTCACCGGATGCTCCACCTGCAGGCGGGTGTTCATCTCGATGAAGTAGAAGCCGCCATCCTCATAGAGGAACTCGACGGTGCCGGCACCGACATAGTTCACCGCCTTGGCGGCAGCGACCGCGGCCTCGCCCATGCGGCGGCGGAGGTCGTCGGGCAGGTTCGGGGCCGGCGCCTCCTCGATCACCTTCTGGTGGCGGCGCTGGACCGAGCAATCGCGCTCGAACAGATAGACGCCGTTGCCGTGGGTGTCGCAGAAGACCTGGATTTCGACATGGCGCGGCCGGCCGAGATACTTTTCCAGCAGCAGGCTGTCGTCGCCGAACGCCGCCTTGGCCTCGCGCTGGGCGCCGGCCACCGCGTCGGCCAGCTCATTGGCGGCGCGCACCACGCGCATGCCCTTGCCGCCGCCGCCGGCCGACGCCTTGACCAGCACCGGAAAGCCGATGCGCTCGGCCTCCGCCGACAGGGTGGCGAAGTCCTGGTCGGTGCCGTGATAGCCCGGCACCAGCGGCACGTCGGCATTCGCCATCAGCCGCTTGGATTCCGCCTTGGAGCCCATGACGCGGATGGCGTCGATCGGCGGGCCGATGAAGACGACACCGGCCTCGGCACAGGCCGCCGCGAAACCGGCATTCTCCGACAGGAAGCCATAGCCGGGATGGATGGCCTGGGCGCCGGTGCGCTTCGCCACGTCGAGGATGACGTCGCCGCGCAGATAGCTTTCGCCGACCGGGGCCGGGCCGATGCAGACGGCCTCGTCGGCCATCTGGACATGCATCGCCTTGGCGTCGGCCTCCGAATGGACGGCGACGGTCTTGATGCCCAGGCGGCGGGCGGTGCGGATGACCCGGCAGGCGATTTCGCCGCGGTTCGCAATGAGGATCTTGTCGAACATGTGGATCAGCTCCGCCAGGACGGGGTGCGTTTGTCGAGGAAGGCGCCGACGCCCTCCTTGCCTTCGGCGCTGGCGCGCTGGCGGGCGATGCGCTCCGCCGTGTCGCGCACCACGTCGTCGGTCAGCGGCCGGCGGGCGACGGCGCGGATCAGCTCCTTGGCGGCGGTGACCGCCGTGGGGGCGCTGTCCATCAGGTTCTTGACCGTCTTCGCCACCGTCTCCTCCAGCCCGTCGGCATTGGTCAGCTCATGCAGCAGGCCGATGCGGTGGGCCTCCGCCGCGCTGAACCGCTCGCCGGTCAGGAAGTAACGGCGGCAGGCGCGTTCGCCGATGGCGGCGATGACATAGGGGCTGATGGCGGCGGGGATGATGCCCAGCCGCACTTCCGACAGGGCGAAGGTCGCGGTCTCGACGCCGATGGCGATGTCGCAGGCCGAAACCAGCCCGACGCCGCCGCCGAAGGCCGGCCCCTGCACCACGGCGACCGTGGGCTTCGGGCATTCGTCCAGCGTGCGCAGCATGGTGGCGAGGCCCATGGCGTCGGCCAGATTCTCCTCGCGGGAGTAGCCGGCCATCTTCTTCATCCAGGACAGATCGGCCCCGGCCGAGAAGCTCTTGCCCACCCCGCGCAGCAGGACGACGCGCACCGCCGGATCCTCACCCACCCGCCGGAAGGCTGCGGTCAGGTCGGCGATGACCTGTTCGTTGAAGGCGTTGTGCACGTCGCCGCGGTTCATGGTGACGGTGGCGACGCCGGTGTCGGCAACCTCGATCAGAATGTCGCTCATGGTCGCCCCCATCACATCCGGAAGACGCCGAAGGGCGTCTTCGGCACCGGCGCGTTCAGCGAGGCCGACAGGCCGAGGCCCAGAACCATCCGGGTGTCGGCCGGGTCGATGATACCGTCGTCCCACAGCCGGGCGCTGGCGTAATAGGCGTGGCTCTCGCGCTCGAACTGGGCGCGGATCGGCGCCTTCAACGCCTCGTCGTCCTCGGCCGACCACGGCTTGCCCTGGGCTTCCATGGCGTCGCGCTTGACCTGGGCCAGCACGCCGGCCGCCTGCTCGCCGCCCATGACGGAGATCCGGGCGTTCGGCCACATCCACATGAAGCGCGGGCTATAGGCACGGCCGCACATGCCGTAATTGCCGGCGCCATAGCTGCCGCCGATGATGACGGTGAATTTCGGCACCTTGGCGCAGGCGACCGCGGTGACCAGCTTGGCGCCGTCCTTGGCGATGCCGCCGGCCTCGTACTTGCGGCCCACCATGAAGCCGGTGATGTTCTGCAGGAACACCAGCGGGATGCGGCGCTGGCAGCACAGTTCGACGAAATGGGCGCCCTTCAGGGCGGATTCGCTGAACAGGATGCCGTTGTTGGCGATGATGCCGACCGGATAGCCGAAGATATGGGCGAAGCCCGTCACCAGCGTCGTGCCGTAGAGCGGCTTGAACTCGTCGAAGCGCGACCCGTCGACCACCCGCGCGATCACCTCGCGCACGTCGAACGGCTTGCGGGCGTCGCTGGGGATGACGCCATACAGCTCGCGCGGGTCGAAGGCCGGTTCCTCCGGCTCACGGAGATCCAGGTCGATGTGCTTGGCGCGGTTCAGGTTCGACACCACGCGGCGGGCCATCGCCAGCGCATGGGCGTCGTTCATCGCGTAATGGTCGGTCACGCCGGAGGTGCGGGAATGCACGTCGGCGCCGCCGAGATCCTCCGCCGACACCACCTCGCCGGTCGCGGCCTTCACCAGCGGCGGGCCGCCCAGGAAGATGGTGCCCTGGTTGCGGACGATGATCGCCTCGTCCGACATCGCCGGGACATAGGCGCCGCCGGCGGTGCAGCTTCCCATCACCACGGCGATCTGCGGGATGCCCTCGGCCGACATGTTGGCCTGGTTGTAGAAGATGCGGCCGAAATGGTCGCGGTCGGGGAAGACCTCGTCCTGGTTCGGCAGGTTGGCGCCGCCGCTGTCGACCAGATAAATGCAGGGCAGATTGTTCTGCTGCGCGATCTCCTGCGCCCGCAGGTGCTTCTTGACCGTCAGCGGGTAATAGGTGCCGCCCTTCACCGTCGCGTCGTTGGCGACGATCATGCATTCCTGTCCGGCGACGCTGCCGATGCCGGCGATGATGCCGGCCGACGGGATGTCGTCGGTATAGACGCCGTCGGCGGCCAGCTGCGACAGCTCCAGAAACGGCGAGCCGACATCGAGCAGCTGGCGGATGCGCTCGCGCGGCAGCAGCTTGCCGCGGGCGAGGTGCTTGTCGCGGGCCTTGGCGCCGCCGCCCTGCTGGATGGCGGCGACCTTCCGGCGCAGATCGTCGACCAGCGCCTGCATGGCGTCGGCATTGGCCTGGAACTCGGCGGAGCGCGCGTTCAGGGCGCTCTTCAGGACGGTCATGCCGTCTTCCTCCCGGTTTGGCGGTCTTGATTGCAGACTGTGTTACTGAACAAGCGCGCGGCTGATGACCAGCCGCTGGATGTCGCTGGTGCCTTCATAGATCTGGCAGACCCGGACGTCGCGATAGATGCGCTCGACCGGGAAATCGTTGAGATAGCCATAGCCGCCATGGATCTGGATGGCGTCGGAGCAGACCTTCTCCGCCATCTCGGAGGCGAACAGCTTGGCCATCGCCGCTTCCTTCATGCAAGGCACCCCGGCATCGCGCAAGGATGCGGCATGCAGCACCATCTGGCGCGCGGCTTCCACCCGCGTCGCCATGTCGGCGAGGCGGAAGGCGATGGCCTGATGCTGGATGATCGGCACCCCCATGCTCTGGCGTTCCTGGGCATAGCGGATGGCGTGGTCGAGCGCCGCGCGCGCCATGCCGACCGACTGCGAGGCGATGCCGATGCGCCCGCCTTCCAGGTTCGCCAGCGCCACCTTGTAGCCGGCGCCCTCCTGGCCCAGCATCAGGTCGGCGGGAACCCGGCACTCCTCGAAGACGATCTGGCAGGTGTCGGAGCAGTGCTGTCCCAGCTTCTCCTCGGTCCGCGCCACCTGATAGCCCGGCGTGTCCGTCGGCACGATGAAGGCACTGAGTCCCTTCTTCCCCGCCGCCGGGTCGGTCACCGCGAAGACGATGGCGACATCGGCCTGCGAGCCCGAGGTGATGAACTGCTTGGTGCCGTTCAGCACCCAATGGTCGCCATCGCGCCGGGCGCGGGTCTTGATCGCCGAGGCGTCGGACCCCGCCTGCGGTTCGGTCAGGCAGAATGCGCCCAGCATCTCGCCGCGCGCCATCGGCTTCAGGAAGCGGTCCTTCTGGGCGTCCGTGCCGAACTTCAGGATCGGCATGCAGCCGACCGAATTGTGCACGCTCATGATGGTGGACACCGCGCCGTCACCGGCGGCGATCTCCTCGATGGCGAGCGCGTAGGCGACATGATCGGTGGCGGCGCCGCCGAACTCCTCCGGCACCAGCATGCCCATCAGCCCGAGTTCGCCCATCTCGGCCAGCTCGGCCTTGGGGAAAGCGCCGCTGCGGTCGCGCTCGGCGGCGGTCGGAGCGAGCCGGTCCTGCGCGAAGGCGCGGGCCATGTCGCGGACCATGGTCTGTTCTT
>CBIHQY010000064.1:0-23939 GCA_966212305.1 uncultured Azospirillum sp.
GCGACAGCTGGAACCAGTCGCGGCAGGTGACGCGGTTGCCGGTCCAGTTGTGGAAATACTCGTGCGCGACCACCGCCTCAATGTTGAGGAAATCGGTGTCGGTCGCGGTTTCCGGCTTCGCCAGGATGTATTTGGTGTTGAAGACGTTGAGCGACTTGTTTTCCATCGCCCCCATGTTGAAGTCGCCGACCGCGACGATGTTGAAGATGTCGAGGTCATATTCCAGACCATAGACCTCCTCATCCCAGCGCATCGACTTGATGAGCGAGCGCATGGCGTGGTCGATCTTGTCCTCGTTCCCCGGCTCGACATAGATGCGCAGGGTGACGTCGCGGCCCGAGGTGGTGCGGAAATGGTCCTCGCCATGGACGAGCTTGCCGGCAACCAGTGCGAACAGGTAGCAGGGCTTGGGGAAAGGGTCCTCCCAGCGCGCCCAGTGGCGGCCGCTCTCCAGATCGCCCGACGCGGCGAGGTTGCCGTTGGACAGCAGCACCGGATAGCGCGCCTTGTCCGCGGTTATGGTGGTGCTGTAGCGCGCCATCACGTCCGGCCGGTCGGCGAAATAGGTGATCTTGCGGAAGCCTTCCGCCTCGCATTGCGTGCAGAAGTTGCCGGAGGACTTGTAGAGCCCTTCCAGCGCCGTGTTCTCCTGCGGCTTGATGCGGACAATGGTTTCCAGCGTGGTGCTGTCCGGCACCTCCAGCACGACCAGGTGATCGGGGGTGACGGTGAATTCGTCCGGCCCCAGCGTCCGCCCGTCCAGCGCCACCGACACCAGATCCAGCCTCTGCCCGTCGAGCGACAGCGGCTCCGTCGCGGCATCGGGGCGGGCCGGGTTGCGGCGGATCGCCAGAACCGCGCGGACGGTGGTGACATCCTCGCCCAGATCGACGAACAGGTCGACCGTGTCGATCAGATGCGCCGGCGGGCGATAGTCCTGAAGCCGGATGGCCTTCGGCGTGCCTTTGTCCATGTGCCTTGTCTCTGGTCTGTGTCTGTCTTGCGGATCAAGCCGTTCGGGACAGGTCCGAGGAACAGGGACTGTAGCAAGGCGGCGGCGGGCTGTCTTGAGTGGGAATGGGGGAGGGGCGCGGCGCACGCCCCGGCAACACTCTACCTCTTGACCTGCGCGACCTTCAGCAGGGTGAAGGCGCCCATCTGGTCGATGTATTGCTGATAGAAGAAGCGCCATTTCTTGCCGTTGCGCACCCCAACCAGCGTGACCTTGACCGCGTCGGTGCCCGGCACGTTCATGTATTGCGACTTGTGCAGGGTGGTGCCGTGCATGCGCATGCCCTGGCGCAGTCCGGCCTCGTCGATCCGGCCCTGGGCGGTTTGGAGATTGCCGTGGGAGGCGGAATAGGTACCGCCGCCATGATCGCTGAAGCCGAAGGAACAGCCGTCCATCGTCGGGGTGAACATCACGTCGGCCTCGTCGTCCAGCACGATGAGATGCTTGAAATCCTGATCATAGGGCAACCAATAGGCGTTCCAGCTGTCCGGCTGGTTGCCCTGTTCGTAGCGCACCGACCAGACCTTGGCGTTCTTGGTCGTAAACTGCGAAACGATGCCGGTGCCCTTGCGGGTGCAGCTCATGCCGTCGTCGCTGAGGCTGAAGCTCTTGACGCCGCCGACGCGGTAGTTGGGCTGGTAGGCCTGATACTGGATCCAGATCAGGTTGTTCTTGAGGAAGCTTTCCGGGTTCGCGACCAGATCGGCGATGTTCGGCATGTGCGCGACTTTCCTGCTGGATGGATCAGAGGACGCCGAAAACGGGGCGCTTGTATCCGGCCTCCGTCTCGTTGCTGGACAGGAACCAGTAGGCCTTCATCAGCGCGAACTGCTGGTTGTCGTCGCGCAGCAGCACATAGGCGCAATAGACGGTGCCGTCGTCCGGCCGCAGGAAGGCGGCGATCCACGGGTTCTGCCTGGTGCCGATGTGGGCGGCGTGGCCCAGCTTGCGCGTGATGTCGTTGCGGTAGCCGACCAGCGTCGCCGCATGCCCCTGCCGGAAGGGAAGCGCCGAAAGTTCCTGATAATTCTGCAGGATGCGCGGGTTGCCGTCGCCTTCTTCGGCATACCACTGCGCCACCTCCATGTACTCGTTGGCGCGCGCGTTGGCACGGTCGTACCGCGCCTGCTTCTGCCGGTCGGTATGACCGGCGGCGGTCTTTTTCAGAAAGCTGATGAGTCCCATGGTCCGCGCCCCTTCCGTAACCCGGATTGGACGCTAGCAGAGCAATCGGGGAGGCGCAAAAGGGCGGGGGTCATATGAAGGTATGCAGTTTGGGGTGGTGAGGTTTTTCGCGAACTTTGGTCGGCCGCGTTGAGCGTGGCGACTGAGTTTATGTGCTGGACGGCTCTTCACCACATCAACTCAGGTTTGAGTTCCTGAACAGCAGAAGGCCCCACATCCGGTGGAATGCTGACGCTCCCGGCCGGCGGTCTGCGGCCTCTGGTGCAGGCTGAATCTGGACAGCCGGTAATTGCTATTTCATGGTGTGACGGTTGCGGAGAGTGGCTAGTGTTCGCGCATGCGCGAGGAGGCGATGATGTGGTGGGGTGTTGCGGCGTTCTGTGCGGGCGCTCTGGTGGCAAGCGGTTGCGCACCACTGCCTCCGGTTTCTACCGTTGATGCGGCACAAGGGATGGCTCAGTTGCCGACCGAGTGTTATGTGCGTGCTGCGCTAACTGGTCCCGTCGCGTTTGAGGAGAAGCGCGGAGACGCTTCAAACGATATGACCCGGCTGTACTCAGTAAAGAAATACGGTTCAGCTGAGCAGGCGTCAGTGATCTGCGGGTGCAACGATAAATACAATATGTCAATGATCACGATGCGAGAAGCCAATAGGCTTATGGAAGTTGGCGCTCAAGCCAATGGCTGGGTTCTCGACGGGACAAATCTTTCAGATAGTCAGCGTGGTAAAATCTATAGGTTCAACGGGCACTACGACGGCTTTATGGGTAGTTTCGTTGGAAAAGGGGCTATTGAATTTTCTGGAAAGTGCTTCCAAGGCGTCGCCAGTTGGGTCCGGAGGGGAACCGAGGATAAGCTCGATCCGTACATAGCGTCAGCGTATGACGTCAAAACATCGCGTTATATGTTCGCTCCGCCTCCGATAGGGGGTGAGCAACCCGGTAGAGCGTCCGACCGCCTTCGCGAACTCAAATCCTTGCGAGACCAAGGGCTTGTCACTCAGCAAGAGTACGACGAGCGCCGGCGAGCCATTCTCAGCGGTGTCTGATGACAGACAACCCGCTCGTCGTACGGCCGGCGAGCTTTAAATCCGTTCCTCAGCGTGGGACAGAGTGTGGTGCACTAGAGATATCCAGGATATATAAGAACGAACGAAATCAAGGATGTTAGACCGAAATCTTGGCGGAAGAGGTGGGATTCGAACCCACGGTAGGCTCACACCTACGACGGTTTTCAAGACCGTTGCCTTAAACCACTCGGCCACTCTTCCTTCGGCCCACGGGAGTAGCGAATGCGTCGCGGTGGGTCAAGTGTCGCGCGAAGGCTGCTGCGATTTGCCCCTCAATTCCGGATCGGGCGGCCCAGGGTGCGCAGGCGGCGGGTCGGTTTGGGCGGGCTGGGGCTGTCGGAGAAGTCGGGAAGGCTGGGGGCGCGGGCGATGGTCTTGCGGATCAGCTCGGCCGTGGCGTCCAGATCCTCCAGAATCTCCGGTGCCACGCGGTCGGCGTAGCGGGGGCTCAGCAGGCGGGCGCGGGTCTGGTCGATGCTGCGCAGTTCCGGCTCGAACAGTTCGCGGGCGCCGATGGGCAGAACCTGATCCTGGCGCATGCCGGAGAAGTAATTGCGCATCGCCCGCACCAGCATGCGGGTCAGCAACAGATCCATCCGCTCGAACTCGGCGCGCAGGTCGCTGAGGCGCGACTCGTCGACGCCTTGCAGATGCTCCTCGGTCAGGGCGAACAGGGCGCGGATTTCCTCCACCTTGCGACGGAAGTCGAGGAAGGAGGCGAAGCGGTCGTCGCCCATGTCGCGCTGGGCGCGCTCGGCAAGCTGGGAGGCCTCGGTCGCCTGACGTTCCAATGCCGCCAGCAGAGCCTTCACCCGATCCCGGTCGTTGTCGCGCCCCCACGCCATGCCAAGCCCTTCGCTCCCCGATGACCGCGCCCGCCCGGTCGGCATCCGGGGCGCGCAGTCATTCTAAAGGCGAAAGTTTTAACAAAATGCTGTTTGTCACGCGGATTCCACAGCCGCGGTCAGGGGTCGCGCAGGTCCAGGATGACGGGGGTGTGGTCGGAGGCCTTTTCCAGACCGCGCGGGCCGCGGTCGATGGTGCAGCCGGCCAGACGGTCGGCGGCCTGGGGCGACAGCAGGAAATGGTCGATGCGCAGGCCGTTGTCGCGCGGCCAACTGCCGGCTTGGTAATCCCAGAAGGTATAGGCGCGGTCGTCGTCATGCAGGGCGCGGTACGCCTCGGTCAGGCCGAGATTCAGCAGGGCGCGGAACTTGGCCCGCGATTCCGGGCGGAACAGCGCGTCGCCGGCGAAGGCCTGCGGCGAGTAGACGTCGCGCGCCTCGGGGATGATGTTGTAATCGCCGCCCAGCACCACCGGGATTTCCTGCGCCAACAGGGTCCGGGCATGCTCGTACAGCCGGTCCATCCAGCGCAGCTTGTAGGCGAACTTTTCACCGGCCACCGGGTTGCCGTTGGGCAGGTAGAGCGAGGCGATGCGCACGCCGGCCACGGTGGCCTCGACATAGCGGGCCTGTTCGTCCTCCGGCTCGCCCGGCAGGCGGGTCAGCACGTCCTCCGCCGGGGACTTGGACAGCAATGCGACGCCGTTGTAGGCCTTCTGCCCGACGGCATTGACGTGATAGCCGAGTTCCTCGAACGCCGCGCGCGGGAAGGCGGCGGTCTCGCATTTGATTTCCTGGAAGAGCACGACGTCCGGGGACGCCGCGCGCAGCCAGTCGGTGATCAGCGGAAGGCGGGCCTTCGCCGAGTTGACGTTCCAGGTGGCGATCTTCACGAAACAGGCCTGCCTTCTTTTCTTGGTCTTGCGAGGTCGGACGGCGGCCTTAGACCGCGAATGAATTGCCGCAGCCGCAGGACGCGGTGGCGTTGGGGTTCTTGATCTGGAAGGCGGCGCCCATCAGGTCCTCGACATAATCCAGCGTCGCGCCGTCCAGCAGATCGAGCGAGGCGTCGTCGGTGACCACCTTGGTGCCGTCCTTCTCGAAGACATGGTCCTCGTCGGTCGTGGTCTGGTCGAAGGTGAAGCCGTACTGGAAGCCGGAGCAGCCGCCGCCGGAGACGGTCAGGCGCAGCATCAGATTGGGATTGCCCTCCTGCTCGATCAGGAAGGCGACGCGCTTGGCGGCGCTTTCGCTGACGCCGAGGACGCGGGTTTCGGTGGGGAGTGCGGTGTCGGGCATGGGATGGCCCCTCTGGTGCGGTGCGGGAGTTGCGACAAATGTAAGGGCGATCGGGTGCTTCGTCAAAGTATGGGCACCGTTGCGCCAAACCGTTGCGCTTCTGGCACGCTTGTCCGCCGGCAGCGCCGGGGGGCGGGGCATAGCACGCCTTCGCCGTTGCGCCTGCGTTTCCCCGCCGGTAGTGTCCGCCCCATGACGGCGGACTGTTCCCACGATCGGCTGGCTCCCTTTGCCTGCAACCCGGCGGACACGCGCGGGCGGCTGGCGGCGGAGCCTGAAAGCCCGACGCGCTCGTGCTTTCAGCGCGACCGCGACCGCATCGTGCATTCCGGGGCCTTCCGCCGGCTGAAGCACAAGACGCAGGTCTTCGTCTATCACGAGGGCGACTATTACCGCACCCGGCTGACCCACAGCCTGGAGGTGGCGCAGATCGCACGGTCGATCAGCCGCACGCTCGGCCTGAACGAGGATCTGGCGGAGGCGGTGGCGCTGGCCCACGACCTCGGCCACACCCCCTTCGGCCATGCCGGCGAAGAGGCGCTGAACGCCTGCATGGAGCCGTTCGGCGGCTTCGCCCATAACGACCAGACCCTGCGCATCCTGACGCGGCTGGAACGGCGCTATGCCGAGTTCGACGGGCTGAACCTGACCTGGGAAGCGGTGGAAGGCGTGGTCAAGCACAACGGCCCGCTGCTGCCGCTGTTGCCCGGACATCGCCTGCCGACGACGATTGCCGCCTTCCAGGGCGAATGGGATCTGGAGCTGCACACCAATCCGGGGGCGGAGGCGCAGGTGGCGGCGCTGGCCGACGACATCGCCTATAACAACCACGACATCGACGACGGCCTGCGCGCCGGGCTGTTCACGGTCGAGGAGGTGGCGGAGCTGCCGCTGGTCGGCCCGCTCGTCCGCGAGGTTTGCGACCGTTATCCGGGGCTGGAACGCTCGCGCCTGATCCACGAGACGGTGCGGCGGATGATCAACGCCATGGTCGTCGATCTGGTGACCGAGACGCGGCGGCGGCTGGCGGACCACAAGCCGGGAAGCGCGGCCGAGCTGCGCGCCCTGCCGCTGGCGATGGTCAGCTTCTCCGACGGGATGCTGGAGGCGCAGCGACCGTTGCGCGCCTTCCTGCGCCAGCGCATGTACCGGCACTATCGCGTGAACCGCGAGATGAGCAAGTGCAAGCGGGTGGTGCGCGCCCTGTTCGAGCTGTTCATGGACGAGCCCAACACCCTGCCGACCGAATGGCAGCGCGACATCGCCAAGGCAGGCGGCGACGCCGACCTTGCGGTGCGCGCCCGCCATGTGGCCGACTATATCGCCGGCATGACCGACCGCTATGCGCTGGCCGAACATGACCGGCTTTTCGATCTGCATGTGAAGACCTGAGCCGCGAGGCTCCTGTGACCTCCTGAAAAAACGACCTGAGACGATGAATATTTTCAAGGCCTTCGAGACCGATATTCGCAAGCTGCTGGAAGAGCTGGCCGCGGAGGGTGCCATCCCCGCCGGGCTGGACAGCAGCCGTCTGACGGTCGAGCCGCCGCGCGAGGCCTCGCATGGCGACCTGTCCACCAACGCCGCCATGATCCTGGCGAAGCCGGCGAAGATGGCGCCGCGCGCCCTGGCGGAACTGCTGGTCGCCAAGCTGAAGGGCCGCGCCGAGGTGGCGTCGGTCGAAATCGCCGGTCCTGGCTTCGTCAACCTGCGCCTGACGCCTGACGTCTGGCGCGACCGCATCCGCGACGTGCTGACCGCCGGCACCGCCTATGGTGACAGCGAGTTGGGCGGCCGGACGCCGGTGAATGTGGAGTATGTGTCGGCCAACCCGACCGGCCCGCTGCATGCCGCCCATGGCCGCGGCGCCGTTTTCGGCGACGCGCTGGCCGCGCTGCTGGAAAAGGCCGGCTACGCCGTCTCCCGCGAATACTACATCAACGATGCCGGCGCTCAGGTCGACGTGCTGGGCCGCTCCACCTTCATCCGCTACCGCGAGGCGCTGGGCGAGGAGGTCGGCGAGATCCCGGCCGGCCTCTATCCCGGCGAATATCTGAAGGAGGTCGGTCAGGCCCTGGCCGAGCGTGACGGCAACCGCTGGGTCGGCACCGATGAATCCGAATGGCTGCCGGCCTGCCGCGACTTCGCCATCGCCATGATCATGGGCTGGATCAAGGAGGATCTGGGCGTGCTGGGCGTCACCATGGACGTCTACAGCAGCGAGCGCGCCCTGGTGACCGCCGGTGCGGTCGACAAGGCGCTGACGGCGCTGGAGGAGCGCGGCCTGATCTACACCGGCGTGCTGGAGCCGCCGAAGGGCAAGAAGCCCGACGATTGGGAGCCGCGCCCGCAGACCCTGTTCAAGTCCACCGATTTCGGCGACGACGTCGACCGGCCGCTGAAGAAGTCGGACGGGTCCTTCACCTACTTCTCGAACGACATCGCCTATCACTTTGATAAATATAAGCGCGGCTTCGGCAGCCTGATCGACGTGTGGGGCGCCGACCATGGCGGCTACGTCAAGCGCATGCAGTCGGCGACCACCGCGGTGACCGAGGGCAAGGCGTCGCTGGACGTGAAGCTCTGCCAGCTGGTCCATCTGATGCAGAACGGCCAGCCGGTGAAGATGTCCAAGCGCGCCGGCACCTTCGTGACGCTGCGCGACGTCATCGATCAGGTCGGCAAGGACGTGGTCCGCTTCATCATGCTGACCCGGCGCAACGACCAGACGCTGGACTTCGACTTCGCCAAGGTGACGGAACAGTCGAAGGACAACCCGGTCTTCTACGTGCAGTACGCCCACGCCCGCTGCCGCTCGGTCCTGCGCCATGCCGCGACGGCGCTGCCGCAGCAGGACCAGGCACCGGCGGCGCTGGCGGCTTCGGCGAATCTCGCCCGGCTGGATGCCGAGGAGGAGATGGCGCTCGCCAAGCGCATGGCCACCTGGCCGCGCGTGGTCGAGGCGGCGGCGGAGGCGCATGAGCCGCACCGCATCGCTTTCTTCCTGTACGATCTCGCCAGCGACTTCCACGCGCTGTGGAACCGGGGCCGCGACGATACCTCGCTGCGCTTCCTGATCGAGGGCGATGCGGAGCTGACGACGGCCCGTCTGGCGCTGATCGCCGCGGTGGCGACGGTCATCGCGTCGGGTCTCAAGGTGATGGGTGTCGAACCGGTGGAGGAACTGCGTTCATGAGGTACGACGGCGACGTCAACTACGCGGCCAATCCCTATGGGGCGCCGCCCCGACAGGCCGCGAGCAAGCGCGGGCTGCTGGCGCTCGGCTTCGCCGTGGTCGGCGTCGTTGCCTTCGCCGGTACGGCGGTGGTGGCTTTGCGCGGGCATGACCGGCTGTCCGGCGACGGCCCGCCGCTGCTGTCCGCCGATGCCACCCCGGCCAAGTCGCGTCCCGACCAGCCGGGCGGGATGGAGGTGCCGCACCAGGACATCCTGGCCTATGAGCGGCTGCGCGACCATGACGGCGGACGCGGCAATCAGGTGGAACGGCTGCTGCCGCCGCCGGAGGTGCCGCTGCCGCGCCCGGTGGTGACGCCGCAGATGCCGGCCGTGGTGCCGCTGCCGTCGGTTCCGTCGGTGGGCCAGCTGCCGCCGGGCTCCACCGCCACCGTGCCGCGCGACAGCGTCGCCGCGGCGGTCGCGGCGGTAGCCCCGCTGGCCGCTCCGGAGACGGCACCCGGCCTGTCCGCCACGGATCCGGCCATCGCGCCGCCGATTCAGACGCAAACCACGCAGGCTCCGCCCAGCGTGGCGGCCAAGCCGCAGCAGCCCCCCGCCGCTCCGTCGAAGCCGGTTGTCCAGCAGCAGGCCTCCACGGCGAAGCCTCCTGCTCCGCCGCCGGCCCAGCAGACTGCCGCACCGTCGATGGGACAGCTGATCGCCAAGCTGGAAGCCGCCTCGCTGCCGGCCGCCCCGGTCAAGGCGGCGCCTCAGCCCGCGAAGGCCGCGCCCGCCCCCACGCCAGCGGTTGTCGGCGGCAGCGGCGGCTGGCGTGTCCAGCTGGCGTCGGTGCGCAGCGAAGGCGAGGCCGCCACCGAGTGGCGCCGTCTGGCCGGGCGCCATTCCGATGCGCTGGGTGGCCTGTCGATGCATGTCGCCAAGGTCGATCTGGGGCCGAAGGGCGTCTTCTATCGGGTGCAGGGCGCCGGTGCCGACGAGGCGCGCGCCAAGTCGGTCTGCGCCCAGCTGCGCGCACAGAACGTGGGGTGTGTGGTTGTCCGTCCCTGATTCTGTGGGTCGTAACCTAGTGGGCCCCGCCACCCTGGTTGCCCGTCCGCGCGCGGTCGTCTTCGGCTGCGCCGGGCTGGAGGTGACGCCCGACGAGGCCGCCTTCTTCCGCGACGCCGATCCGCTCGGCTTCATCCTGTTCCGCCGCAACTGCGACAGCCGCGACCAGATGCGCCGGCTGGTGGACGACCTGCGGGCCAGCATCGGCCGGCCGGACGCCCCGGTCCTGATCGACCAGGAGGGCGGCCGGGTCGCGCGCATGCGCCCGCCGCACTGGCCGGCCCACCCGCCGATGGGCGTGTTCGGCAACCTTGCCGCGCGCGATGCCGCGGCTGGGCGTGAGGCCGCTTGGATCAACGGCCGGCTGCTCGCCCATATGCTGGCGGAGGTCGGCATCACGGTGGATTGCGCCCCCGTCTGCGACGTGCCGGTGGAGGGCGCGCACGACATCATCGGCGACCGCGCCTTCTCGCGCGACCCTACCCTGGTGATCGCGCTGGCCCGCGCCACCGCCGACGGGCTGCTGGCCGGCGGCGTGCTGCCGGTGGTCAAGCACATCCCCGGCCATGGCCGTGCCTTCGCCGACAGCCATGCCGAGCTGCCGGTGGTGGAGGCCGACCGCGCCACCCTGGAAGCCACCGACTTCGCCCCCTTCCGCGCGCTGGCCGACCTGCCGCTGGCGATGGTGGCCCATGTGGTGCTGAAGGCCATCGACCCGGCGGCGCCGGCCAGCACCTCCGCCATCGTGGTGCGCGAGGTGGTGCGGGGCCCGTCCATCGGCTTCGGCGGCCTGCTGTTCAGCGACGACCTGTCGATGAACGCGCTGCAGGGCGACCCGAGGTCGCGGGCGGAAGCGGTGCTGGCGGCCGGCATGGATGTCGTGCTCCACTGCAACGGCGATCTGGCCGAGATGCGGTCTCTGGTCGATGCCGTACCGGCGCTGAGCGACGCGGCGGCCGAGCGCTGGGCGCGGGCGGAGGCGATGCGCCACGCGCCGGAACCGGCGGACATCGCGGCATTGACGACACGGCTGGCCGAGCTTCTCGGCACAGCCCAAGCCTGACGGACGGGAGCGGACGATGGAGGAATGGATCTTCCAGGTGACGGCCGTGGCCCTGCCGGCCATCCTCGCCATCACCATGCACGAAGCGGCGCACGGCTTCGTCGCCTGGAGGCTGGGCGACGACACCGCCTATCGGCTGGGGCGCGTCACCTTCAACCCGATCCGCCACATCGACCCGTTCGGCACGATCCTGCTGCCGGCGCTGATGTATTTTACCACCGGATTTGTTTTCGGCTGGGCCAAGCCGGTGCCGGTCAATTTCGCCCGGCTGGACCATCCGCGCCGCGACATGGTGTGGGTGGCGCTGGCCGGGCCGGGAACCAACTTCCTGCTGGCGGTGGCGTCGGCGGTGATCTGGCGGCTGGTCAATCCGGAAAACAGCTATATCGAGCTGTGGATCCGCTCCGCCGCCGAGGTGTCGGTGCTGGTCAACGTCATCCTGATGGTGTTCAACCTGATCCCGCTGCCGCCGCTGGACGGCGGGCGGGTCGCGGTCGGCATCCTGCCGGACTTCCTGGCGGTGCCGCTGGCGAAGCTGGAGCGCTTCGGGCTGCTGATCCTGATGGCGGCCTTCTTCCTGCTGCCAATGCTGGGGCGGCAGATCGGCATGGACCTCAGCGTCATGCATTGGGTGCTGGGCCCGCCCGTGGATGCGGTGATCGATTTCATCCGCGTCCTCACCGGCAACGACTGAAAGCGATCACATGGCCGATCTGGTGGCCGAGCGTGTGGGCGACGCCCCCGCCGCGGCGGAGGCGTCGCCGTCCGAACAGTTGTTGCTGGTGCTGGACGGCTTCGAGGGACCGCTCGACATGCTGCTGGCGTTGGGGCGCGACCAGAAGGTCGATCTGACGCGCATCTCCATCCTGGAACTCGCCGACCAGTATCTCGCCTTCGTTGCGGAGGCGCGGAAGGTGCGGCTGGAGCTGGCGGCCGACTATCTGGTGATGGCGGCGTGGCTGGCCTATCTGAAGTCGCGCCTGCTGCTGCCCGAACCGGAGGGGGAGGAACCGTCCGGCGAGGACATGGCGGCGGCGCTGGCCTTCCAGCTTCAGCGGCTGGAGGCGATGAAGGGGGCGGCGGAAAAGCTGTTCGCCCGTCCGCGCCTGGGCATCGACGTTCATCCGCGCGGCGCGCCGGAGGATTTGGACCTGCTGCGCAAGTCGGTCTACGAGGTCACGCTGTTCGACCTGCTGCGCGCTTACGGCCAGCAGCGCGCCCGCAAGGACGCCGCGGTCCTGCACATCGCCCCGGTCCGCCTCTATTCGATGGAGGAGGCGGTGCAGCGCCTGTCGTCGCTGTTGGGCCGCATGCCGGACTGGGCGACGCTGGCGAGCTTCCTGCCGGGCGGGGAGGGCGGCGGGCTGCTGACCCGCTCCGCCTTGGCCGCCCATTTCGCGGCGACGCTGGAACTGGCCAAGGCCGGCCGGGTGGAACTGCGCCAGGAGGGGGCCTTCGCCCCGCTCTATGTCCGCGGGCGCGCCAAAGATCGTCAGGACGCCGACATTTCGGAAGAAGCGCATTCGCATGATTAAGGAAGTCACCGACGCCCACGAGGAGGAGGCCCGCATCGGCAGGCTGCGCCTGCTGGAGGCGCTGCTGTTCGCCTCGGCCGAGCCGCTGGACGAGGAGACGCTGGCTGGCCGGGTCGGGCCGGAGGTCGGCGCGCTGCTTGAGGAACTGCGCGCCCATTACGCCCCGCGCGGCGTCAATCTGGTGCGCAGCGGCGGCGGCTGGGCCTTCCGCACCGCGGTCGATCTGGCGCCCGAGCTGCGGCGGGAGGAGGAGGTGTCGCGCAAGCTGTCGCGCGCCGCCATCGAAACGCTGGCGATCATCGCCTATCACCAGCCCGTGACCAGGGCCGAGATCGAGTCCATCCGCGGCGTCGCCACCAGCAAGGGCACGCTGGACCTGCTGATGGAACACGGCTGGATCCGGCCGGGCAAGCGGCGGGAGACGCCGGGCCGGCCGCTGACCTGGATCACCACCGACCATTTCCTGGACCATTTCGGGCTGGAGAGCCTGCGCGACCTGCCCAGCGTCGACGACCTGCGCGCCGCCGGCCTGCTGGACAGCCGCCCGGTGCTGCTTGGGCTGGGGGCCGCCGGCGACGACAGCGCGCTGGGGACCGACGACGACGCGTGACTTCCGGCCGGGACCGCGTTTTTAGGGGGCTGCCGCGCGAATTCCCGTGAAAGCTCAATGACAACCGTTTAAGGATGGTGGGGCGAACGTTGCGGCTCAACGGCCTTTCTGCCATAGTGCCGCCCCGCCGCTAAGGCCGTTCAAACGTGATAGGCGCGCCATGGGTTCTTTCAGCATCTGGCACTGGATCATCGTTCTTCTGATCGTTCTTCTGCTGTTCGGCGCCGGTAAGTTGCCGAAGGTGATGGGCGATCTCGCCAAGGGCGTGAAGTCCTTCAAGGCGGGACTGCAGGACGACAGCGACGATGCCGCATCCGGCGTGAACGCCCCGGGCGCCAACGCCAAGACCATCCCGAACCAGCCGGCCAACACGGCCGATACCGCGGCCAAGAAGGACGAGGCGGTTCGCAGCTGATCGGCGGGCGCGCGGGCGCCCTTTCGGAACGCCGCGCGCCGACCCTGCCCACCGCATTCGTGAAGCCGGAAGAACATGTTCGACATCGCTTGGTCCGAACTGATGGTGATCGCCGTCATCGCCCTTGTGGTCATCGGACCCAAGGATTTGCCCAAGGCGATCTTCGCGCTGGGCAAATGGGTGCGTAAAGCCAGAGGCGTCGCGCGTGAATTCCAGACCCACATCGACGACATGATGCGGGAAACCGAGTTGGACGAGCTTCGCAAGGAAGCGCTGAAGACCCGTGACCTGAACATCAAGAAGATGATGGAAGACACCATCGACCCCAAGGGGGAGGTGGGCAAGGCCTTCGATCCCAAGAGCTTCGATGTCGGGCTGAACGGCCATCACGGCAGCACTCCGGAGCCCGACCTGCCCCAGGCGCCGCCGCCCACCGCTCCGGCGGTGACCGACAGCGTGGCGCCGTCGGCTGCCCCCTCCCCGATCACGACGTCTCCGATCCCCACCGAGCCGCCGCAACCGGTTCCGGCCCCTGCGCCGCAGCCCGCTCCGGCCCCGCGGCCGGATGCCGTGGCTTCCGCCCAGCCGACCGACAAGCAGACCTGAAGAAAAAGACGGGCCATGACCGGCGAAACGCAGCAGGACGAACTCGAAGACAGCAAGATGCCGCTGATCGATCACCTGATCGAGCTGCGGAACCGGCTGATGTGGTCGATCGGTGCAATCCTGATCGCCTTCCTGCTGTGTTATGCGGTGTCGGACAGGATCTATAACTTCCTGGTCCAGCCGCTGGCCGACCTGCTGGCGGGGCAGGGGCGGCGGATGATCTACACCGGCCTGACGGAAGCCTTCTTCACCTATGTGAAAGTGGCGTTCTGGGCCGGCTGCTTCATCTCCTTCCCCATCATCGCCGCCCAGATCTGGATGTTCGTGGCGCCGGGGCTGTACAAGCACGAGCGCAAGGCATTCCTGCCCTTCCTGGTGGCGACGCCGGTGATGTTCCTGACCGGCGCCGGCATCGTCTATTACTTCATCTTCCCGATGGCTTGGCGCTTCTTCCTGGGATTCGAGTTCCATCCCGGCGGCGACGGCAACGCCCTGCCCATCGAGTTCGAAGCGCGAGTCGGCGAATACCTGCATCTGGTGATGTCGCTGATCTTCGCCTTCGGCATCGCCTTCCAGCTGCCGGTCCTGCTGACCCTGCTGGTCCGCGTCGGCATCATCAGCACCGACGCCCTGGCGTCGAAGCGGCGCTATGCCATCGTCGGCGCCTTCGTCGCCGCGGCGGTGCTGACCCCGCCGGACGTCATCAGCCAGATCAGTCTGGCGCTGCCGCTGATCGCGCTCTACGAAATCGCGATCATCATCGGCCGCCGGATCGAAAAGGCGCGGGCCGAGACGGAAGCCCAATAGTCGGCCGGGCTTTTTGTCTGCCGTGACGCAGGGTAATAATCCGTCCGTCGTGGACATGCCGCCATTCTCGCGCTAAAAGCACGGTTCGGCCAATGGAAGGCCGCAGCCGCGCACCCGGAGCCTTGACCGTATGCAGACCGCCAACGACATCCGTCGCACGTTCCTGGATTTCTTTGCCAAGCAGGGCCATCAGAAGGTCGATTCGTCGCCGCTCGTGCCGCGCAACGACCCGACGCTGATGTTCACCAACGCCGGCATGGTCCAGTTCAAGAACGTCTTCACCGGTGCCGAGACGCGGCCGTACAAGCGCGCCGTCACCTCGCAGAAATGCGTGCGCGCCGGCGGCAAGCACAACGACCTGGACAATGTCGGCTACACCGCGCGGCATCACACCTTCTTCGAGATGCTGGGGAACTTCTCCTTCGGCGACTATTTCAAGGACGACGCCATCGCGTTCGCCTGGAACCTGATCACCAAGGAATATGGCCTGCCGGCCGACAAGCTGCTGGTGACGGTCCACACCTCCGACGAGGATGCCGCGGCGATCTGGCGCAAGGTCGCCGGCCTGTCGGACGACCGCATCATCCGCATCCCGACCGACGACAATTTCTGGCGCATGGGCGATACCGGCCCCTGCGGCCCGTGCTCCGAGATCTTCTTCGATCACGGCCCGTCGATCGCCGGCGGTCCGCCGGGCAGCCCGGACGAGGATGGCGACCGCTTCATCGAAATCTGGAACCTCGTGTTCATGCAGTATGAACAGCTGGGTCCGGACAATCTGGTGCCGCTGCCCAAGCCGTCGATCGACACCGGCATGGGGCTGGAGCGTCTGGCCGCCGTCCTTCAGGGCAAGCACGACAACTACGACATCGACCTGATGCGGGCGCTGATCATGGCGTCGGCCGAGGCGACCAAGACCTCGCCGGACGGCGCCCATGCCGTGTCGCACCGCGTCATCGCCGACCATCTGCGCTCCACCTCCTTCCTGATCGCCGACGGCGTCCTGCCGTCGAACGAGGGCCGCGGTTATGTGCTGCGCCGCATCATGCGCCGCGCCATGCGCCACGCCCACATGATCGGCGCGCGCGAACCGCTGATGCACCGTCTGGTCCCGGCGCTGATCCAGCAGATGGGCGACGCCTATCCGGAGCTGAGCCGCGCCCGCGCCCTGATCGTCGAGACGCTGAAGCTGGAGGAAACCCGCTTCAAGCAGACGCTGGAGCGCGGCCTGCGCCTGCTGGAGGACGAGGTCGGCCATCTGGGCGAAGGCCAGCCTCTGGCCGGTGACGTCGCCTTCAAGCTGTACGACACCTTCGGCTTCCCGCTCGACCTGACGCAGGACGTGCTGCGCGGCCAGGGCCGCGGCGTCGACGAGGCCGGCTTCAAGGCGGCGATGGACGAGCAGCGCCGCAAGGCCCGCGAATCCTGGGCCGGCTCGGGCGAGGTCGGCACCGAGAAGCTGTGGTACGAGATCAAGGACGAGCTGGGCGCCACCGAGTTCTTCGGATACGACACCGAAGTGGCCGAGGGCAAGGTGACCGCCATCGTCAAGGGCGACGCCCGTGTCGAGGCCGGCAACATCGGCGATCAGGTGATGGTCGTCGTCAACCAGACGCCCTTCTATGGCGAATCGGGCGGTCAGGTCGGCGATGCCGGCGTGATCTTCTCCGCCGGCGGCGCCGAGTTCGCGGTGTCCGACACGCTGAAGAAGCTGGGCGCGGTGTGGGCCCATGTCGGCACCGTCACCAAGGGAACGCTCAAGGTTGGCGACGTGGTGGAACTGCGCGTGGACACCGAGCGCCGCGCCGCCATCCGCGCCAACCACTCCGCCACCCACCTGCTGCACGAGGCGCTTCGCCATCGCCTGGGCGACCATGTCACCCAGAAGGGCTCGCTGGTGGCGCCGGAGCGTCTGCGCTTCGACATCAGCCAGCCGACCGGCCTGTCCGCCGCCGACATCGCCGCCATTGAGGACGAGGTGAACCGCCGCGTCCTGGCCAACAGCGAGGTCATCACCCGCCTGATGTCCCCGGACGAGGCCCGCGGCCAAGGCGCCATGGCCCTGTTCGGTGAGAAGTACGGCGACGAGGTCCGCGTCGTCTCCATGGGCGGCCCGCATGGCGAGATGGACCGCGATTACTCGATCGAGCTGTGCGGCGGCACCCATGTCCGTCGCACCGGCGACATCGGCGTGTTCAAGATCGTCTCCGAAGGCGCCGTCGCCGCCGGTGTCCGCCGCATCGAGGCGCTGACCGGCACCGGCGCCAAGGCGTGGCTGTCCGAGCGCGACCACCTGCTGACCGAGGCGGCGAGCGTCCTGAAGGTCAAGCCCGACGAGGTTCCGTCCCGCGTGGCGGTCCTGGTCGAGGAACGCCGCAAGATGGAGCGCGAATTGGCCGAACTGCGCCGGCAGGTCGCCATGGGCGGTGGTGCCAAGATCGAGGGCGGCAACGAGGCCAAGGACGTCGCCGGCGTGAAGTTCGCCGCCCGCGTGGTCGAAGGCCTGCCGGCCAAGGACCTGAAGCCGATGGCCGACGAGCTGAAGAAGCAGGTCGGCTCCGGCGTCGTGGTGCTGATCGCGTCGAACGAGGGCAAGGCCTCCATCGTCATCGGCGTGACCGACGACCTGACCGGCACCGTGAGCGCCGTCGATCTGGTCCGCGTCGGCGCCGAGGCGCTGGGCGGCAAGGGTGGTGGCGGCCGGCCGGACATGGCCCAGGCCGGCGGCCCCGACGCCTCGCTGGCCCAGGCGGCGATCGAGGCCATCGAAAAGGCGATCGCGGCCAAGAAGGCCTCCTGATCGCACTGAAACCCGGCCCCCGGTTCGCTCCGGGGGCCGTTTTTCTGTTCGTGCCGTCTTCATAAGGTCCGGCGATGGAACTGCCCACTCTTCCCTTCACCGTGACCGACTGGTCCGCCGTTCCCGTCACCGAACATCCGGGCGAAACCGGTAAGGCGCTTTGGCGCAGTTTCCATGCCGGGGAACTGCGGGTGCGGCTGGTCGAATACACGCCGGGCTATCTGGCCGACCATTGGTGCGACCGCGGCCATGTGCTGTTCGTGGTCAGCGGCGAGCTGATTACCGAGCTGAAGGACGGCCGCCGCTTCGTCCTGACCGCCGGCATGAGCTATCAGGTGTCCGATTTCGGCGACGAACCGCATCGGTCCTCGACCGAAACCGGTGCCACCCTGTTTATCGTGGACTGAAACCTTCTCGCTTGAGGGAGCCCACCCATGCGCTTCACCGGAACCGACCGCTATGTCGCCACCGACGACCTGATGGTGGCGGTCAACGCCGCCATCACGCTGGAGCGACCGCTGCTGGTGAAGGGCGAGCCCGGCACTGGCAAGACCGTGCTGGCGGTGGAGATCGCCCGCGCGCTGAACAAGCCGCTGCTGGCCTGGCATGTGAAGTCGACCACCAAGGCACAGCAGGGACTCTACGAATACGACGCGGTCAGCCGCCTGCGCGACAGCCAGCTGGGCGAGGCGAAGGTCCATGACATCGCCAACTACATCGTGCGCGGCAAGCTGTGGGAAGCCTTCGAGGCGCCGGAGTCTCCGGTCCTGCTGATCGACGAGATCGACAAGGCCGACATCGAGTTCCCCAACGACCTGCTGCTGGAACTCGACCGCATGGAGTTCCACGTCTACGAAACCCGACAGACGATCAAGGCGGCCAAGCGCCCCATCGTCATCATCACCTCCAACAACGAGAAGGAGCTGCCGGACGCCTTCCTGCGCCGCTGCTTCTTCCACTACATCCGCTTCCCCGACCGCGAGACGATGGAGCGCATCGTCGATGTCCATTACCCCGGCCTGAAAGCCGCCCTGCTGCGCGAGGCGCTGAATCTGTTCTATGACCTGCGCGAGGTTCCGGGGCTGAAGAAGAAGCCCTCGACCTCCGAGCTGCTGGACTGGATCAAGCTGCTGATGGTCGAGGACATCGATCCCGAGACCCTGCGCGCGAAGGACGCCCGCACGCTGATCCCGCCGCTGTGCGGCGCGCTGCTGAAGAACGAGCAGGACGTGCACACGCTGGAACGGCTGGCGTTCCTGGCCAAGCGGGGGCGGTGATTTCGGGGTGATGAGGCGGTTGCCCTCTCAAACCCCCTCCACCTCCTCCATCGCCACGCCCAGCGCCATCCCCGCCACCGACTGCACGGTCACCCGGCTGCGCCCGCCGCCCAGCGGCATCACGCGGATCTGCGTGCCGATCCGCTCGACCATCGCCGGAACATGGCTGATGACGCCGACCTGACGGCCGCCGGCCTGCAGAGCCTCCAGGCATGACAGCGCCACGTCCAGGCTGTCGGGATCGAGCGTGCCGAACCCCTCGTCGATGAACAGCGTGCCGATCCCGCCGGCAGTTCCGGCCGCCATCGCCGACAGGCCGAGCGCCAGGGCCAGCGACACCAGAAACAGCTCACCGCCCGACAGGCTGTGCACGCCGCGCCGCTCGTCACCCATCTCGCGATCGACCACCTGGATTTCCAGATCGGCCCCGGCCACCCGCTCCAGCCGATAGCGGCGGGCGAGGTCCTCCAGATGCCGGTTGGCGTGGGTCAGCAGCAGATCCAAACTCAGGCTCTGGGCGAAGTTGCGCATCTTCTGCCCGTTCGCCGAGCCGATCAACTGCGCCATCTTGCCCCACAGCGCACAGCGCGCCTGCTGCGCCTCGATCGCCACCCGCAGCCCGGCCAGCCGCTGCCGGTTGCCATCATCGGCTTCCAGCCGTCCACGCGCCGAGCCCAGCCGGTCGCGGTCCCGCTCCAGCACCGCGCGGGTGCTCTCGGCTGCGGCGGCAGCGTCTCCGACGCTCAACGCCGGCCCCCCGCCCGCGGCATGGTGATCGGCGCGCTGCCGCCGTCGCTCGGCCACCACGAGCGCCGCGTCGCCGCGGGCCCGCTCCAGCACCGCCAATGCCAGTTCTTCCGCCTCCAGGTCGCTTTCGGCCGTCGCCAACAATCGGCCAACCTCCTCCAGCCCGGCGCCTCGCTCCGCCGCCGCACGCTCCAGCCGCTCGCCGGCCGCCCGCGCCTTGTCGGCGCACTGCCGCGCCGCCTCGCCACGGGTCTCGCGCTCGCGCTCCGCCGCCGACAGCCGCGCAACGGCGTCCTGCCGGGCAAAAGTGGCCTTTTCCACCAGGGCCTCGGCCTCGTGCCGCTCCCCGGCCAGCGCCTTCCGCACCACCGCCACCGGCCGGCCACCCAGCAAACCACCCCGTGTTGTCCGCGCCTCCGCCAGCCGGCTGGCGAGATCGTCCGCCCGCTTGCGCGCTTCCTCCTCGGCCCGCAGAGCGGCATCCGACTCCGCCGTCTGCACTGCGAGTTCGCCGGTGGACCGCTCCACCTCGCGGGCGGCACGCGCCAGCGCCTCGGTCTTCTCGCGGTATTCGGCAACCTGCGACGCCAATCCGGTCCGATACCCGTCTGCTTCCCGTTCCAGCCGCGCCCGCCAGTCGGCTTCCCCGGCCAAGCCTTCGTCCAGTTCCGCCGCGGCGGCATCCCGGTCGGCCTCCGCCCGGTCCAGCGCCGCCACCGCCAGTGCCAAAGCCTGCCGTCCGTCGGCCAGCCGCTGCCGGATCGCCTCGCGATCCGCCGCCAGCCCGGCCGCCGCGGTCTCCAGCCGCCGATGCTCCTGCTGAGCGGAATCCACCTGCCGACGGTGATCGAGTGCCCGTTCCTCTTCGGCCGCAATCGCCGTCAGCCGGCGTTCCACGTCTTCGAGCGCCTTGCGGATGTCAGCAAGCGTTCCGCCCTCGGCCTTCCATCCGGCCTCCGCCGCCTGCTCTGCCCAGCGCTGTTCCAGACCGTCGGCATCCCGCGCCATGGCGGCCAGCCGGGTCGTCAGCCCCTCGGCGCCCTTGCGCGCCGCCCCTTCCGCCGCTTCCAGCGCGGCATGGCGGGCGACCGTCACGGCCAGAGTCTCGCGCAATTCGGCAAGGTGCTTTTCCTGATCGTGCGTTACCCGGCCGAGCGGCGTCGCCCCGGCCTTCGCCCAGGGATGCTCCGGCGATCCGCAGACCGGACAGGGCTCTTCCTCCACCAGGCGCCCGCGCAGGCTTTCCACATCTTCGCGCTGGGCCAGCATCAGCCGTTGCAGCGTGTGCTCCGCCTCCTCGACCGCCGCCCGTTGTCCGGTGCGGCGCTCGGCAAGGTCCCGCGCCGCCGTCCCGTCGCGCTCCGCCTCGCCCAGAAACCGCAGCCGGTCACTCTCTGCCGCCTTGCGCTCGGCGGCCAGCCGCTGCCGAGCTTCGCCGGTGGCGAGAAGCGCCAGCAGCCGGTCCCGCCGCAGCCCTGCCGTGTTTCGCGCCTGACGCGCCTCATCCAGCGACGGCACCGTCTCACCCCGAAGGCTTTCCAGCGCGCGCTCCGCCGCGTGACAGCGCTCGCGCGCCTCCGCCAGCCGGGCATCCGCCGCATCGGCAGTGGCGGCGGTCGCCGCAAGCTCCCGCTCCAGCCGCCCGCGTTCCCGCTCCGCCGCCTCGGCGACCCGCGCACCGGCGATGGCCCGAGCCAGCAGCCGGTCCCACCGCTCCCACTGTCCGGCCAACGTGGTGAGGCCGGCCTGGTCCCGCAGCCAGACCTCCAGCCGCGCCACGTCGTTCCGCGCCGTCGACAGCATGGTCTCGATGTCGCGCACCGCCTTCCGTGCCGCCCCGACACGACGCGTCGCCGCCTTCGCCGCCGCCTCGGCAGTCTCCTGCTCGCCGGACAGCATCGCGATCCGTCCATCCAGATCGGCCGCGCGTTCAAGATCAGGTTCGGCCTTCACCTCGGCCGAGCGGGCGTCCTCGAACCGTCGGCGGGCCTCGCCATGGCGGGAGGTGGCTTCCTCCACCGCAAGCCGCGCCTCTTCCAAGGCCGATGCCGCCCGGTCAACCGCCGCTACGGCCTCCGCCGCGTCGCCGTTCGCCCGGTCGGCATCGGCCAACAGCGGCCGAAGCGGTTGCAGGCCGCGCAGCCGGGCCGCCGCCTCGCGCCGTCCCTCCGCTTCGTCCCAGGCACGCTCCGCCGCGCCTGCCGCCTCGACCGCCTTGCTCTCCGCCGCCGCGAGCTGCCCGTCGCGCTCATGCCAAGCCAATGCCGCCTGGGCAAGCGCCAACGCCTGATCGCCGCTCTTCACAGCTTTCGCCGCCTCTTCGGCTTCGGTCTGCAAGGCGGCGCGGTCGTCATCGCTCAGCACGCCGATGCCGCCCGCCTGGGCAAGCAACTGGTCGAGCACCTGCTTTTCCTCAGTCCCGCGCTGAAAGGCCCTGGTCGACAGGCGGGAGTAGATTTCCGTCCCCGTCAGCAGTTCCAGCAATTCGGAGCGGTCACGCGCCGGCGCCTTCAGGAAGGTGGCGAAATCGCCCTGGGCCAGCAGAACCGCGCGGCGGAATTGTTCGAAACTCAGGCCGAGCCGCCGCTCAATCTCCTCCTGCACGCTCTTCTTGCCGTCGCCGAACCGCCGTTCGCCATCCAGGCTGCTCAGCGACATGCTCTGCTGCTGAAAGGCCCCCTGCGCCTTCTGTCGCGCCCGCCGCACCTCCCAGCGCGCGCGATAAGCCTCGCCGTCGATCCCGACGAAATCCACCTCGGCCCAGCCGAATCCGGCACCGCGCCGCAAGACCGTGCGCACGTCGGTGGTGCGGATGCTGTTGGGATCGCCCTCCAGCCCCAGCATCTCGCCGCGTCCCTCCGGCAGCCGCGGCATGCGGTCGAACAGAGCGAGGCACAGGGCGTCCAGGATCGTGCTCTTGCCGGCGCCGGTCGGCCCGGTGATGGCGAACAGCCCGGCCCGCCGCAACGGTTCGCGGTCGAAGTCTATGGAGAAAGTGCCGTCCAGGCTGGTCAGGTTGGCGCCGCGTACCGCGAGAATGCGCATCACATCGTCTCCTGCACGCCGGTCAGCAACTCGTGGAAGGCCGCCATCAGATCGGGGTCGGGATTCCCCTCATGGCTGCGGCGGTAGAGGCGCCGGAATACCTCCTCCGGCTCCAGCGAGGCCAGATCGACCGGCGGCGCGCTGTCGGCCAGCGTCTGGCCGCTGCCGGTCAGCCGCACCCCCAGCTTCAGCAATCGCACCGGCCGCCCGGCCAGCACCGCCTCAACCTCGTCGCGCAGGGTGGGGCGGGGCTCCGGCAGGGTGACCGTCACCTCCAGGAAGGGCCAGGCATCGCGCGGCAGGGCATTATCCAGTTTCAGCCGCTTCAGCCTGTCCAGTGCCGCCTCCGGGTTGGCCTCGCTGATGCGGTGGATCGGCACATGGCGGGGCACCCGCAAGGCCTCATGGCCGACCAGCCGGCCGCCGGCGAACTCCGCCAGCACCACCTGATGGGGATAGGGCTCCTCGTCCAGCGCCAGCGGAATCGGCGATCCGCTGTAGCGCACGGCCTCGCACCCGCCGACGGCCTGCGCCCGGTGCAGATGGCCCAGCGCGACATAGGAGGCGTCTTCGGGGAAGATGTCGACCGGCAGGGCATGCAGGTTGCCGCCCAGGATCTTGCGCTCGCTCAGTTCCGACAGGGCGCCGCCGCGCATATAGCAGTGGCCGGTCAGGATCAGCGCTTCTCCCCGTCCGCAGCGCTCCCGCCCACCGGTCCAGGCCTGGGTATAGAGCCGCCGCACGCCCTCGATCAGCGGATCGGTGTCTTCGGCTTCCTCGACCGCCGGCAGGTCGGATGGCCGCAGATAGGGCATGGCGACACAGCGGGCGGCGACGGTTCCATCGGCATCGCGCAAGGGCACGATCAGGGGTGACGGGTCGAACATCCCATTGGCCGAAGAGGGCAGGGTGCCGATCACCCGCACGCCCATCTCCGTCATCAATGGCGACGGAGCCTCCAGCCGGCTGGCGCTGTCATGGTTGCCGGCAACCACCACGATGTCCAGCCGCGGATGCAGAGCCTTCGCTCGGGCGACGAAGCGATAGAACAGCGCCAGTGCCGGGATCGGCGGGTTCTGTCCATCGAAGACATCGCCGGCGATCACCAGCGCATCCACCCGATGATCGCCGATGCGGTCGATCAGCCAGTCGAGGAAGCAGGCATGCTCGACATCGCGGGGAATGCCGTGCAGCGTCTGGCCGAGATGCCAGTCGGCGGTATGGAGAAGACGGAAGCTCGGCATGGTCCTGCGCTCGCAACGAAACGGTGCGCCACTCTACGGACCGCGCTTCGATCGGGGTTTACGAAAAAATGACGAGAGGGCGAAAAAAGCGCTTGCGTGGTTTGGGGGAGGGCGCCTATAAACCGCTCCACCGAC
>CBIHQY010000065.1:0-23771 GCA_966212305.1 uncultured Azospirillum sp.
GGACTATGAGGTCGACGTGATGAACCTGCAGACCGCCACCGCCCTGGTGCCGGCCTCGCAGGAAGGCGGCCTGATCGAGGTGAAGCTGGCCAGCGGCGCCTCGCTGAAGTCCCGCACGGTGGTGCTGTCGACCGGCGCCCGCTGGCGCTCGATGAATGTCCCGGGCGAGGCGGAATACCGCAACAAGGGTGTCGCCTACTGCCCGCACTGCGACGGTCCGCTGTTCAAGGGCAAGCGCGTGGCGGTGATCGGCGGCGGCAACTCCGGCGTCGAGGCGGCGATCGACCTCGCCGGCATCGTCTCGCACGTCACGCTGATCGAGTTCGACAGCCAGCTGCGCGCCGACGCGGTGCTGCAGCGCAAGCTGAACAGCCTGCCCAACGTCACCGTTTTCCTGTCGGCCCAGACCACCGAGGTGCATGGCGACGGCAACAAGGTCGTCGGCCTGTCCTACAAGGACCGCAACGGCGGCGAGCTGAAGCGGGTGGAGCTGGAAGGCATCTTCGTGCAGATCGGCCTGGTGCCGAACACCGAATGGCTGAAGGGCACGCTGGCCCTGACCCCGCGCGGCGAGATCGAGGTCGACAACCGCGGCCAGACCTCCCTGCCCGGCGTCTTCGCCGCCGGCGACGCGACCACGGTGCCGTTCAAGCAGATCGTCATCGCCATGGGCGAAGGCGCCAAGGCCGGGCTCGCCGCCTTCGACCACCTGATCCGCACGGTGCCGGCAGAGGAAACCGTGCGCGAGACCGTCGCGGCGGAGTAAAGACGGAAAGGAGTCCCCTCTCCCCCCCGGGGAGAGGGTTCGGGTGAGGGGGTCACGTTGCGTGCCTCACCCAAGAATCCACTCTGTGCATCCCCCTCACCCCGACCCTCTCCCCGGGGGGGAGAGGGGGACTTCCCGGTACGGATCGGGATCGGCAACGGTGGTCACCCCAGCGTATGCTCCAGCAGGATCTTCGCGCCCAGGCCGATCAGCACCACGCCGCCGGCCATTTCCGCCCAGCGGCCCAGATGGTTGCCGGCGGCCTTGCCGATCAGCACGCCGCCGAAGGCCACCGCGAAGGTCACCGCGCCGATCAGCGCCGAGGTCGTGACCATATCCACATCGACCAGCGCCAGGCCGGCGCCGACGGCGGCGGCGTCGATGCTGGTGGCGACGGCGGTGGTCAGCAGGGCCAGCCATTCGGCCCGCGCACTGCGCACCGGGCCGCAATCCTCCTCGCCCTCGTCATCGCTGTCCATGATGGCATTGCGCAGCATCGCGCCGCCGACCGCCAGCAGCAAGCCGAAGGCGATCCAGTGATCGACCGTTTCCACAAGGCTGGCGAAGGCGATGCCGATGCCCCAGCCGACCAGCGGCATGGCGAACTGGCAGACGCCGAAGGCCGCGCCCACGCGCACCGCCTCGGGCAGGCCGGACCGGCGCGAGCAGGCCCCGCGGCCGAGAGCGGCGGCGAAGCTATCCATCGAAAGGCTGAAGGCAAGCGCAAGGGACGTGGCGATCATGGCTATTCCCGGGCCAGACAACACAGTGGAATCGGACGGACTCCGGCTGGCCGCGGAGATGCCCGATCCACTGGTCTCGCCGGGTCGGCCCTTCGGCCGCCGTGCGCGCCATGGCGGTAGCGGCCGGAGGCCGGAACCGTCCAAGTCTGTTGACGCGAACCCCGCCGAATCGAAACGCCGGCGGGTGGCTACTCCCCAATGACGGGGGAACTCCTACAAGGACTAGGGGCTTGGGTCAAGCGCCCGATTGCCGCAGGTGCGAATTGCGGCCGCGCAGGTAGGTGGCGGCCACCGAACGGTCGTCGCCCAGCGTCACCTGGATGAACAGCTCCTCCTCCAGATCCCCGTCCACCGCCTTCATGCGATGTCGCATAGCCGGGGTGGCGGCGGGGTCGAGCACGACGAGGTCGGCCCAGCGGCCGGGCTCCAGGCTGCCGATCTCGTCGGCCATGCCCAGCGCCTCGGCATTGCCGCGGGTCATCCAATGCAATGCTGCGAGCGCCGGCAGGTTCTGGCGCCGCAGCTGCAGCACCTTGTAGGCCTCCGCCGCCGTGCGCAGCATCGAATAGCTGGTGCCGCCGCCGACATCGGTGGCGATGGCGGTGCGCACCGGCCGATCCGGCTTCGACAAGGCGTCGAGGTCGAACAGGCCGCTGCCGATGAACAGGTTGCTGGTCGGGCAGAAGACGGCGACCGACCCGCTTTCCGACAGCCGGCCCATCTCCGCTTCCGACAGGTGGATGCAGTGGCCGAACAGCGAGGTCGGACCCAGCAGCCCGAAGCGGTCATAGACATCGGTGTAGTCGCGGGCGCCGGGGAACAGGCGGCGCACCTCGGCGATCTCGTCGGTGTTCTCCGACAGATGGGTCTGCATGTGGACGCCGGGATGCTCGCGCAGCAGCGCGCCGGCCGCCTCCAGCTGCGCCTCGGTCGAGGTGATGGCGAAGCGCGGGGTCACCGCATAGCGCTGGCGCCCATGCCCGTGCCAGCGGCCGATCAGGTCCTTGCCGTCGCGATAGCTGCCGTCGGCCGTATCGGTCAGCGCGGCGGGCGCGTGGCGGTCCATCATCACCTTGCCGGCGATCATCCCGGCGCCGCGCGCCTCGGCCTCCGCGAACAGGGCGTCGACCGACTGCGGATGGACCGAGCCATAGACCACCGCCGTGGTCGTGCCGTTGCGCAGCAGCTCGTCCATGAAGAAGGCGGCATTGGCGGCGGCGTGGGCCGGATCGGCGAAGCGCTGTTCCTCGATGAAGGTGTATTTCTCCAGCCAGTCGAGCAGCTGGGCGCCATAGGAGGCGATCACCTGGGTCTGCGGGAAGTGGATGTGGGTGTCGATGAAGCCCGGCAGCACCAGCTTGCCGCTGTGGTCGTCGACCGCCACACCCTCCGGCACCCGGCCGCGCAGATCGGCCCACTCACCGACCTCCAGGATCCGCCCGTCGGCTCCGACCAGCAGCAGCCCGTCCTCGTGATAGGTCAGGCAATCGAAGTCCCCCGGCCCGGCGGGCGCGCGATGGAAGCTGAGCAGGCGCCCACGGATGGCGGAAACGATGGACTGGTCGGGCATGGGGATCCGGTTCGATGGAGTACTGCGAGGGAGGGTTACTTAATGTCCCCCGACCACGCCGCCAACACCGCGCGTTCCTGGGGCGTGATTCCGGTGATGTTGGCGGGGGGCATGGCGCTGCTGAAACCGGCCTGCAGGCGGATCTGCTCGGCATGGCGGCGGATGCCGTCGCCCTCCAGCACGACGCCGCGCGGCGGGGTGGCGATGCCCTCCCACACCGGCTGGGCGGCATGGCACATGCTGCAGCGGGTGGAGACGATCTCCTCGACCTGGGCAAATCCGACCTTGACCGGCCCAGCGGCGGCCATATCGCCAGTCGCCGGCCCCATGGTGCTGAGCCAGATGCAGCCAAGCATGCCGGCGGCGGCGACCCCCCAGGTCCACCAGGGCGTCGGCTTGCCGGCATGGCGGCTGTTGAAGAAGTGGCGGATCGCCGTGCCGACCACCAGGACCAGCGCAACCATCACCCAGTTGTAGCGGGTGGAGCTGACCAGCGGATAATGGTTGGACAGCATCAGGAAGACGACCGGCAGGGTCAGGTAGTTGTTGTGCAGCGACCGCTGCTTGGCCTTCTTTCCCAGCGACGGGTCCGGCGTCTCGCCGCGCAGCATGGCGGCCACCGTCTTGCGCTGGTTGGGGATGATCAGCATGAAGACGTTGCAGGCCATCATCGTGGCCATCAGGGCGCCGACCTGCAGCATGGCGCCGCGCCCGCTGAACACCTTGGTCATCGCCCAGGCCGTCGCCACCAGCATCACGAATCCGGCGACTGCCAGGGCTCCGTCGTTGCGGCCCAGCGGCGACTTGCACATCAGGTCATAGGCGACCCAGCCCGCCACCAGCGCGCCGGCGCTGATCCCCACCGCCTGCCAATGGCTGAGCGCCATCACGTCCTGGTCGATCAGGAACAGGTCGGCGCCGCGGTAATACAGCACGCACATCAGGAAGAAGCCGCTGAGCCACGTCGCGTAGGATTCCCACTTGAACCAGGTGAGATCCTCCGGCAACTGCGGCGGGGCGACCATGTATTTGGTCATATGGTAGAAGCCGCCGCCGTGGATTTGCCAGGCATCCCCCGCCGTCCCGGCCGGCGCCCCCGTCCGCTTCCGCAGCGAGGCGTCGAGATGGATGAAATAGAAGGACGATCCGATCCAGGCAATGGCGGTGATGACGTGCAGCCACCGCGCCAGGGCGTTGATCCATTCCCACAGGATGGGCTCCATCGCGCGCACGCTCCTTCCGGTCAGGTCGATGACTTGACTGTAAGGCGAGTGTGCGGGTGCGGAAAACCATTCGTCCGTCCCAACAGCTTCAAAAAATGACGAAAGATGGCAGTGCCCGTCAGGGCGGCTGTCAGGGGCCGGGCAGGAGACCCGCGCTGGTCCTACCAAACGCCATGGACAGAATGCCGCACCCAAGCTATACCTCCGCCAGCAGAGGTGAGTAAGCACTCACTTATCACAAGCGACTGATACAAAGCCCCCGATGGCCCCACGCCTCGACAGCCACGCCCGCAAGCGGGCGATCCTCGACGCCGCCTTGCCGCTGTTCGCGCGCAAGGGCTTCGCCGCGACCACCACACGGGAGATCGCGCAGGCCGCCGGCGTGTCGGAGGCGCTGATCTTCAAGCATTTCCCGTCCAAGGCCTCGCTGTACGAGGCGATCTTCCTCAGCTGCATCGACGGCGACCCGGAATATGAGCGGCTGGTCGCCCTGCCGCCGGGCACCGGCACGCTGGTGCAGATGATCCAGGGGCTGGTGAACTATTTCGTGATCGAGGTGCCGTCCGATCCCAACGAGCGGGCGCGCCACCGTCTGTCGATCATCAGCCTGCTGGATGACGGCGAGTTCATGCGGCAGGTCTATGAGGGCATCCGCAGCCGCTTCATGCCCTGTTTCGCCGCCTCCATCGCCGCCGCCGTCGCCTGCGGCGACCTGGCGCCCGGACCGATCGATGCGGAGAACGGGCTTTGGCTCGCCGAACATCTGTGCGGAATGATGGCGACCGTCTGCCTGTCCGGCGGGACGGTGGTGCCCTATCCCTGCGGCCGACCCGAGCTTGCCCGCCAGACCGTCTGGTTCATCCTGCGCGGCCTCGGCCTGCGCGACGACATCATCGCCGCCCGCGAGTGCGGCTCCAAGAACGACAACCTCACACCCGAGAGACCGGAGTAGCCGAACGTGACCCTGGACCATTCGCCAAAGACCGAGACGTCATTCGGCCACCCGGCGTCCGAGCCGGGCCGCGGGACGCCTCCGCCGCCCGCCCCGCCCTCCACGCCGCCGCGCAAGCCGGTGACGCGCGGGCGGCTGACCCTGCGCATCGTCATCACGCTGGTGATCCTCGGGTTGCTGGGGGCCGGGCTGTACGGCTTCAACAGCTTCCGCGCCAAGGCCATCGCCGATTTCTTCGCCAACAACAAGCCGCCGCCCACCCCGGTGGCTCTGGCGGACGCGACGGTGCAGACCATCCCGAAATATCTGCCGGCCATCGGCACGCTGCAGGCGGCGCGTCAGGTCACGGTAGCCCCCGAGGTCGCCGGCCGGGTGGAGCGCATCCCCTTCGAATCGGGATCCCGCGTCAAGGTCGGCGACCCGCTGGTGCAGCTGAACGACGCCACCGAACAGGCCGATCTGCTGGCCCAGCGCGCCCAGGCGCGTCTGGCCGAGCTGAACCTGGAGCGCTACCGCGACCTGCGCCGCAGCCAGGCCACGCCGCAGAGCAATGTCGACCAGTATCAGGCGCAGCTCGACGAGATCAACGCGAACATGAAGCGCACGACGGCGCTGATCGGCCAGAAGCTGATCAAGGCGCCGTTCGACGGCGACCTCGGCATCCGGCAGGTCAATGTCGGCGATTACGTCAATCCCGGCGCCACCATCGTCACCCTGACCGACCTGTCGCAGCTCTACATCAACTTCACCCTGCCGGAGCAGGCGCTGCCGAAGCTGTCGGTCGGCCAGGGCGTGCTGATCAACGTCGATGCCCTGCCCGGCCGCGATTTCGAGGCGAAGATCACCACCATCGAACCGCAGGTCAGCGCCGACACCCGCGCGGTGAAGGTGCAGGCGACGATGGACAACCGCGAGCGCCAGCTGCGGCCGGGCATGTTCGCCGGCGTCCGCGTCGTCCTGCCGCCGCAGCCCAACACGCTGACGGTGCCGGAAACCGCGGTCGACTACACGGTCTACGGCGATTCCGTCTTCGTCGCCATGAAGAAGCAGGGCCAGGACGGCAAGGAGCAGATGGTGGTGGAGCGCAAGGCGGTGAAGACCGGCGACCGCCTCGCCAACCGGGTCGAGATCCGCAGCGGCCTGAACCCCGGCGACCGCGTCGTGGTGTCCGGCCAGCTGAAGCTGGACAACGGCGCCGCGGTCGTCGAGGCGCAGAGCAATCCGCTCACGCCGCCGCAGACCCTGCCGCAGAACTGAGGCCGATGCCATGGGCAGTTTCACCGACATCTTCATCCGCCGGCCCGTTCTGTCCGTCGTGGTCAGCCTGCTGATCCTGCTGGTCGGCATCCGCTCGATGCTGGAGCTGCCGATCCGGCAGTATCCGCAGCTGCAGAACACGGTCATCACCGTCACCACCAGCTATCCCGGCGCCTCGCCGGAGCTGATGCAGGGCTTCATCGCGACGCCGATCGAACAGGCGGTGGCGACGGCGGAGGGTCTCGACTATCTCACCTCCTCCTCGACCCAGGGGCAGAGCGTCGTCACCGCCTATGTCCGGCTGAACTTCGACCCCAATGTCGCGATGACCGACGTGATGGCGAAGGTTAACCAGGTCAAATACCAGCTTCCAAAGGAGGCCAACGACCCGGTCATCCTGAAGTCCACCGGCGAGACGACCTCCATCCTCTATATGGGCTTCTCCAGCCCCGATTTGTCGGGGGCGGCGATCTCCGACTATCTGACGCGCGTGGTGCAGCCGGTGCTGTCCACCGTGAACGGGGTGGCGCAGGCCAAGATCCTGGGCGGCCAGACCTTCGCCATGCGTCTGTGGCTGGACCCGGCCAAGATGGCGGCGCGCGGTATCTCACCGGCCGACGTCTCGGCGGCGGTCGCCGCCAACAACTACCAGTCGGCTCCCGGCCAGACCAAGGGCGTCTTCGTCATCGCCAACGTCACCGCCAACACCGGCCTGACCGACGTGGAGCAGTTCCGCGACATGGTGGTGAAGGCCAAGGACGGGGCGCTGGTGCGGATGCGCGACATCGCCACCGTCGAACTCAGCTCCAAGAGCTTCGACGCCAGCGTGGCGATGAACGGGCAGCAGGCGATCTTCATCGGCGTCGATTCCACCCCCACCGGCAACCCGCTGAACATCGTCGAAGACATCCGCAAGATGGAGCCGGAGCTGCGGCGCAACCTGCCGCCCGGCATGAAGATGGAAATCGTCTATGACAGCACGCGCTTCATCCAGGCCTCCATCGACGAAGTGGTGAAGACGCTGCTCGAGGCGGTGGCCATCGTCATCGTCGTCATCTTCCTGTTCCTGGGATCCCTCCGATCGGTGCTGATCCCGGTGGTGACGATACCGCTGTCGATCGTCGGCGCCGCCACCTTCATGCTGGCGTTGGGATTCTCGCTGAACCTGCTGACGCTGCTGGCGATGGTGCTCGCCATCGGCCTCGTGGTGGATGACGCCATCGTGGTGGTGGAGAACATCCACCGGCACATAGAACACGGAAAATCACCGGTCGCGGCATCGCTGATCGGCGCGCGCGAGATCATCGGGCCGGTCATCTCCATGACCATCACGCTGGCAGCGGTCTATGCCCCCATCGGCCTGCTGGGCGGACTGACCGGCGCGCTGTTCCGCGAATTCGCCTTCACGCTCGCCGCGTCGGTGATCGTGTCGGGCATCGTGGCGCTGACGCTGTCGCCGATGATGTGCTCCGTCATCCTGAAGGAAGGCGGGAGCCAGGGCCGCTTCGCCGCCTTCCTCGACCGCCAGTTCGAACGGCTGGCGGGGTGGTACGAGCGGCGGCTCGACGGCATGCTGGACTATCGCGCCGCGACCCTGCTGTTCGCGCTGGGCATCCTGCTGTCGGTCGGCTACCTGTTCGCCAACACCATGTCGGAACTGGCGCCGGAAGAGGACCAGGGCATCCTGTTCGGCATCTCCAAGGCGCCGCAATATGCCAACCTCGACTATATCGACAGCTTCGGAAAGCAGATCGACGACACCTTCGCCAGCTTCCCGGAGACCGACACCCGCTTCGTCCTGACCGGCATGCCCACCCTGAACCAGGGCTTCGCCGGCATGATCCTGAAGCCGTGGGGCGAGCGCGAGCGGTCGGCCAAGGAACTGCAGCCGCTGGCCCAGGCCGAGCTGGGCAAGGTGACGGGCATCAACGTGTTCCTGGTGTCGCCGCCGGCCCTGCCCGGCTCCACCGGCGGCCTGCCGGTGCAGATGGTGATCTCCAGCCCCGGCGATTACCGCACCATCTTCGACGCCATCGAGCGCATCAACGACGCCGCCATGAAAAGCGGCATGTTCATCGTCACCGACACCGACCTGAAATACGACAGCCCGGTCGTCCGGCTGAAGATCGACCGCGCCAAGGCGGCCGACCTCGGCCTGTCGATGAAGGCGGTGGGCGACACGCTGGCGGTGCTGGTCGGCGGCAACTACGTCAACCGCTTCAACCTGAACGGCCGTTCCTACGAGGTGATTCCCCAGGTGCCGCGGGCCGACCGCCTGACGCCGGAATCGCTGACCAACTACTACGTCACCTCCGGATCGGGCGCCCAGATCCCGCTGTCCACCGTAGTCTCGGTGGATACGGCGGTGGAGCCGAACGCGCTGAACAAGTACAACCAGCTCCCCTCGGCCACCTTCTCCGCCGTGCCGATGCCGGGCGTCTCCATGGGTCAGGTCGTCGACTTCCTGGAGGAGCAGGCGCGGCTCCAGCTGCCGGCCGGCTTCAACCACGCCTACCTGTCGGAATCGCGCCAGTTCGTGACGGAGGGCAGCCAGTTGATGGTCACCTTCGCCTTCGCGCTGATCGTGATCTATCTGGTGCTGGCCGCCCAGTTCGAATCGCTGCGCGACCCGCTGGTGATCCTGGTGTCGGTGCCGATGTCGATCTGCGGCGCGCTGCTGCCGCTGTTCTTCGGCGCCGCCACCATGAACATCTACACCCAGGTCGGTCTGGTGACCCTGATCGGCCTGATCTCCAAGCACGGCATCCTGCTGGTGGAGTTCGCCCGCGAGATGCAGATCAACGAAGGCGTGGACCGCCGCACCGCGATCGAGCACGCGGCCCGCGTCCGTCTGCGCCCGATCCTGATGACCACCGCGGCGATGGTGGTCGGCCTGCTGCCGCTGCTGACCGCGGCGGGCGCCGGCGCGGCCAGCCGCTTCTCCATCGGCCTGGTGATCGTGTCCGGCATGCTGATCGGCACGCTGTTCACGCTGTTCGTCCTGCCGGCGGTCTACACCCTGCTGGCGACCGACCACTATGCCAGTTCGCGCTCCAACCGGGCGGAGCAGCTGCGCAGCACGACCTGACGCGCCGTCGGGAACCGCAAGACGAAACAGGCCCCTTCCGGTCGGAAGGGGCCTGTTTTCGTTTGTACCAAATCACCCCGCCAGTTCCGCCGGCACCGGCAGGTCCTCGCCCTCTTCGCGGCGGAGCATCCAGACCAGCCAGCGTTCGGTGTGGATCAGCAGGCGTCGGGTTTCGATGCTGGGGCAGCCGCGGCTGTGGCCGCGCAGCAGACGGATGGCGCTGCAGATCGCGGACTGCGGGTCGAGGGCTCGTTCCGGCACGGCGGAAGTCCTTTGCGGCTATGGGCACACCCGACACATAGCGGACCATCGCGCAACCAAAGCGTGATCATTCTTGGACTCCCGCCGAATCCTGCCCCTCCTCCGTTTCAAAGTTGCGCAAGGCCGGCAGAATGATGCGTGCGGGAATGGCCAAAGTTCCACAAGTCTTTCGGATCGCGGGAAACCGGCCGTGACATGCCCGAAACCGGACGACCTGCGCGCTCTTGTCCCTACCTTCGGCATTTATCGAATGTTATATCTTTCGTACTAGACCCTGGCTGGACCGTCGCCGACACGAATGCTGTCCGTTCATGCGCCGGCATTTCACGCCTGCACAACGTAGGGATCCGAGACCCATGACCAAGCGCCTGTTCGCCGGCCTTGCCGCGCTCTGTTCCGCCCTGCTGTGCGGACTGGCAACTCCCGCTCCGGTCCTGGCGGCGGAGCAGTCGTTCCGCATCGGCATCGCCCCGCACACCAGCGCCCGCGTCATCATCGAACAGTACCAGCCCGTCCGCCGCGCGGTGGAGGCGGCGCTGGGCCGGCCGGTGGAGATCATGACGGCACCCGACTTCACCGCCTTCGCCCGCCGGGCGGTCGACCAGGAATACGACATCGCCGTCACCACCGGCCATCAGGCGGAGATGCTGCGCAAGGACGCAGCCTATCTGCCGCTGCTGACCTACAAGGCCGACTTCCGCGCCGTCGCGGTAACGGCTGCCAAGGGACCGTACCAGACGGCGGCGTCGCTTGCCGGCACCACCGTCCTGGGCCTCAGCCCGTCCTCGCTGGTGACGCTGTGGGGCCAGCATTGGCTCGCCGGCCAGAAGCTGCCCAACATTCAGCTTCGCTATGTCAGCGCCGCCGACAGCGTGGCCCAACTGATCCTGGCCGGCGATGCGTCGGCCGGCTTCATGTCGCTGGCCAACCGCGCCAAGCTGGCGCCGGAGGTGCAGGCCCAGCTGTCCACCATCGCCGAGAGCCGCCCGATGGCCGGCCGCGTCTATATGCTGAACGGCAAGCAGGCAGCCGTCGTGGAGCCGCTGCGCAAGGCCCTGTTCGCCTTCGGCGAGACGGCGGAGGGCAAGGCCTATTTCGACGCCAACCAGCTGGGCGGCTACCGCCCGGTCACCGATGAGGAACTGGAGGCGATGGAGCCGCTGTCCGACGAGGTCCGGAGCGTTCTGAAGGCCGGGAAATGATCCTGACCCGTCTGGCGCCCTGGAAGACCCTGCGCGGGCGCATGCTGGTCGCCGCCATGGCGGTCGAGGCGATCATGCTGACCCTGCTGGTCGCCAACAGCGTGCGCCTGCTCTATGGCAGCCTCGCCGAACAGGCAAGGCTGCATGCGGGGCAGGTGGCGCCGGTGCTGAACGCCGCGCTGGTGGCGCCGCTGGCCCAGCGCGACTATGCGACGCTGCAGGCGGTGCTGGACGAAAGCCGCTCCACCGGCGGCGTCCTCTATCTCGCGGTCAGCGACAGCAACGGCCGGCTGGTGGCGATCAGCGGCTGGCCGCAGGACCGCGCGCTGCCCAGCCCCGACCCCGTCTTGACGCTGGACGCCAAGGACGGCGTCGCCCGCTACGACGTGGCGGTGCCGGTATCGCTGGCCGGGCAGAAGCTGGGCGCGGTGCAGTTCGGTCTCGACCTGCTGCACATCGTCGAGGCGCGGCGCGAGCTGCTGACCCAGGGCATCGCCATCGCCCTGTCGGAGATCCTGCTGTCGGCCGGGCTGCTGACACTGCTGGGCCTGTGGCTGACCCGCCATCTGGCGGCGCTGGCGCGGGCCAGCGAACGGGTGGCGGCCGGCGACTACAGCCCGCCCGAACTGGCGGAGGGGAGCGACGACATCGGCCGGCTGGGTGCCGCCTTCAACACCATGTCCCACGCCATCAAGGAGCGCGTCGACCAGCTGACCGTCGCGCTCGACGAGCAGGAGGCGCTGGCCCGCGACGTGGAGCAGGAACGCGCCCGCCTGTCCGCGCTGCTGTCGGCGATGGATTTCGGCGTTCTGTTCGTCGGCGGCGACGGGCGCATCGCCTACGCCAACCCGGCCTTCTCCGGCCTGTTCGCGATCGCCGCGGCGCCGGTCGGCCACCGGCTGGACGAGACGCTGGCCAACGCCGGCAATGCCCCGCGCGACACCGACTATACCCTGCTGTCGGCGGTGGACGGCGACGAGCGGCGCGAGATGACGCTGAGCGACGGGCGCATCGTCAGCTGGCACAATGTGCCGGTGCGCAAAGGCGCCGGGGCCGCCGGCACCGCCATCGGCAAGCTGTGGCTGTGCATCGACGTGACCGAGCCGCGTCAGGCGGCCGAGCAGCTGCTCCAGGCCAAGGAAAAGGCGGAGGCCGCCAGCCGGTCGAAGACCGAGTTCCTGGCGACCGTCAGCCACGAGCTGCGCACCCCGATGAACGGCGTGCTGGGCAACCTGACCCTGCTGGCCGACGCCTCGCTACCGACGGAGGAGAAGCGGCTGGCCGACGTCGCCCGCCGCTCGGCCGAGACGCTGCTGCGGCTGTTGGACGACATCCTCGACCTGTCGAAGCTGGAGGCCCGCCGCATCGACCTGGAGGAGGCGGACTGCGCCCTGCCCCAGCTGATCGACGGGGTGCTGGAGGTTCTGCGCCCGAACGCCGCCGACAGGGGGCTGGAGCTGTCGGCCCGGCTGATGCCGTCGGTGCCGGAGGTGATCGTCACCGACCCGGCCCGCCTGCGCCAGATCCTGTTCAATCTGGTCGGCAACGCGGTGAAGTTCACCGAGGAGGGCCATGTCGCCGTGCGGGTGCGCCGGCTGGACCGCGCCCCCGCCGACCTCATCGCTTATGGCCATCCCGACTCCTTCCTGCTGGAGTTCGAGGTGGAGGACACCGGCATCGGCATCGCGCCGGGTTCGGTGGCGACCCTGTTCGACCGCTTCACCCAGGCCGACAGCTCCATCACCCGGCGCTATGGCGGCACCGGGCTGGGGCTGGCGATCTGCCGCGACCTCTGCCTGCTGATGGGCGGCAGCATCGCGGTGGACACCGCCCCCGGCCGCGGCAGCGTCTTCCGCTTCACCGTCGTCGCCCGTCCCGGCGACCCGTCGGCCCTGCGCCGCGTCGAGCCCGGCCACGGCACCAGCGTCGGCGAAGCGGCGCGCGCCGCGGCATTGCCGCCGCTGCGCGTGCTGGCGGTCGACGACATCGAGGTCAACCGCGACATCGTCCGCGGCATCCTGGAACGCGCCGGCCACAGCGTGGCGCTGGCCGCCAGCGGCGGGGAGGCGGTGCGCATGGTGCGCGACCAGCCGTTCGACCTGGTGCTGATGGACATCCAGATGCCGGGCATGGACGGTCTGACCGCCACCCGCCGCGTGCGCGAACTGGCCGGCCCGCAGGGCAGCGTTCCCATCCTGGCGCTGACCGCCCATGCGTCGGGCAGCTCGCGGCCGGAATGCCTGTCGGCGGGGATGAACGGTTTCGTCACCAAGCCCTTGCGCCCTGGCCTGCTCTTTGCCGAAATGGCATCGGTGCTGGGCAACGGCGCGGCTGTGTCCGCCGCCCCCGCACCCGCCGCTTCGGAGCCCGCCATGACCGACCAGCCTGCCATTCCGGACGCCGACCTTCTGGACGAGGAGCAGGTGTCCCTGCTGCTGGAGGTGCTGACGGCCGACGACTGGACGGCCTCCGTCGCCGGCTTCACCGACAACGGGCAGAAGACCATCGACGGCATGGTCGCCCAAGCCCGTGCCGGGGAACCGCACAACCGCACCGCCCACACGTTGAAGGGCACGTCGCTGAATCTCGGCGCCGCCGCCCTCGGCCGTCTGGCGAAGGAGCTGGAACATGCCCCCGCCTCCGTGGTTCTGGACCAGGAGGAACGGTTGCGCGACCTGCTGGACCGCTCCCTTGCCGCACTCCGCACCCGCAAGCCGCTAAACGTCTGAACGGATAGGCGGCGGCCGGACAGCCACCAACAGGCAGCCGCTCCCTCCACATTCGGACAGGTCCGCCCGGCACAAAAGTCCTCCTGATGCGTTGTCCCCTCAGGACCATGACCAGAGAGGCGAAATGACCGAGCTTGCGGACGATCTCGACCAATGGACCGGCGTGCAGGCCGAACGGGTAAGGGCCGACCGGGTGAGCCCGGCGGTGCGGACGGCCATGACCGAGGCCGGCTTCACGCCGATGGATCTCGGCGACGGCTGCCGGGCGTGGTACCGCCGGTCGGACGACGGCACCCATGCGCTGATTTCGCACAACAACGCGCTGGACGGCGACCCGGCGCTCAAGGACTGGATCGTCGGCCAGTATGGCGAGCGCGGCGGCTTCGTCGAGGTCGGCGGCCTGCCGCTGTTCCGGGCGCTGGAAGGGGCCGACACCCTGCCGTCGCCGGTGCGGCCGGACGGATCGCTGGTGGAGGCGCTCTATCCGTCCCTCCAACAGGCACTCGATGATCTAGGGTGATAGTCCAGCTGTAGCTCGTGGATGGCCCAATGGGCGATGACCAAGGTTGGGGTGGACAAACGGACGGTTGAACGGAAAAGCTCACGTCAGTTGCCGTATGGGATCACGATCCCCATCTGACGGCCGACCTTCGCCCAAAGCCATCGCCCAGACCAGCAGCGAGCCGCCTGTCCATGGAAGCCGACCGATCGAAGCCCTTGCGCATCCTGCTCGTCGAGGACGAGCCGCTGGTGGCCATGGCCATTGAGGATTCGCTGGAAGTCCAGAATGTCGGCGTCGTCGGCCCCGCCGGCACGGTGGCGGAGGCGCTGGAGCTGATCGCCAAGGGCGGCATCGACGCCGCTCTGCTGGACGTCACCCTGCGCGGGGAGCGCGTCGACAGCGTCGCCGACGCGCTGAGCGCCCGCGGCATCCCCTTCGTCTTCACCACCGGCCATGGCGCCGCCGGCCTGCCGCAGAGCCACCAGGACCGGCCGGTCCTGACCAAGCCCTTTCGCGAGGTCGAGATGACCGACGCCATCGACCGCTACTTCCGCGGCACCGCGTAACAGCCAATCACCCTCGGCCCGATCAGCCCGGCCGCCCGTCGACCCGCGGCGACAGCAGGACCGGGGCATAGGCGACGAGGTACAGGGTGAAGGCCGCGACCCAGGCATAGCCCGACCATTGCAGCGCCGCCCAGACCCACTCGACCGGCAGAAGCGGCGAGGCGGTGCGGGCGACCGCCGCGACCGTCAGCAGCACATAGGCGGCGACCGTCCCCCGCGACACCGCCAGCGGCCGCCCGGTATGGCCGAGCGAAGCGCGGCTCATCACCGCCAGGATCAGGGTGGCGAAGGCGCCGATCGTCATCGCATGGGTTCCCGCCGCCGCCGGCAGCCCGGCCAGGGCATGCAGACCGCGCAAGCCCAGCGCCACCGGCACCCACAGATAACCGACATGCAGGATCCACAGGATCGGCGAGCGCCAGGCCTTCCAGCCCTGCCAGCCGGCCAACCGCACCGTGTGGGCCACCGCGGCGGCAAGCGCGATCAGCCCGGTGACCACGGAGTCCGGCGCCACCATCGCCGCCGGGATCAGCGCCAGCGTCAGTACCAGAACCGGCCGCTCCACCATCGGCCAGGACCGCACGCCCAGCCCCGCCTTGCCCAGCCCGTTGCGGGTGAAGGCCGGCAGGATGCGCCCGCCGATCACCGTCACCATCATCAGCACGACGCCGAGGCCCAGGGCGAAGCCGGCATCCGTCCCGCCGTCCAGCATCTCCAGCCAGTCCAGATGGATCAGCAGGTTGGCGGTGGTCAGCAGTCCGATCAGGATCAGGAAGGCGCTGTTCCGCCACTTGCCCGCCGCCACCAGCGGCCGGCCGAGCGCCAGCCCCAGCCCCGGTAGGAAAGCGAGGTCGATCACCGCCGCCACCGGCTCCGGCATGCCGGTCCAGGGGAAGACGGCGACGCGGCCGGCGATCCACAGCGCGGCGAGCGCCATCAGCGGCGCGCCGGACACCGCCTTGGTTCCGGTCCAGCTCGGCACAGCGGTCAGCAGGAAGCCGGCGACGGCGGCCACCACCGTGCCGAACAGCATCTCATGGGCATGCCAGGCGCTGGCGCCGACCGCATGCTCCGGCCACTGCCCGGTCACCAGCACGCCCAGCCAGGCGCCGAGCAGCCCGACGGCGGCCACACCGCTGAACAGGAAGAAGAAGCGGAAACCATATTGGAACAGGATCGGGATGGCGGGGCCGTCGTCGCGGCCGGCAAGACTGGGGGAGGACATGAAGGGGGACTCCGCAAAAACGGGTGCTGCAGTGCAGGATTGACCGTCAGCCTGCTCCCCCCGCCCCCACGCCGCCTTGACGAAAATCAAACGCATTCGCAAGCTGCTCCCCCGCTTCCTTTCCTTTCAGGTCCATGCCCCGTCCCGACAGCCTGTCCCTGCGCGAGGCCCGCCGCGTCGCCATCGCGGCGCAAGGCTTCCCCAATGGCTTCCCCAACACGCCCCCCGACGCCGATCCTGTCGAGGCCCGCCATGCCCGGCGACTGATCGGGCGGCTGGGGCTGGTGCAGATCGATTCCGTCAATGTGCTGGTGCGCTCGCATTACCTGCCGCTGTTCTCGCGGCTGGGGCCGTACGAGGCGGCGCTGCTCGATCGGCTGGCCTATGGCGGCAAGCGGCGGGCGCTGTTCGAATATTGGGGCCACGAGGCGTCGCTGATCCCGGTGGAGCAGCAGCCGCTGTTCCGTTGGCGCATGGCGCGGGCCGAGCGTGGCGAGGGCGTCTATGGCGAACTGGCGCGCTTCGCCGCCGAACGCCGCCCCTACATCGACTCCGTCCTGGCCGAGGTGGCGGCCCGCGGCCCGCTGGGCGCGTCGGAACTGTCCGAGGCCGGGCGCGGGGCCGGCGGCTGGTGGGGGTGGAGCGACGGCAAGCGGGCCGTGGAGTTCCTGTTCTGGGCCGGTCTGGTCACCACCGCCGGCCGCCGCGGCTTCGAGCGGCTCTATGACCTGCCCGACCGGGTGCTGCCCGCCGCCGTCCTCGACACCCCCACCCCGGACGAGGCCGAGGCCCAGCGCGCCCTTCTGCGCATCGCCGCCCGCGCCCATGGCGTGGCGACCGAGCGCGACCTGCGGGATTATCACCGGCTGGAGGTCGCCGACGCCCGCCTGCGCATCGCCGAACTGGTGGAGGCCGGCGACCTGATCCCGGTGACGGTGGAGGGCTGGGAGCGCACCGCCTACGTCACCCCCGACCTGCGCATTCCCCGCAAGGCCCCGGCCCGCGCCCTGCTCTCCCCCTTCGATTCGCTGATCTGGGAGCGGCAGCGCACCGAGCGCCTGTTCGGCGCCCGCATCCGGCTGGAGATCTACACCCCCGCCCACAAGCGGGAGCATGGCTATTACGTCCTGCCCTTCCTGATGGACGCGCGCATCGCCGCCCGCGTCGACCTGAAGTCCGACCGCAAGGCGTCCACCCTGCTGGTCCAGGCCGCCCACACCGAATCCCACACCAGCCACGGCACCGTCGCCGCGCCCCTGGCGGCGGAACTGCGCCGGCTGGCCGGCTGGCTGGGGCTGGAGCGGGTGACGATGGCCGGCGGCGGCGATCTGGCGCCGGCCTTGGCGGCGGAGTTGCAGCTGACAGGGTCCGACGCCCCGCTCACTCCAGATGGTCGAGCGGCAGACGGGTCTCGAACTTGACCTCCTTCAGGGTGACGCTCGATTTGACATGCGACACCGCGGGGATGGAGAAGATGCGTTCGCTGAGGAAGCGGCCGTAATCCTCCGTCGTCGGCACAACGATGCGCAGCAGGTAATCGGCGTCGCCGGTGACGGCGAAGCATTCCAGCACCTCCGGCATGTCGGCGATGGCGGTCTCGAACTGTTCGACCGCGTTCTCCTTGTGGCGTTCCAGCGTGACATGGGCGAAGACGCATTCGCCCAGCCCCAGCTTGCGCGGATCGAGCTGCACCGTGTAGCGGCGGATGACGCCGATGTCCTCCATCGACCGAACCCGGCGCCAGCAGGGCGAGGCCGACAGGCCGACGGTGTCGCCCAGCTCCTGCATGGTCAGGCGGGCATTCTCCTGCAGGGCGGCCAGGATGCCCTTCTCATGCCGGTCGAGCTTGATCGCCGCCATCTGCGCCTTCCCCTCCTCCGCCCATTCAATCGTTACACCTGCAAACATAAGCAGAGCCGGCGGCCGGTGCGAGCCCCTCCATGCAACCAATCCACCCTTCCCGGTGTTGGTCCGACGGTGGGAGTGGGCGCCAAGCGTGGGAGAACGGACGTGTTCGATTGGATCGTCGGTATGGTGGAGCACACCGGCTATGTCGGCGTCGCTCTGCTGATGTTCGCGGAGAACCTGTTTCCCCCCATCCCGTCGGAGCTGATCCTGCCGCTGGCCGGCTTCACCGCCGCGCGCGGCGACCTGGGGCTGGTGATGGTCATCGTCTCGGGCACGGCCGGCGCCTTGCTGGGAGCGCTGTTCTGGTATCTGATCGGCCGCTGGGTCGGCTGCCGCCGTCTGAAGCAGTGGGCCGGGCGCCATGGCCGCTGGCTGACCATCGCGCCGGAGGAGGTGGACCAAGCCGCCACCCGTTTCCGCGAGCATGGCGGCCGCTCGGTGCTGATCGGCCGGATGATCCCGGCGGTGCGCACGCTGATCTCCATCCCGGCCGGGGTGTCCGAGATGCCGCTGGGGTCCTTCCTGCTCTACACCACCGTCGGCACGGCGATCTGGACGACCTTTCTCGCCAGCGCCGGCTATCTGCTGGAGGACCGCTATCAGCAGGTTGCCGGCTGGCTGAACCCGATCTCCAACATCGTCGCCGCCGGGATCGCCCTCTGGTACGTCTACCGCGTCGCCACTTTCGGCCGGCGGACGAACCAGCAGCCGGCGGAATAACCGCCAATCCCTTTTCCACCCTGAGAAAAACTTCCCTGCCCCGGCTGGACGGCGGCACCGCCGCCATGCTCTGACTGGCCGATCCGACCGCCAGCGGGAGCCGCGTCCATGAGTTCCACCGAGACTTCCACCCCCACCATCATCCTCGTCCATGGGGCGTTCGCCGACGGCTCCTCCTGGGGCCGGGTGATCCCCCGCCTGCAGGCGGAAGGGTTTGCGGCGGTCGCGGTGCAGAACCCGCTGGTCTCGCTCGACGACGACGTCGCCCATGTCCAGCGCGCCATCGACCGGACCAAGGGGCCGGTGGTGCTGGTCGGCCATTCCTGGAGCGGGGCCGTCATCACCCAGATCGGCGACCAGGAGCGGGTGAAGTCGCTGGTCTACGTCGCCGCCTTCGCCCCCGACGCCGGGCAGTCGCCGAACGACACGCTGAAGCCCTTCCCGCCATCGGCCGGCCTGACCGGCGTCTCGGTGGACAAGGACCGTTTCCTGACCCTGAAGCCGGAGGGCATGGCCCGCAACTTCGCCCAGGATTTGCCGGCGGAGGATGCCGCCCTGCTGGCCGCGACCCAGGGGCCGGTGGCGGCGGCCTGCTTCGCGACGAAGGTGAGCGCCGCCGCCTGGAAGACCAAGCCCGCCTGGTATGTCGTCGCCACCAACGACCGCATGCTGCCGCCCGACTTCCTGCGCGCCACCGCGTCGCGCATCGGCGCCCGGACGGTTGAGGTCGAAAGCGGCCACGCTCCCCACCTGTCGCGCCCGGACGCGGTGGCGGCGGTGATCGTCGAGGCCGCCCGCTCTATCTAGACCTCCGCACCGCCCCCGGCGTGGTGCCGCGGCGGCGGCGCAGGCTGCGGGTCAGGGCGCTCTGGTCGGAGAAGCCCACCGCCAACGCCACCTCGGCCAGCGGAAGGCGGCCGTCGCGCAACAGCGCCTCCGCCCGGTCCAGCCGCAGCTCCGCCAGCATGGCGGCCGGGGTGCTGCCGGTGCGGGCGCGGAAGCGTTCATGGAACCGGCTGGGCGCCAGACCGGCCGCCTCGGCCAACTCCGCCACCGTCAGCGGTTCGGCACAGCGCTCCGCCATCAGGGCGAGCGCGCGGTCGATGGGGTCGTCCGACAGCGGTGCCGGCGGCTGACGGGCCTCCAGGGCGCGCAGCAGCAGCCCCGCCGAATGATGGGCCAGCACAGGGTCGAGCGGCCGGTCGGCCGCCTCCGCCGCCAAGTAGCGCACCAGCCCGTCCAGCGCGCCGTCGATGGTGAAGAAGGCGTTGCAAGCGCGCACTGCCGCCTCCGGCACCAGCCCGGCGGCCGGCACATCCAGCACGACGAAGCGGTTGGTTCCGCCGCTGCGGAAGCTGTGCGGCACGCCATCGGCCACCAGCACCCCGCGCCCGTCGCCCACCCGGCCGCAGGCCCCGCCGACCTCCATGTCGAGAGTTCCGGCGACCGGCAGCACGATCTGGTGATGGTCATGGGCGTGCCGCCGTTCATGCCCGTCGTAACTGCGGGTGCTGACGGTCGGCCGATGCGGGGACGCCACGCCGGCGGGCTCCTGCGGTTGGATCGATGGCCGATGCTACCCCCTCATCCCCGGCGCGTACAGACACAGCTGCGCACAGGCGTGGGACCGGCCGCACGCCACAAATACCAGAAGGCGAAACTGAGTTTCAGCAAATCACCCCGACACGTTTCCAAGTCAATGTCCGCATCGCGCACCGATCAGCCGATATTCGCCCACCCATTCACTTGAGCGCTGCCTGATATTCCGGACGAACAATTGCGGTGCCGGACAGCGCCTCCTTATGAGTATTTTCAAATAAGAAATACGACCGCCAAGGCACGGATCGTTCGCCATTCGCCAAAAAGCACTTATAAAAGGAACGCCCGATGTACCGAGATCGCATCCGCCTGAAATCCCTGTGGGGCAAGGTGGTTCCGGCGGAAGAGGCCGCCTTCCTCATCAAGGACGGCATGACCGTGGGCATGAGCGGCTTCACCCGCGCCGGTGACGCCAAGGCGGTGCCGCTGGCGCTGGCCGAGCGCGCCGCGTCGGAAAAGCTGAAGATCACGCTGATGACCGGCGCCTCGCTGGGCAACGACGTGGACCGCATACTGACGGAGGCGGGGGTGCTGTCGCGCCGCCTGCCCTTCCAGGCCGACCCGGTTCTGCGCAAGGCGATCAACCGCGGCGAGGTGATGTTCGTCGATCAGCATCTATCGGAAACGGTGGAACTGCTGCGGTCCCGCCAGATGGGTCCGGTCGACGTCGCGGTGATCGAGGCCTGCGCCATCACCGAGAATGGCGGCATCGTGCCGACCACCTCCATCGGCAATTCGGCGACCTTCGCCATCCTGGCCGAAAAGATTATCATCGAGCTGAACCTGACCCAGCCGCTGGATCTGGAGGGGATGCACGACGTCTACATCCCGACCCGCCGCCCCTTCCGCGAGCCGATCCCGGTGGTGACGGCGGAAAGCCGCGCTGGCCTGCCCTACATCCCGATCGACCCGTCGAAGATCGCCGCCATCGTGGTGACGCGCAAGCAGGACAGCTCCGCCAGCATCCTGCCGCCCGATGACGAGACCAACGCCATCGCCGGCCACCTGATCGAGTTCCTGGGCCGCGAAGTTCGCCAGGGCCGGATGGGCCGCTCGCTGGCGCCGCTGCAGGCCGGCATCGGCACCATCGCCAACGCGGTGCTGCACGGGCTGATCGACGGCCCGTTCCACGACCTGACCATGTACAGCGAGGTCCTGCAGGACAGCACCTTCGAGCTGTTCGACGCCGGCAAGCTGAACTTCGCGTCGGGCTCATCGATCACGCTCAGCGCCGGGAAATATGCCGAGGTGCTGCCGAAGATCGGCTCCTACAAGGGACGGCTGCTGCTGCGCCCGCAGGAGATCTCCAACCATCCGGAGGTGATCCGCCGCCTGGGCGTGATCGGCATCAACACGGCGCTGGAGTGCGACATCTACGGCAACGTCAACTCTACCCATGTCAACGGCACGCAGATGATGAACGGCATCGGCGGCTCCGGCGACTTCGCGCGCAACAGCCACCTCGCCATCTTCGTCACCAAGTCGCTGGCCAAGGGCGGCGCCATCTCCAGCGTCGTGCCGATGGTCAGCCATGTCGACCACAACGAGCATGACGTCGACGTTCTGGTGACGGAAATCGGGTTGGCCGACCTGCGCGGTCTGGCGCCGCGCGAGCGCGCGGAAACCATCATCCGCAACTGCGTCCACCCCAGCTACCGCGAGCTGGCGGCCGACTATCAGCGCCGGGCGCTCACGCGCGGCGGCCACACCCCGCATCTGCTGGAGGAGGCCTTCGCCTGGCACACCCGCTTCCAGCAGACCGGCAGCATGATGCCGAAGCCGCTGGCGGCCGAATAGGGCCCCTCAAAAACGGGCGGGCCGCGGAATCCCGCGGCCCGTTCCCGTTACCTGTACCGGTCAGACATGCTGGCCGCCATTGCGCTCCAAGTAGAGAAGCAATGCTGGATAATAGTGCTTGCGCTCGGACGAAATCTTCTCGCAGAAACGCTTGGCGGCACCGCTCTTGAGCCAGTCCTCAAGCTGACCGTTCTGGCGTTTTTCCGCGACAATGGCATCGATCGCGTCCAGAATCTTGTGTATCACCTCAGGCCTCGTCTTATGAAAATCAGAGCGGCGTCTTCGCCGTTCTCACAATCTTATATGCGCTCAGCAGGCAGCGAACGGCCCTGCATTCTGGGAATGGCTGCGTGTTGCAATGCACAAAACGTGAGGATTGGGAGCCGTGTGGCCGGTCGTCGTCAGCGCCAACGCTCCTTCAGGTCCTGAAGGCTGTAAGCAACGGGATCGTCGTGCACGTCCCGGAATGTTTGGCTGATGCAAGCTTCGGCAGAGGCGTGGCCCGGAGAGCTTTCATTGCAGCGGCCATAGCGAGCGACCAAAAAGTCTACGAAGTCCATCACCTCGTCCCGTTTGTCCTTGGGCAGCATTCGAAGCTTTGCGAGCAGTTCATCATGATCCATCGCAGCGATTCCTTGAGTGCCTTCTCGGAGGCAAACCATCATACGCGTATCAAACGGTGCCGATAGCTTGGAACAAAGATGGGGGGATCCGTACATGCCAATAAACGCCCTCTCCCGGGGCGGGAGAGGGAGCTATGTGCAACACCGCCCGGTCGTCCACCCTCAAGCCCTCTCCCGCTCCTCCTCCGGCGGACGCAGGGCCTGTCCGGTCGGGCACAGGCGCAGCAGCACGCAACGGTCACAGGCCGGCGCCTGATAGTAGCAGCAGCGCTGGCCGTGCAGCATCATGACCTCGTGGTTGTCGTAGACCTGCTGGGCGTCCCAATCCTCCGGCAATTGCGCCGACAGCACCGCATGCGACGGACCGACGGCGACGTTGGCGGGGATCAGGCCGGTGCGGACGGCGACGCGGTGGTGATGGCTGTCCACCGGCAAGGCCGCCTGCCGCAGGGTGGAGAAGCTGAGCACCGCCGCGCTGGTCTTCGGACCCACTCCCGGCAGTTCCTCCAGCCATGCGCGGGCGTCGGGCACCGGCATGCCGGACAGCAGGTCGAGCGACAGGCTGCCGACCCGTTCGGTGATGCGGCGCAGGATGGCCTGGATGCGCGGCGCCTTCTGCTCCGGCCAGGTGACGCCGGCGATGGTCGCCTCCACCTCGGCGACCGGAGCGTCGCGCACCGCCTCCCAGTCGGGCCAGCGCCGCCGCAGCGCCTTGAAGGCGGCGCCCGATGCCGCATTCCGGGTGCGATGCGACAGCAGCGACGACACCAGCTCGCTCAGCGGGTCGAGGCTGTGGAAATAGGCGACCGGGCAGCCGTAGACGGTGCACAGCAGCCGGTGGATTTCGAGCGCCTTGTCGCGCAACGCAGCCGGGTCGGTCATAAAAACCGACAACAGCCGAACCGGTAAGGCGTTACCGGTAAATCATCACGTCCCGCCCTACCCCACCAGCCCTGACATCACCGCGCGCAGTTGCGCCGGCTTTACCGGCTTGTTCAGCACCAGACAGCCGGCCGCCTTGGCCTCGTCCGCCAGTTCGG
>CBIHQY010000066.1:0-23600 GCA_966212305.1 uncultured Azospirillum sp.
CAAATCCTGCCCCCGCAACCACCGACAGTTGACAGCCCGCCTCCAACGAGGCGGGCTGTCGGCGTTTCGGGTCCGCCTCGGCGCACGCCTCCAGGATCGCCAGCAGGTCGCCATGAAGCTGCGCCTCCAGCCCGGCGCCCGAGGGGCAGGGGGACAGCACGACGCGGTCGACCATGGACCGGATCATCTCCATCGCGGCCATCCCCTCGTCGCCGTCACCGAGCACGGACTCGAGCTCCGCGATCTTCCGCCGGTACAACTCCGGCAGGTTGGCCGGCAGCAGCATCTCCGGCGCCTCGGTGCCCAGGGCGTCGATCTCGGCGGCGAGCGCGGCACGCTCGGCCTCCAGGGCGGACAGCCGCTCCTTCAGGGACGGGCTGTACATCCCGTTCTCCACCGCCTTCAGGATCGACGCGATCTTCCGGTCGATGCCGGCGAGGGCGCGCTCCTGGTCGCCGCGCCGGTTCCTGGCCTCGGCCTGATCACGCCGTTGCGCCACGATCATTTCCTCAATAAAGGCGGCGACCACGTCGGCGCCGAGCAGGCGCTCCTTCAGCCCGGCAAGAACACGGCCCTCGATCGCTTGCCGGCTGATGGTGCGGTCGTTCGGGCAGGTGCCGGAATTCCGGTGCCCGGCGCAACCGTAGCGGTCCTTGCCCATGATGGTGTAGCGGCCGCCACAGACGCCGCACACCAGCACGCCGGACAAAAGGAAGCGCCGCCGATGCACGCGGTTCAGAGCGTTGCCCTGCTCATCCCGACCGATCTCGGTGGCAACCGCCTCCTGTCGCACCTTGACGCGGTTCCACAGAACGTCGTCGATGATGCGCAGCTCGGGGACTTCGACAATCTCCCGCATTTCCTGAGGGTTGATGCGGGCGACGCGCTTGCCGGTGCCCGGATCCTTGACGAACTCGCAACGTCCCCATTCCAGAACGCCGGCATAGTTGGCGTTGTTGAGGATACCGGTTCCGCGCGCGACCTGTCCGCGAATCGTGGTATCGACCCATTTCCTCCCCCTGGGACCTGGAACCTTCTCATCGTTCAACAGGCGCGCAATGGCGCGGGGACTCATGCCGTCGGCGTACAGCGTGAAGATGCGGTGGACAACGGCGGCTTCGTCCGCATTGATGCGGCGATACCCGCCACCTGCCTTGTCGCCATCGACGACGTCGTATCCATAGGCTTTGCCGCCGGGAATACGTCCCTCCCTGGCCAAGCCAAGATGGCTGCGTCGGGTCTTCTGACCGATCTCCCTGAGCTGCATCTGTGCCATCATGCCCATGATGGCGACGTGGATCGTGCTGATCTCGCCGAAGTCCGGCGTGTACAGCTTCACATTGTAGAAGCTAAGGCGGTCATAGAGATCGGAGGTGTCCGCCAATCGTCGACCCAGACGGTCGACGGCTTCGGACACCACGACATCGAAGCGGCGGCGCCCGGCGTCATCCACCAGCTTCAGAAAGCCCGGGCGGTGCCGGGAGGCGCCGCTGATCGCGGCGTCCGTGTAGGTATCGACAACCTCCCAGCCCTGCTCGACGGCGTAACGCCGGCACAGCTCGATCTGGTCGGCGATCGATTCCTGGCGCTGCTTGTCGGTCGAGTAGCGGGCGTAGATGACGGCCCGACGGCGGGGGTGGTGGAGGACGGTCATCGCAGGGCCTTCAGGGAGAACGCGATCAGGGCGGCGAAATGGACCACGGCAAGGCTGGCAGCAAACGTCATGAAGCCGGCCTGGGACGGCCGCCGGCGCATCTCATGGCGCGCCAGAATGCGGGCCAGTCCGAGCAGCTTCTCAAGCGGAACGGTCCGCTGCTCCTGCTGGGGCGGCTGGACAGCGGGCGCCGTCGTCGCGGCGGTGGAGTCGGTGGTGTGGGGCACGGGTGGAAAGTCCATGGTGGGAGCGGCCATGACGATATGGTCCGATGGCGGCGGGAGCGGAAACACAGCGGCAGATCGGCGTCGTCGACGCCAACCCGGTCATAGGTGGGATCAGGAATCGGGCGGTGCGGCCGTGGCCGGCAGCCCCAATGAGCCCTGCTTGCCGGGCTTCACCTTGCCACCGGCTTCACGATGAGCGGATGCCGCGAGCGTCGCCGCCAACGGTTCCAGAACCTCCAGCCGCCCCCGCAGGCGGGCGTTTTCGCGGCGCGTTTCGTCCAGCGCCTGCTCCACCTGATGCTTGGCGGTCAGTTCCGAACGCAGCTGGTCGAGCTGCAGCAAGGAGCGCAGTTGGGCAGTCTTTTCTTCCGACAGAAGGCGGTTCACGGTCTCCACAGCGGCCTGAGCGTCCGCCGCCTGCCGCTGCCGATCCTCCATTTCCGCGGACATCCGGGTCAGCGCCGCGCCCTGCTGGGCGACCTTCACCGCCAGCTGGTTGCGGTCTTCCGTGATCCGGTCATGCTCCTGCGCCAGATCCTCGTAGCCCTGCTCCTGTTCAGCGATCTCGGCCGTCAGGGCGTGCAGTTCGCTCCGGCAAGCCGCGCTTTCGCTCTGCAGGGCTGCCAGCGCGGTGGTGTGCTGTTCCGCGGCGAGGCGCCTCTCCTCCTGCCGCAGGGCGTCCATCGACGCGATGAAGGCCGTCAAGGCGCCGTCGATGGCACGCCGCATCTGCTCGGCCGCGGCGCAGGACTGGACGTCAACCGGCCCTCCCGCGAACGCATCGCGCGACGTGCTGACCGCGCCCTTCTGAATAACGAAGAGGTGAGGGGCAGTCTTCCTGATGTCATGGATGAAGCGCGATACGTCGCGCAGGGAACCCCCGCCAATCTCGGCGCGGATGCGGCGGTATGACGGATAGGCGCTGTCCTTCGACGCGATCTTGTTGACGGCTTCCGAGACGGACTCGTGCGTGATCAGGGGATGGGGGGGCTGGGAGCAGGACATCCAGAACCTCTGCGAGGACTACGGTTTCGGCGGCCGTGCCATCGGCCGGCTGAGTATCTGGATGAGTTGCGATGCCAGGAAAGGGCTGCGGTGACAGAATCTTGACGGTTCCGGTCCAAGCCGGCCGATGGTGAGATGATACCGCGGTAGCGCTACCGGGTAGCGGCACCTGATACCGGCGTTACCGTCGCCATCCACGTCGATCCCACCCCTCCGCCTGCGTCGCTCCGGTCCACCATTTCACCCAGGCGGTGCAGAAAATTGCCGGGCCCCCGATGCGGCGGGGCGGAACCCTCCATACGCTTCCTTCCGAACCAGGCTGCCCGGGCGTCGGACCTCCGGCCCTCGCCACGGGCAGCCTCGAGCGACGAAGTGTGCAGTTAGGCGTTGCGGCAGGCCGCAACGCCTCCGGGGCCGGCCAGGGCCGGTTACCGGATCGACGACGGCGTGGAGGTGCCGATGCCGTGGCGGACTTGGGATACTTTCGCATTGAACAGGGCATGCTCTCCCGCGCCGCCGGCGCGAAGGCCGGAGCGTCGGCGGCTTATCAATCCGGTGGCCGGTTCCGCACCGTCATCGCAGCGGCCGCTTACCAGGCTGGGGTCGGTCTGACCATCGGCGCCGACCTGCGGGAGGCATGGGCGGCGAAGGGGCAGGACCCTGTGTCGGCGGTTGCGGATTTCACGGCCAAGGCCGGTGTCCATCACACCGACATCCGCGCGCCCGCGGACGCGCCTGCTTGGTGCGCCGATCGGCAGACCTTGTGGACCCGGGTGGAACTCAGCGAACGGCGCCGTGACGCGACGCTGGCGCTGCAATACACGCTGTCGCTCAGCCGGGAGGTCCCCATCGCGAGGTCGATCCGGTCGGTGGAGCGCTTCGTTGATGAGCACCTCGGATCACGCAAGCTGGTTGCCGATGTTGCGATACACCTGTACGGGCGCCCCCTGGATCCCAAGGTGCCGGCCGCCGCCGAGAAGCTGGCGAACACGGTCCATCTCGCGTGGCCGGTAATCCCGGTGGCCCGTGTCCCCAGCACTCCACCAGTGGACGGCCCCCACGCCCTGGAACTGCCCGACGGGCGCCTCGTCGTCTACCAGCCGCACGCGCACGTCCTGGCGACGACGCGCCCGCTCGTCGACGGCGCCCTGGGCGCGAAGGATCGCGACCTGTCGCGGAAGGCCTTCCTCATCGGAAGCCGCAAGCGGTGGGAGCGCCTGTGCAACGAGGCCCTGGCCGAGGCCGGGGCGCCTCATCGCGTAAATCAGCGGTCGAAGTGGCATCGCCACCGTCAACAGCAGGACCTCGGCGCCGCCGGGCCAATCCCTGAACCGCTTTCCCAGGTGCCGCTCGGTCCGGCTTATCACCCGGTCGTCGAGGGGCGCGCTCTGGATTTTGGAGGAGTGGACGTCATGCCTCATGAATTCAACGCCATCGTGGCGGAACTCGAAAAGTCCAGACGTGCAGCGCCCGACGAAAAGTCGGTGCGTCTGGCTCGGGCCGTTGTCCGGATCGAGGAACTGGAAGCGCAAGGGGTTCGCTTCAGCCGCGAAACGGGTGGGATGGTGAGGGTCGAAGCTCCTCCCGGTGTGGTCGTTGAGTGGCATGACCGCGCCTTGTGGAGCGGAATACACGCGATGGTGCTCGACTACCTGGAGGCCCGCGACGCTGAACGGAAAGCACGCGCGCCCGAACCGGGGACCGTCGGGATCGCCGTTCCTGGGGCAAGTGACAGGATGTCGACGGCGCCGGAACCGCCGGCGGAGGCGGCGCGGCTGCGGGAGGAACTGGAGGCTGCCACGCGGAGCGTCGCGACCATCGCGGCGGCGACCGGGCAGGCGCAGCCGGATGTCGCGGCGTCTCTGGCCGACGGCATCGTCACCGTCGCCCGCGGCGCCATGGCGACCGCGTACGAGAGATCGCGCGGCGTGCTGATGCGCGAGCAGCAGGCGCGCGTGTCGGCGGAGACGCGCGCCGAGGAACTCACCGTGGACTTGGCACGTACGAAGGCCGCCCTGGCGCTGGAGCAGGAGAAGCGTAGGGCAACGGATGCGGACTGTGGTGCCCTGCGCGCGGAAGGGACTGCACTGCGGCAGCAACTGAACGAGGCGAAGCGCAGCGCCGAGTCTGTGACCATCACCGGAGCGGCGGCTACCCGGCAGGCCGACGAAGACCGGCAAGCGCGTCACCGTGCCGAAGAGGCACTCCGCCTCGTGCGCCGGACGATCGACACCGACGCTGCCGACGAGCAGCTGGCGTCTGAATTGCGCAAGCGGTTGCAGGCGGCCAGCCGACAGTCCGACGCCGTGGAGGAGGCGGCGCGGTCAGCGGGTCTGACGCCGGAACTCCTGCCCAGTGAACCCGGCGCCCGGCTGCGGGCGATTGCGCAGGCGAACCGTGACCGGGCACTGGATGAGGTGGCCACCCTGTTGGACGCGCCGGTGCGGGCGCTTGGTGTGCATCTCCGCGGCGCCGCTGCCGAGCGGGTCCCGGCGGCTCTGGCAATCCTCACGACGGCGATCGAAGGTCGGGATGCGGAGCTTGCGCGGGAGCGCGCCAGCCGGGAGCGGGCGGAACTGGAGGCGCAGGGATGGAAACGCGCCTATGAGGCTCTGGTCCGCCACGGCCGGCGATTGGTGATGCTCCTTGCCCGGCAGACCGGGCTGGTCGAACCGGTGAAGGCGGCGTTGCGTCGGCTGATGGATGCCATCAGTCATGGCAAGGAGCCGGGCGATCTTTCCTCTGCGCTCGCCAGCCGGCGCGATGATGCTCCAGCACGCGGTGAGGCCCCGAACAGGAGCCCGCGGCAGGAGGAAGGCCAACGGACTGGCCGCACCGACAAGGTGAAGCCCGACGCGGAAGCGGCTCCCATCATGGGCGGCGTGAAGCCACCCGCGGCAACCCAGGAGTCACTGGAGGTCATGACCGGCGAGAAGCCGCGGCCGTCCGGCGTGGTGGCGGGCGCCGTCCGGTTGACCAGCGCCGCGACCGAGGCCGTCAAGGCCTTGGAGGCGCGGCTCAAGGTCATAACCAAGGACGACCTCCTGGAGACCGCGCGGGCAACCGAACTGGCGGTCCGCGAGGCGGGCGAGGAGAGGCGCCGGAACGAACACCGGCACGCCTATTCGGTCATCGCAAGGGTTGCGCGGCAGCGTGGCGTCGCCCTGCAGCCTCTCCAGCCGTCCAAGCCCCGGATCCGTGACGAGTATGTGAGGTGACAGGCAGCGGTCGGAGCGCGTCGGCGTTGCGTCCACCCGGCGTGGCGGCTGCCCTGCGGGCCGCCACACCGGGCGGTCGCAACTCAGGACGACCCGTGATGATGATGACCACCCCAGTTCGGAGCGGCGCAGCCCTGGCCGCGTGCATCGAGGACGACGCGATCATCCGTGTGCTTCCGGCGGAACAGAGCGCGGCGACCATGAAGTTCGTGGACTGGCTTCAGGAAACCCTGCAGCGCTGGGCCTGGGGTCAGCGCGGCGCCGCCGACCGTCGGAAGCTGGACATGATCGTCCAGGCAGCGGAGGCGATGAACTACCGGCTTTCCCTGTCGGTACAGGACATTTTCGATGTTGTGGAGGATCTCGACGCGGCTCTTGACGCCGGCCTGCTTCTGCTCCGCGGGTTCGATAGGCCCGTCATCCGTGTGCATCTCGTGAGCAAGGGCGCTACGCAGTAGGTGGGGGGCGCCGGAGCGTCACGGTGGGTCCCGCTATAAGGACCCACCGCGCTTCGGCTCCTGATACCGGCTCCCTGCCTCGACCAACGGGGCAGGGAGCCTTCTTTTCGGCTGGGCATGTTGCTGGTCCCGAACACGGCTGCATACAGAACTGGACGGAAGGGGCTGCCATCCCGGCGGGAACGGAGTATCCAGCCGCGCTGTCCCGATTCTCCGTTCAACGTCTGCCAATCATCCAATCCGCTAACCCATTGGTCCTGTTTCTGATTTCCGCGACAGCGACCAGAATATTGCCGATGTGTCTGCCGATCTCTGATCCGCCATCAAACCTTTGAACGCGCAGGAATTTGTGTTGCCTCGGCCTGCTATCCTTGCCGATCCTCTCCGCAGCGTCGGGATATGCCCCTTGTGTCCGAGAGGACGCATCAGATCGATTATAAGGCGATACTATGTGCTCTGATCGGAAGTGAAATCACTCATTGTTGTCTTCCGTTTCTTCATCACTCACCTCATCGTCAATTTCAATCCTCAGGCCTTTGCCCCTATGCCTGAGTAGAGCAAGGATTTCATCGATCGCGGCATCGTGTTGAGACCCGTAGGATCTCTTTGCGGTCTTCTCCCTGAACGCCTTCAACTGGCTCTCGAGCCTTTTGCCGAGACCCGATGTCTCCTTGTCCACCGCGTCCGGATACAGGAAGTCGTGCCGACGCATGCGATGGCGCAGCAGGAAGGCGGTGAGGCGCAAGGCTCCGGCGTACTTCTGCGGACGTTGATGATGCGTGCATTCGTCGAACATCGCCGACGCGAACCTCGCCAGCCTGTCGGCCTGCTCCGGCTGAAGTGTTTCCCCGGCGGGCTCGTGGAAGGCAAGGACGTCCGCCATGGCCTTCGCGATATCGGAATTTAACGCCTTACCGGAGTTCATGCTGAGCCACGCCCTTTCCGACGCGAACGTGAACAGGGCGGCGAGATCGGCCTCGTCGCGCAGAACGCGCCCCATGTACATCGCGGCTCGACCATCGGGGGCGTTGTTGGCGCACATCCGCCGGAACGATCCGCGGACCGCCGGGGGGCAAGCGCCGAAGGTGAAGGTTGCGATCTTCCGCAGGGCGCGCAGGATGCTCCGCTGCGTCGGCGAGAGGGCGGGCGCCGAGAGCAGGGTGGCGTAATCCGCGTCGAGCTTGGCCAGCGCCGCCCGAAGCCGACCGGTCCAGGCCGGATCGTCTTCGATCGCAGCGGGCGTTCGTCCGTCGGACGAGAACAAGGTGTACGGTCGCCGATCTGGATCGGCGCCACCCGTCGCGAACATTGGGGACGCCCGCACCGCGAAGGTCTTCTCAAGCCTGCCGCTCAGGAACCTCTTGTAGGCCATGGCGTTGGCCACGTCCGGCGTGCCGATGCGAAGGTAAGCGTCGAGATCCGTCCTCAAGGAGGAACCGCTCGCGCGGGTCCAGGTCCAGAGGCAGATGTGCGCCTCCTGAGGGGTGACGGCGGGGTAACTTCCCTTCTCGTTCAGACGGCGCAGAATAGCGTCCCGGTCGTCGTCGGTCGCCTCCATGCACCCCCAGTCGAGAAGCACCGGCGCCGCGCCGAGGGCCCCCGCGGTCTCGGGGCGCACTTCGACGCGGGCATGTCCCTGGGCCGGCATCTGCGTGACGTGGATGACCACCCTGACGTCGGATACCGGAGACTTCGGGAGGCGGACGTGGCTGTGCCGCGCTCCGGCCTCATCCTGCTTCAGCAGGTAGAACTCCAATTCCTCCGTCCCGGCGGTGACCTCGAAGCGGTCGAGGAGCGACCGCTCGTAGGTCATGCCACCCTCGACGCGCGCGCTCGGTTCGACGAGGTGGACGAACCGGTGCCGGCCGTCGCGGATAGCGTTGATCTCGATGGCGGGCAGGAAGTCGAAGTAGGCGGTCTGCCCGAGAGCGCGTCGGCGCGCGTAGACGGCGCATCCGAGGGCCACGAGCCCGCGCTCCGGGGCGACGGTCACCAATGCCGCCCCGTCCGGCCGAAGGGAGCGGATCAGGTCCGCGAGGACGGCCAGCGGGGTGGTCGCGCCGGCTCCCTCGCCCAAGACGGCGGCGGCCAAGGGCCCTTCCACGACGACGAGGCTCGCGCGCTGTAGCGCCGTCGCGTGATCCGCGCAGAACGCCTGGATCGCGCGCACAATGCCGCTTGCGGCGGCTTCGGGTAGCGTCCCGCCGCCGTCGATTACCCGCCAGCGCCCGTCGGTTCCGCGCACGAGGCCGTCCGCGGCTTCCAGACCGGCCAGCGGATTCCGATAGCGTCCAGTCGACCAGAGGATCTGGCCAGCCATGCCGGGATCGCCCTCCGCATCGGCGGTCGCCGCGATCCAGAGCAAGGACGCGAGGTCCGCGCCATCGTAGCGGGCGACGGCGCGGAGGTCGTCCCGCCGACGCACCGGCACGATCGCCGGACGACCGTCGAGCGGCAGAATCTCCAACCGCAAGCCCGTGGCCGTGATGCCGTCCGGCAAGATCTGCACGACGAGCGCATCGACATCGTGCAGGCGCGCCAACTCATCCGGCGTCGCGTCTTCCCCCCACCCGAGCATCGCCGCGACGGGCCGCCACAGCAGCTTCACGTCGAGACCGACGCGCCCGCCGCACTCGATGACCGCGTTGCGGACGTCCTCGTCGTACTCCGGGAGATCCGGCACCGCCAGGACGCAGCTGCGCGCGCGCGGCGGGACGACGGAACGGATGTGATGGCCGAGGACGAGGTCCGGCGCCTGGGTCTCCGCGGCATGGTGGCGCCCGAGGTGTTGGATCATCCCGAGGACCGGCAAGCGTGGGTGCGCGCTGGCGGCCTCGGGCGGCGACGGCCAGCCGCGACCATGGAACGACGAGATCGCCTCGTCGCCGGTCAGCACCTGGGCCCCGCCCAGCGGGACGACGATCGGCCCAGGCGGGCCGGTGAAAGCCTCGCGGACCGCGCCGACGAGGACGCAGCGGTCGTGAACACCGTTGAGATCCACACCGACCGCCGGCGCCGAGGGAGGCGAACGATCTTCGATGACGCTTCCGTCCATCGTCGCCTCCTACCAGCGCAACGACATAATGGCGTCCTCAAGAACCATGGCGCCCATTTCCATCGTCTCGTCGATCATCTCCGCGGACGGCCCCATCGCGAGGCCGTAAACGAGGCCCCGCTGCCCCCAATCCGGGTCGGCCGCGTCGAGAGTGGAGCGGATCACCAAGCCGCGGACCTCCTCTCGGACATCCCGGTAGCGTCGCTCCTCCTCGACGACAGCGCGCAGAGCCTCGTCGGCGGACGACATGAACTCCGAAAGCGCGATCGGCTCAGACCCTGTGCCGTGGATCGGCCAGACGCAGATGGCGGCTTGGCGTCCGGTCGCGCAGTCCTCGACCGCGAGGACGATGGTGGCGCCCAGCGCGTGCTGCCATGGGCGAAGCGCCGGATGGCCGTCGGACAGCGTGGCGTCGAGGACGGAGATCGCCAGGTCGCGGCCGGGGCGACGGAGCAGGAAGAGTCCGCTCTGCTGGGCCAGGTCGCTCCACCGGCCGCGCCCCTGCTCGCGCCGGATCCGCAACGGACTGAGCGCGACAGGGCGGCATCCCGGGATCCGACTGAGCGCGATGTGAACGGAAAGCCGAACGAAGTCGCTCCACAGCCGCCGCTGCCAACGCCACGTGTCGTCCTGGCGCTTCTCGTCGCCCAGGATCTCCTGGTAGGCTTGCCAGATCGACCGGTAGCGGGCGTCGTGCTGGAGCACGTAGTTGGGCATGACGGGATGGGTGGGGTCCGCGATGCCCTGCGTCTCGAGCTCGCGCCAGGCGCGGCGGCAGAGGCCGCCGTAGGACGCGACCAGACGGTAGCGCTCGCTGGCCGCGTAGCGCTTGTTGGCGCGCAAGTAGCCGTTGGCCTCCATCGCCGAGCGCCGCAGCAGGTCCTTCAAGACGCGGTTCTCCAGCGTGTTCAGGTTCTCCTCGCGGGCGATCCCCAGCACCGCCTGGCGCGGCCCGGCCTTCTCCTCGATCGACGTCCCGGGCTGCCGGATGAGCCAGTCGATGCAGCCCTTGTCGATCTCCTGGATGCGATCGAGGGGCATGAGGCGGCGCACGCGGGCGAGCACCCGGCGCGGGTGCTGGGCGACCTCCATCAGGACGCGGCGATGGGTCTCGGCGTGTTCGACGATGAGCTCCTTGGGGGCGTCGAGCGCATTTGCTTCGGTGGCGGTCCAGGCCGTGGCGATGCGCGACCACGCGGCCGAGCCGCCCGCAGGGCGCTCGCCCTCCGACGTCTCCGCCTCGCGGATGCGCGACAGCACCTTGAGGATGAAGTCCTGGATGCGATCGCCGTCGGCGGCCGGGGCGTCGGGCTGACGCTTCGGCGGCTTCGGCAAATAGCCGTCGAGTTCGATGGACGCCGCCGTTTCCGCGTCTGGCGTGCCGATGGAGAGCGTGAGGGCCCGCTCCTCGGGCCGAATCCCGGACGGGAGGCCGTACAGCGCGAAGCGATCGCGCGCCCAGTCGAAGGACGCCCCCTCCTGCTGCATGCGCATGCGGCGGCCGGCGACGAGCACGCGCGCGGCGGCGGGGACGGCGAGCATGAGGCCATGGGCGGCCATCGCGCGCGCCGGTGCGCCGGCGCGCAGCGGGACGCGCGGCGTAGCGCCGTGGATCGGCGTTTCCGCGTAGAGCCCCCACGGCACGGTCAGCAGGAAGGGGAGAGCCGGCATCAGGTGGTCCTCCGGACCCCGCGCCAGTTGAACGTCCGTCCGGTGCCATCGTCCGCCATGGCGTCGCGGAGCGCCTTCGCGAGCTCGTCGTCCTTGAGGTCGTTGGCGATCAGGCCGTGGAGCTTCTCGAGCGGCGCGGCCGAGTCCGCAAGCTCGACGCCGCGCAGCTTTGGCAGGATGCGCTGCTCGATCTGGTCCGCGAAGGCGATGCGGGCGACGCCCTGGTCGTCGGAGCCGGGATAGTTGGCGACGTACGACAGGATGGCCTGGTTCAGCCGATGGCCGAAGGGCCGGCCCATGCTGTCCATGGCCTCGTTCAGACGGCGCACCCAATCCTTGGCGTTGGTCTTCACCGGATCCGGCAGCGCATCGAACCGTCGGCACCAGCTGCGCCACTGCTCCTCCGGGAGGTGCGCGTCGAAGGCGGCGTCGTGGTCCGAGGGCGGCTCGTTGGCGAGCGTCTCCGGCCGCGGGAAGCGCAGGAGGTTCGAGCGGTCGAGCACCTTGTCCGAGAGCGAGAGCGTCGATTCGTCCTCGTTCATGCTGCCGACGAAGAGGATGTTGTGGCCGGCGTACAGGCTGCGGACGCCCTTGCCGATACGTCCGAGGTCCAACTGGAGGCTGAGCTTGCGGACGCGGTCCTCGGTCTCGGTCCCCGGCAGCGGGCGCCCTTCCAGGCCGCTGAGGAATTCGGAGAAGTAGTACTCGACGCGGGCGAGGTTCATCTCGTCGAGGAGCACCAGCATCATGTGCCCTTGGAAGGGCCGCGCCCGGTCCGGCCAGTTGACCGGGTCGAGATGCGTCATCGCGCGGGCGAGGTCCGTCGCCTTGTAGGACTTCTCGAGGTAGTTGTAGAAGCCGAGGATGTCCTGCGGCCCGTCCCAGCGCGGCTGCACCGCGACCTTGAGGAAGTGCAGCCCCATCGCTTCCGCGTACCGCCGCGGCAGCTGGCTCTTCCCGGTGCCGGAGATGCCGGCGAGGACGGTGATGGGGCTGATCGGCGACACTTTGAGGCAGGTGTGGAACGCCTTGAGGGTCCGCTCCGGGAACGAGAGCTTGAGGGCGGAGAGGTGCTTGCGGACGCTTTCCAGGGCATCGCGCTCGTCGGTGCGCGCCAAGCGTTTCGCCATCGCCGGCTTAATCCGTCCGTCCTCTTCCTGCGCGCCGAGGCATTCGGGGACCCGCTCGAGGTCGAGAGGCGGCGCCTTGCCGTCCGCGTCGGCGGCGGAGCCGCCGGCGTGCTCGCCGCGCAAGCGCAGGATCTCCGCCTCCAGGGCGGAAGCCCGCACCTGGAGGACGGCGACGGACCGCTCCGCTTCGAGCACCTCCTTCCGCTTGCCTTCGAGCGCCGAAACGGCCTCGGCGCTCGCCTTCTCTGCCTCGGCGAGGAGCGTCCGCTGTGTCGCGGCCGCCTCCTCGGCAGCGGCGGCCGCTTTCCCTGCGGCTTCAGCCCGCGCCTCGGCTTCGCGGGTCCGTTCCTCGATGGCCTTGGCCTCCTCGACCAAGACTTGCGCCTGACACTGAAGCTCCGCGACGCGGTCCTCCATGGCCGTGGCCTCGCTACGCGCCGCCTCCAAGCCCTTCTGGACGTCCTCCGCCTTCGCCGTCGCTTCGGCCACGCCAAGTTCCGCGGCCTTCAGCTCCTCCCGCTTGGCCGCGAGATCTCCGGTCGTCCGGTCGAGCTCCTCCTGCGCCTTGGTTCTCGCGTCGGCGAGTTCGACGATCCGCGCCTCGGCTTCGCGGGTCCGCTCCTCGATGGCCTTGGCCTCCTCGCCCAAGACTTGCGCCTGACGCTGAAGCTCCGCGACGCGGTCCTCCATGGCCGTGGCCTCGCTACGCGCCGCCTCCAGGCTCTTCTGGGCTTCCTCCGCCTTCGCCGTCGCCTCAGCCACGCCAAGTTCCGCGGCCTTCAGCTCCTCCCGCTTCGCCGCGAGATCTCCGGTCGTCCGGTCGAGCTCCTCCTGCGCCTTGGTCTTCGCATTGGTCAATTCGGCGATCCGCGCCTCGACCTCGTCGATGCGGATCTCCGCATCGGCGACGCGGTCCTCGCGGCGCGCGAGCTCCTCGAGGCGCTCCTCCTTGGCCAGGAGCTCCTGCTCCACGACGGCGAGCTTCTCCAGCTTCGCCGCGAGATCGGCGGAGACCTCCTCGGCCCGGCGGGCTTCGTCCTTCGAAGCTTCGATGTCCACACGGATGACGGATAGACGCTCCTCCTCGGCTTGACGGGCGGCGCGAACGCGCTCCAGTTCGACCAGAGATTCCCGGGCTTCGCGGCGGCGCTCCTCTTCGGCCAGCTCGACGGCCTTCAGCTCCTCGCGCTTGGCCGCGAGGCGCGCCGTGACATCTTCGAGGAAGGCGGCGGCCGGTACGCGCTTGAGGACCATGCCATTGGTGTAGAGGGCGGCGATGCCGAACAAGACCGCCGAGAACGCCAGGAGGGCGCCGAACAGGAACAGATAAGGGGTGTGGCCGGGATCGATGAGGTCCATCGGAACGAGCTCCTTGTCGGCGCGATCAGCGGGCGGGAGAGGTCGGTTGGAGTTCGAGGGCCGGCGTCACAGCCGCGCCGGGAACCGCTGTGGCAGGCTGGGAGCCCGCCGCCTGGATCGAGGCCGCCAACTTGGCCGCCCTCCCTTCCAGATGCTTGATGCGGGCCTCGGCCGTCAGCGCGGCGCTCTCGGCCTCCTGGCGGCGGGCTTCTGCGCGCGCCGCGGACTCCGCCGCAGCAGCACGGCGGCGCTCGGTCTCTTCGAGCGCCGTCCGGGCGGCGGACAGGGCCTTCTCCCGCTCCCCCAATTCCTGACGGACGGCCTGCAAACGAACCGCCTCCGCCCGCAGGTCCGCGATCTCCTGGGCGGCGCGGTCCCGGATGCCGCGATTTTCGGCGGCCTGCCCTTCCGCGTTCTTGGCCCCGGCCTGCGCGGTCTCGAGCTCCTTCTGAGCGGCCTCGAGTTTTTTCGTCGCCTCGACTAGGCGCCCGGCAGCCGCGCGCGCCTTTTCCTCCGCATCGCGCGCTTGGCGTTCGGCATCGTCGCGCCGCCGGTCCAGATCCGCCGCGGTCTCGCGCGCCTTCTGGGCGGCCGCGGCGTCGCGGTCGCGTTCGGCGCGCGCGGTGTCGGCCGCCACCTTGAGGGCACCGGCCTCGGTGCGCGCGGCGGTGAGCTTGGCGATGACGTCGGCATGCTCCTTCGAGGCCCGTTCGACAGCCTCCTCGAGATCGGCTCGCTTGCGTTGCAGCTCCTGCAGGACGGCGGCGGCCTCCTTCTGCTTGGCCGTCGCCTTCTCCTCCGCGTCGCGGGTCTGGCGTTCGGCATCGTCGCGCCGCCGGTCCAGATCCGCCGCGGTCTCGCGCGCCTTCTGGGCGGCCGCGGCGTCGCGGTCGCGTTCGGCGCGCGCGGTGTCGGCCGCCACCTTGAGGGCACCGGCCTCGGTGCGCGCGGCGGTGAGCTTGGCGATGACGTCGGCATGCTCCTTCGAGGCCCGTTCGACAGCCTCCTCGAGATCGGCTCGTTTGCGCTGCAGATCCTGCAGGATGGCGGCGGCCTCCTTCTGCTTGGCCGTCGCCTGCTGCTCCGCCTCCTGGGCGGCCTTCCGCCGAGCCTCGGCGTCGCGTGCGTCCTTCTCCGCGGCGACGGTGCTCCGCCGCAGTCCGTCGAGATCGCGCTCGAGGCTCTGCGCCTGCCGGCGGGCCGTCTCGATCTGCTGGACGAGCTGCTTGGACTCGGCCTCCGAAGCGGTTGCCGCGGCGCGGGCAGTCGTCTCCTGCTCCCGCGCGGTCTTCAGGCGCTGTGCGGCCTCGGCAAGCTGCCCCTCGAGCTGTCTGGCCTCGGCGCCGGCCCTCGCGGCTGCGGCATCCGCCTCGGCCTTCTCCTGGCGCAGACGCGCGACGTCCCGCTCGAGCGAGGAGCGATTGCGGACGAGATCCTCGTTGAGGGCGGTGAGCTGGGCGCGCTGTTCGACCCAGGCCCGGCGGGCGGCGCCGTCGGTCACGATGGCGGCGCCGGCGCCGGCGAGGCCGAGCGTGCCGAGCAGGCCGAGGCCGCACACCGCCTTGAAGAGGCGGGAGTGCCCGGCAAGGGCCCGGTCGGCTTCGCCGCGGACCGGCTCCCGTACGCCGTCAGAGTTCTCGTGCGACCCGTTCAACGCATCCCTCCATGTCCTCGCGAAGTTCATAGACCCAGAAACGGAGCACCTTCCAACCCAGCGACCGGAGCTGCAGGTCGCGGAAGTAGTCGGACTGCTTGCGGTTGCCGTCGATGTCCCGATGCCAGCGATCGCCGTCAACTTCGACGTCGATCATACGGCCGCCATCGATGATCCCCAGATCGAGGCGGCGACCGGCGACCGGGAACTGCGGCACCGTCGCGATGCCGCGTTCGAGCAGCGCGTCGTGGAAGCGCTTCTCCCAGGGCGAATCGAAGGTGCCGATGCGGTCGGCCGCGCGCCGGTTGCGCCGAGCGACAAGAGCTTGGACATGCCCGATGCCGCATGTCGCCGCGAAGTCGAGGTTGCCGAAGACGTGGCAGACGGCGCGAGCCCGGCTGACGGCGACGTTCACCAGGTTCGGCGTGGTGGCGACGAAGCCCTGGGAGCCGCGCGGCATGTCCGGGCCGAGGCAGAGGCTGAACACCATAAGGTCGCGCGCATCGCCCTGGAACTTGTGCGCGGTGGCGACGGTGAGATGGGCGGCTTCGCGGATGTCGGCCGGGATCTCGGCCTCGATACGGTCGCGCAGGCGCTCCGCCTGCGCGACGAACGGGGTGACGACGCCGACGGAGCCGCGGTAGCCCTGCTCGAGCAGCAGGGTGCGCAGGTGCGCGCAAACGGCGTCGGCCTCGGCTCGCGACCAGCAGCCGCTCGCCGCGGCGTTGATCGGTCCGACGACGGACGTCCAATGGAAACCCGGCGGCGTTCCGGGCGGCGGGCGGATCGCCGTCGGCGCGGTCAGCGCGCGCAGCCTCTGGCCGTAGAACGTGTCGCTGATGTAGTCGGCGATGTCCGAGTGGCAGCGGTAGTGGTCGCGCAGCAGATGCTGCCGTCCGCCCGCCGCGGCAACCAGATGGAACAGGCTGTTGGCGACGAAGCTGTAGCGGCCGATCCCCGGAGCGTACAGGCCGGCGGCGCGCAGCGCATCGACCTCCCAGGCATGGTCGACCTTGGTGATGTGCTTGAGCTGGGCGGGGTCGCCGACGACGACCACCGACCGGGCCCGTGCGAGCAGCGGGATGGCCGAGGCGATGTCGCACTGCGACGCCTCATCGATGATGAGGATGTCGAAGAGCCCGGGGATAAGCGGGAGCTTGCTAGAGACGCCGAGGTTGGACACGGCCCAGAGCGGGAAGTGCCGGAAGATGAGCTCCCTGGCGCGCATCCAGAGCTCGCGGTACTGCTCGGCGCCGGCGGCGCCGCCGCGTTGGTTGAGACCGACCTCGCCGCGCAGATCCGTCAGTTCGGCGCGGTCGGACGGATCGCACTCCACCATGGCGTCCACCAGTGTCCGCAGCGCCGCCGACGAACGGCTCCGGATGTTGGCGCCGTACTCGGCCAAGTCCGGCCGTTCCGTCGCATCGAACGCGCGCAGCTCCGCTTCGATGCGATCGCGTTCGGCCAGCGCGGCCCGCAGCCGGGCGCCCTTCCCGAAGGCGTCGCGCCAGGTCTCGAGATGCTCCTCGTCGAGGGACGCCGTCTCCGGGGGGCTCAAGCGGGCGACGGCGCGCATGAGAAGGTGGCGCACGAGGCGCCTCGGCAGGAGGCGCGCCCACCACGGCGTGCGGGAAAGGTCCGGGAGCTCCGGGGCGTTAAGCATCCATCCCGCCGCCTCGGCGCCGAGCTCGGCCTCGAGGGTCTCGATCTCCTCGACGATCCGCCCGAGAGCGTCGGCGACCGCGGCCTCGTCGTCGAGCCGGCGGCACGCCGCGACGCGAAGGTCGTCGAGGCGGCGGAGCTGATCGACCGCGTCGGCGAGGCGTTCCCGGCGTCCCGAGGCGGCGGGCCGCGCCATGATGGATTCGATGGCGCGCTCGAAGCTGAAGCCGGCCGTGTCGTCGTCGCTGTTGGCGCGGGCCAGGAGGGGTTTGTCGTCGACGAGGGCGCGGATGCGCTCCTCCACCGCGTCCAGGGCCTTGTGGTTCCGGCTTGCCAGGAGGACGCTGCGCCCCTCGAGCGCGGCGCAGGCCATGATCGCTGCGACCACCTGGGACTTGCCGGTTCCAGGCGGCCCGGTGACGACGGTCAACGGGCCGCGCAGGGCGTCCCGCAAAGCCGCGAGCTGGTCCTGGCCGAGCTCGATCGGTTCCGCCGCCGGCGGCGTCCGCGGAGCGTCGTCGTCGGCTTGGCGCTCTTCCGATGCCTCCGGGAACACGGCGGCCAGCGCGGTGGAGGACAGGTCGTGCTCGGACCATGCGGCGATCTCGCCGATCTCGCGCGCCGCGCCGCGGGCGAAGCGCAGCTCCGAGGGCAGGAAGATGCCCAGCAGGTTGTACATGCCAGCGCGGTCGGAGAGATCGAGGGCATCGGCGAGATGCGCCGGCTCGATGGGCGCCCGCACGTCCGGGGCGGCGAAGATCTGCGCGCGCTCCGCCACCGACCTCCAGTCCTGGAAGGGCGCGTCCGTGCCGTCCTCCGTCTCCTCGGACGCCGCCCAGCGGGCGAGATCGCTGGTGTCGCGGCCTCGGAAGCGCTGGTCCTTCAGCCAATCGGAGGCGAAGCGCGGGGGCTCGTCGGGGATGACGATCTCGAGCGCGTCCGCCGTGAGCGACCAGCCGCAGGCCATCGCGGTCACCGGAAGCACGAAAGACGGCGCGTCGTCGCCGCGCGGCCGGACGTAATGCACGGGATAGGCAAGCACCAGCGGTTCCGCCTTGCGCCGCGCCAGCCCCGCGAGGAACTCTTCGGGCAGGTGGACCCGCTCGATCCGCAGACGTCCTTCGCTGCCGAGCTCGGGCCACCACCGCCCCTGGGGGCGGCAGAACAGGAACTGCTTGCCGTAGCTCTCGGTGTTCCCGTTGGTATCACGCGATTCGTTGCGGACCAGGCACTCGCGGTAGAACGGCAAGAGCCGGCGCAGGATGCTCAGGCCATGCTCGATGGAGTCCGAGGCGTGGGGTTCCGGCGCGACTGGGCGCCGCCCGCTGGAGAACGCGACAGCGCCGCGGACGGCGATCAGGCGCTGGTCATCGGACCAGGCTGTGTCATGCGGAGCGTCACCGGCGCGCTTCGGGCCCAGTTCTCCGGCAATGGCGCCGCGCCACGTCCAACGTCGATCGGGAGCGATGCGGGCGAGACCGTCCCGCTGCAATCCAACGAGTTCCTCGGCGACCGCCGCCGCCGTGACGTCGAGACGAGCAGCGCGCAGGAAGCGTAGGATGCGGTGAAGAGTAAAGCCCTCAGGACGCCCTTCTAACGCCTGCCGTAGCGCGGATCTTATAACGTCGGGCCCGGAGTGGCCACGCCGTCCCGTCGACGCCGAAAGCGTCTTCTCGACGTCGATCAGCGTCGCCATTGATCTCATCCTTACTCATAGTGCCGACTCCTGAGCGTCCTCTACTATTATAGAACAACATTTCCGTGTCTACCACTTTAGAAGGAATTAGCCGAAAACCCAAATTTCAAGGCTGTAACTTGGTCTGAACTGTGGCGGAATCTGCTAACGGGCGCTCTTGAAGTTCTGAAAGCGGTTTCCCAGCAGCTTGGCTGCTCACGACAGGATAGTCGCGCGGCCCTAGCGGGAAGAAGAGAATCGCTGGCAGCAGGTTGGTGGCTGACATCTTCGACAGGAATTAGGTAAAATTGACCTTCGCTTCCGAGCGGCCGAAGTCGCCCTTCAGCAGCGTGACCAAGGCGAGCAATTTCAGAGAGCGCCACCAGTGATGCATCACTTCAGGCCGCTTGAAGGGCGCGCTTGATCTCTTTGATAATGATCGGCGACATGCCCAAAACATCCAGATCCTGTGTCTGCACCCAAGCCTTGGCCTCGACGGGCCCCATGTTCTGGCGGGCTGCCTCTCTGGCGAGCGTGCGCGCGGAGATACGCGAGAGTCCCATGCCGATGAACGACATCATCGTCTGAGAGCACGCGCCGACCTCCATGAACATCGGGATCGGCACAATTCGTTCCGCGAGTTCGGTATAGCTCTTTGCGATCAGCGCCCGCTTGAGCAGTGTGTTGTAGCAGCCGGTCAGTCGGACGTAGGTGAAGCGGACCTCCTCCTCGATCGTCTTGAGCGTGGTGAGGATCGCCTTGGCGATGGTGTACCCCTCGTTCCGCTTCAATTCATAGTCGAAGTGGGCGTCGATGATCTGCGGCAGGGGATCGCCGCGCATCCAGGGGTGGGCGAAGACTGCGGCCCGGAGATGGCGCTTGTCGCCAGTGGGCCATTGGAAAATGTGGGTGTGGCATCGCTTAAAGATGGCCACCAAGCTCTCGTACGCACCCGGGCTGAGCGGGTGTACAGGCATTAGGTACTCGGGGCCCTTCTTGGCGATTTTCGCCAGCATGTAGTCGTACAGCCGCTGCTGCCGGTACACTGAAACCGTGGGACTTGCCCGGACCACGTCGTCCTCCAGTCGGACGAGCCGCTCCGCCTCCCGCAGCGCCTTGGAGAGGTCGACGCGCACCTCGGACTGGGGCGGCACCTCCAGGCGGTCCAGCGTCTCGCCGAGGTGTCCGGCGCGATGATCGCCGTAGAGCTTCGTGAAGGTGTTCTCGAACTCGTCGGTGCCCGAGCGGTCCGGCTTCCTATCGGGATCTCCGATGTAGGTGATCAGCTCGTCCGCCCTCTCGTGCACGTGCTCTTCCAGCGTCGGGCGGATCGCCACCTCGCGCTCTCCGGCCAGGGGCTGGCTGGGCCACTGGTCGTAGTCGATGAGGTAGACGTCACCTTCGAACTCCTTGCCCAGCCTTCCGGCGCGGCCCGCCAGGTTCCAGAAGTCTACGGGTCCGAGAGGGGTCTCGTTGCCGCGGCGCGGCCGGTTGAGGAACAAGCTGCGGGCGGGGAGATTGAGCCCGTGCAGTAGCGTACTGGTGCTGACCAGGAACTTCAGCTCGCCGCCGCGGAATGCGTCCTCGATCGACCGCCGCAGCAGGGGCGGCATGGCGCCGTAATGGAAGCCGACTCCGCTCAGGACGGTCTCGGCCAGGGCGTACTTGGGATGCACGCTCTCCTTGACGAAGGCCGACAGCTGCCGGCGCTCCGCGCTAGGTTCCGGCGAGCCCGCGGCCTCGGCCCGCGCGGTCTCAAGCTGCATGAGACCGGTCGCCAAGCTCTGGCAGTCCGCCGGTCCCTTGGCGTAGACGAGGCTCTGGCCGCTTTGGCCGAAGAGGTTGGCGAGATGGACCGTCGCCTGCTTGACCCCGGTCAGGTCGTCGTCGGTGGTCAGCTCGCCGAGCGGCTGCTTCGCTCCACCCATGCTGAGCGAGACCCGGACGCGGCGGGGGTCCGCGCCGGCCGTGTCCAGGTGGATCAGGTTCTGCGCCACCGCGATGTCGCGGCTCTTGTGGTGGCGGTAGTTCTTCAGGCCGAACAGGCGGCCGAAGATCTGCGGGTTGGAGACGTTGGGGCTGGCGAAGAACATCTGGACCGCCGCGTTCCGCCGCGTGAGCTCCTCCAGGACGGCGGTGAGGATCACGCCGCGCCCGCCGTCGCCGATGGCCTGCGCCTCATCAACGATCACCAGATCGAAGGCGGCATCAGGATGGTTCGTGAGGATCAGCTGCAGCCGCTCCTGCGTCATCACGAATAGGGCATCGGCCGGGACCGGCTGGTCGGCTGCCAGCGGCACGGTGACGACGCCGACCTCGTCGGTGCCGTCGCTGCGCAGCGCGGCGACGAGCTCTCCGGACACCTGGTTGATCAACGCGCGGGTCGGGACGATGTAGACCACCCGCGGCCGTGGCGGAGCAGCCCACAGCCGTCGGATGAAGGCCTGGAGCAGGAAGCTCTTGCCGGCCGACGTCGGCGCCGAGGCGCCGAGCGATGCGCCCTCGTCGAGCGCGCTCCAGACATTCCGCTGGAAGTCCGTGAGCACGATCTCGGATGAGCCGAGGGGCGTGCGCCGCACCGTCACGGTGTTGCCGATCAACCGGTGGCCGGCCTCGATCGCCACCGGGAGCGGCAGCCCTTCGGGGGCGTGCACCGATCCACGGCTGAATTCGATCGCCGGGAAGTTCCCCAGCCGCGACAGAACCACGTACAGCAGCTGGGGAAGGCGATCGTACGCCTCGGCGTACAGCGTGTACATCGCCGTCGCGATCCGATAGGCGGCCTCCTTGTGGGGCGGCGCCGCGGACTGCGCGAGCACGGCGGCGGACTGCAGGAGGCGGGCGAGCGTACCCTCGTCGAGCGCCTCCGCGCCATCCGGGGTGGCGTCACCCAGGGTGGAGCGCCGGACGCGGGCCGCGACCAGGGTCAGGAGCTCCTGCTGGAACCTGGGGTTCGCCCAGATCCGGCCAGCCAGCTCATTCAGCATTGCCGATCCCCGTGTGCTTGAAGAACGCGGTGCGGAACGCCTTCACGGACGGGAAGGGGATCAGGAAGAACTCGAAGTTCACCACCTCCATCCCATCGGCGACGAGTCTCCGCCGCAGCAGCTCGATGGCTTCGACTGCGCGCTGATCGAAGAGCTTCCGGAATTCCTCCTCCACCTGGTCCGGATGGAGCTTCCGCAGCTGTTCGTACCGGCTGTAGTCGAATCCAACGAAGCAGGCGAACACATGCCTCCGCTTGTTGGCCTTGTTCGAATAGGGATCGAGGTACTCGAGCAGGGCGTCGCGCAGCGCCTGTTGATCGTCGCCGAGATCCATGTGATCGCGGACGATGTCGATCTCCCGCTTCTGCTTGCCAGCATCCTCCTGGAAGTCCCGCACCGACTTGAAGACGGCGTCCAGCGCGTCCGGCAGGTCGCCATAGAGCTTGGACTCGCCCCAGTACAGCAGCAGCGTCTCGCCGTCGTCGTGGAGCCCGACATGGATACCATCCGTGCCATGCACCGGCATCTCCGCGGACGTCTTGAGGTACATCTTGGAGATTAGCTGGGGCGCCCGTAGGGCCCACTCCAGGAGCACGAACAGGATCAACTCGCCGGGCTCGCCGGCCTTCTTCTGCTGCTCCTTGGCCCTGATGAACAGATCGCGCGCCTTCTCGAACTGCTCCAACACCAAGCGCTCGGCTTCATCGGAATCGGCGAGGATCTGCGCACGCACGTGCATGCGCTCCCGCCGCGGGATACAGAACGTCACCATGCGATGCTTCAGGTATAGAACGAACTGGTCGATCGTCGGGAGGCCATCCTGGAAGGCGAGATAGTAGAAGCTGGCCTGCACCCGCGGGAAGCCATCGACGGAGAGGCGGGACACCTTGCGCACCCGCGCGTTGAACGTATCGTGCTTTCCGGTAAGGCTGTTCAAGGCCTCATCAAGACTTAGGGACTCATCCTTGACAGCCGTGTCCGACACGTTGGACCACCATCCTGTTAGATATGCGCGTGCTTAACCTCTATAACGAGCATCGCGCAACTTGAAACTCTCCGATGAATAGGCCGTACCTGTAGCTGCGTATCAAGGGGGATCGCCCTCCCGTTGTCCTTGATGGACGTCAACAGACCTCGCCTCTTCACCGCAACAGACGCCTCCTTCAAGGTGGAGAGCGCACCAGCTTGTGGATCAAAACCGACAGCCGGACGTTGTTCGACATTCTGGAGGCGGTTGCCCTGCCGTAGACGCCCGGTGACGAAGCTCGCATGTGTCGGACGTGCTTGAGGGCGGCTCCGACCGCGCTGTCGTCGGGGTGGTGCCGCTGTTTCGCATGGATAGGAATTGAGAGGCGGCGGATACCACCGTGCTGTCTCCGGAGGTTACCTGGCCGTATTCATGGCCGTCCCGCGGAAGCAGCAAAGCGCATACATAGTCAAGCATAGCTGCCCGGTGTTCTCCGCGATTCCAGAAGCGGAATCGGCGTATCGGTTCCACTTGCATGCAGGTCGTGTAAGCTCACGCCCCATTCAGTCTCCTGCTTGCTTATCAACCGCATTAGTCTTCAGCATTTCTGCGAACTTTATTGCATCGATATCGTAGGGGTCACACCGCCACTGGCGGCAGAGTCAACTCTCGGTGGCTTCGCGCCCGAGATTTGAACCTGCGAACCCACCCGGGCCAGATGGTTCCGTCAGCCCTCGCGCCGGCTCTGTTGCAAAGTTTGGCGGCAGGCGCGAGATGATGGTTACGGGCATCACCGCCGATTCTACATGGCCTGGAGGCGGGCTGTTGCACGGATGGGATCGCTATCGTAGGCAACGGCCCCGTCTACGTTTAGGTTT
>CBIHQY010000067.1:0-23276 GCA_966212305.1 uncultured Azospirillum sp.
TCCCCGATCATCCCTGGTTCATCGGCGTGCAGTTCCACCCGGAACTGAAGTCCAAGCCGTTCGAGCCGCACCCGCTGTTCACGGCCTTCATCAAGGCGGCCATCGACCAGAGCCGGTTGGTCTGACGGTTTCCTGAGCGACCTATTCAAGCCTGATCGCGCCCCGCCCCACAAAGGCGGGGCGTTTTCATGTCCGGCGCCTTCCCTATACGTCAGCTTCCTTGCGCGCCCGAATGCCTTGTGCGACGATCCGCGGAAAATCGCACAACCAAACAATCGGATCGGGGAGTGACCATGAACCGCGTCAGGATCGCCGCGCTCGCCACCTGCCTGACTGCGCTCGCCGCGGTCCCGGCCGTCGCGGCGGACTATTCCTCCACCATCTTCTTCGGCGACAGCCTGACCGACAGCGGGGCGTTCCAGTCGCTGCTGCCCTTCGGCGGTAAGTTCACCACCAATCCGGGGCCGGTGTGGGCGGAGAACCTTGCCGGGGCGTTGGGCACCTCCGCCACCACGGCGGCGCGGGGCGGCACCGACTATGCGGTCGGCGGCGCCCGGGTGAACACGTCGGTCGGCGTCCCGGCGACAGGCCCGACGGCCCTGGCGCCCAGCGTGGCGACTCAGGTCTCCGGCTATCTCGCCTCCACCGGCGGGCGGGCCGATCCGAACGCGCTCTACACCGTCTGGGGCGGGGCCAACGACATCTTCGCCGCGCTCAACAACCCGGCCACCGCTCAGGCCACCGTGACGCAGGCGGCCGGCGATCTGGTGACGCAGGTGGCGCGGCTTCGCGCCGCCGGTGCGCGCACCATCCTGGTGCCGACGGTGCCGGACATTGGATCGACCCCGTTCGGGCAGGCGCAGGGTGCGACGGCGGCGGCGCAGATCACGCAGCTGGTCAGCGGCTACAACCAGCTGGTCACGTTGGGTCTGGCGAATGCCGGCGTCTCTGTCATTCCGATCGACACCTATTCGCTGCTGCGGGCGGCGGTGGCGAATCCGGCCTCCTTCGGCTTCGCCAATGTGACCGGCACCGCATGTACCACCAGCAGTTCTCTGCTCTGCACCTCCGCCTCCCTGGCGGCGCCGAACGCGGCGGAGAGTTACCTGTTCGCCGACGGCGTTCATCCGACCACGGCCGGGCATCGCGCGGTGTCGGATTTCGTGCTGAACGCGCTGACCGCCCCCGGCAACGTCGCGCAGCTTGCCGAATCACCTATTCACACCCGCGACCGGCTGACCGCCACCATTCTCGCCCAGGCTGCGACCAGCCTGTGGAGCCGCAAGCCGGGCACCAGCGGCGCCTGGGTTAGCGGCGGAGTCGGCCGGCTGACCGGCGACCGCACCGGCGACCCCGGCGCCGGGGGCCAAGCGGAGGTGCGCGGCACGCCGCTGTCGGTCAGCGTCGGCATCGACAAGCGCTTCACCGAGAACCTGCTGCTCGGCGTGGCCGGCACGGCGTCGCATTACCGCGGCAGCTTCTCCACCGGCGGCGACTACAAGCAGCGGGAGTATGTGCTGAGCGGCTATGGCGTCTACCGCCTGGGCGGCGCCTTCTTGAACGGCGTCGGGTCCATCGGCTTCGCCGATTACGATCTGCGGCGCGGCGTGACCATCAACGGAACCGACCATTCCACCGGCGGCAGCACCGAGGGCATCAACGCCTCCATCGGCGCCGAGGGCGGCTATGAGTTCACCATGGGCGGGCTGACCCACGGTCCGGTTCTGGGCCTGCGCTACCAGCATGTCGAGGTCGAGGGCTTCAGCGAGGACAGCAGCCTGTTCGGCTTCACCTACCGTTCGCAGACCCGCAACTCGCTGGTCGGCAGCGTCGGCTATCAGGCCGCTTATGATTTCGGCAGCGTGCTGCCCTATGCCAAGGTGACGCTGAACCGGGAGTTCAAGGACGACCAGCGCAGCATCACGGTCGAAAGCCGCAGCATCTCCACGCTCGCCTACGACGTGGCAGTGGCCAAGCCCGACCGCAGCTATGTCGACCTGACGGCCGGCGCCTCCTTCAAGCTGGCGGAGTCGGTGACCGGCACGCTCGGCCTGAATGCCCGGTTGGGTGAGGAAAACCGCCGCGATTACGGCGGCTTTGTCGGCGTCAGCGTCGGTTTCTGACGAAAGGCGGGGTGACCGGGGGCAAGTCCGCTCCATATCAGGGGCGGATTTGCCAACGGGAGGATAACAAAGCCATGTCCGAGGTGATGATCGACGCCGCCGATGGCGGTCGCTTTTCGGCCTATGTCGCCAAGCCCAAGGTGACGCCCGCCGGTGGTCTGGTGGTGATCCAGGAGATCTTCGGCGTCAACGCCGTGATGCGCGAGCAATGCGACTGGTACGCCTCGCAGGGCTTCCTGGCGGTGTGCCCCGACCTGTTCTGGCGTCAGCAGCCGGGCGTGCAACTGACCGACAAGACGCAGGAGGAGTGGAACAAGGCCTTCGCCTTGATGAACGGCATGGACCAGGACAAGGCGGTGGAGGACCTGAAGGCGGCGCTCGCCTGGGTGCGCAGGCAGGATGGCTGCACCGGCAAGGCCGGCAGCGTCGGCTACTGCCTGGGCGGCCGGCTGGCCTTCATGATGGCGACGCGGTCGGATGCAGACGCCAATGTCGGCTATTACGGCGTTGGGTTGGAAGGGCTGCTGGGCGAGGCCGGCAACATCGGCAAGCCGTTGCTTCTGCACATCGCGGAGAACGACAAGTTCTCCAGCCCCGACAAGCGCGACGCGGTGGTGGACGGGGTGAAGGACAACAGGTGGGTGACCGCGAAGGTCTATCCCGGCATGGACCACGCCTTCGCCCGGCCGGGCGGCGAGCACTACGACCAGGACGCGGCCGACGAGGCGAACCGGCTGACGGTGGAGTTCTTCCGCACGCATCTGTCCTGACACGGGCGCCGTTGACCGGCTTCCGAAATAGTGGGATGCAGGGGTCTTCCGACCCTTGCCCCATCCCTTGCCGGGTGAGTGCGAGAGGGCGGCGCCCTCTCGCCTGTATTCGTTTTGGAGCACTCCGATGACCACGCCGCGCCCCGTCCAGATCGGCGACCTGACCGTTGCCAACGACCGTCCCTTCGTCCTGATCGCCGGCCCCTGTCAGATGGAAAGCCGCGACCATGCGATGGAGACCGCGTCCGCGCTGGTGGAGATGACCAGGGCGCTGGGCATGGGGCTGATCTACAAATCGAGCTTTGACAAGGCCAACCGCACCTCGATCACCACCGCGCGCGGCCTGGGCATGGACAAGGCGCTGCCGATCTTCGCGGAAATCCGCGAGCGCTTCGGCTGCCCGGTCATCACCGACGTGCATGAGCAGGCCCAGTGCGCTCCCGTCGCCGAGGCGGTGGACGTGCTGCAGATCCCAGCCTTCCTCTGCCGCCAGACCGACCTGCTGATCGCCGCCGCTGAGACCGGCCGTGCGGTGAACGTCAAGAAGGGCCAGTTCCTGGCGCCGTGGGACATGAAGAACGTTGCCGCCAAGCTGGTCGCTTCGGGCAACGAGCGCGTCATGCTGTGCGAGCGCGGTGCCAGCTTCGGCTACAACACGCTGGTGTCGGACATGCGTTCCCTGCCGATCATGGCGGAGACCGGCTTCCCTGTGGTGTTCGACGCCACCCACTCCGTCCAGCAGCCCGGCGGGCAGGGCACCACGTCGGGCGGCCAGCGCGAGTTCGTGCCGGTTCTGGCCCGTGCCGCCATTGCGGTCGGCGTCGCCGCCGTCTTCATGGAGACGCACGAGAACCCCGATAGCGCCCCCAGCGATGGCCCGAACATGGTCCCACTGAAGGACATGCCGGCCCTGCTGGCGAAGCTCCAGGCCTTCGACCGTCTGGCGAAGTCCTAAACAGGCTTAATTGGATTTGGGGAGCGTGCCGTGCTTCATTGGCGCGCCTCCCGGTTTTTCGGGCCGGTTCAGCCTTCGGGGACAGTCATGATGGTCGGTCGGAGTTTTCGGGGTGTCGTCGCAGCGCTCCTGCTGCTGGTGGTCGCCTTCCCGGCGCTGGCGCTGGAGAGCTTCCAGAAATCCAAGCTGACCATCGAGACGTCGGGCGGCGGCAAGTTCCGCTTCGACGTCGAACTGGCGCTGACGCCCGGCCAGCAGGCCCAGGGGCTGATGTTCCGCCAGTCGATGCCGGCCGATGCCGGGATGCTGTTCGTCTACGACCGGGTGCAGCCGGCCAGCTTCTGGATGAAGAATACGCTGATCCCGCTCGACATGCTGTTCATCGCCGCCGACGGCCGCATCGTGAACATTCACGAGCGTGCGGTGCCGGAATCGCTGGACGCCGTCAACTCCGACGGGCCGGTGAAGGCGATCCTGGAACTGAATGGCGGCATGACCTCGCGGCTGGGCATCCGCCCCGGTGACCGCGTGGTGTCGCCCGACATCGCCAAGCCCTAAGCCGATAGATGATCCGTCGCCCATGACTTTCGCGTAAACTCGCCCAGATCAATCGCGCGGGGCTTGAGCGGCGCGGAGGGCTGGGATGGCCAAGGGAGCAAGCGGCCGGGCGGCGATTTTCCTCGGACTGGCGCTCAGCGCCGCGGCCGGACTATCCGCCTATGTCGTGCTGGCACGGGCCGAGCCCGCACCGGCTTACCGGCTGGCGCGGGTCGAACAGGGCCCGCTGGTCAGCGCCATCACCGCCACCGGCACCATGAGCGCACTGGTTACGGTGGAGGTCAGCTCCCAACTCTCCGGCCAGATCGCGGAGCTGTATGCCGATTTCAACAGTCGGGTCACCAGCGGGCAGATCCTCGCCCGGTTGAACGGCGACCAGCTGGCGGCCCGTCTGGCCCAGGCCGGCGCCGATGTCGATTCCGCCAAGGCGGCACTCATCCAGCAGCAGGCGCTGCACGACAAGGCGGGGGCCGATCTTGCCAGCGCCAAGGCCAGCGTCGCCAACGCCGACGCCCAGATCGTCCGTGCCGACCTCTCCCAGCGCGACGCGGAGCGCGACCTGCGGCGGCGGCGCGACCTGCAGGGACGCGGCGTCGTCGCCGCCGCCGATCTGGAGAAGGCGGAAACCGCGGCCCACAGCGCGCAGGCCCAGCTGATCGCCGCCCGTGCGCAGAAGCGGCAGGCCGAAGCGGCGGAGGCGTCGGCCGATGCCTCGCTGGCGGTCGCCGCCGCCCAGGTGGAGGTCGCCCGTGCCCAGGTGGCCCAGCGCGAGGCGGCCTTGCAACTGGTCCGCGTCGACCTCAACCGCTCCGTCATCCGCTCCCCCATCGACGGGGTGGTGGTGAACCGGGCGGTCAGCACCGGCCAGACGGTGGCCGCCAGCCTGTCGGCTCCCACCCTGTTCACCATCGCTCAGGATCTGCGGCAGATGGAGGTTCTCGCCAACATCGACGAGGCCGACATCGGCCGGGTGCGTGAAGGCATGCCGGTGCGCTTCACCGTCAACGCCTTCCCCGGCGACAGCTTCACCGGCCGCGTGGCTCAGGTGCGCCTGGCGCCGAAGGAGGACATGACGGTCGTCACCTACATCGTCGTCATCACGGTGGAGAATCCGGAACTGCGGCTGCTGCCGGGCATGACCGCCAACCTGCGCATTACGGTGGACGAGCGGCCGTCCGCGCTGAAGCTGCCGAACGCCGCCCTGCGCTTCCGTCCGCCGGGAGCCGAGGCCTCGACCGATGCGCCGACGCCGACCACCGGCGGCCCGAACGGCGGGCGCGGCGCCGCGGCGCTTGAGGCGGCGGCCAAGCGGGTGATTGGCGGGCTGATGCTTGATGAAGCCAGGCGCCGTGACATCACGTCCCTGGTCGCAGAAGCCCGCGACCGCTTCACCGCACTGGACGCCGAGGGCGGCGACCCGGAACGCCGCCGGGTGGAGGCCAACGCCATCCGCACCGCGACCCTGGAGCGGATTGCCGGGCTGCTCGATCCGGCGCAACGCGACCGCTTCGAGGCGTTGGCGGCCCCCGGCGGGCCTGCGGAGGCGATGCGGACGGTCTGGGTGCCCAGTCCGGGAAATGGCGGCCCGGTCGGCATAGCGGTGCGGCTCGGCATCGGCGACGGTAGCTATACGGAGGTGGTGTCCGGCGATCTGCGGGCCGGGCAGGAAGTCATCACCGGCATCCTGGCCCCCGACCGCGACAGCCGCCGGGGGCCGCGCCTTGGCTTCTGATCCGACGGCATCCGAACCCCTGATCGCTGTCGAACGCCTCAGCCGCCGCTATCGCATGGGGCCGCAGACGGTCCACGCGCTGGACGGCGTGACCGTCACCATCCGCCGGGGCGAGTTCGTTGCGGTTATGGGACCGTCCGGATCCGGCAAATCCACCTTCATGAACCTGCTGGGCTGCCTGGATCGTCCCGATTCCGGACGGTACCGTCTGGATGGGCAGGAGGTCGCGGGCCTGTCCTCCGACGTGCTGGCGGCGGTGCGGAACCGCAGCATCGGATTCGTCTTCCAATCCTTCAACCTGCTGCCGCGGCAGAGCGCGCTCGACAACGTCATGCTGCCGATGGTCTATGCCGGCGTCGGTCATGCCCAGCGTGTGGAGCGGGCGCTGGCGGCACTCGATTCGGTGGGGCTGCGGGAGCGCGCAAGGCATCGGCCGACACAACTTTCCGGCGGGCAGCAGCAGCGCGTCGCCATCGCCCGCGCCTTGGTCAACGATCCGCTGCTGCTGCTTGCCGACGAACCCACGGGCGCGCTCGACACCGCCACCAGCCTGGAGATCATCGGCCTGTTCCAGCGGCTGAACCAGCGCGGCATTACCGTTGTGCTGGTGACGCACGAGCCGGAGGTGGCGCGCTTCGCCGCCCGCGTCCTGCAGTTCCGCGACGGTCGCCTGATCGACGATCTGCGTCAGGAACCCAAGGTGGCGGCATGACCGCCTGGGACGCCCTGCGCGCGGCGCTCGAGTCCCTGCGGGCGAACCCGCTGCGCAGTGCGCTGACCATGCTGGGCATCGTCATCGGCGTGGCGGCGGTGATCGCCATGGTCGCGGTTGGGGCCGGTGCCCGCGATCAGGTGCTGCGCCAGATCGCCAGCCTTGGCACCAACCTGATCCTGGTGGGGCAGGGCAGCATCGTCCGCAGCGGGGTGAAGCTGGGCGCCGGCACGGCGTCGTCACTGACGGAGGACGATGCGCTGGCGGTTCTGTCGGAGATTCCCGGCGTGGTGGTGACGGCGCCGTCGGTGCGCTGGGGCCTGCAGATCGTCGCCGGCAACCAGAACTGGGGCACCATTCTGTTCGGCATCACGCCGGATTACATGGATGCCCGCGACTGGACCGTCGCGCTGGGACGCGGTCTGTCGGACGAGGATGTGGCGCAGGCGAACAAGGTCGTGGTCCTTGGCCAGACGGTGGTGCGCAATCTGTTCGGCGGCGGCGACCCGATCGGCGAGCCGGTGCGGCTGTTCTCCACCCCGCTGACCGTCGTCGGCGTGCTGGCGGAGAAGGGGCAGAACACGCAGGGCCAGGACCAGGACGACGTCATCTTCGTGCCGCTGTCCACCGCCAAGCGCAACATCCCGGGCATGGCGAAGAGCAACCCGCGCTTCATCCACACCATGGTGGTGAAGATGCGCGACGGCGCCGACATGGCCGACGCCCAGGCGCAGATCCGCGACCTGCTGCGCCAGCGCCACCGGTTGATCCCCGGCCAGGACGATGATTTCTGGATGCGCGACCTGTCGGAGGTGTCGGCGACCCGCGACGAGTCCTCGCGTGCCCTGTCCTTCCTTCTGGCCGCCGTGGCGGCGGTCTCGCTGCTGGTTGGCGGAATCGGCATCATGAACATCATGCTGGTGTCGGTGACCGAGCGTACGCGCGAGATCGGGCTGCGGCTCGCCATCGGGGCGCGGCGGCGCGACATTCTGGTGCAGTTCCTGATCGAATCGGTCACCCTGTCGCTGATCGGTGCCGCGGTCGGGGTGGCGCTGGGGATCGGCACCGCCGTGGCGGTCGCGGCGCTGGCCGGCTGGCCGACTCTGATCCGGATCGACTCGATCGTGCTGGCGGTGGTGGTCAGCGGGCTGGTCGGCGTGTTCTTCGGCCTTTACCCGGCGCGTCGCGCCGCCGGCCTCAACCCCATCGAGGCGCTGCGGCACGAATAGCGGCGAAATCCGCCTCCGCATCGCCCTCCAGCGCGACAAGCCGCGCGTCGCTACGGGCCAGCCACAGCGCGAGCCGCCCGACCCACGCAACCTCGCGCGGTGTGGCGAGCAGCGCGGGCTGCCGCTCCGCCATCACACGGGCCAGGGCCAGGGCCGAGGTTGCGGCATGCCGCTTGGCGAGGTCGATCTGCCCGACGGCCGGGTTCAGCGCCGCGCGCAGCGGTCCGCCGCCCATCGGAGCGACCACATCCACCGCAACGCCGGCGCGCAGCAATCCATGGGCGAGGTCGACCGCAGAGCGGCGGTCCGGCCGGTCTTCGAGGTCGGACAGAAACAGGGCGACGGCAAGCGGGGCGGGGATGAGCGATGGCAACGAAACGGATCCGGAACGGTGTTGAAGACGGGCTGTTGAGCGACGGAACGCCGCACCAAATGCCCAAGGCGGCAGGCTGGATGGAAAAGACCGCAGATGCGGTGCGCCGTCCGCTTGCCGTGGGCGTGGCGTTCGTGTATCTCACAACGCGGCGACGGGGCGTAGCGCAGTCTGGTCAGCGCGCCAGTTTTGGGTACTGGAGGCCCCCGGTTCGAATCCGGGCGCCCCGACCATCGCCAGGGGACAACTCCGCGTCCAGGCCATCCGCGCCGGGGACGCAACCGCAGGCATTTGGGGAGACGAGCGAGCCATGAACGTCCGGATCTATCAGCCGAGCAAGACGGCCATGCAATCCGGCCGGGCGAAGACTCACCGTTGGATGCTGGATTACGAGATCGAGACGCCGCGCCGTCCGGAACCGCTGATGGGCTGGACCAGCTCCGGCGACACGCTGAACCAGGTGCGCCTGTCCTTCGAAACGAAGGAAGAGGCCATTGCGTTCGCGGAGCGCGAAGGCTGGAACTACACCGTGCAGGAAGCCCCGGTCCGCCGCATCCGTCCGCGCAACTACGCCGACAACTTCCGCACCGACCGCCCGCGCTTCTGATCGCGAGTAGTGTTCTTTACCGGGACAAGGCCCCATAGCTCAGTTGGATAGAGCAGCCGCCTTCTAAGCGGCAGGTCGCTGGTTCGAATCCAGCTGGGGTCGCCATCCAGGCCAAGCCGTTGCAGAACAGGAAAAGCCCCGCTTCAGCGGGGCTTTTTTTTGACCTTTCGTGCATTTGGGAACGCGTCACCGCGCCCCCAGGGTTCTGCGGTCAAGCCGCCTTGATGTTGCCCAGGAAGGTCTCGACATCGTGGCGCATCATTTCGGCCTGCCGAGACAGCTCGCCGGCGGCGGTCAGCACCTGACCGGCGGCGTTGCCGGCCTCACCCGCGGCCTGAGTCACCTGAACGATGCTGCCCGTCACCTCCTGCGTGCCGCCGGCGGCCTGCTGGACGTTACGGGAGATCTCGTTGGTCGCCGCGCTCTGCTCTTCGATTGCGGCCGCAATGGCGGTGGTGATGTCGTTGATGCTGCCGATGGTGCCGCCGATGCCGGCAATCGCCGACACCACGCCCTGCGTGGTCTGCTGAATGGTGCCGATCTGGCTGGCGATCTCCTCCGTTGCCTTGGCGGTCTGGCCGGCAAGGCTCTTGACCTCGCTGGCGACCACCGCGAAGCCCTTGCCAGCCTCTCCGGCCCGTGCCGCTTCGATGGTGGCGTTCAATGCCAGCAGATTGGTCTGGCTGGCGATGTCGGTGATCAGGCCGACAACCTCACCGATTTTCTGGGCGGCATCGGCAAGGCTGCGCACCGCATCGCTGGTCTGGGTCGCCTCGCTCACCGCCTTGCCGGCGATGTTGGCGGAACGGGCGATCTGGGTGCCGATCTCGCGGATGGAACTGGCCATCTCCTCGGTCGCGGTGGCAACGGTCTGGACGTTGGCGCTCGTCTGTTCGGCAGCCGACGCGACCACGGTGGCCTGGGTGCTGGTCTGCTGAGCCATTGCCGACATGCTGTGCGCGGTGGCGTCCAACTCCGACGCGGCCGACGCCACGGTGCGCAGGGCGGCGCTTGACGAACTCTCGAACCCGGTCAACAGCTGTTCGATGGCTTGGGCACGGCGCTGCTTGGCCTGCTGCTCGGCGACTTCGGCGGCGGCGAGGCGGTCGGCTTCGATCATTCCGTCCTTGAACACCTGGACAGCGGACGCCATGGCGCCCAGTTCGTCCTGTCGCGTCGTGCCGGGAATTTCGACGCTCATCTCCCGGTTCGCCAGCCGCGCCATCGTTGCGGTCAGCGCGTGGATCGGTTTCACGACCGCGGTCAGGATCAGCAGCGCGGCGGCAATTCCGACCATCACCGCCACCAGGATCGCGCCGATGATCCAGTTGCGAGAGGCGATATAGATCTCCGCGCCGTGGTCCGCCGCCTTCACCCCCTCAAGCCGGTTGAAGTTCACCAGTTCTTCCAGCATGGCCTTGGCGGCGCGGAATTCCTGCCGCGACTCGCCGATGAACAGACCGGCAAGCGCAGCCGTGTCGTTCTTGCGGGCGAGCGGACGCACCTTGTTTCGGCTGATGGCGAAGTACCGATTGAGCGAGTCGACGAGCTTCCGATAAGTCTCGGTTTCCCATCCCGGTGTCAGCAGCTTTTCATACGCGAGACGCTTTTGCTCGACGACGCGGATAGTCTGCTCGAGGCTTTCCTCCTCCTTGCGGATCTGGGCCTCATCCAGCACCGCGATCAATGCGCCTTCGACGGTGCGGTAGGAATAGAAGCTCGCATAAAGGTCGGAAACCGCAGCAACCGACGGCAGCCAATTGTTGCGAATCTCCGCCGCCTCGTCATTGACGGAAGACATGCGGTTAATTGCAAACAGGCCGAGCAACCCGGTGCCAATCAGAAGCACGGAGAAGGCGGCAATCACCTTTGCCCGAACAGATGCATTCATCAACCGATCCATTGCTAAACTCCCATTCTCTACTCGTTGGGAGTCTTAATAGGATTGCGAGGAGAATAAATTGGGGCTTACCCTGATCGATTTTCTTTCGCCGGCCGTGAAAAAAAAGTGCGGGAATCGAACCGGAACTTGCCAGCCTGCGGTTTGGCAAAGTACAGCCGTTGTGGCTTGTGGCAAACCGTCTGCTTCGTTCAGTGGGAATTTGAAAGAATGGTGATCCGGGTGGGATTCGAACCCACGGCCACATGATTAAAAGTCATCTCACCTACCGACTCAAGGCGACGCCTGGGGCGCCACTTCGGAAGCCACGAGAGTGGGAAGGCGTCGTTTTTTGAGTAAATTCAACATGTTGAATTGTTTACACAGTGCCTTAGCGGCTGGCAGGTCAGGCTTTCCGCCACTTCGGACTCAGCCTCACCCGCTCTGTTGTGTTGTCCCATTGGTGTCCCATTGCCGGGGTAACGTCCAACAGGCGTGGTCGTGGGACAACATTTTGGTTCCCGGGCGTTGTCCCGCCGGGTAGTGTGCCCGTGACCACAGCATGTCAACATGGGACACCATCATGGCGCGGACGACGACGCTCATCACCCCCCAGATCCTTCGAGACGCCCTCGCGCTGGCGGCCCGCGGTGACGCCGACGAGGAGATCGGCGACACCGTCGTCCGTGGCCTGTGTCTCCGGTTGCGCCGCGCCTCGGCCGTGTGGGCCGTGCGTGGCCGGATCGGCGGCAAGGGTAATCCGCAGCCGTTCCGCTTGTGCGACGCCCGGCCGGACGGGGGCGGGGCGAAGGCATTGGAGCGGGAACTTGAGAAGGCCCGAGCGCTCGCCACCGAGGCGAAGAAGCGCCTCGCAGCCGGAGAGGATCCCCGCGACTGGCTGCGCGAGCAGGATCTCGGGCGCCCCATGGTGGTGGAGACACCCGCCGTGGACCTCGGCCCGGCGTACAGAGAGGCGCTTGACGCGTGGGTGGACCACCTCCTGTCGATCGGCCGTCGGGTCGACACGGTGAAATCCTACCGGAGTTGCCTGATCTCCCCGGCGGCAATGGCCGCCTTCAGCGAGAAGCGCGTGCGGGAGATCACCCAAGCCGACGTGAAGGCCGCCCGCGACCGGCTGATCGCGGAGGGCAAGTTGCGCCAGAGCGATGCTGTCGTCCAGGCCGTGGGCGCGCTGGTCAAGTGGGCAACGGAAGACAAGGAGACGCCTGTCGCCCGCGTGGAAAGACTGGGCAGCAGCAGCAGCGGCGACGACGACGACGAGGGCACCTACACCCCCCGGCCGGACGAACTCGCCGACCTGTTCGTCAAGCTGGGCACCCCCGGCGTGAATCCCGTCGGGCGGCTGGCGTGCGTCCTGTTGCTTTGCACAGCCCAGCGCCGGTTGACAGTGGTTTCAGCGCGTCCACGCGATTTCGAGGAGTGGGATCTCGCTCCGGGATGGGCGTTGTGGCGTATTCCGAAGGGAATGATGAAAGGCGGGAAGCCTCACGTCATCCCCCTTCCGCCACGCGCTTGGCGGGCGGTGCAGACGGCGATCGCCCTTGCCGGGGCGGAGGCCCAATGGGTGTTCCCACAGACCCGGCGACGGCGCGCGACAGACAAAGGGGACGGCCACATCGCGGCAAAGCTCATCAACGACAGCTTCCGTCGAGCGGGCATCCCGTTTGCTCCGCATGACACGCGCCGTGCCCTCGCCGCTCTTGCCGATCGGCAGAGGGTGTCGTTGGCGCTGATCTCCACCGTCCTGGCCCACCGTGCCCCGGACGTCCCTCAGGTCACCGCAGAGCACTACGCCCACGACCTCGAATACCAAAGCGACAAGCACCTCGTCTTGTCCAAATGGATGGAGTACCTCGCGGACTGCGACCGCCGGTACGGCAAGGCAGCCCAGGCCGGGACGGCCGCCTGAGCGGGTGTGACGAAACCACTGGACAAATGCAACGGTCCCTTCAAAACTGAAATCGGCCGGATCGTCGTGGTTGGCGCCACTCCCCGGCCGATAACAGACTTTGGGTGTCCCAATGTTCTTGCTGGTTGACGCAGTTGTCAACACCCATGGCGCCCTCGACAGGGGCGATTGAGCGCGCGGCTTCATAGCCAACTCGCCGAAACCTTTACCAATCCTTACTGTGTCAACAAGTTTGATTGCCAACACGTCGCCGACGACTGCGACCGCGATGCCGCCCGTCAGCGCCGTGACGACGACCAGCACCTAGCCGCCCTGCTGGCCGAGGGTGGCCTCACCGAAGCCGAGCTCTACGCCGCTCCGCCGGGGAGCGAGGATCAACTCGTCAGCCGCGACGGTGAGCGCGAAGAATCGCTCGGTCGCGCGCTCCGGCGGTGGTCCGGTTTCCCGTCCCAGGCGCACCGCGCCAAAGTCGCTCGCGGGCTGAGCTACCCCCTGTTCGCGGGCGTGCACGGCATCAGCGCTGTTCGGCAGGTCCGCGTCGCCGCCCCTGTGTGCTCCGTCCCGCTGGCCGCGCTCCGCGCTGCCCATGCCGACACCAGCCGTCGGTTGACCGAGCGGCTGCGGTACGGCCTCGCGCGACACGCCCCCGGCGTCTCCATCGACCTGATCGCGGCCCACATCCACAGGGACGGCGAGGGCTACGCCTACCTGCACTTCCACCTGGTCGCCAGGGGTGGCACGCCCGAGGAGTGGGACGCCCTGGAACGCTATTGGGTCGGCGAGAGCCGCCCGACAGGGTGGGATTGGTGGTTCGCCGAGGACGACGACCGCCTCGGCCGCCACCCCGCCGCCTTGGTGCAGTACGCCGCCGCCGGGCTGGCCGAGGAGATCGACGCCGAGTGGACGCCTGCCGAGCTCGCCGAGCTCTGGCGTCAAACACGGGGCGTGGCTCTGGTCAGAGCCGTCGGCGAGTACCGCCGCTGGCTCGGCGCCCTCGACGCAGACGGCATGACCGTACGGCGGCATCCGCAGTACGGCGTCGCTGAGATCGTACCTCGCCGCCCGGCTGTCCGCCTTCAGCGGCACAAGGACAAATTGTTTACAAGCGCGGGCTTCGGCATCCTGCGCGTGGTCTGGCACGACTACGGCGACGGCGTGCTGCGCGAGTCCTGGCACGTCAGGGGCCGTCCCGGTGTGACGGCCGCCGACGTGCGAGCCGTCTACGCCGTTGCCGACGTCACCTCTACGGGTACGACGGCTATCCCCGAATCCCTCTCCGCCGCCCCGGTCGAACCCCCTCAGAGTCCCCCGCCGACTCCCCCACCACCTCCCCGAGGTGGGGCGAGTCCACCACCCGTGACGGTGGTCTATGACCCCAAGGACCCCGACGACATCCCATTCTGACCTGTCTATCCGAAGTTGTTTCGGCTAGACAGGCAGCCTATCCAAAAGGCATTCTGCGCAGCACTTGAACAACCTCATGGAGCGCTCGTCGTGGACATAAAGGACGCCAAGATACTGTGGGACAGGACCGGTCAGGTAAAGGTTATCCCGATGAGCCGGGATGAGACTCCGGCGGAGCGACGCCTGTCCGCTTCCTATGGAGCATGTGACTCTGAATGGGCGGATGCGTCAGATGAGAGGCGCCAAGCGTTGATGCTCGCACAGTTCGCAAGGATCGTTACCGTGTATGGTGTCGATCCTCAGGTTGCTCACGAAGCGTTCCTGGAAATCGACCAATATCGGCAAGCGGTGGCTCCCGAAACTATTCCAGACCACGACGACTGAGCATCGGCCAACAGAACAATCAGCGTGTCACTCTCCACACGGTCGTGCGGTCCACGCCGAGCAGTGCCGCGACTTCGGCGCAGGACCGCCCTTCCGCTCGTAGCGCCCGGGCATGCTCCGCCTGTGCCGTGGTCAGCGCCCTACGGCGCCCGACGCTGACCCCACGCTTCCTCGCCGCCTGCATCCCGGCCTTGACCCGCTCGCGGATCGTCTCGCGCTCGAACTCGGCCAGCGTGGACAGCAGCCCATAGAGTAGCCGCCCGATGGCCGTGCTGGTGTCCACGCCGTCGGTGATCGACCTCAAGCCGACGCCGCGAGACTTCAGGTCTTCGGCGAGGTTCGCGAGGTGGGCGACCGAACGACCGAGTCGGTCCAGTCGCCAACAGACGATGGTGTCGGTCGGCGCTGCCGCCGCAAGGAGTCGGTCCAGGCCGGGCCGAGTTGCCTGCGCGCCGCTGACGCCGTGGTCGGTGAACAGGTTCTCCTCGGAGACCCCGGCGGCGCGCAGAGCATCCAGTTGTAGCCCAAGGTCCTGATCGTCCGTCGAGACCCGCGCGTAGCCCAGCAGCCTTCCCATATCCCGCCCCTCATTCTGCAACAGCCTTCTGCAACGATAGAAGCGTTGGAACGCCTGGGTCAAGGTACTGTTGCACAAGGAGTTCATTTCGCAACAACTTGGTGTCTGTCTGGAGCAGCGTCATCGGTAATACGGGGTGATCGCAACCGCCAAAGTTGCTATCATTTCGCTCCAACCGGCCTATGGAGTCCTGTGATGCCTTCCACCTCTGGCCCACATGACAATCTGAATGCTCTGATCGCAGCCGCCGTTTCCGATGCGTCGGAGGAGATGGAGGAAGTTGGATCGGAGTTCTATCACGACCATCAGCGCGACCAAAAGTACCAAGCCAGGAAGCAATTTCTCGAAGAGACGGAACGCCGGGCGGAAAGCGCGGCCAGTCTTCTTGGGGAGGGCCGAGACGACATAGATGACCTCTATGAGAGAATTCGGACGGATGGTGGCGCTGCCCAGCCACGAGATTCTTTGAGTCCAGATCAAGTGAGCTATCTCCGTGCTTTGGCGAGCGTTGAAGGTGCCACGGTGACGTTCGAGGCTCTGGAAGAGCCAGACGACTTGTAAGTGCCATCAGGAAACCAGGGGCGGAGCTGACGCTCCGCCCGCTCGGTTCACCACACCTGAAGTCCATGAGACGCCCGTCTCAAAAACACCACAGCAAGATCACCGAGACGGAATTCCGAGACAACCAGCCGCCTCGCGGGGGCAGGCCCCAGTAAGACGCCCAACGCACCAGGCCACCCGACGCCGACCCCGCTTACCACAGCCAGAGGCCAGCCAAGTTGCGCGCGTGGAGGCGCTTTGGCTGGCCTCTGGCTGCTCCGCTTCGCTCCGGCCCACCCCTTCGGGGCGGGCTGGAAAGCGGGGACGGCGAGGCACGCCCCGGCCCCCACCCCCCTTCCGCTTTGCCTCCGGCAACCCCGCCCCGAGGGGCGGGGGGCTGCGCCCGCGGTGAACCCGCCGCTACGCGGGCGCCGCGATGCGGCGCGCTAGGTCGGCCTCCCTGGCGGCCTTCCGTGCGGCGGCCCGCTCCAGAACGGCGAGGCGATCAGCCCACGCCCGTGCCGCCAGCGACGGCAGGGATTCCCGCGTTGCGTTGATGACGACCTCGTAATAGCCAAAGGCGGTGTTCCGCCGTTCGACGCGGGGGCGGCCCTTGCCAGCGACAACGGTCCATGAGGTGACCGTCTCCCACCCGTCGCGAGCAAGCCCAAACGGCCTCGGGTCAAAATGCTGCAAGAAGATAATCCTCCCCTCACGGCCCGCGACAGGCGCTCCCATCTTGATCCGCACCCGCCCCTCGGGAACGGGAACCGCGAATATCGCGCCCTCCGCCAGAGCATCCAGGTTGTCCGCCTTGTTTGCCTTGCTGGTCATGCCAGGCCTCCACCACACACAGTCACCAGCCAGACACCACCGGGCCGCTGATCGACCTGCACGTCGTAGTCGCCGTACAGGTCGGCAAGCCGGTCCTCTACCACCCCGACCGACAGCCCGTCGGCGCGCCACCGTTGCACACGCGCCGCGACCGCGTCATGTCGCTGCTGCGACCCGACCGGCCCCTGCACAACGATCCCGCCGAGCGGGATCACGCCGCCCCGCCCGACTGCCTCAACCGTTCCGTAACCCATAGTGGATACCCCTAAGTTGTCGACGCTTTTGGGGTACCGGCACCGTCCGATGATGGTCAAGAGGAGTGGGAAAAGGGGGAATAACAGACAGTTTTAACAATCTAAAGCAGCAAAAGACAGATGACTCCGCTTGGCCCCTGCGGAACCATCTGTCCTTTCGCCGGTCGGCTCGGAGGCGGCACCCGTCCCCCGCCACCAAGCACAGATCCGCTGTCAAGGTGCCCGGTGATGATTTGCCGCACCTACGGATAGCAGTACTGCCCCGCGTAGACCGCATGGATTGCCAACCTCACTGGACACTCGATTTGCGTCGGTGGCGCCCCGGCGAGCCACGACTCGACCCAAGCGGCGTAAAGGCGCGCCGCGCGCTCTTCGGGGTCGTCCGCGTAGTCGCTTCCCCAGCCCACCCCATGCCTCCCGACCGCATCGTAAATCAGGTCCCTGTCGGCGTCGGCCAGCCGGGGCGAGACGAGGTGCCAAAGTTCGTGGTGCAGGACGGCCGCCAAGCCGTGAACTCCGCCCTTGAGACTGACCGCGGCGACACCCTGCGACGGGCACGCCCGGCCGCCGAGCAGGCACCACCACCTTCCCCGGCCGTCCCGCTGCGTCTCTGTCGCGCAGTCGGCGTAGTCGAGAGTCGGCGCCTCGCCGCGTCCGGCGGGCGCCCACAAACGTGGCGCCACGAAAATCGTGGACCACGGTGCGACCCGAGCGGCCTCGGCCGCGAGCCACGGCAGGATCGGGCGCAGGCCGGGCGCCTCATGGCCGGGATGAACGACGGCCTGGACGCCGCGCAGGCCGACCGGGGCGGCCAGCGGGCGGACACCGACGCGCCCGCCGTGCAGGCGGTAGAGGTGGCAGTCGGTCACCGGCCGCCTAGGTACGCGGCCCGGATGTCGACGACAACCCGTCGGACGGCCGCATGCACGGTCGCCGTGTCGGTCGGCGCGCCGCCCCACACAGCGCGCTCCCACGTTATCAGCGCGAGTTGGTGCTCCCCCCACCCCATGATCCACGAGATCCGCCGGGCAGGGTCGGTAGACAGCGGTGTCGGGACGACGTCGCCGGGGTCGATCACCTCGTTCAGCCCGTTGCCGACGGCGTCGGCGAACGCCTGCCACCCGGCGTCGTAGTCCCGCCGGTACCGGCGGGGACCGGGCCACGGTGGGAGATCGACGACGGCCAGATCGTGCAACGTCGTCATGCCCCGCCCCCGCCGTCGGAGAGCAGGTCGGCGAACAGCGCGCGATCACGATCGGTGACCGCTTTCCGAAGCTGCGCGACAAGCCACGCCCTCGCCCGTTCATCGCCCTCGGCGGCCTTCGAAATGATGCTCCCGATCAAAATCAGGCGGCGGGTCCGGGCCTGTCGCGAAAGCACCTTCTCTTTGGTCCGCAACTCGGCGGCCCGCTGTTCGAGCCGGGCGCGCTGCTGCGCCAACTCCGCCAGCCGACTCACGCGAGCCTCCAGCCCGGCAACCCCAGGAACGCCTCGGCCGCGCTGACAGCCGCCGTGCGGAGATCGTCCCGATCCGACCCCGACTTGTGCCCCAGCGGCCCCTCGTACGGCGTGCCGTCGGGCAGGAGGAGCGGCAGCCAGAGCGTCGCCAGCCAATCCCCCGTCGGCTCCGGCTGGATCGTGATCGCTACCCGACGACCGTCGTCATCGATGACAATGTGCTCAGTGGTCACAGGGGTATCTCCGTCGGCGGAATCGGTTCGGTGGCGGAAATCGGATACAGCGCCGCACCGGACGGCCAGCCCTCCACGTAGGCCGCAGGGGTCGCCCCGGGCAGCAGACGCCGCCCCAACGCCCGCCACCGGGTTTGGCTGCGGAGATCGTCGCGCGGAACGTCAGCCGCCCGGCGATACGTCGGGTAGCCGCAACGACCGCAGGCAAGGCACGCCCAGCGCCAGCGGGTGGCGCCGACGGCGTGACTCTCGACCGGTGCCCCGCAGGACGGGCACTGGTGGAGGGCGACATGCCCCCCGATGCAGCGGCCGAAGTAGTCCATCAACAGTCCCTCCACGACCCGGCGCTAACCAGTTCCCCCGCGTCGCACCCGACGCCGGTCTCGTCGAGGCACGACCAGCCTCGCCAGCGCCGACCGGCAACGCCGTAATCCTCCTCTGGATCGACTTCAACGGCCGACTCGCAGACCGGGCAGCGCTCCGGGGCGTAGATTTCGTGCAGGACCATGAAGACGACTCCGTTTCGAGCACTTCCACAGACATGGTTGACTCGTGAACCGTCGACGTCAAGATGCTACCCAAGCAACGAAGTTGCGCGCTTATGTATCGGTTCCCGATACGCGCTCAAGAATGTTGACAATTACTCACGGAGTGCCGGGCTATGCGTCGTGACAACATTGAAAACCTCGCGTTCGACCCGGACCACTTTCCAGTGGCTGTCTTGGAGGACGAACTCGTCGGCATTGGCCTGCTCGCCGGTCGTCGGGCGCGCGCCAACGGAACCCCCGAAGCTGCGGCACTGTGGGAGATCGCGCCCGACGGCAGCCCCGTCGGCGGGATGGTGTGGGAGCGCATCCGACGCGGCTTCGCCGTCGCCTACGCGGAGCCGACCCGGTGACGAGCCTCCCGCCCGGCGAATCCCTGTTTCACTTGGCCGCCAAGGTCGGCCAGCGCTCTACCGGGAAATCTGCGGTGGCGGCAGCCGCCTACCGTGCCGGGCAACGGCTCCACGACGAGCGCCTAGGCCGAACGTTCGACTACACCCGCAAACATCATATTACCGACGTCTTCATTCTCGCCCCGACCGACGCCCCGGCATGGGCGACCGACCGGGAGGAACTGTGGAACCGCGCCGAGGCCGCGGAGAAACGCCGGGACGCCTCGCTGTGGCGCGAGATCGAGGTGAGCCTACCCCGCGACCTGCCGCCGGAGGCGTACCGCCCCTTGCTTGAGCAGGCGCTCGCGCCCTATGTCGCCGCCGGTCTGGCCTGTGACGTGTGCGTCCACTGCCCGCCCGCCGCAGACGGGGGCGACCAGCCACACGCGCATGTGATGATCGTCACCCGCGCGCTCGACCCGGAGCGGTTCGCCGCCCGGAAGAGCGCCGACCTTGTCAACATTCTGGACGGCGAGAAAGGGCGGCCTCGCGGTGAGGCGCTGAAAGTCGAGCGGCAGCGCTGGGCCGACCTCATCAACGCCCACCTTCGCGCCGCCGCCTCCACCCGGCGCGTAGATGCCCGGTCCTACGCCGAGCGTGGCCTCGACGACCGCCGGGCGGAGCCGAAAATGGGCGAGGCGGACGCCGCCCGCCACCGCCGCCAGCGCGAGCGCCACGCCCGCGACCCAATCGTGCCGCCCCGGCCGTCGGCTCGGCAGCGCCATATCGGCGCCCTCCGCGCGCTGCGCAAAACCGAAAACGAAATCCTCATGCTGGAGTGTGAAATGGTCAAGACCGCGAAGGCGAATTACTCGGGTTCCAAACAAGATGTGAAAATGGGACTGCTGAGGGAGCGGCTGCCCGCCGACGTCAACCTCGGCGATTACAAAAGCGACGTCTACATGGTCGACATCCGTGACAACGGCAGGACTCGCGTGCAATTTCGCGACGACTCGTGGTTCGAAATCGACCATCGCGCGGAAAGGATTCGGACGTGGGGACCGGCCGACGGCGCCGCCACCCGGTTCGCCGACGAGGTGGCCGACGCGCAGGGCTGGCAGCGTGACACCGTCACGCGCCTGGAGCCGTCGGCGCGTGCCCGTGGCCCCGGCCGCCGCCTAGACCCCGAAGCCGCCAGCACATTGGCTGACCGCTGGCGGGAGAGGGGTTACACGGACGTCAGCGTCGCCCGCGACGGCGTGTGGATCGCCGTCGGAAACGCGCGTCTGCACGATGAGGGCAATCGGCTGACGGTCCACGGCCCGGCCACGGACGACGCGATCCGGGCGCTGTGCGACAAGTGCGCCGGGGATTGGGGCGGGAAAATGGAAATCTGGGGCGACGAGGATTTCAAAATCCGCACTTGGCAGGAGGCCCAGCGACGCGGGATCGAGATTGTCAACTTCGACCCGCCGGACCACATCCGCGCCGCTTGGGACCGCGAGCAGTCCAGGACCGCCCGCAGCGAGGCTGCTGTCGGAGTGGTAGCGGATCGGGCGACCCTGGCGCGCCAAGTGAAGGCGTATGCCGCGGGGGACGTGGAGAAACCGCCGAGCCCGGCGCTGGGGGCAGTCATCGACTCCTTGTCGGCCGACGCTCGCGCCAGACTCGCGCGCTCGGAGCCATACGACGTGGTCCCGCAGTTGGCTGGACTCCAGCAGCGCGGCGCGGCACTGATCGCCGACAAGCCAACGGCGGGCGAGCGACCCGAGGCTCTGGCCGAGCACGTCGTCGGGACGGTCGCCCCCGCCGTCGGCCCGGTGTTCGCGCCGTGACCGACGGGCACCTCCCCGTCGTCCTTGGGGTCGCCCGGCGCGGCGCCCCCGGGGAGGCCCACGCCGTCAGGTGGGCACTGCTGGAGCGCGACCACGACGGCCTCACCGAGGAGTTGGCCCACGCCGCCCGCGCCGTCGTCCGCGCGCGTGCGCTCGGCCTGCCCGACGACCGGGTAGCCCCCGCCTACCGGGCGGCCGTGGCGGCGGATGCTCCGCTGGCCGCCTTCCTCGCGTGCACGGACGATTTCCAGAGGCTCCGGCGTGAGATGCGCGCGCCGACGGCAGCCGTGCTCAGGTGGAGGGAGATCGGCGTATCCCTGTTGGAGGGCATGTAGACCGGTTGCCTCGGGGGCGCTCTGTTCCGCATGGTCGTCATGTGTCCAGCATGTCCCATTCGTCGCCCAGCAACCACCTCAGGGCCGAGAGCTTGCCGTTGATCATCCCCCACTCGAAGTCGTCCCAGGGGCCGAGATTCTCGATCCCTACCTCTTCTTCGGTCCGCTTGGCAGCCTCCAGCGCCCCCGCCCAGATGGAGTCCAGAATTTGATCAGGCCGGTATGGCGCCCTCGAATAGTTCGCCTCCGAAACAACGTGGCATTTACCCTCTTCGATGCTGGCTCGAAGATTCCAATGCCGGTTGTACCAAACTTGGCGGAAGAGTAGATGCTCGGCTTCAAGAATCTCTGACAGCCGCCGCGGCTGAACGGCACCGTTGAACTCCAGATCGAAATTGGGAAGCAGATCCTCGTCAAGGTCATGCAGGAGATCCACCAGTGATATCCAATATGAGGACCACTCTGCCTCGAACATCGGCGAGATGTCCTCATGCGGCTCGCGCCGATCACCAATCGGCCGACTGAAGTCTTTGTAGTTGTGCGTCACGAAGGCAAAGCGGGTTCCGCCCTCAACGCCGGTGCCAACCTGATCTGAATACGTCTCTATGATGACGGCGTCGCCAACGCAGTTCTTGGACTGATGGAAGGGCGCCCTCTGGGCCAACGCCCGTTCCGTCACGCGAATCTTAATGGCGTCAGTGACCGGCAACGGAGAGGCCAGCGTCAGAAGCCGCTCGATGCGGTCGATGGAGGCGTTGACCGCCTCACTCTTGATCAGCGCTGCATGGTCTGCCTCGTCGAGAGCCTTCAGGGCGGCGTCCTTGCCATTCTCGTCGCCAAAGCGTCGCACCGCATCTCGGACAAGGCTGAAATGGGACTGCAAGCTGCGCTTCGCATCCGCCGCTACACGTTCCTTGTTGCGCTGGAACTCGTCGAGCACGATTTGGGGAACAAGTAGCTCAACTTCTTCAGACGCGACGAGATGCTCGATCGCACTGATGATCGGTTGCTGCCCGAAGTCCTTGGCGAGGTCGAGCCACACGCATGTGTCGACAAGCAACTTCAACGTCATCAATGGATCCGTTAGATAAGCCTGGACGACGTCAAATCTACCGACGGGTGGTAGTGGCGGCAAGGCCCCGCGCGTCTACAGATCCAGCCTGCCAGCCATAAAACCCAGGATGAGCAAGTCAGCGCGGAGACCGCATCGACGACACCGCCGGTCCACCGCAAAGATCAAAACGTCGCCGTCGAGCCGGTGCGTCACCAGCACGACCGAAGCGCCGCACGCACCGCACCTCTCAGTGATCCCGGCCTGTGCGCTGCTCCTCTGAGGAGGCCCATGCCGCGAGGTGGGGGAGGTGCTGGAGCGGGAGACCGGCCCCGCCGAGGGTTGGCTTACGCCGCCCGCGCTATCGCGGGTCGAGATGCAGCTAGGCCGACAAGGGGAGTGATCAGGTCAAGGGAGATTGGCGAGTCGCTGTTCACCGACACGCTCTAGCCGGGACACCGGGACAACATCGGGGCAACTCAACGTTCAGACTGTTGCCCCATTGGTGTCCCAGGACCGATCTACCCCGATTTTGCGGGACATCAAACCGGCCTTAACTCGTTGAAAAGAATGGTGATCCGGGTGGGATTCGAACCCACGGCCACATGATTAAAAGTCACGTGCTC
>CBIHQY010000068.1:0-23188 GCA_966212305.1 uncultured Azospirillum sp.
ATCTCCATCGCTTCTGGGCGAAATCCGTCGGCAGGCCGAGTTCTGCACCAAAGTCGCCCGTCCGCCTTCGCCAGTTCGCTTACCACCTCCTGGTCGGCGCTGCGCCGGGAGAAGGTGGTGTGATCGGGGACCGGCAACTCCAGGCCGAGCAGGCGCATGAGCGATCCCAGCAGCCCCTCGGTCTGGCGCCACGGCCGACCGAACGCCAGGCGCAGCAGCATCCCGGCTTCGATCGCCAAGTCCGAGTAGCGCACCGGCCGGCCACGCCGCCCCGTGGCGGGCGGCGTCCACGCGGCGATCGCCTCCGGCGACACCCAGATCGTCAGGTCACCCCGCCGGCGCAGCGTCGCATCGTAAGCTGACCAGTTCTCAACTCGATAGCGGGCCCTTGGGATCTTGTGGCGGCGGGGCTCGTTGGCCTTGCATGGCATCGGGGTCTCGGCTTCAGCGGGCCGCCTCTATACCCGCTCGCCCTCCCGACCGCCACCAGCCCGGCCTCTTTGCACCAATGTCTCACCGGTCAGCTTCCGCCGTTGGCCGCAGTGTTCGGCCGGGTCTGGCCTTCGAACGCCTCCATCGCAAGATACCACTGGTCGGACAGGGCTTTTGCGAGGCTGTCGGCAGTAGGGAAAGATCGGCACAGCAGCGCGTCGCCATGAACGAATCTTTCGCGCAGGCTCTCGATCGTCATCGCGATCAGCAGGCGCAGGACGCCCTCGAACCTGCCGCGTTCCTCCATGCCGAAGGGTTGTCCGCGACGGCGGGCGACGGCCTGGATGATGCGGTCGACCCATTCGGAATTCATCCGCTCGCGCATCCGCAACACCTCGGGATCCCGCGTGGCCAGTTCCGAGAACAGGCTGTAGAAGCCTGCGTTCGCCTCATAGGCGCGGCAATAATCGGTGTTGGCGGCCAGGATCGCCTCGTAGCTGCTTCGTGGACCCTTCGATACGGTGCGGCGGTGGGTGACATATTCGAAGAACAGATTGACGAGGACGACGGCGCATTCGTCCATGTCTTTGAAATGATTATAGAAGGTTCCGCGTGACAGCCCGGCTTCGTCCAGCAGGGCCTCCACCGTCAGCAGCTTTCCCCGTGTGGTGCGCAGGTGGCGGGCGACAAGGGAAAGCAGCATGTAGCGCGTCCGCTCCCGCTTCGGGCGCGTCCGCTCCCGGCTTTTGATCGCCAGCACTTCTTCGAAGAAGAGAGGGGGAACGGCTTCATCCCCCTCGGACCCGCTGCCCTGAATTTTCTCATCCTGCTGCATTTTTATGCCCTCGCTCCCCAACCACCATGGCCCCGACAAAAATGTTCTGCGAGCTGACGTTCACAGCTTGACGAGGGCCATTTTTATACATAGCGTCATATTTAGACAATGCGTCATCACTGGACAGGCCGATGGTACCTACGATGGTGGACGTCAATAAACCCTCCAGCGGCACCTTGAACAGGGAAGCTTTTTCGAAAGCGAAGGCTGCCGGTGCGACGATCGAGTTCCAATCCGTCCGCAAGGCCTATGGATCGGTAACAGCGCTGCACGATTTTTCTCTAACCATTCATCCCGGCGAGTTCCTGACGATCCTCGGGTCGAGCGGATCGGGGAAAACGACGGCTCTGAATGCACTTGCGGGTTTCTCCGGGGCGGATTCGGGCGACATCCTCATCGACGGCAAGTCGGTAATCGACGAGCCGCCGGAGCGCCGGAATCTGGGGATGGTGTTCCAGAACTATTCCCTGTTCCCGCACATGACGGTGTTCGACAACATCGCCTTCCCGTTGCGGATGCGTCGCGCTCCACGGCGCGAGATCAACGAACGGGTGGAGCGGGTCCTGGAGATCGTCCGGCTCGGCGCGCTCGCTAGGCGGATGCCCCGCGATCTGTCCGGCGGACAGCAGCAGCGCGTGGCCTTCGCCCGCGCCATCGTGTTCGAACCGCCCGTTCTGCTGATGGACGAGCCGCTCGGCGCGCTCGATCTCAAGCTGCGCGAAGCGCTGCAGTTCGAGATCAAGGAAATCCAGCATCAGCTCGGCTGCACCGTGGTCTATGTAACCCACGATCAGCGCGAGGCGCTCGCCATGTCGTCGCGCATCGTCGTGCTGCGTGACGGCAGGATCGAGCAGGTCGGCACCCCGTCCGAAATGTACGACGCGCCGAAAAGCCGCTTCGTCGCCGATTTCATCGGGCAGACCAACCTGCTGGCTGCCGATCTGTCGACAGCGGGGTCGGTGTCCATCTCCGAGCTCGGCGCCGTTTATCGGGACCCGGAGTCCCAGGCCCGTTCAGGGTCCTGGTACGCCAGCGTTCGTCCCGAGAAGCTTCAGCGCCGCCCAGCCGAAGGGTCGGACGTTGCCGTGGACGTAACCGTTCAAGAGGCCGTGTTCCTCGGCGACGTGATCGAGTACAGCGCCCGCACTGCCCATGGTGCGCTCATCCACTTCCGGGAACAGAGACGCGACAGGGATCGGATCCCGGAACGCGGCGAGACCATCGGTCTCGTCCTGCGCCCTTCCGATGTCGTCCTCGTTCCGGATCTCTCCAAGACCGGTCGCTGAAGAACTGATTGGGAGTGCCGTTATGAAGAAGCTGCTGTGGAGCCTCTCCGTTGGAGCGGCGATTGTCGGCGGGGCCGGCGACGCCGCCCTGGCCCAGTCCGCCAACAAGTCGATCACGATCGCAAATTACGGCGGTGCGTGGGCGGAAACCCTGAACCGCATCTGCATCGAGCCGTTCACCAAGGAAACCGGCATCACCGTCACCCAGGCGGCGACCGAGGACTCCCTTGCCCAGATCCGCGTCCAGCAGACCACCAAAAACATCCTGTGGGACATTGCGCCCACCGAACGTTCGGGCCTGCCGGTCTCGTCCAAGAATGGCTGGCTGGAGCCGATCGACTGGTCGGTGGTCGATCCGGAAAACAAGCTCCCGCCGGTTGCCCGCAAACAATACGCCATCGGCGCGATCGCCTATTCCACCACGATCGGCGTGCGCACCGACAAGCTGCCGGAAGGCAAGACCTTTGGCGGCTGGAAGGACTTCTGGGACGTCAAGACCTTCCCCGGTCCGCGCACGCTGCGCAACTCCCCGGCGGAAAACCTAGAATTTGCCCTGATCGCCGACGGAGTGAAGCCGTCCGAGGTCTATAACGTGCTGCGGTCGCCGGACGGTGTCGACCGCGCGTTCAGGAAGCTGGACGAGATCAAGCCGGCGATCACCGTCTGGTGGACCAGCGGCCAGCAGCCGGTCCAGCTGCTCGCCAGCGGCGAGGTCTTCTACGCGACCGCCTTCAACGGCCGCATCCAGCAGCTGCAAAAAGACAAGCTGCCGGTCAAGATCATCTGGAACGGCGGGTCGCTGGACGTCAGCTACTATTCGATCGTGAAGGGCGCCCGCAATGTGGCCGATGCCCAGAAATTCATGAAGTATTGCTGGAACACGCCGACGCGTCTGGCCGAGATCGCCCGCGCCATGCCGTACTCCTCCTTCAACCCCGACATCTACAAGATCCTCTCGGCGGACGAAGCCAAGGAACTGCCGACCAGCTCGGAGAATCTCGACGTTCAGTTCGCGCTGGACTCTGAATATTGGGCCGAGAACCTGCCGCGCATCCAGAAGCGGTGGGAAGCTTGGCGCCTGCAATGAGCGACGGCGTTGCCATGCCGCGTGATGGGAAGGAGGCGACGCGCGGCAGGCGCGCGCCTCTCTCCTCCCTCTGGCTGCTCGCCCCGGCGGCCGTGCTGTTCCTCTTCGTGTTCATCCTCCCGGTGGGCGAGGTCGCATTGTGGAGCGTGCAGGGTGAAGCCGGGCTGTCGGCGGAGAATTACGAGGCCGCGCTCGGCGCGGGGCCATACCGGACGATCCTGTTCGGGACGTTGCAGCTTTCGTTCGGCGTGGCCTGCGCCTGCATCCTGGTCGGCTATCCGGCCGCCTATTTCCTCGCATCCCGTCCGCCGCGCAACCGGACCCTGCTGCTCCTGCTCATCCTGACCCCGCTGTGGGTCAGTGTGCTGGTGCGCACTTTCGGCTGGATCGTCGTTCTCGGCCGGGAAGGGCTGGTCAACTCCATGCTGATCGGGATCGGCGCCGTCGATGGGCCGCTCCAGATGCTGTACACGCGCGGAGCCGTCTACATCGCGATGGTTCAGGTCCTGCTGCCGGTCGCCATTCTGGTCATGTTCTCGACCATGACCACCATCAACCGTTCCCTGTTGATGGCGTCCCGGATTTTGGGTGCATCGCCGTGGCGCGGCTTCGTCCACATCTTCCTTCCGCTGAGCGCAGGGGGAGCGGTCAACGCCTGGATGCTCACCTTCGTGCTGGCTCTCGGTTTCTTCATCACCCCGGCGCTGGTCGGCGGTCCGAAGGAGACAATGATCGCGAACCTGATCGCGACACAGATCACGCTGACCCTCGACTGGGGCCTGGGTTCCGCGCTGGGCATGGTGCTGGTGGTCGCGGGCTTTGCCGTGGTGGGTGCCATCGCGCTGCTCTTCCGGCGTGTGACGGGGCTGAGCGGCCATGGAGGCTCGCGATGAAACGATCACTTTGGGAAAAGTCCGGGCGCTACCTGCTTCCGGTCTATTTCGTCGGCGTCCTGCTTTACCTGCTGCTGCCGTTGCTGCTGGTCATCCCGATGTCGGTCAGCGAAACGCGCTATCTGAAATTTCCGCCGCAGGGCTTCACGTTCCACTGGTATCAGGAGTTCTTCGCGTCCGCCGGCTGGATCGACGCCACCCTGCGCAGCCTGCTGATCGCCGCGGCGAGCGCCGTGCTGGCCACCGCCATCGGCACCGCGGCCGCCCTGGTGCTGAGCCGGGAGGGCAGCAAGGCCGCGCGGGCGGCCGGACCGGTCTTCCTGGGGCCGCAGGTGGTGCCGGTCATCATTCTGGCGCTGGGCACCCTGCTGGTCTTCAGCCGCTTCGGTCTTTACGGCTCGCTGTGGGGAGTGGCCCTGGTCCATGCCGTTCTGGCTCTGCCCTTCGTCACCACCACGGTGTCCGGGGCGCTGCGTCAGACCGGCGACACGCTGGCCCGCGCGGCCCGCGTGCTGGGAGCCCGGCCGCATGAGGCCTTCTGGCACGTCACCTTGCCGACGATCCGTCCGGCGGTGATCTCGGCGGCCGTGTTCGCCTTCTTCATCTCATTCGATGAGCTGGTCATCGCCCTGTTCGTCATGGGACAGAACGAAACCCTGCCCATGCGCATCTGGGCGGACATGCGTCACGACCTGACGCCGGTCGTGGCCGCCGTCGCCACGCTGCTGATCGTCGTCACCTTCGCCGCCGTCTTCATGAGCGATCTGATCCAACGCCGCGCCTAACGGCGCGCGGGGTGACGGGGCGCCCGGCACCGCGCGCCAGCGCCGCACCTCAAATGGGCCGCCGCACCCGACGGCCCCATCACCCAGGGAAAGTGTGATGTTCTCAGATTTCCGCAGGGAAGAACCCGATGCTCTTGCCCGCCGCCTGGAGGCGATGACGCTTCCAGATTCGGTGTATGACCTGCTGTTGACCACCGCCACCCGTGTTCCGGCGGCGCCCGCCTGGCGCTTCCTCGACGATGGGGTGGAGCGGAGCTGGGGCGAGGTTCTGGCCAGTGTCGACAGCGCCGCCGCCGCGCTGTCCGCGGTCGGAATCGGACCGGGCGTTCATGTCGCGGTGATGGCGTGGAACCGCGAGGAGTTCCCGATCACCTGGCTGGCGCTGTCGCGTCTCCAGGCGGTGATGGTGCCGGTCAACGCCACCTACACAGCGCGTGAGGTCGAGTATGTTCTGAAGACCTCGCTCGCCACCCACATGGTGCTGGAGGCGGAGTTCCTGCCGCATCTGGACAGGCTGGAAGCGGTGACGCTCGACCCCTCGCACGTCATCGTGATCGGCGATGCGGTGTCGGACCGTCACCGCAACTGGCGGGTCCTGATGGACGAGGCCCGCGGCCGTCAGGCTCCGGCGATCCCGCGCTCGATGGAGGCCACGCTGAACCTCCAATACACCTCGGGCACGACGGGCTTCTCCAAGGCCTGCATGCTGAGCAACGAGTACTGGTTGTGCCTCGGCATCAGTTCGACCGAGTTCTTCGCCACCGACCTGCACCGCTTCTATGTCGGCTCCAGCTTCTTCTACATGGTGGGGCAGCGCATCCTGCTGAATGCCATGGCCAGCGGCGGCTGCGCCTTCTTCCCGCGCAAGCCGGGCGCCAAGCGCTTCATGCCCGACGTGTCGGCGCTGGACTGCGATTACTGCGCCCTGTTCGAGATGGTCTACAAGCAGCCGCCGCGCGCCAGCGACGCGGACAACAGGCTGAAGATCGCCACGATCTTCGCCTTCGGCCCTGAAAGCCACGCCGACTTCCAGCGCCGCTTCGACGTGTATGGCCAGGAATTCTACGGCATGACGGAGATCGGCGGCGGCAGCTACGTCCCCGCCCATCGCCTGCCGGAGATGACCGGTTCGGGAAGCTGCGGCGTGGCCGCACCTTTCCGCGAGCTGATGGTCGCGGGCGAGGACGGCAAGCCGGTTCCGACCGGCGAGACGGGCGAGCTGTGGGTTCGCGGCCGCGGCATCCTCAAGGGCTATTTCGGCAACGAGGAGGCGACGGCGGACGCCTTCACCGACGGGTGGTTCCGCACCGGCGACCTTTGCCGGGTGGATGCCGGGGGCTATCACTACATTCTCGGCCGCACCAAGGACATGGTCCGCCGCATGGGCGAGAACATCGCCGCGCGCGAGGTCGAAGTGGTGCTGCGCACGCTCGACGACATCCAGGACGCCGCCATCGTGCCGGTGCCCGACGATTACCGCGGCGAGGAGATCAAGGCCTATATCCTGCTGGCCCCCGGCGCATCCCCGGACACCTGCACGCCGGAGTTCATCGCCGATCACTGCTCCCGCCATCTCGCCGGGTTCAAGGTTCCCCGCTACTACGAGTTCCGCGACAGCTTCCCACTGACCGACTCCCAGCGGGTCCAGAAGAAGCACCTGATCGCCGAGAAGCCCGACCTGCGCGTCGGCTCCTATGACCGACAGGACAAAATCTGGCGCTGACGCCATCCCAATCCGTCTCCATCGACCCAATCCGAAAAGGCCAGTCGGCCTTGAATGAGGACCATTGCCATGCCCGAAATTTCCACGCGGACCGAGGGCGCCATCCGCATCCTGACCATCTCCAACGAACCCAAGCGGAATGCGTTCGAAGGGTCGATGGCGGCGGACTTCCTCCGGCTCCTGAATGAAGCGGAGAGCGACGACGCCGTGCGCGTGATCGTGGTCACCGGGGCCGGGGACATCGCCTTCTCCAGCGGCCATGACCTGAACGAGATCGCATCCGGGGCCCATGCCGAAACCAACCTGGGGGAAGAGCCCTTCCTGCGCCCGCGCAGCATGCACAAGCCGGTGATCGCGGCTGTCAACGGCCATTGCTATGCCGCGGCCCTGATCTTCGCGGTGAACTGTGACCTGCGGGTGGCGAGCAGGAATGCGTCCTTCGGTTCGCCGGGGGCGCGTCTCGGCATGCTGCCGGAGGGCGGCCAGATCGGCCGTCTGCCGCGTCTGATGACGTCGGCTCGCGCGCTGGAACTGATGTTGACGGCGAACCCGCTGTCGGCCGACGAGGCTTACCGGACCGGCTTCATCAACCGGCTGGCCGAAAAGGGCGAGGCCTTGAGCGAAGCCCTCGCCCTGGCGGGCGACATCGCCAGGAATTCCCCGTCCGTCGTCGCCGCGATCAAGGCCGGGGTGATCCTGGGGGAGGTCGAGGGGGTTGAGGCCGCGGCCGCCTATGAGGCGACCGTCGCCCGTCGCCTGGAGAAGGAGGCCGACGCCCACGAAGGCGTCAGCGCCTTCCTGGAAAAGCGCCCGCCGGTGTTCGGCGGCGGCAAGCAACGATAGGCCGGGATGGCGGAAGGCTGCAACGGCAGGCGCTGACAGCGGGTGCTCCTCATGGTCAGGCCGCCGGATGGCGCCTATGTTCACCATGATCCGCTGTCCCGGCATCGGCTGCCTCCCGTTCAACGGCGCCGTGCTCATCGAAAATTCTCTTTATCGTGGGGAGGGTCCCAACCATGGCCGAGAGCTTCAAAGCCTTTGTGATCGAAGATGTCGACGGTAAGCCCAAGGGAGGCTTCACGACGCTGACGCTCGCCGACCTGCCGGACAACGATGTGCTGGTGGAGGTCGCTTATTCCACCCTCAACTACAAGGACGGGCTCGCCGTCTCCGGGAAGGGCAGGATCGCCCGCAAGCTGCCGATGGTCGCCGGCATCGATCTGGCCGGCACCGTGATCGAGTCCCGGTCTTCCGATTGGAAAGCCGGCGACAGGGTGGTCGCCAACGGCTGGGGCATGTCGGAAACGCAGTGGGGCGGCTACACCCGCTTCCAGCGCTTGAAGGCTGAGTGGTTGACCCGCCTGCCGGACGTTTTCTCGTTCGAAGAGGCCATGGGCATCGGCACCGCCGGCTATACCGCCGCGTTGTGCGTGGACGCGTTGGAGCGGTGGGGCGCCGTTCGTCCAGGTGGCAAGGAGGTGCTGGTCACCGGAGCGGCCGGCGGGGTCGGCTCCGTCGCGGTGGCATTGCTCGCCAGGAGCGGCTATCCGGTGGTGGCCTCCACCGGTCGGCCCGAGACGCACGACTATCTGCGGGGGCTCGGCGCCACTGGCTTCATCGACCGCACGGTGCTTCTGGAAAAAGGCGCGCCTTTGCAGAAGGAGCGTTGGGCCGGTGGCATCGATTCGGTTGGCGGGCAGACGCTGGTCAGCGCGCTGTCGCAAACCATGTGGGGTGGGGCGATTGCCGCCTGCGGCTTGGCCGGTTCGTCCGACCTGCCCGGTACGGTCCTGCCGCATATCCTGCGCAGCGTCGCACTTCTCGGCGTCGATTCGGTGATGGCACCGCAGCATCTCCGCGACGCCGCCTGGAAACGTCTGGCCCGCGACCTGGACAGGACGGCATTGAAGGCAATGTACGAAGTGCAGCCCTTCGACGCGCTACCCGATCTGGCAACCCGGATCCTCGCCGGACAGATCCGTGGCCGCGTTGTTGTCGACGTAACCCGTTGAGGCGGGTTCCAATGCAAAACCTGACGGTTGCGTCAGATCTCGCGCCACAACGTAAATGAAGGCATAGCGCCGCCCTGAATTGGTGGACTTGGGTTACGCGACGGCGATCATGTCGCGCAGGGCGGCGACGCGCTGGACATGGATTGCCCGTTGGCGCGCCGCGGGGATGTGCTGCTTGCGCCGGGTCGCCGGGTCGCCGGGCGCAGGAAGCTGCGCACCTCATCGTGAGCCCGGCAGAAGCGGACAGCGCTGATCGGGGACTTGAAGCCGCGCATCGGCCGCGTGCGGCCTTTGACCCCACGGTGATCTTGCTCCAGATGATTATTCTTGAATTTTGATGTGCGGTGTTCGACGTCGTCTCCGAACGCCTCGTCGAGGGCCAGCGGGTAGCCGGAATGTTTGTCGGTGGTGATCGTCTCGGGAATGATCCCAGTCACCTCGATCGCCGAGCGGAAGAGCGCTTCGGCAGCGACTTGGTTGCGGGTGGCGCTGAGGAAGACATCCACCAGATTGCCGTCGCTGTCGATGGCTCGATACAGGTACTGCCACTGACCGGCGACTTTGAGATACGTCTCGTCCACGTACCAGCTCCGCCCAACCTTTCCTCGACGGCGCTGGCGCAGGGCGTCCGCCAGCAGCGGCGCCAACTTGGCCTCCCAGTCGCGCACCGCCTCATGGGAAAAGACCAAGCCGCGCAAGAGCAGGATCTCGGCGAGATCGCGCAGGCTGAGCTTGAGCCGAAGCCGCCACAGTACGATCAAGAAGACCACGTCCGTGGGTAGCTGCAGCCGGTTCAGCACTGAGCCGGTGCGCTCGTTGAAGCCGTGCCGGCATTCGCGGCAACGGAAGCGGCGATAGCCATGCGCCGTTCGATCTGAACGCACCGAGGTTGCAGTCGAGTGGCAGTGCGGACAGCGCATCCATCTCCTCCAGAGTGGAGGTGATCCTCTACGTCAGCCCCACGGTTACAAGCAAGATGGCGCGAGGGCTGACGGAACCACTCAGCTTCCACTCCAAACCGGGGGGCGCTTTTCCAGAAATGCGGCGATGCCTTCCTGATAGTCGGCCGACAGGTAACATCGGCGCAGCAGGTCGCCGTCGATGTCCCGCGGCAGGTCGTGGTCGCGTAACCGGCGCAGGCCCTCACGCGTCGCCCAAAGGGTCAGGGGAGCCAGCGCGGCCAACTCCTCGGCCACTTGCTGCGCATGGTCGGTCAGCTCGTCCTCACCGGCGACGACGGTGCGCACCGCCCCAGCCGTCGCCAGATCTTCAGCGTTCAGCAGGCGGGCGCTGAAGATCATCTCCCGCGTCCGCGCGGTGCCGAGCAGCGCCGACAGCCTCGCCAAATTTTTGACACTCAAACAGTTCCCCACCGTGCGGGCGATTGGGAAGCCGAAGCGCACCGACGGCGAGGCAATGCGCACGTCGCAGCAGGAGGCAAGCAGCGCCCCCTCGCCGATGCAGGGGCCGGAGAGAACGGCGACGGTGGGCACGCGCACCGCCTCCAGGGCCATCGCCGCCGCCTCGGCGCGCGTCTCCAGGATGGTGAAATCCTCGGGCGAGGAGACGCTTTGCAGACAGGACAGATCGGCCCCGGCCATGAACGCCGGCTTGTCGCCGGTCGCACCGGTGAGGGCAAGCGCCTTCACGCTGGGATCGGCATCGACCGCCCGGCAGATCTCGATCAGCCGGTCCTCCATCCAGGGGGTGATGGCGTTGCGTGCGCGCGGACGGTTGAAGATCACCCATTCCACCGCGCCGTGCCGCTCCGTCAGGATTTCAGGGCCAATTTCAGGGGCGGCGCCTGTCGGGGCGCCGGTCGTCGGATCGGTCATGATCGAGAATATCCTTGAAAGGGCGTCAGGCGGAGGGGGCCAGGATCTGGCAGGCGTCGATGGGGAGATGGACCGTCGTCACCGCACCCGGTCCGTAACGCCGCTCCGGCGGCACGAAGGCGCGAATCGTCCGTCCCTCGCCGATGTCGACCAGCACGTCACGATGCTCGCCGAGATAAGCGGAGCGGACGATTGTGCCGGGAAGGCTGTTGCAGGACAGGCCGCCGTCATCGTCCAGCCGCACCCTGGAGGGGCGCACGCAGAGCGAGACGGAACCGCCGCGCGCCACCCCGCTGCGGTCCGGAGCGGTCAGCACGCGGTCGCCGATGCGGATGCTCCCCTCGCCCTCGCCGGTGCCGGGCAGTTCGTTGTTCGAGCCGATGAAGCGGGCGACGAAGGCGTTGGCCGGCCGCTCGAACACGTCCTCGGGCGTGCCGAACTGCTGGACAGCCCCCGCCTTCATCACGGCGATGCGGTCGGCGGTGACCAGCGCCTCCGACTGATCGTGGGTGACATAGACAGTGGTGATGCCCAGAAGGTCGTGGACCTGCCGGATCTCGAAACGCATCTCTTCCCGCAGATGGGCGTCGAGGTTGGACAGCGGCTCGTCGAGCAGCAGGATGGAGGGCTCCACCACCAGCGCACGGGCCAGCGCGACGCGCTGCTGCTGGCCGCCCGACAGTTCGGACGGGTAGCGGTCGCGCAGGCTCTCCAGCCGGACGGTGCGCAGCGCGCGGGTCAGCCGCTCGGCGATCTCGGCCTTGGGCAGGCGGCGGATGCTGAGCCCGAAGGCGACATTCTCGGCCACCGTCTTGTGCGGCCAGACCGCGTAGTTCTGGAAGACCAGCGAGATGCCGCGCCGCTCCGGCGGCAACACCCCGCGCGGCGAGGAGAGCAGCACGTCGTCGGCCCAGATCTCGCCCTCGGTCGGGCTTTCGAAGCCGGCCAGCAATTGCAGGGTGGTCGATTTCCCGCAGCCTGACGGTCCCAGCAGCGCCAGCAGCGTGCCGTTGGGAACCTGCAGGTCGATGCCCCGCAGCGCGGTGTAGCTGCCGAAGGACTTGCGCAGATTGGTGATGCGGATGCCGCTCATGAGGGAACTCCGGCCGCCGTGGCGGTCTTGCGGGAGGTGCGCCGCGCACCGGTCAACCCGGCGAGCGGGCGGGCCACCGCCACGAGGAACAGCGTGATCAGGAGGAGAAGGACGCTCATCGCGCAAACGGCTTCGTAATTGCCGCCGTCCTTGGCGTTGTAGATCAGCGTGGTCATCACGTTGGTCTTGGGCGTGATCAGGAAGACGGCGACCGACAGCTCTCGGATGATCGGGATGAAGACCAGGAACCAGCCCGACACCAGTCCGCCGCCCATCAGCGGCAGGGTGACGGACAGGAAGGTCCGCGCCTCGCCGGCGCCCAGGCTGCGGGCGGCGCGCTCCAGCTCCGGCCCGATGCCCTTCAGGATCGATCCGCCGTGGGAATAGGCGATCGGCAGGAAGGTGGCGGCGAAGGCGGCGATCAGCAGCAGCGGCGTGCCGTAGAGGTTGAGGGGCGCGCGGGTGTAGGCGGCGAAGAAGCCGACCGACAGGACGATGCCGGGGATGACGATGGGCACCGTCGCCACCGCCCCCAGCAGGGAGGCGCCGACCATCAGCCGCCGCTCGACGATGTAGGCGACCAGCGTACCGAGCGCCACGCACAGCGTCGCCCCCAGCGTCGAATAGACCAGCGAGTTGACGATGGCGGTGTGGGTTTCCGAATTGCCGAAGATCGCCCACCAGTACCAGTAGAGGGACAGGTTCTCCCAGCTCATCCCCTGGCCCCAGGCGCGGGTCAGCGACACCATCAGCAGCGCGGCGTAGGGCAGGAAGACCGACACCAGCGGCATCAGCAGGGCGAGGAACAGCGCGGGCCAGCGCCAGCCGCCGAGCCGGATCTGCCGCCCGGCGCGCGTCTTGCCGGAGATGGTGACGTACTGCTTGCGGCCGAGATAGCGGCGGCGCATCCAGAACAGGGCGCCGGTGACCAGCAGCAGCGGCATGCAGTAGGCGGCGGCCAGATAAATTTCCGGTGGGAAGAGCTGGTAGAATTCGGCCAGCTTGGTGGTGACCACCGGGATGCCGGTCGGCGTCAGCAGGAAGGCCGGGACGCCGAACAGAGTCAGACCCTGGATGAAGGACAGGATGAAGCTGGCGATCACCGCCGGTGCGGCCAGCGGGATGGTGATGCTGACCATCGTCCGCAGCACCCCGCAGCCGAGCGTCGTCGCCGCGTCCTCCAGCTCCACCGCCATCTCGTCGAGCGCGCTCGACACCATGGTGAAGCTGTAGGGAACCGTGTAGATGCCGCAGACGAAGATGGCGCCGGCCATCGAATAGATGTTCAGCGGCGCCCCGGCGCCCTCGCCAGCCAGCCAGCGCCATGCCGTGTTGAGCCAGCCCGAATTGGGCGCGGCCAGCAGGATCCAGCCGGTGGCGCCGATGAAGGACGGGGTGACGAAGGCGGTCAGCGTCAGGACGCGGATGGTGCGGCGGAACGGCAGGTCGGTGCGCGACACCAGCCAAGCCAGCGGCACGCCGATGCCGACCGCGATCAGCGCCGTGGCGGCGGCCAGAATCAGGGAGTTGACCAGCGGTTCGATCAGCTCGGCCGACTGGACGACGCGCGCGTAATTGTTCAGGGTCCAGGCGCCGGTCGCGTCGTCGTGCAGGCTGTTGAACAGCACCCAGCCGAAGGGCTGGACCACCAGCAGCACCAGGAGAAGGATGACGGCGCCGAGGACCGCCGCCTTGACGAGCGGCACCCGCGCCATGACGGGACGGGACTCGGCGTCGCGGGAACTGGTTGAAATGACCCCCATTGGGTCCGCCTCCCGTTGCCAGGGATGGGCCCTGCGGCCCAGCATGATGGAGTGTTCCCGAACCTGCGGCCGGGTGGCAACCGCCGCCGGTCCGGGATCTGGAGCCTTTCGGGGAGGCTAGCGCACCAGCTCCTTCCACTTGGCGATGCCCTCGGCCACTTCGGCGGCGAGGTCGTCGCCGCTGTTGCGGTACCATTTCAACTGGTCCAGCGAGCGGCCTTCGGCCCAGGCGACGTCGGTGCGCAGCGTCGGCCAGTAGTTCTTCGACAGGATGTCGGAGACCTCCTTGGAATAGAGGAAGTTGGTGAACAGCCGGGCGGCGTTGGGGTGGGGCGCCTTCACCGGGATGCCGGTCAGGCCGAGGTTGAGGATGGCGTCGTCGGTCGGCACGCTGACGTCGATGGGGTTGCCCGCCGCCTTCTGGGTCAGCGTGTAGCTGAAGGGCGCGCCGGACCCGACCACGCGCTCGCCGGCCAGGATGTCGGTGACGGTGTCGACGTTGGACTGGCCGACCTTCGGCTTCTGCTGGCCGAAGCGGCGCAGATAGTCGTCGCCGTACTTGCGGCGGATGGCGACCACCCAGCTCGCCACGTCGCCGGAGAAGGCGGGGCTGCCGGTGGTGATCTTGCCCTTCCACTGGTCCTCCAGCAGCGCCATCCAGCTCGTCGGCGGGGCCCCAACCTTGCCCGGCGCGTAGTTGATGCTGGTCAGGCTGATGGCGCCGACATGGTACATGGCGTCCTTGTCCAGCCCCTTGAAGGCGGTGGGCAGCATGGCCGCGTCGGGCGGGTCGTAGGCGGCGAGCGCGCCGATCTTCTTCAGCTCGGTGTAGTGCAGCAGGTTGGTGGTGCCCAGGGAATCGCATTCGGCGACGCCGTTCTGCAATTCCAGCCGCAGGCGGGTGTAGACGGTCTGCGAGGCCTGGCGGAGAAGCTGGACCTCGATGCCGGGATACTTCGCCTTGAAGGCGTCGCGGATCGCCTCCATCGTCTGCTGCTCGTAAGAGCCCCAATAGAGCGTCAGCGCGCCTTCCTTGCGGGCGGCGGCGTAGAGCGGATCGTCTTGTGCGGCCGCCAGCCGGGCGAAGCCGGTTCCGGCGAGGCCGCCGGACAGCAGCGCCGCCCCGGCCAGTCCACCCGTCTTCAAAAGCCCGCGGCGAGAGATGTCCGTCATGTTCGTCGTCCCTGTTCGGTGTTGCGAGGATGCCGTTTTCGGCTTGGTTGGTTTTCGTGCTCAGTAGTCGCCGGTGGTGGCGCCGCCGTCGGCGACGATGGTCTGGCCGGTGATGTAGGACGCATCGTCCGACGCCAGGAAGGCGACGATGGCGGCGATCTCCTCCGGCTTGCCGAGGCGGCCGATGGGGGTCTTGCCGACCCATTGCGCGCGGATCGCGTCCGGCACGCCCTCGACGATGCTGGTCTCGACCACGCCGGGGGCGACGGCGTTGACCAGGATGCCGCGCCGGGCGCCTTCCAGCGCCGCCGTCCGTGTCAGCCCGACCACGCCGGCCTTGGAGGCGGAGTAGTTGGCCTGCCCGAAGGTGCCGAGCATGGCGGTGGAGGCGATGTTGACGATGCGGCCCCAGCCGCGGTCGCCGACCAGCCTGAAGGCGGTCTGGCAGCCGAGCCACGTGCCGCGCAGATTGACGTCGAGGACGGCGCTCCAGTCCGCGTCGCTCATCTTCACGAGCGAGCGGTCGCGGACGATGCCGGCGACGTTGACCAGGATATCGACGGCGCGGAACGGCTCGGGCAGGGCGGCGACTGCCGCCTCCCAGCTCCCCCGGTCGGCCACGTCGAGCTGCACGGCGAAGGCGTCGGCGCCGCCGTCGCGCAGGGTCGCGGCGACCCGCTCGGCGGGTTCCAGCCCGATGTCGGCGACGATGACGGCGGCACCCTCGGCCGCCAGCCGCCCGCACACCGCGCGGCCGATGCCGCCGCCGCCGCCGGTCACGAAGGCCGTGCGGCCCGTCAGACGATCCTGCATGCTCATGCCGTCACCCGCCCTGTCGCCTGGCGCCCGATGGAGAAGACGTCCTCTCCCTCCTGCACCGTGTCGCCCGTCTGGTTGCGGACGGTGATGCCGACGCGGACGACGCCGCGGTCGGGCTTCGACGCGCTGGGGCGGACCTCCAGCACCTCGGCCTCGTATTGAATGGTGTCGCCGGCGAAGACCGGGCCGACGAAGCGGCGGCGGGTCTCCAGGAAAGCCAGGATCGCCCAGTCGTCGATGGCGGAGCGCAGTCCGGTGCTCATCGAATGGGTCAGCATGCCGTGGGCGATGGTGCGGCCGAAACCGGTCGCTTTCGCCGCCTCGGCGTCCATGTGCAGCGGGTTGAAGTCGCCGGTCAACCCGGCGAACCAGACGATGTGCGCCTCGGTCACGGTGACGCGGCTGGACAGCGCGCGGGCGCCCGGTTCGATGTCGTCGAGGTGGATGGTCTCGGTCATGCGTCGCTCCCTGATGCGTCGCCAAGGGGCTGGAAAACTTGGGGCCGGAAAATCGGCAGGCTGATGGTCTCGTCCAGGCGATGGAAGGCGACGGCCAGCGGCAGGCCGGCGCGCAGATCGCCTTCGGCGATGCCCTCGACCCGCGAGAAGACGGTGACGCCTTCCTCCAGCCGGACCAGCGCGCAGGTGTAGGGATCGCCGCGGCTGTTGCCGCGATGGACGACGGAATAGCTGAGCAGTTCGCCGCGCCCGCTCGCCTCGACCCACTCCGGGGTGGCGTGGGGCGCGTGGATGGAGTGGGCGCGGGGATACCACTGGTACCGGCCGGTCTCCGGGCAGCGCTGGATCAGGAAACGGCCCTCGCGCGCCGCCTCCCAGAAGGGGGCCGAGGTATCGTCGGGGATCGGCAGCGTCGTCATGGCGGTTGTGGTCATGGCATCACCTAAACGGCGAGGATGGCGGTGGCGGCGGAGCAGAAGGTGCCGCCCAAGCCATGGGCCAGCGCGACCTTGGCGTCCGGCACCTGGATGCCCGGCGCGTCGCCGCGCAGCTGGCGGACGCTTTCGATCAGGGTGAAGATGCCGCGCTTGCCCGGATGGTTGGAGGACAGGCCGCCGCCATCGGTGTTGGTCGGCAGGCTGCCGCCATCGGCCGCCAGATTGCCGGCCGCGACGAAGGGGCCGCTCTCGCCGCGTCCGCAGAAACCCAGATCCTCCAGCGCCAGCATCGGCGTGATGGTGAAAGCGTCGTAGATCTGCGCCACGTCGATGTCAGCGGGCGTCATCCCGGCCATGGCGAAGGCGCGCGGGCCGGACAGGGCGGCGGGGGTTGAGAGGTCGTCGGGGATCTGGCTGTTCTGGGTCCGGGCGACGGCGGCGCCATAGCCGGCGAGATAGACCGGGCGGCGCTTCAAATCGCGCGCCCGCTCGCGGCTGGTCATCACCAGCGCGCCGCCGCCGTCGGTGACGACGCAGCAGTCCAGCCGGTGCAGCGGCGAGGCAATCATCGGCGAGGCCAGAACGTCGTCCACCGTGATCGGCTTGCGCAGCCGGGCCTGGGGGTTGGCGGCGGCGTGGCCGCGGAAGGTGACGGCGACCTGGGCCAGCTGCTCCGGCATCGTGCCGTAGAGGTCCATGTGGCGGCGGGCGAACAGACCGTAGGTGGAGATCAGCGTCGGCGCATAGGGGATCTCGTACTGGCCCGGCCCGGCCGGGAAGACGAAGGGATCGAAGGACGGGGTGGAGAGCGGCCACCAGCGCGGGCAGGCGGCATAGCTGATGACCACGACCTCGGCCAGCCCGGTGGCGATGGCGGCGGCGGCCTGTCCCGCCTGCAAGATATAGGAGCAGCCGCCGACGTCGGTGCTGTTCACGTAGGTCGGCTGGATGCCGATATACTCGGCCAGCTCGATGACATCCATCGTGCCGCCGCCCTCGGCCCAGTCGCCGGACGCCGCGCAGAGCCCGTCCACATCCTTCAGCGTCAGCCCGGCGTCGTCGAGCGCGCCCAGGATGCACTCCATCTGGAGGGCGAAGGGATGGACGCGCGGCGCGTCCCGGCGGGGGGACTCATAGGCGCCGACGATGGCGGTCTTGCCCGAAAGCTGCTTCACGCGCTGGTCGTCCTTTCACGGTTGCAGGGGCCCTTGCGCCGGCGGTGGAGCGTCGGCGTGCAAAGAGGGGTCCATCGAACAAGTATTGGAAGACAAGGCGACGGGCCGGCACGGGGAACGCGAAGATGTCCCGGTGTCCGTCATAGAACTCGATCGCCGCCGGTGCGCTCCCGGCAAAATCGAGAATACCGGACACCCTCCGTGTCACAAGCAGAAAAAAGTGTGCGCTCCGGTGCATGGAGCGCACCAATGACCGCCAGCCGTCCGGTGCGTTTGCTGCACCGGATTGGGCCAAACTAAGCGATTGTTTTCGGAGCGCCGCGGCGCAAGCCTTTGGGCATGCCTTTCCCGCCCCAACCCCTGCCGGCGCCTTGCGGCGCGGCCATCTCCGGCCCGGACCACCGATGCCCGGCAGCCCCGAAGGACCGCTCATGACCAACACGGAAACCCAACGCCGGGACGGCCCGCTGGCCGGCGTGCGCGTTGTCGATCTCACCCACATGTTGGCCGGCCCCTACAGCACCTGGCTGCTCGGCGCGCTGGGCGCCGACGTCATCAAGATCGAGCGTCCGGGCAAGGGCGATTTCACCCGCGTCATCGCCCCCTTCAGCGACGATGAGAGCATTTACTTCATGAGCGTCAACCGCAACAAGCGGAGCCTTACGCTCAACTTGAAGGAGGAGAAGGGAAAGGAGATCTTCAGGCGCATCGTCGCCACCAGCGACGTGCTGGTGGAGAACAACCGGGCCGGTACGATGGACCGGCTGGGGCTGGGCTACGACGATCTGAAGCCGGTTAACCCGAAACTGGTTTACGCCTCGATATCCGGCTTCGGGCAGGACGGCCCCTACCGCCACCGGCCCTGCTTCGACGTGGTGGCCCAGGCGATGTCCGGCATGATGAGCATCACCGGCGAGCCTGGCGGCCAGCCGGCCCGCGTCGGCGCCTCAATCGGCGACATCGGGTCGAGCCTGTTCGCCACCATCGGCATCCTGTCGGCCTTGCAGAAGCGGGCCGCCACCGGGGAGGGCAGCTTCATCGACGTGGCGATGCTGGATTGCCAACTGGCTCTGATGGAGAACGCCATCGCCCGCTACCTCAACGCCGGCGATGTGCCGCGTGCGCTGGGCAGCCGCCATCCGCTGATCGCCCCCTTCCAGTCCTTCCCCACCGCCGACAAGCCCATCGCCGTCTGCGTCGACACCAACGAGCAGTGGGAGCGGCTGGTCGGCGCCATGGGGCTGCAGCATCTGCTGGCCGACCCGCGCTTTCTCACCGGCTCCCTGCGCAACGCCCATCATGCCGAGCTTGAGCCGCTGCTGATCCCGGTCTTCGCCGGCCGCAGCCGCGACGAGTGGCTGGAGCGGCTGGAGGCGGCGGACGTGCCGTCCAGCCCGATCAACAGCGTGGCCGACGCGCTGGTCGATCCGCAGGTGGTCCACCGCGGCATGGTGGTGGAGGTGCCGCCGAACTCCGGCAAGCGCTTCGCCGCCGTGCCGATCCACATGCAGGGCGCCCCGCTGGCGGCCGAGGCCCCGGCGCCGCGGCTGGGCGAGCACACCGACGCCATTCTGGCCGAGCTGGGCTTTGCCGCCGCCGACATCGAGGCGCTGCGCACCGCCGCGGTGGTGTGAGGATGGACGGGCGCGTGCCGAAGGAAAGGGCCGGAAACGGGGCGCGTGCGGTGCTGGCGAAAATGCTTCATGATGGCATCGGACCCGCACCGTTGCACACCGCCCCGCCGCAGACCGCCCCGATGACCCAGCCCCGCATGGCGCGCCGCCTTCCTCCGCTTCTCGCGCTTCGCGCCTTCGACGTCTTCGCCCGGCTGGGCACCGTGCGCGCCGCCGCCGACGAGCTGGCGGTGTCGCACACCGTGGTGTCCCGCCACATCCAGAACCTGGAGCAGTCCGTCGGCGTCAAGCTGGTGACCAAGTCGGGCCGGGGCCTGTCCCTGACCCGCGAGGGCACCCGCTTCGCCGCCCAGATGCACCGCGCCTTCGATCTGATCGCCGACGCCAGCAACGAACTGCGCAACGGCGGGATCGAGGCGGTGCACATCTGCTGCCTTGCCGGTCTGGCTTCGCGCCGCCTGCTCGGCCGTCTGCCGGATCTGGAGGCGGCGATGGCCGGGCGCGAGGTGATCCTGCAGCCGACCTCCGCCCGGCCCGATTTCAGCCGCGGCGAGGCGGATGTCGAGATCATGTATCTGGAGGACGGCGCCGCCGCCGTCGCCGAAGGGCTGCGCGCCGAGATGTTCGCCAAGCCGCGCATCCTCGCCATCGCCAGTCCGGAGTTCAAGGCGCGCTATCCCGACGTGCGGACCGCCGCCGATCTGGTCGGTCTGCCGCTGATCCACGAGCAATCCACCGGCATGTGGGAGGCGTGGCTGGAGGAGGCCGGCGTCGGTGACCTGCCGCGGCTGCGGGGTCCGCGCCTGTGGCAGGCCCATCTGACCATTGAGGCCGCCCGGCTCGGGCGCGGGGTGGCGCTGGTCAGCGACCTGCTGGTCATCGACACCCTCGCAAGCGGTGAGCTGGTGGAGATGGTGCGCAGCGACGTCACCATCGGCGGCTACTACCTCATCGCCCCGGCGCAAAAATGGAACACGCCGGTGATCGCAGCGATCCGGCAATGGCTGCGCGACGTGTTCCCGCCGTCGGAGTCCCATCCGATCTCTTGATTTTCACTATCCGGGGCGGCGCCGTCCGGCTCCCGGCCATCGCGGAACCCGACCATGCCCGACACTCTGTTCGACCATCTGCTGAACCCGGCCATCGATCAGTCCCGCCTTGCCATCGAGACCGCGGACGGCGGACGCCTCTCCTATGGTTCGCTGCGCGCCGCCACCGGCCGCATGGCGAATGCGCTGGTTGCCGCCGGCGTGCGTCCCGGCGACCGCGTCGCCGTGCAGGTCGAGAAATCGGTCGAGGCGCTGGTGCTCTACCTCGCCTGCCTGCGGGCCGGGATGGTCTATCTGCCGCTGAACACCGCCTACACCCCGGCGGAGCTGAGCTATTTCGTCGGCGACGCCGAACCGGCCCTGGTGGTCTGCGACCCGGCGCGTCTCGATGCTACGGTGGCGCTGGCCGGGACCATCCCGGTACGCACGCTGGACGCGCGCGGGCACGGCAGCCTGACCGAGGCGGCGGCCGGACAGCCGGAGGAATTCGCCACCGTCGCGCGCGGGCCCGACGATCTGGCCGCCATCCTCTACACCTCGGGCACCACCGGGCGGTCGAAGGGGGCGATGCTGACGCAGGAGAACCTGCTGTCCAACGCGCGGGTGCTCCAGGCCGAATGGCGCTTCGGGCCGGACGACGTGCTGCTGCACGCCCTGCCGATCTTCCACACCCACGGGCTGTTCGTCGCCTGCAACCTCGTGCTGCTGTCCGGCGCCTCCATGGTTCTGCTGCCGCGCTTCGACCCGGCCGACGTGCTGGCCCGGCTGCCGGCCGCCACGGTGATGATGGGGGTGCCGACCTTCTACACCCGCCTGCTCGGCCAGGAGGGGCTAACGCCCGCGGCGTGCCGGTCGATCCGGCTGTTCGTCTCCGGCTCCGCCCCGCTGCTGGCCGAGACCCACCGCGCCTGGGAGGAGCGCACCGGCCACCGCATCCTGGAGCGCTACGGCATGACCGAGACCGGCATGCTGACCACCAACCCCTATGACGGCGACCGCGTGGCCGGCACCGTCGGTTTCCCGCTGCCGGGCGTCGGGCTGCGCATCGCCGACCCGGCGACCGGCGCGCCGCTGCCGGGCGACGCCATCGGCGCCATCGAGGTGCGCGGCCCCAACGTCTTCAAGGGCTACTGGCGCATGCCGGAGAAGACGGCGTCGGAGTTCCGGCCGGATGGCTTCTTCATCACCGGCGACCTCGGCCGTGTCGACGGGCGGGGCTATGTCCACATCGTCGGGCGCGGCAAGGATCTGATCATCAGCGGCGGCTTCAACGTCTATCCCAAAGAGGTCGAGGGCGAGATCGACGAGCTGCCCGGCGTGCTGGAAAGCGCCGTTATCGGCATCCCCCATCCCGATTTCGGCGAAGCCGTCGTCGCCATCGTGGTTGCGGATGGCACGGCACCCGTCACCGAGGCCGCCGTCGCCGCCGCCCTGAAGGACCGGCTTGCCCGCTACAAGCAGCCCAAGCGCGTGGTGGTGGTGAACGAGCTGCCGCGCAACAGCATGGGCAAAGTGCAGAATGCGCAGCTTCGCAACGACCATGCCGGGGTGTTCGGATGAGCGGCGCCGTCCTGCCGCCCCTTCCCACCGAAATCCTGACCTCCGGATCGTTGCGGGTCGCGGAGGAGTGGATCGACCTCTACGGCCACATGAACATGGCGCGCTATGTCGCCCTGTTCGACGAGGTCGGCTATGCCCTCCAGGAGCGCTGGGGCCTGGGGGAGACCTACACCGGCGAGACCCGGAAGGGGCTGTTCGTGGTCGACATCGCGGTCAGTTACATGCGGGAGCTGACGGCCGGCACGCCGCTGATGCTGGCGCTGCGGCTGCTGGAGGCCGACGCCAAGCGTCTTGTCAGTCTGATGGAACTGCGTCGCGGCGACGACGGCACGCTCGCCGCGACGATGGAGCAGCTGTCCGTCCATGCCGATCTGACGACACGGCGGGTCGTCCCGTTCGCACCGCCGGTGGCGGAGCGCTTGCGTGCCTTGGCGGCCGTCCATGGCGCGCTGCCGTTGCCAGCTGGTCACCGGCGCCGGCTGAGCTGCCGGGCACGAGACCGGCAGCCGCCATCGGCGACGGCGACACCGTAGGACAGCGTCAGCTGCTGCCCGACACGCAGCCTGCCAGGATTCCTTGTAGAACGTAACCCTCTGTCAGGCGCAGACCACCAGCATCGGCTCAGCCGTAGCTGCCCTTGGTTGATAATGGCGGCGTTATTTAGCGAAAACCTATCGCACGTTCCTCAAGAAGAGACTTTCCGGAAAGACTGCAAATCCGTCACGAGCATCGCCGATCCCCGACTCGGCCGGCTTCGGCGGTGTTCATCGATATGGGGCGTAGACCCACAGCAGTTCCGCGTCGACCTCTCCCTCCGACACCCAGAGATGCGGGGTGCTGGCATCGTAGTAGAGCGAGTCGCCGGCGGTCAGCCGCAGCGGTTCATAAATCTGGCTGTGGATGACGATGGTTCCCGAAAGGACATAGAGAAACATCTCCGCTTCATACTTGGCCCATTCGGGGTAATCGCCGATCACCCGGGCGACCACCGTGGTCTTGATCGGCGTCATGAGCTTGTTCGTCAGGTCCGGACAGAGCCACGCATTGTTGCAGGTGCCGGTCGGAAACGGACGCCCCTCCCCGGCCGGTTCCGTTGCAAAGTTTGCCAGCGGGTGAAGATCGGGTAAAACCCGGCCCCT
>CBIHQY010000069.1:0-21941 GCA_966212305.1 uncultured Azospirillum sp.
ATGCCGACCTCCCGGAAGGTCGCCTGATCTCCATCGCTTCTGGGCGATATCCGTCCTCAGGCCGAGTTCTGCACCAAAGTCGGGTCGTCTCTCACATCCCCAACGCATACGGAGTCGCGGGTCTGGTAGGCGCGACCGGGTGGTGACATCATGTCCGCGCCCAGCCGGGAATGGCCAACGATGCCGGGTTGCCATCCCTTGCCCGCAACCATGAGCAGGTCGCCCTTTTCGCTCCGGTACTGCATCACCTTGGAGTGCTGCACACCGGTAGCGCGCGCGACGTGCTGACAGGCAAGGTCGAGAAAGCGCTGAAGGTTTGTCGCTTCGGCTGAGACCCGTGCAAAGTCGAGCAGAATGCTCTGGTGATGACGGACCCGCTCCAGCGTGCGGTGGAGATCGTCCTTGGACGGCTGAGTCTGTGGCATCTGAATGATGGCCCCGTGAGTGGAAGGTCTCCGCACACCCCCCCATTCCGCTAAATGTTTCTACCAAAGGCCGGGCGATGGAGGCGCGGCGGCGTGACGATTGCTTTTCGCGCTCTGATGGTTGTTGGACGATCTATACTGCGTCGAGTGGGCGTAACGGAAAGCGCTGGAGCCAACAGCGGCGATCAACTCTTAGCAGGTTGCCAAGAAGTTCGAACCCTCAACCGCTCGTGCCTTTGCATAAGCGCTCTAGGGGCGACGGCGAGCACGCCGGTCACCATCCTCAGCGACGGCGAGAAAGGCCCGCGCTCGTTGGGCGCGGCGGCCAGTGTCGGTCCGGTCCGCCACGTCCTCGACTGGTTCCACCTGTCGATGCGGGTCCAACACGTGGCACAGGCGGTGCTGGGCTGGGCCACGGCGATGCCGGCCGCCACGGAGCGGACGACGACGATGCTGGCCGACGCAGTGTCCCGCATCCGCTGGCGGCTCTGGCATGGTCAGACCGAGCGGGCGCTGGCCCTGATTGGCGACACCCTGACCGAGCTCGACGCCCTGTTGAAAGCCGCCGACGACCGGCAGGCCCGGAAAGTGGCCACGCTGCTGCGCGCTCTGGAGACCTATGTCGTCGGACAGGCCGACCTGATCATCGACTATGCTGCCGCCCGAGGCCAGGGCGATCCCATCTCCATGGCGACGACCGAAAGCACGGTCCAGCGACTGCTGCACCGGCGCATGGGCGCCAATCAGCAGATGCGGTGGTCGCCGTGTGGCGCTCACCGCATGCTGAAGGTCCGTACCGCAGTGATGAACGGGACGTTCGCCGCGGATCACGCCGCCGCCGAGCCATACGCCTGCCGACCCTTCCGCCCTGCGGCGTGAAGGCCCCCCAGGTTTGCGACGGTCTCATCAGCAAGCTCGGGCATAAGGTGCGGCTTATGCCGCCGCAGTATGGAAGCCCTCCGTCAAGCATCGCAAGAACGATCAGGCAGACGCCGAGGCAATCTGCGAGGCCGTCCAGCGGCCAATATGCCCGTCGACTGGTCAAGCTGCTCATTAAGCGATCCGGTGCTCGTGCTTTGGGCAGCGAAAAAGCCTGCCGCCTAGTGTCAAACTGTCATTCAGTCCATTGCCTTCCTTGACCCTGCCCTGTCTTCCGTTCTGGCACACCTCTTGCGGAACGGGAAGATGCGGCCCCTGATTGGTTCATAAGCAATGTGCTTGATGTGAAATCAGCTGGCGGGGAGCCAACTGCGGATCAACCAAGATTCAGGATTGACAGGAAGCTGCAGCCCTCGTTAACGTTGGACAAAGAATTAATTAGTCGAACAATAAAATTGTCTAACCAACTGAAAAGAGCCGTCTAAGCACCCTGAATGGGGGCAATCCCTGCGTACTCCTTCCTCAAGGTCGGTGCCCGCGCAGGCGTGGGGTCACATGCAATTCCACAAAATACCAAGCGGAATTCCGCAAGAAACAGGAGGGTTAGAGATGTACCGCTACGTTCTGGGATGCGTACTCGCCGCGGGTGTCGCCGCGGCTGGTCCGGCAAACGCGCAAGACAGCATCAAGATCGGCCTTGTCGAGCCGCTGACCGGCTCCGTCGCCTATAACGGAAAATCGGTAATCGAGGGCGCCAAGCTGGCGGTCGAGCAGATCAACGCCAAGGGCGGCGTGCTCGGCAAGCTGGTCGAACTGGTGATCGAGGACGGCCAATGCGCCCCCGCCAACTCGGTCAACGCGGTCGAGAAGCTGGTGCAGAAGGACAAGGTGGCCGTGCTGGTCGGCGCCTTCTGCAGCTCCGCCACCGCGGCGATCATGCCGGTGGCGCAGAAATACAAGATCCCGCTGGTCACCGGCGTGTCGTCGAGCGCCGCCCTGACCGAACAGAACAATCCCTGGTTCTTTCGTGCGGCCGAAACCGATGCGCTAATGGCCAAGGCCTTCGCCAAGATCCTCGCCAACGATCTGAAGCTGAAGTCGGTCGCCTATGTCGGCGTCAACGACGACTGGGGCCGCGGCGGGGTGGAGGAATTCTCCCGCGATCTGTCGGCACTGGGTGTGAAGACGGCCCTGACCGAGTATTTCGACCATGGCACCACCGATTTCTTCACGCTGCTGACCAAGCTGCGCGCCGCCAAGCCCGACGGCATCTTCGTCGCGGCCGAGACGCAGGACGGCTCGATCCTGGTCAAGCAGCTTCAGGAAATGGGCGTGCAGAGCAAGGTGTTCGGCGTCGGATCCTGGGCGACGGCCGACTTCATCAACCTGACCGGCGATGCGGCCGAGGGCATCTATGCCGCCGTTCCCTACGTCTCCAGCGTCGACACCCCGCGCAACCAGGACTTCGTGAAGGCCTATGAGGGCAAGTACAAGGTGAAGCCCGGCAAGTATGGCGCGGCCGGCTACAACGCGCTGAACATCACGGCCCAGGCCATCGCGCAGGCCGGCAGCACCGATCCGGAGGCCATCCGCACGGCGCTGGGCAAGACCGACTACAAGGCGCCGAACGGCGAATACCGCTTCACCGCCAAGGGGCAGGCCTACGGCTTCGACGCCGTGCTGGTGCGCATCGAAGGCGGGACGCCGAAGGTCGTCGCAACCTCCCCCGTCGAAGCGCCGCAGTGAGGCGGCACGCCACACGGCCCACGCCACAGCGAGGCTGAGACTGCAATGGATCTGTTCCTGCAATTCCTGACCAACGGGCTGGTGGTCGGCGTCTTCTATGCGCTGTCGGCGCTGGGGCTGACGCTGATCTTCGGCCTGATGCGGGTGGTCAACTTCGCCCATGGCGAATTCTACATGCTGGGCGGCGTGGTGGGGTGGTTCGTCACCACCTACCTCGGGCTCGATTTCTTCTCAGGGCTGGTGCTGGTGGCGCTGGCGATGGGCAGCTTCGGCTGGCTGGTGGACCGCTTCCTGATCGAGCGCGTCCGCGGCCAGGGCGAGGAGCCGGGCATCCTGCTGACCATCGGGCTGTCGATCTTCCTGGTCAACATCACCCTGCTCGCGATCGGCCCGGCACCGCTGAAAGTCGCCCGCGCCATCACCGAAGGGCCGATCTTCCTCGGCCCCGTCACCATCACCAAGATGCGGCTGCTCGCGATGGTCATCGGCGTCGCGCTGATCTTCGGCGCGCACGCCATCATCCACCGCACCCGGCTGGGCAGCGCCATGCGCGCCACCTTCCAGGACCCGATGGCCGCCAGCCTCGCCGGCATCCGCACCAGGCAGGTCTATGCCGCAACTTTCGCGCTGGGCTGCACCCTGTCGGCGCTGTCGGGCATGCTGCTGGCCAGCATCTATTCGGCGCAGGCGTCGGTCGGCGGGCTGGTCAGCCTGAAGAGCTTCGTCGTGGTGATCCTGGGCGGCATGGGCAGCTTCCCCGGCGCCATCGCCGGCGGCCTGCTGCTGGGCGTGGCAGAGGCGCTGTGGGGCGGCTATGTCGCCACCGGCATGGTCGACATCATCGGCTTCCTGCTGGTCATCCTGATCCTGGTGCTGCGGCCGCAGGGTCTGTTCTCGATCCGGGCGGAGAGGGCCTGACATGACGCTCGAACGCAACATCCTGCTCGGCCTCGGGGTCCTGGCGGCGCTGCTGCCCTTCGCGATCACCGACCAGTACATCCTGCACCTCGCCATCATGGCGATCTTCTACGCCATCCTCGCCAACAGCCTGAATCTGGTCGTGGGCTATGTGGGCGAATTCTCGCTCGGCCACACCGCCTTCCTCGGCACCGGCGCCTACACCGCGGCGCTGCTGTCGGTGAATGCCGGCTGGCCGATGTGGGCGGCGATACCGGCGGCGGGCGTGGTGGCCGCGCTGTTCGGGCTCGCCATCGGCGCCATCACGTTGCGCCTGCAGGGCCCCTACTTCGTCATCGTCACCCTGTCCTTCGCCGAGGTGCTGCGCATCATCGCCAACAACTGGATCGCCGTGACCAACGGTCCGATGGGGCTGGCCGGCGTCGGCCAGGCCGGCATCGCCGACAAGAGCGCCTTCCTCGCCATCGTGCTGGGACTGGCCGCCCTGACCTTCTACCTGTCCTACCGCTTCGTCTATTCCAACGCCGGCCGCGCCGCGGTGGCGGTGCGCGAGAACCGCTACGTCGCGCAGTCGATCGGCGTGAACCCCTTCGGCACCGCCATGCAGGCCTTCGTCCTGGGCGCCTTCCTGGCGGGGTTAGCCGGCGGTTTCTATGCCTTCTACATCTCCTTCGTCGGGCCGGAGGTGTTCCGCTTCGCCTTCATGGCGACGATCATCATCATGGTGCTGATGGGCGGCAAGGGCACGCTGCTGGGCCCGGTGGTCGGCGCGGTCATCGTCACCCTGCTGGAGGAGTATCTGCGCGAGCTGCAGGAGCTGCGCCTGTCGCTGTTCGGGCTGATCGTGATGGCGATCGTGCTGTTCCTGCCCAACGGTCTGATGGGCTTCATCGCCCGCCGCCGCGAGCAGCGCGGCGACACCCCGTCCCTCTCCCCCGCCATCGAGGAGCGCACCGTATGACCGCCCTCCGCAACAGCGAGCCGCTTCTGCGGGCCGAGAACCTGACGATGCGCTTCGGCGGCATCACCGCGGTGAAGCAGGTGGGGTTCGCGGTCGCTCCCGGCGAGATCGTCGGGCTGATCGGCCCGAACGGCGCCGGCAAGACCACCTGCTTCAACATGCTGACCGGCTTCTACACGCCGACCGAAGGCCGGGTCTTCTTCAAGGGCACCGACATCACCAGCCACAAGCCGCACGCCATCGCGCGGCTCGGCCTGATCCGCAGCTTCCAGAAGACCAACGTGATGAAGCGGCTGACGGTGTTCGAGAATGTGCTGACCGGCCATTACATGGAAGGCCGCCAGTCGCTGCTCGCCACCTTCTTCCCCGGCGAGAAGGTCCGCCGCGCCGAACGCGAGGCGCGGGAGAGCGCGGCCGCCATCGTCGAGACCATGGGCCTGTCCCGCCGCATGAATGCCCCGGCGCATCTGCTGTCCTGCGGCGAGCTTCGCCTGTTGGAGGTCGCCGTGGCGCTGGCCGCCAAGCCGACCCTGCTGATGCTGGACGAACCGGCCGCCGGGCTGAACAGCCACGAGGCCATGCAGTTCGGCGAGACGCTGAAGACGCTGGTCGGCAAGGCGGTGCAGTCGCTGCTGATCGTCGAACACAACATGGAGCTGGTGATGGGGGTGTGCGACCGCATCGTCGTGCTGAACTTCGGCCAGATGCTGGCGGAAGGCGAACCGCGCGCAATCCTGGACAACCCGAAGGTCGCCGAGGCTTATCTCGGCAAGGCGGCGGCATGAGCACGATCACGATGGACGCTCCGGACGCAGCCGCAAGCGCGGCGGAACCGGTGCTGCGGGTGCGGGACCTGCATGTCTCCTACGGCAGCACCGCGGCGCTGCACGGCATCTCGCTCGACGTCCATGCCGGGGAGACGGTGGCGCTGATCGGCGCCAACGGCGCCGGCAAGAGCACGACGCTGCGCGCCATCTCCGGCCTGCTGAAGGCGCGCTCGGGGAGCATCGCCTGGAACGGCAAATCGATCGCCAACCGCCCGCCGGAGGAGATCGTCGCCGCCGGCATCGCCCATTGCCCGGAGGAACGTCATGTCTGGCCCGGCATGACGGTGGAGGAGAACATTGCCCTCGGCGCCTATCTCTGCCGCTCGAAGGACGAGGTGCGCACCCGCATGGGCATGGCCTTCCACCGCTTCCCGCGCCTGCGCGAACGGGCGCGGCAGATGGCGGGCACGCTCAGCGGCGGCGAACAGCAGATGCTGGCCATCGCCCGCGCACTGATGTCGGAACCCCGCCTGCTGATGCTGGACGAGCCCAGCCTGGGCCTCAGCCCACGCATGGCCGAGGAGGTGTTCGAGGTGGTGCGCGCCATCAACGCCCATGGCGTCACGGTTTTGCTGGTCGAACAGAACATCCACAACGCATTGGCCGTCGCCAGCCGCGCCTATGTGGTGAAGACCGGCCGCATCGCCGCCGCCCGCCCGGCTGCGGAACTGCGCGGCGACCCGGAGCTGCTGAAGGCCTATCTTGGCGGCTGAGCGGCGGGCGCGTGTGCCCCCTCCCTAACCCTCCCCCGCTTCGCAGGGGAGGGAACTGCCGCCGCCCTTCCGAAACAGCACTTGCCCCCTCCCCCGCCCAGCGGGGGAGGGTTGGGGTGGGGGCACACGCGCCAAACCTGTGGCGCCAAACGCAAATAGTAATTAAACAGCCGACCGATTAATTATCGGCGTCTCCCTGAAGGAGGGATAGAGTGAGAAGCAAACCGCGGATTGGAATCGTCGGCGGCGGCATCGGCGGCGTGGCGTTGGCCGGCTGCCTGCTGCAACGGGGCTTCGAAGTGCATCTGTTCGAGCGCGCCGGCGGCTTTGGCGAGATCGGCGCCGGCATCCAGATGACGCCGAACGCCGTCAAGGTCATCAAGACCCTGGGCCTGCTGGACAAGATGCTGGAGGCGGGCTTCCTGCCGCAGGCGCTGGTCGGGCGCAACTGGCGCACGGCGCGGGAGAATTTCCGCACGCCGCTGACCAACTGCCCGACGCTGTACGACGCGCCCTTCATCCACATCCACCGCGCCGACCTGCATGCCATCCTGGCTTCGGTGGTGCCGGAGTCGATCGCGACCTTCGGCGTCGGCTGCACCGGTGTCCGGCAGGAGCCGAACGGCGCCGTCGCCACCTTCGACGACGGCAGCGAGTTCGAGGCCGACCTGATCGTCGGCGCCGACGGCGTGCGCTCCGCCGTGCGCACCGCCCTGTTCGGGCAGGAGGCGCCGCGCTTCACCGGCCACATGTGCTACCGCGCCTTGGTGCCGGTCGGCGGGCCGGTGGATTTCGTGGCGCCGGAGGCATCCTTCTGGTTCGGCCCGAAGAGCCATGTCGTCACCTACTATGTCCGCGGCGGCAAGGCGGTGAACATCGTCGCGGTCGCCGAAACCAGCGAGTGGGTCGAGGAAAGCTGGAACGCGCCGAGCAGCCGGGACGAGCTGCTGAACGCCTTCAAGGGCTGGCACCGCAATGTGGAGACGCTCTTCCAGCGGGTGGACACCGTCTACAAATGGGGCCTGTTCGATCGCGATCCGATGACGGGCTGGTCGAAGGGCCGGGTGACGCTGATGGGCGACGCCGCCCACCCGATGCTGCCCTTCCTGTCGCAGGGTGCCGCCATGGCGATCGAGGATGCCTATGTGCTGGCCGCCTCGCTGGACGGCCATGGCCGCGACGTGCCCGCCGCCCTGCGCGACTATGAGCGCGAGCGGCTGCCCCGCACCAGCCGGGTCCAGTTGGAGGCGCGGGAACGCGGGCGGACCTACCACCTGCCCTCGCCCATCGCCCAGGCCAAGCGTGACTTCGTCTATTGGCTGCGCGGCCTGATCAACCCGCAGGCCACCGGCATCCAGGCCAACTGGGTCTACGAATACGACGCCCGCAAGTTCCGCCCCGGCGTCGTCGCCGCCTCCGAACTCGCCGCCTGAGGGACACCCCGCAATGACCACCCGCACCTATCGCATCGGCCAGATCGTCCCCAGCTCCAACACCACGATGGAGACGGAGATCCCGGCGATGCTGACCGCCCACGCGCTGGCGCACGGCACCCGCTTCACCTTCCATTCCAGCCGCATGCGCATGAAGACGGTGGCGAAGGAGGAACTGGCGGCGATGGACGGCGAGTCCGACCGTTGCGCGCTGGAACTCACCGACGCCCGCGTCGACGTGCTGGGCTATGCCTGCCTCGTCGCGATCATGAGCATGGGCCGCGGCTATCACCGCGTCTCGCAGGAGCGGCTGCAGGGACGCACGGTGGAGAACGGCGCACCGGCCCCGGTCATCACCAGCGCCGGCGCCCTGGTCGATGCGCTCCCCGTCATCGGTGCCAAGCGCATCGCCCTGGTCGCCCCCTACATGAAGCCGCTGACCAAGCTGGTCATCGACTACATTGAGCATGAAGGGGTGGAGGTCGCCGACTGGCGGGCGCTGGAGATCCCCGACAACATCGCCGTCGGCCGCCACGACCCCGAACGCCTGCCGGAGATCATCGCCGGCATGGACACCCGCAACGTCGACGCCATTGTCCTGTCGGCCTGCGTGCAGATGCCGTCGCTGCCGGTGATCGCGAGGGTCGAGGCGATGACCGGCAAGCCGGTGGTGACCGCCGCCGTCGCCACCACCTACGCCATGCTGAAGGCGCTGGACCTGAAGACGGTGGTACCCGGTGCCGGCGCGCTGCTGTCCGGCGCCTATTGAGGGGGGAAACGGCATGAGCAGCACCTTCCAATACGGCGCCAACATCCGTGCCAACGGCATCCGCCAGCATTACCTGCGCTATGGCGGGAGCGGCCGTCCGGTCGTGATCGTTCCGGGCATCACCAGCCCGGCACCGACCTGGGGCTTCGTCGCCGAACGCTTCGGCCGCAACTTCGACACCTATGTGCTGGACGTGCGGGGCCGCGGCCTGTCGGAAAGCTCGGGCAGCCTCGACTATGGGCTGGACGCCATGGCCGCCGACGTGGCGGCCTTCGCGGCGGAGTTGGGGCTCAGGGACTATTCGCTGGTCGGCCATTCCATGGGTGCGCGCATCGGGCTGCGCGCGGTCAGCCGTCATGGGGCCGAGCCCGGTTGCCTCGTCATGGTCGATCCGCCGGTGTCGGGACCGGGCCGCCGCCCCTACCCGGCGCAGCTTCCCTGGTATGTCGATTCCATCCGCCTGATGGCGCTGGGCGCCGATCTGGAGGCGATGCGTCCCTTCTGCCCGACCTGGACCGACGAACAGCTGCGCCTGCGCGCGGAATGGCTGCACACCTGCGACGAGCGGGCCATCGTCGTCGCCTATGAGGGCTTCCAGACCGACGACATCCACGCCGACTTCCCGCGCGTGCGCTGCCCGGCCCTGCTGATCGCCGCCGGCCGCGGCGACGTGATCCTGCCGGATGAGGAGACGGAGATCCGCGACCTCAACCCGGCCATCGGCATCGTCCGCGTGGAGAACGCCGGCCACATGATCCCCTGGGACGACGAGGAAGGCTTCTACCGCGCGTTCGGCGATTTCCTCGGCAAGCCAGTCTAAGGCGTAGCGTCATGCCCCCTCCCTAACCCTCCCCCGCTCCCGCGGGAGAGGGGACTGCCGCCGATCCGGCGCGTGCTCCCTCTCCCGCGAAGCGGGGGAGGGTTGGGGAGGGGGCACAGGGCAGCGCCGCAATCGCACCCCACACACGAAAGGACCCCCGCGATGTCCGTCAGCGATGCCGACATGGTCCGCGCCTGGACCCATGTCCTCACCCTGTCCAATCTGAAGCCCGGCGATACCGTCACCCTGCTGACCAGCGCCAACACCCACCCGCAGACCCTGCAGACCGCGCGGATTGCCGCCGGGATGATGGGGGCGGTGGTGAACCGGCTCGACCTGCCGCCGATGAACGCCGAGTTCGCGCACAGCCGCGACAGCCTGGCCTATCTCGGCACCACGCCGCTGACCGGGAACCGCGCCGCCATCGCGGCGCTGAAGGAAAGCGACATCGTGCTGGATCTGATGACGCTGCTGTTCTCGCCCGAGCAGGCCGAGATCCTGGAGAGCGGCACCCGCATCCTGCTGGCCGTCGAGCCGCCGGAGGTGCTGGTCCGCCTGCTGCCCAGCCTGGAGGACAAGGCCCGCGTCGGCGAGGCCGCCGCTCTGCTGTCGGGCGCTCGGGAGATGACCGTCACCTCGGCCGCCGGCACCGACCTTCGGCTGCCGCTGGGCGAGTTCCCGGCGATCCAGGAATATGGCTTCGTCGACGAGCCCGGCCGCTGGGACCATTGGCCGAGCGGCTTCGGCCTGACCTTCCCCAACGAGGGCAAGGCGGAAGGCCGCGTCGTGCTGGAGCGCGGCGACATCCTGCTGCCGATGAAATCCTACGTCACCGACCGCATCGAGATGACGGTGGAGAAGGGCTATGTCACCGCGATCACCGGCGGGATGGATGCCGACCTGCTGAACGACTACATGGAGGTCTTCGACGATCCGGAGGCCTATGCCGTCTCCCATGTCGGCTGGGGCCTGCAGAAACGGGCGCGCTGGTCGACGCTCGGCCTGTATGACCGCGAGGGCACCATCGGCATGGACGCCCGCGCCTTCGCCGGCAACTTCCTGTTCTCGATGGGGCCGAACAACGAGGGCGGCGGATCGCGCACCACCGCCTGCCACATCGACATTCCCATGCGCAACTGCACCGTCCGGCTGGACGGCCGCGAGGTGGTCCGCGCCGGCCGCCTTCTCGAACAGGAGTCCGTGGCATGAGCGAGCCGACACAAGCGGTCTACGAGCGCCAGGGCTTCGGCCAATCGCTGGGCATCCAGGGGCGGATTGGCCTGCTGATCGTCGATTTCGTCAACGGCTTCGCCGACCCGGCGGTGTTCGGCGGCGGCAACATCCCCGCCGCCATCGCGCGCACGGTGACGGTGCTGGAGGAGGCGCGCAAACGCGGCTGGCCGGTCGCCCACAGCCGGATCGTCTATTCCGACGACGGATCGGACGCCACCGTCTTCTCGATCAAGGTGCCGGGCATGCTGACGCTGACCGAGGACGCCCCGGCCAGTGCCATCGTCCCGGAGCTGACGCCGGCCGCGGGCGAGCTGGTGGTGCGCAAGACCAACCCGTCGGCCTTCTTCGGCACCGGCCTCGCCCCCTGGCTGACGCAGAAGGGGGTGGAGACGCTGCTGGTCGCCGGCTGCACCACGTCGGGGTGCGTGCGGGCCAGCGTGGTGGACGCCATGTGCCACGGCTTCCGTCCGGTGGTGCTGTCCGACTGTGTCGGCGACCGCGCCATCGCCCCGCACGAGGCCAACCTGTTCGACATCGCCCAGAAATACGGCGACGTCGTACCCGCCGAGCGTGTGCTGGCGCTGTGACGGGGAGAAAGGAGTGGATGCGCCCTTGCCCAAGGATGATATACGTGTCCGCGACAGGGACGATTCCTCCGCGGAAGCCATGAAATCAGCGAGTTCACAGTCCAAGGCGGCCCCGGAAGCGGAGGCGCCAATTCCGGAGGCAGCGCTTCCGGAGACGGCGCCCAAGCGGGGACGCCCGGCGCAACGCCGCCGGGCCGGCCCCGGCCGGCCGGAAGGCGTCAGCAACGTGCGCGACGAGATCCTCGACGCGGCGGAGATCGAGTTCGCCAACCTCGGCTACGCCGGCACCAGCCTGCGCAACGTCGCAGAGGCCGCCCAGGTGACGCAGGCGCTGATCAACTACTACTTCGGTTCCAAATACGGCCTGTTCGAAGAGGTCTTCCTGCGCCGGGGACGGCAGATCGCCGACGACCGCATGCAGCGGCTGGATAAGCTGCGCCGCAGCGGCAAGCCCCCGGCGGTGGAGGACATCGTCCGCGCCTTCCTGATGCCGGCCCTGTCAATGCGCTCCACCGCGGCCGGCCGCACCTTCATGCGGCTGCAGGCCCGGCTGCATACCGAACCGCCGGAAATCTCCTACAAGCTGCGCAACGAGGCCTACGAGACCTCCACCCGCCTTTTCACCGAGACCCTGCGCGACGCCCTGCCCCATCTGTCGGAACGGGACGTCTACTGGCGCATGACGCTGATGATCGGCGCCTATCTCTACGCCTTCTCCGACACCCACCGGCTGGAGGAGATGGCGCCCGGAATCGTCAACCTGGACGATCCCGAGGAGATCCTGAAGGCCATCACCAGCTTCGTCACCGCCGGCATGCTGGCTCCATCTCCCGGCGCTGACTGAACGGTACAGATCTGATTTGGATCAACGCGGCACGTGCGCCCTTCGACGATATTAATCGTGCGATTAATTTTCGGAGGTCCACGATGCTGTCCATCGCAGCCGCGTCCAAGTCCTTGGTCCGTAAGGGGTGGAGCGCCGTCTTTGTCGGCCGCCGGCGTAAAGATCGTTGGCTGCAAGAGTTTCTGGCGCTGGAACCGCTGGACGGCAAGGCGGTTCTACACGATGCCGGCTTGGCCAGATCGGACTTGGCCACGGCTGCGCACGCTGCCCACGTTCACGCATTGCTGCCGGCCGCCCTTGCTCTGCACGGCGTCAATGGCACTGCGCTTGAAACTGGACGGGCAGACGTGATGCGGGATCTCGTGAGAGTGTGCATGCATTGCCGCAGTGCGCGCACCTGTGCCCGCACGCTAACCGGCGACATCGACAGTGCGGAACACGCCCGCCTGTGCCCGAATGCGTTGACCCTGGACATGCTGAGATAGCCAAACCGGTTTCGTCGGGTGTCGTGCCACGCCGGAGGGCACGGTCAACTCGCTTCTTGCCGGCGAGACTGAGGACGACCCCATCCAAATGCCAATCTCATGTCTGCTTTCAAGCCCGTGGGCAAAAGGAAGGCGCCGCCGGCTCTTGCACCGGTTTGGAAAATTTGTAGCCGACACGCAAAGCAGGAGGCGGAGCCGAACAGACGCCGGTTGAGCAAGCTCTGATGCGCGGGTTGGCTATCGCAGGACTGAACCGCCCCGATTAATTCGGAGGCTGTCGGGGTTGAGACCACGCATAATGACGGTCTTCCTACCATCCCACGGCGTGGGCGGCTGACCATCCACTATGCGGTCTCCGCATCTCGCATCAGCCTCTGCTCCTTAGCACGGTCCAGCAGGTTCTTCACCGACGAGGCCAACCACTTCGTGCCGCCACGCGGCGTGCGGATGCACAACTCCTCCAGACGAGCGGCAATGGCTCGCAAGCTGATCTCGGGATCGGCCCCTTTGATGCAGGCTATGACCAGCAGTATGTCATCCTTAGGCGGCCTGCGTGGTGCCGGCTCGATCAGGGCCGCCTCGATCAAACCTTCCGCAATGAGGCGGCGCACTGCCCGCGACAGACGGTCAGCCGTCCAAGGCTGATCAGGCGAGCCTAGCCGTCCGAGGGACTTGGCCACCTTTCCCCAGGAATGTGCCGGGCGCAGCGCCCGCCCCTTGGGCAGCCACGCCTCCATGCTGGCCAACAGGCCCGCCATATAGTGCCTGTCTCGGATAGCGGAGATCCGGGCAATCGCCTCCGGATCGCGTCGATTGAGCGCCGGGTTCCCGCCCACCCGGCCGCGGGACTTGGCTGTCCGCAGTCCAGCCTTTGTCCGCTCACGGATCAAGGCGCCCTCCAGGTGCTCGGCAGCGGCGCCGAGCACCTGGAGGGCGAACTTCCCCTGTGGCGTCGAGGTGTCGATCGGATCGCGCAACGACTTGAAGTGGGCGCCGACGGTCGCCAGCCCCTCGATCACCTCCAGCAGGTGGGAAAGCGAGCGGGCCAGTCGGTCGATGTGGGACACCACCAGGATATCGCCACGCTGCATACGGGCAACGGCCTTGGCCAGTTCCCGTCTCGACCGGCTGGCGCCCGATGCCTTCACTTCGAAGATCACCCCGCAGCCGGCGGCCTTCAGTTCGTCGAGTTGGCTGAAGGTCGCATGATCCTCGGTGGACACACGGGCATAACCGATCAGGGCCATGGGGAAGCTCGGGGATGGAGGGGAAAACACCCCTTAGTACAGTTTGATCAGATTTGAGAAAATGATCGTTTGGCTGCCTGTACAGAGAGTTTGAACAGGCTGCAGCCCGCGCCGGCCGTCTCTGCATGCTCACCGAAGCCGACGCCCTTCGTATTGGTTTCCCGGTGCGTCTCTTCACGAAACGCCGAATTGCCTCCTATATTCATCTACTCGTCGGTGCCGCTGCACGAGGGAACGCAGAACAGGAAAGGTCCTGTCCCTCCTACGACAGCATCAGGGTGGCCTCAGCCGCCACCTTTCTGCAACAGCGGCCGCCGCTCCGGCCGCTCGATTTCACGACAGATATCTAACCCAGGGTGGCCGACGATGCGTCGCTGTTATCTGCCCGTTGGCCGCTTCCAAGTTCGATCAGAACATGCTGGTATTCGCCCGGTGGCAGGGCGCGAGCATCCTCGGCCATGTGCCGTAAGGCAGCAAGGCCAGCCTCGGTAAACCGAGCCCGTAGCCAATGGCCGCCGCCATCCTGCAACTCCAGCAGCCCACGGTCCAGCATCCCTTGAATGACCGTTCCCGGCTTCGGCTGACCCTTGTTAGGCCCGGTGGCCCACCGCTTCACCAGAATGCCGCTCTCCAACCGCGGCGCCTGCCCAAAGCGCACCATGAATTCGTTACGGATCAGAGCCCGCTCTCGCGGCGTTAAGGTGATGTCGCTCACCGGTTCATCTCCCTCAATCCTCTCCCCTCGATACACGGAACCAGTGCTCAGCATACTGCCGACACAGTTCAGCCTCCACGCCATCTCCGATGCGTTCGGCATCGGCCGCGCGGGTGAGCCACTGGGACTGCTTCTGAAGCGCTGATCCGTTCACTCGGGCGGGTGATGGTCGAACCCCGGTTGACGTGGCCGTGGTGGGACGGGACTTGCTGAAATTCGGTCGCGGCGCTGGTACGTGGGGCCTGAGGGGTGGCATGGGGCCTACCGACTTCCTTGGACAGAGTGGAGGGTCATCCTTTGGTCTGACAGAGTCTACGCCGCGCAAGGCTACGATGCGCGGAAATATTCCGACGCGTCGGTAATGCTAATGTCTGCCGAAGCGCGGACCGACACGGGAGGAGCGGCCGACCGGCCGGGCCGGTGATAGCAGTCTGGTTGGCACCGTCAGCGCCGGCGAGATGGCCATACCGCCCCTTTCGCGACAGCCTCTGGTGTCCGCTTCTGACCCGGAGCGGACCTTTGGCCAGGACTGCTTGGCGCCAGGAACGGTCTGCCTACCATCCAGAGCGGACCTTGACCCACAACTGCAAAGCGCCAGAAACGGCCATTGCTGTCGCCACCGCATTCAAACATTGACTGATCAGAAACGGACCCGAGCCATCCGCACTCTTGAAAGTGGAGAGTCACCCGGTCAGCATTCGTCTGAAGGTGACGTCTCCGATGACTGTGCCGATCGAGACTATCTGGTTCTGTTGCAAAGTTTGACGGTGGCTGCGGTGAGCCGCGGTATCGACACCGTTAGGCGGCCGCTCTGAACAGGTGGGCGATGAAGGTCGCCTGAGCGGGCATGTCGTTGACGGGCATGGCGGCAACCTGCCCCTTGCGGACCATCGCCAGGATCTCGTAGCCGGCGAGCGTCCGGCGCGCCGTGTGAAAGCTCTGGAACCCGAGCCCCGGCCGGACTAACCGTTTGATGCGCCGGTGATCTTGTTCAACGATATTATTGAGGTACTTGACCTGGCGCAGCTTGGCGAAACGCCACAGCTCTCCGGCTTTCTTCATCGCCTTGGTCGCGCTCGGATACGCGGCGTTCTTGTCCACAGTCACGGTACGCGGGTTCACCGTGTGCGCCTGCTTCAAAGCTTTGCGGAAGAAGCGACGGGCGGCTGCAGTGTCCCGCTTGGCGCTGAGCAGGAAGTCGATGGTCTGCCCGTGCGCATCGACGGCGCGGTACAGGTACATCCAGCGTCCCTTGACCTTCACGTAGGTCTCGTCCACCTGCCAGGAGCCGGTGATCATCCGCAGGTGCGGGCGGATGCGCTTGTCCAGTTCCGGGGCGTAGGCCTGGATCCAGCGGTAGAGTGTCGTGTGATCGACCTGTACACCCCGGTCGGCCAGCATGCGTTCGAGGTCACGGTAGCTGATCGGGAACTGCAAGTACCAGCGCACCGCCCACAGGATCACCTCCGTCGTGAACTGCCGGCCCTTGAACGGGCTCTTCTCGCTGCGCATCACCGTGTCACCTCAACGCCGAAAGGGCTGGTTTTTACCCGATCTCCATCCGCCGGCAAACTTTGCAACGGAACCGGGCAAGACGCTTAAAGGCGGTTTCCAGAACCCTCATCCGATGATCACCCCTCTGGAAACCCGCTGATCTGCTGTCGGTTACCTGTGCCTTTGGCACAGAGAGGCAGGCATGGGACCGACAGTTGCGGACTTGGTGGCGGGGATCATCGACCGGATCGAGGGTCGGCCTCACGGGCTTGGGCGTCCGCCGATGCCCACTGCAGAGATTATCAAAACGTTACTACAAAATAGTATTGGCGTTTTCATAACTGACGACAGCAAGGAGTGGATCAAACTCCGTGACAAAATTGGAGAGGGCGAGGAGTGAGGCTAAGGTCGGGGTGAGCAAACCCCGGTCTTTCGTTGTTTAGCGAACACCTATCACGCTGTCCTCTCCTATGGCGTGACCGCATCCTGGCACACTCCGATGCCGAGAAAATGAAGGGGCGTGCACACCAAAAGTTCAATACGCGGACTCATTGATACAATGAGTCCGCGCCTTGGCTCCGCCCTAGCTCAACAAGAGGTCAGTAGTCCCAGAATACCGGCACCCAACGAAAGGCGTCGCCGTCGACCGCTACCCGGCCAACGGACGGAAATGGCAGGTGAGTGGCCACCAGCTGTTCGCCAGTTGTCGCCAACTCCGTCAGAAGACGGACGCGAACGCGAGCCGCCTCTTTGGGGTCGTGCTCGAAGCCGTTGTACCAGTCGGGATGATCGAACCCGACCACAAAAACGGCATCACCGGCAAATGTCAGGCTTTCGCCGCCAGATGCCAGACGGACGATACTGTGTCCGGGCGTGTGGCCGCCGGTGCGATGGACGACCACTCCTGGCGCCACCTCATATTGATCACCGAATTGCTGCAGGTGGCTCCGGTATTCTTCTATAAACCGCTTGGCGGTTGCCCTGAGTGCGTCCGGAAAGCCCTGCGGCATGTGGACATGGGTGAAGTCGGGCGACTCCCAAAATCTGACCTCAGCGGCCGCCACGTGGATCCGCAGATCCGGTCGCAGCCGGTCTTTCACGCCTTCGACGAGGAGGCCGCCGATGTGGTCCATATGCAAGTGCGTAAGCACCACGTCGGTCACAGACGCAAGATCAATACCGGCTGAGTCCAGTCGCTTGACCAACTGACCGGCCCGCGGCAAGTTCAAATTCGGATCTGTTCCCAGCCCAGCGTCGATCAGTATCGTCTGATCACCGCTACGCACCAGTGCCACGTTCAACGACCAGTCAAAAGCATCCGCAGGCAAGAACATGTCGTCCAGCCAGGCGGCTCTGGCAGCATGGGTTGCGTTATATCCCAGCATTTCGGTTGGGAGTGGCAGCACTCCATCGCTGACCACCAGCACTTCAATCTCGCCGACCTGCACCGCGTAGCACGACGGCACCAACTCTTCGGACCCAGATTTGGGAGGGTGTACGGTGTTGTTCAGAGTCATTTTTCTCTCCTGTTGATCTGCTGCCTACACGCGGCATCTTTGCGTGTTCAAATCGGTTTCAGAAATCCTAGACTTCATTCGCCGTAGGGTGTCGTCAGTCCCGTATCGTCTGTGTTGACGACAAATACGGCCAGGAGCCGGGCAGGCTCGGTTACGCTGGCATTCTCGCTGACGCCGTGGCGATCACCCGGAATCTCGGCAAAGCTTTCGCCGGCGCGATAGGTGGTTATCGGACCATCATTGACCTTGCTGCGGATCGCGCCTTCGCGAACTGTCGCGTAAATGAAGGCCGAATTCGGATGCGTATGAGCCGAAGACATGCCGCCGGGCTCATACTCGACCAACACGACGCGCATGCTCTTTCCCGGTAGGTTGATGCCCTGTTCATTGTCTTGGCTCCAGTTGGTGATTGAGGATGCGGGATCGCCGACGCGGGAGCGGGCGGCCGGCGATCGGGCTCTCGCCAGAAATGGGCGCGAGCCTATGACCTGATGAATGCCAGTAGGTCGGGATTCACCACATCGGAATGTGTGGCGCACATGCCATGCGAAAAGTTCTCATAAACCTTCAGCGTACTGTTTTTCAGGAGCTTTGCTGATAGTGGTGCGGAATCGGCAAACGGCACGATCTGATCGTCCTTGCTGTGCATGACAAGCGTCGGCACCTCGATGATCTTGAGATCCGCGGTAAAGTCTGTCTCCGAGAACGCCTTAATGCCATCATGATGTGCCTTCGCACTGCCCATCATGCCCTGCCGCCACCAGTTTTGGATGATGCTCGCAATGGGTTCTGCACCCGGTCGGTTAAAGCCGTAGAACGGACCCGAAGCGAAATCGATGTAGAACTGCGCACGGTTCTCAGCCAGCGATTTGCGCAATCTATCGAACACCTCAATTGGTAGGCCGTCCGGATTGGCCAGTGTCTTCACCATGATTGGCGGCACCGCGCCGATAAGGACGAGCTTTGCCACGCGTTCCTTGCCATGGCGGGCCATATAGCGGGCCGCTTCGCCGCCGCCGGTGGAATGGCCGATATGGACGGTGTTCTTGAGATCGAGACGCTCGATCACGGCTGCCACGTCAGCGGAATAATGGTCCATGTCGTGGCCGTCGCTCACCTGCGCAGAGCGACCATGGCCGCGTCGGTCATGGGCGATGACGCGATATCCTTTCTCGAGGAAAAAGAGCATCTGCGTATCCCAGTCGTCGGCGCTCAGCGGCCATCCGTGGTGGAAAAAGATCGGCTGAGCATCCTTCGGACCCCAATCCTTGTAAAAGATCCCCGTACCGTCCTTGGTGGTGATCATGCCCATGGTCGTTGTTCCTTTGACTGAACGGTCAGAGGGAAAGTTTTGTGCCCGTTGCGCCTGCGCAGTTATTGGCATACTGGCTGCAGCCGTGGCGGCCAGCGTACCCATAAAGACATCCCGGCGTGATGCTTCGGATCGGGAAAGAAAGTCTTTCATGGTTTCGTTCCCTGGCTTTGAGCACGAGACCCGCGCTACGCTTGGTGCGTGGGCAAGTTTTTGTGGTGCATGGCTTGCTCGTGTTCGGGCACCATGATCGCGACTTATGGCAGGCCGCAGATACTGTACTGACCGATAGGTTTCGATCGCCAATCGCTAGGGACGCTTCGCCTTGCCGACCGACATGCCGCCGCTCCGGCCGCGGAGCTGGTGCCGCAGGGCATGCGGGTGAATGCCGCGGCCCCGGGTCCGATCGCCACCCCGATCCGGAGCAAGGTCAGCCTTCCCGAGAACGTGCTCGGCCAAGTGGCGGCCAACGTCACCGTCCGCCCGTTCCCGGGCGCCTTCGGCGCTCCGCAGAGCATTGCCGATGCGGCGCTGTTCCTCGCTTCGGATGAGGCGAGGAACAGCTTCGGACAAATTGGTGGTCGACGGCGGCTACGCTGTCAGCTGAGGGCAAGCCCGCCGGACGTGATGGATCGCGGGCGGAGTTACGCCGGGCCGGACTGCGGAGTTTCGGCGGCGGCGAGCGCGGTGATCCGCGCCGCGGCGAAATCGATGAAGAACCGGACGCGCAGGGGTGGGTGGCGTCCGAAGGCGTGCAGCGCCTGGATCGGCACGGCGGGCAGCGGCGCCTCCGGCAGCACCACCCGTAGGCGCCCCGCCTCCAGCTCCGCCTGCACCGCCACGCGCATGACCTGCGCAATGCCGACACCGGCCAGCGCCGCTCCGCGGAGACCCGCGCCGCTGTCGGTGTCGAGCACGCCCTCCGGCATGAAGGAGCTTCCGTCGGCAAAGGTGATCGGAAAGGGACGGCCGGCGAGCGTGTACCGGACATGGTCGTGGGTGCGAAGCGCCGCGACGGTCTGCGGGACGCCGCGCGCCGCCAGATAGGCGGGCGAGGCGACAAGCACCATGGGAAGCGCCCCCAGGGACCGCGCGACCAGCTCCGTATCGGCGAGGACGCCGGCGCGCAGCGCAACGTCGTAGCCCTCGCGGATCAGGTCGACATGGCGGTCGGTCAGGCTGACATCGAGCTTCAGCCCGGCATGCCGACTGTGGACCTCGCGCGCCAGCGGTTCCATCAGGGCCGCGCCGAGGTCGCTCGGCATCGTCATGCGCAACAGGCCCTGGGCGATGCACCCGGGGTGGAGGATGTCCCCGGCGTCCTCGATGGCGCGCAGAAGCGGTCCGACACGCTCAGCGTAGGCGGCGGCCTCGGCGGTCGGAGCGAGGCTCCGCGTCGATCGGTGGAACAGCCGCACGCCAAGCTGTTGCTCCAGTCTGGCGACGCACTTCGACACGGCGGACGGGGAGGTGCCGAGCCGGCGGGCGGCACCGGTGAAGGAGCCGGTTTCCGCTGTGCGCAGGAAGGCGAGCAGATCTTGGGTGCGGTCGGGAACGGGCATTCGAGACGATCCGGAACAAGTGATGATCCACACGCCAGACTAATCCCAGCCGGCGGCGGCGCCCAGTTACCCGGTGGTCTTCAATATGGAGAAGTTCCATGGGTAAGCTTGCAGGCAAAATCGCCGTCGTCACCGGCGGCAACAGCGGCATCGGCCTCGCCGCAGCCACCATCTTCGCTGCCGAAGGGGCCAGGGTCGTGATCACCGGCCGGCGCAAGGAGATGGTGGAAAAGACGGCCGCCGGCCTCGGGCCGGAGGCGGTCGGGCTGGTCGGCGACGTCGCCGACCTTGCCGCGCACGACCGGCTGATTTCGGTGGTGCGGGAGCGGTTCGGCGCGATCGACGTCTACATGGCCAACGCCGGCGTCAATGTTATCGCACCCTCGGAGGCGGTGACGGAGGCGGATTACGACGTCCAGTTCGCCACCAACACGCGCGGCGTGTTCTTCGGAGTCACAAAGGCGCTTCCGCTGATGCGCACCGGCGGCGCCATCATCCTCACTGGGTCGATCGCCAGCGGGAAGGCGCTGGACGGGCATGCGGTCTATGCGGGCAGTAAGGCGGCGCTGGGGGCCTTCGCGCGGAGTTGGGCGCTCGAACTCCGCAACCGGCGCATCCGCGTGAACCTGCTGAGCCCTGGTCCGGTGGACACGCCGATCCTGGACAAGCTCGGCATCCAGCCCCAGGACCGGCCAACCTTCGAGCGGGAGTTGGCGCAGTTGATTCCGCTTGGCCGCCTTGGCCGTCCCGAAGAGCTGGCGCGCGCCGCCCTGTTCCTTGCCAGCGACGACGGCGGCTTCGTGACCGGCATCGACCTGCGCGTCGACGGCGGGATGACGCTGCTGTAGACGGTGACGTTGGCGCACTGACCGTCCCCCGGCAGAAAGGACACGGGGTTAAGCGGGTCGAAGCTCGATCTGGTTCAGAGTGATGTAGCCGAGTGCCGAGTGCAGTCGCTGGCGATTGTAGTACCCTTCGATGTAGGCGAACAGGTCTCTGCGAGCGGCATCGCGCGTTGGATAGCGGGCGCCATGGACGAGCTCCGCTTTCAAACTGCCGAAGAAGCTTTCCATCGGGGCATTGTCCCAGCAGTTGCCTTTGCGGCTCATCGATTGCACGATACCGCTGTTCATCAGTGCTTTGCGGTAATCCCCAGAGGCGTATTGACTGCCGCGACCCGAGTGGTGCAGGAGGCCGGGCTGGGGCCGTTGCCGCTGGATCGCCATGGTCAAGGCCGCCAGCGGCAGTTCCGTGCGCATGTCGTCGCGCATTGCCCAGCCCACGGCCTTGCGGCTGAACAGATCCAGGACGATGGCGAAATACAGCCAACCCTCGTCTATCGGGATGTATGTGATGTCGGTGAGCCAGGTCTAGGTTCTGTCGCCAAAGGGGCTTGCGTGGGGCTGATCTGATCGCACTTGGTCCGGGTGCCTATCAGAACCATGTTGAGCGAC
>CBIHQY010000070.1:0-21620 GCA_966212305.1 uncultured Azospirillum sp.
TGGGCTTCCTGATGACCCGCGAGATCGCCCACCAGAAGAGCTTCGAGAAGGCGCTGTACGCCATCGACAACAACTTCCCGCCGGGCAAGCTGCCGGGCAAGCCGGAATACACCGACAAGTATTACAACATGAGCCAGGGCGAGGGCGACATGCGCGGCCCCTGGAACCAGGGCGCCCAGTGGGAGTTCGTCGACGTCAAGATGGGCGACGCCCCGGTCAACGGCGGCGACGGCAACCCGACGGTCAAGCTCGCCGCGTCGGAACTGGCGGCGGTCAATGCCGTGGCTGCCCGCACCATGTCGAAGCCGGATTCCGATCCGACCACCGGTGCCGACCTGGGCGCCGGGCCGGGCGCCGGCAAGACCAAGACGACCACCGGCAGCCGTTAAGCGACTCCGCCATCGCCGTCCCCGTCATTGGGCGGGGGCGGCGGCGGCCTCCTCGCGGCGGTGCAGGCCCATCAGCCAGACCAGCAGGCACAGCGCCGGAACGGCGCCGGCCATCGACAGCAGGAAGAAGCTGACCCAATCCATCCGCTCCGCCAGCCAGCCGGACGACGCGCCGAACAGGTCGCCGCCCAGCTTGTAGAGGCTGGACAGCAGCGCATACTGCGTCGCCGTGTAGGCGACATTGCACAGGCTGGACAGATAGGCGACGAAGGCGGACGTCGCGATGCCGGCGCAGACATTCTCCACCGCCACCGTCATCGCCAGGGTCGACACGTCGTTGCCGTTCCAGGCCAGCACGACATAGCCCAGGTTCGACACCATCTGCAGGATGCCGCCGATCATCAGGCCGCGCAGAACCCCGACCTTGCCCACCAGCAGGCCGCCGAGCAGGCCGCCGGCGATGGTGGCCCACAGCCCGAACAGCTTGCTGACGTTGGCGATCTCCACCTTGGAGAATCCCAGGCTGATGTAGAAGGTCGAGGACATCTGGCCGGCCAGCACCTCCCCCAGCTTGTAGCTGGCGATGAAGGCCAGGATCACCACCCAACCGCGCCGCTCCATGAACTGGGCGAAGGGCGCCACCACCGCCCCGTAGATCCAGGCCAGCACGACGGCGTTGCGGCCCGACAGGTGCGGCCGGTGACCCAGCCATTCGGCGATCAACTTTTCACGGGCGCTGGGCGGCGGCTCCTTCGGCTCGCGGCACAGCAGGATGGTCGCCATGCCGACCAGAACCAGCGCCGCCATCACCTCGTAGGCCGTGCGCCAGCCATGGTACTGCGCGATGTAGAGCGCGCCCGCGCCCGCCGCCATCATGCCGAAGCGATAGCCCAGCACCAGCACCGCGGCGCCGGCGGCCTGCTGATGCTCCTCCAGCACCTCGACGCGATAGGCATCGACGACGATGTCCTGGCTGGCCGAGCAGAAGGCGACCAGCACGGCGCACATCGCCATCCACCACAGGTCCTGCCCCGGATCGGTGGTGCCCAGCCCCAGCAGCGCCGCGATCAGCGCCGCCTGCGCCGTCAGCGCCCAGCCGCGCCGCCGCCCGAACAGCCGCGTCATCACCGGCAAGCGCAGCCGGTCGATCAGCGGCGCCCACAGGAACTTCAGCGCATAGGGCATGGTGACCAGCGCGAACAGCCCGATGTTGGTGCGGCTGACGCCCTGTTCGGTCAGCCAGACATTCAGCGTAGCGCCGGTCAGCGCCAGCGGCAGCCCTTCGGAGAAGCCCAGGAACAGGATCGCCAGCACGCGCGGGTCGCGGTAGACGGCCAGGGCCTGCCCCCAGGAGGACAGGCGCGTTGCCCGCCAGGATGTCGCTTTCACCGGGGAGGCTCCTCTCGGGCGTGGTCGGTTTCCCCCGATGTATACTGGCCACGGCCACGCGCCGCCAGCAGCCCATATATTTCAGGGGCGAGGCGAAGTTCCTTTCATCTGAAATCACCCACGGTGGCAGACGACCTATGTCCGCGGCACAGCATTGCCGGCGGGCGGGCCGAAACTGTGGAAAAGTTACCGCGAGTCGCGCTATAGAGTACCCCCCAACGGGTTTCGCCGCCGGTCGTTCGCCGCCCGCCCGGCCCCCGTTCCGCAATCGTCAAGGAAGAGCAGGCGCGTCATGGTCGAGCGTTGGACACCCGCCAGTTGGAAGACGAAACCGGCGAAGCAGTTGCCGACTTATCCCGACCAGTCCAAGGTCGAGGCGGTCGAACAGCGTCTGTCCTCCTATCCGCCGCTCGTCTTCGCCGGCGAGGCCCGCCGGCTGAAGGCCAAGCTGGCCGAGGCCGCCGCCGGCCGGGCCTTCCTGCTGCAGGGCGGCGACTGCGCCGAGAGCTTCGCCGAGTTCCATCCCAACAACATCCGCGACACCTTCCGCGTCCTGCTGCAGATGGCCGTGGTGCTGACCTTCGGCGCCTCGATCCCGGTCATCAAGGTCGGCCGCATGGCCGGCCAGTTCGCCAAGCCGCGCTCGGCCGACATGGAGGCGATCGACGGGGTTGAGCTGCCGTCCTACCGCGGCGACATCATCAACGGCTTCGATTTCACCAGCGACGCCCGCGTTCCCGATCCGGAGCGCATGATGCAGGCCTACACCCAGGCCGCCGCGACGCTGAACCTGCTGCGCGCCTTCGCCCAGGGCGGTTACGCCGACCTGCACAAGGTCCATCAGTGGACGCTGAGCTTCGTCGAGAAGTCGCCGGCCGGCGAGCATTTCCAGGAGCTGGCCAATCGCCTGGACGAGACGCTGGCCTTCATGGCCGCCTGCGGCATCACCGCGGAGACCACGCCGCAGCTGCGCGAGACCGACTTCTTCACCAGCCACGAGGCGCTGCTGCTGCCGTTCGAGCAGGCGCTGACCCGCGTCGACAGCACCACCGGCGACTGGTACGACGTGTCGGCCCACATGCTGTGGATCGGCGACCGCACCCGCCAGCCCGACGGCGCCCATGTCGAGTTCCTGCGCGGGGTGAAGAACCCGATCGGCCTGAAATGCGGCCCGACCACCGATCCGGACGAGCTGATCCGCCTGATCGACATCCTGAACCCGACCAACGAGGCCGGGCGCCTGACGCTGATCGTGCGCATGGGCTCCGACAAGGTCGCGGAGAAGTTCCCGCCGCTGCTGCGCAAGGTCCAGCGCGAAGGCCGCACCGTGGTGTGGTCCTGCGACCCGATGCACGGCAACACGATCAAGTCGACCACCGGCTACAAGACCCGTCCGGTCGAGCGGGTGCTGGCCGAGGCGCGCGGCTTCTTCGAAGTGCATCAGGCCGAAGGCACCCATGCCGGCGGCGTGCATTTCGAGCTGACCGGCCAGGACGTGACGGAGTGCACGGGCGGCGCCCAGGCGATCACCGACCACAATCTGGCTCTGCGCTACCACACCGCCTGCGATCCGCGCCTGAACGCCAGCCAGTCGCTGGAACTGGCCTTCCTGCTGTCGGAAAAGCTGAAGGAGGGCCGCCAATCCCGCGAGGCCCAGCGCCGGGCGGCGGTGGCTGCGGAGTAAGCAGCCGCAAAAAAGATCGGGGGGCGCTTTGGCGCCCCCCCTTTTTCATGCCCTGATTACCGTTCGATTTCCTTGTTCCAGCGCTGGTTCCAGTCCGGGCGCTTCTCGTTGATGACGTCCCAGTCCACCGTCACGGCGTTCTTCATGTAACCCTGGAACTTGTTCATCTCGTCGGCGACGTCGGCCGGCGCGCTGACCTTGGTGTTGGACGGGATCTGCGCGCCGTACTGCAGGGCGGCGAGTTGCGCCTCCGGCCCGAGCAGATAGGCGGCGAGCTTCTGCGCGGCCTCGTTGTCCGGGTTCTTGGCGACGACGCATTCGCCGACCATCAGAACGACCGAGCCTTCCTTGGGCTGGGCATATTCCACCGGGATGCCCTTGGCCTTCAGGCTGCCGACGCCGGTCGGGGTCAGCGGGAAGATGGCCGCCTCGTTGGTCTGCACCATCTCGGCGATCTTGGCGGAGCTGGGGATGTATTCCAGCACGTTCGGGCCGATGGTCTTGCGCCAGGTGGTGAAGCCCGGATCGACGTTGGCCTCGGTGCCGCCCTTGATGCGGTTGTACATCAGGAAGGCGTGCAGGCCGAAGGAGCTGCTGGCGGCGGACTGGACGACGACCTTGCCCTTGTACTTGGGATCGGCCAGATCCATCCAGCTGGTCGGCGGCGCCCAACCCTTCTCGTCGAACATCGCCTTGTTATAGGCCAGCCCGGTCATGCCCATGTTCACGCCGACCGCCATGTCACCCTTCATGCGCGACGACGGATAGACGTCGTTCAGCACCGGCGAGCTGTCCATCTTCTGGCACAGGCCCATGCCGATGGCGCGGTACATCAGCCCGTCGTCCAAGAAGACGACGTGCATCTGCGGATTGTCCTTCTGCGCCTGCAGCTTGGCCAGGATGTCGGACGAGGTGCCGGGGACCACCACCACCTTGATGCCGGTCGCCTTCTCGAAGGCGGGGAAGACATGCTCGGTGTAGGTCTTCTCCATCGTGCCGCCGTTCATGCCGATATAGACCGTCTTGGTCTGGGCGGCGGCGGGGGTGGACAGCGCGGCGGCCGCCGTGATGGCAACCGTGGCGAGACCGGTGAGCGACAGGTTACGCAAGCTGGGCATGCATGTCCTCCATTGGGCCAAAGGGGCTTGAAGTCGTTAAGCGGTTGGTGGAAAGCGGTCGATGCGGAAAGCCTCCAGCGGCATCGGCGTCTCGCCGCCGGTCACCAATTCGGCCAACGTCTGGCCGACGCCGGGGCCGATCTGGAAGCCGGCGCCGGAGAAGCCGAAGGCGTGGAACAGGCCGGGGGTGGTGCGGCTGGGGCCGATGATCGGGTTGCGGTCGGGCGTGTAGCCCTCCACCCCGGTCCAGCAGCGGATGACGTGGGCGTGGCGCAGCTGCGGGAACAGCTCCGCCGCGTCGCGCATCAGGGTCAGCACGGCGTCGCGCTGCGGCCGGGCGCGGTCGGCGTCCAGCGCGAAGCCGCGCCCGCCGCCGACCACCATGTTGCCGCGCGGCACCTGCCGACCATAGACGCCGCCGCCCTCCACCCCGATGTTGACGTCGAGGAAGCGGGGCAGCGGCTCGGTCACCGCCATGTTGGGGTGGAGCGATTCCAGCGGCACCGGCTCGCCGAACGCCTCGGCCACCCGCCGGGACCAGGCGCCGGCGGTGTTCAGCAGGAAGCGGGCGCGGACCTCCAGGGCATCGCCGCTCAGCAGGACGAAGCGGTCGCCGTCCTTCTCCACCCGGTCCACCGGCGTCTGTTCGCGCACGACGGCTCCCAGCCTCGCGGCGGCGCGGGCGAAGGCGGGGGAGACGAGACGCGGGTTGGCGTGGCCGTCCTCCGGGCAGAGCGACCCGCCGAGGGCACGGTCGCCCAGCGCCGGCCAGCGCCGGCGGAACTCCTCGCCCGTGATGATCTCCAGCCCGAGGCCGAAACCCTGGCTGCGCTCGCGGTAGGCGATCAGCGACTCCAGATCGGCCTCGCTGCGCGCCAGCTTCAGATGACCGGAGCGGATGTATTCGGCGTCGGTGCCCAGCAGTTCCGGCAGCCGGCCCCAGATGGCATGGGCGCGCTGGGACAGCGGCAACTGCTCCAGCGGGCGGCCCTGCCGGCGCACGCCGCCGAAATTGACGCCGCTCGCCTTGGCGCCGCACCAGTCGCGCTCCAGCAGGGTGACCGACAGGCCGGCCTGCCGCAGGAACAGCGCCGCCGACCCGCCGACGATCCCGCCGCCGACGATGGCGACATCGCAGTCGATACGCTCCCGCATCACGCGACCTCCCGCCGCTCGGCACCGGCCGAAACCGGTAGCGGTTTGATCGGAGGCTGCGCCCGCAGTCGCCCCACCCCGTCGGGGCCGGTGCCCAGCGTACGGGACAGCAGCTCCGCCGTGGTGGCGCCACACATGCGGCCCTGGCAGCGGCCCATGCCGGCGCGGGTCAGCGCCTTGGCGCGGTTCATCTCGCGAGCCTGTCCGCTGCGGGCGATCTCACGCACCGCGCCGGCCGTCACGCCTTCGCAGCGGCAGATCATCGTGTCGTCGGCAATGGCGTCAGCCCAGTCCGCCGGGAAGGGGAAGGCCGCCGACAGGCTGCGGCGGAAGGCGGCGATGCGGGCGAGCCGGCCATCCAGCTCCTTCACCCGTTTGCCGTCCACCGACCGCCCGAGATCCTCCAGCAGGGCCAGCGCCGCGCGCTCCCCCGCCAGTTCCGCCGCATCGGCCCCGGAAATGCCGCTGCCATCACCGGCCAGATAGACGCCGGGAACCGAGCTGCGCCCTGCCCCATCGCGCTCCGGCAACCACGCCCGATCGGCCTGGTCGAAGCGGAAGCGGCAGCCGGCGAGGTCGGCCAGTTGGGTTTCCGACCGCAGGCCAAGCCCGAAGGCGACGGCATCGCAGGCGGTACGCTGTTCCTGCCCCCGCGCGTCGCGCCAGACCAGCGCCTCGACCCGCTCCGCTCCCTCGGCACGCACGGGGCGGATGCCGTTGTGGATCGGCACGCCATGGGCGCGCAGCCAGCCGACGAACAGCAGCCCCTTCGCCAGCGTTGCGGCATCGCGCAGCATGCCGGCGGTGGCGCGCGCCTGGACGGCGAAGGGCGTGGTGTCGAACACACCCGCCACCTCGACCCCGGCCTTCAGATACTGGTAGGCGACCAGATAGAGCAGCGGCCCGGTGCCGAGGAAGGCCACCCGCCGACCCACGGCGCAGCCCTGGAACTTCAGCGCCACCTGCGACCCGCCGAGCGTGAAGACGCCGGGCAGCGTCCAACCGGGGAAGGGCAGCACGCGGTCGGTGGCGCCCGTCGCCAGGATCAGATGGCTGAAGGGCAAGGCCTCGCTGGCCCCGTCGCACAGCAGGTCGAGGGCACCCGCCTCGCAGTTCCAAGCCAGAGTGCGCGGGCGGTAATCCACCCGGTCGCGGATGGCGGCCATCGCGCGGTGGACCGCGTCGGCCTTGCCCGCTTCGAATCCGTACAGAGCCGTTTTCGGCCGGGTGAAACCGCCGTTGGACAGGATTTCAGGCGGCTGCCGGTAAATCTGGCCGCCCCAGCGCGCCGCCTCGTCGATCACCACCGGGCGCAATCCGGCGGCGACCAGCCGCTCCGCCGCACGGATGCCGGCCGGGCCGGCGCCGACGATGACGGGAGGGAGAACTTCGCTCACGACGTCCACTCCCCGCCGCTCAGCAGGCGCATGCCGTCGGCGATGAAAGTGCCGCAGGCGCGCAGCCGCTCGCCCTCCTCCGTCCGCACCCAGCAATCCTGGCAGGCGCCCATCATGCAGAAGCCGGCGCGCGGGCTGTCGGCGAACTCCGTCCGGCGCAGCCGCTCGCCATTGGTGAGCATGGCGGTCATGACGGTGTCGCCCTCGAGCGCCTCCACCGGGCGCCCGTCGAGGGTAAAGCGGACCACGCGCCGGCCCTGTTCGGCCACACGCTGCAGCAATGCCATGATGACTGGTCTCCGAAGAGAAAGGACGGCCGGGACAAAAACTCAGTGCTGGCCGACCAGGATGCGGTCCAACCCATAGACGCGGTCGAGCAGAAGCACGGCGACCGCGGTGATGCCGATGATCAGCGCCGACACCGCCGCCATCATCGGGTCGATGGATTCGGTGGCGTACATGTACATCCGCACCGGCAGCGTCACGGTGGACGGCGAGGTGATAAAGATGGACATGGTCAGCTCATCGAAGCTGTTGATGAAAGCGATCAGCCAGCCGCCGGTGACGCCGGGCAGGATCATCGGCAGGGTGACGCGGCGGAACACGGTGGCCTCGCTGGCGCCCAGCGAGAAGGCCGCCTGCTCCACGCTGCGGTCGAAGCCGGAAATCGCGGCGATCAGCAGGCGCATCACATAGGGCGTGACGATCACGATATGCGCCGCCACCAGCCAGCCGAAACTGCCCGCCGCGCCGACGATGGCGAACAGCCGCAGCATGGCGACGCCCAGCACCAGATGCGGGATGATCAGCGGCGACAGGAACAGAGCATTCAGGAAGCCGCGGCCGGGAAACTCCCAGCGCGTGATGGCGAGGGAGGCCGGCACCGCCAGCACCACCGCCAGAGTCGCCGACAGCACCGCCAGCCACAGGCTGTTCCAGAAGGACTGGACGAAGTCCGGGTGATGGAACACCGCGTCGAACCAGCGCAGCGAAAAGCCGTTGGTCGGCAGCGACAGCGTATTCTCGGGCGTGAAGGCGACGAGGCAGACGATGGCCAGCGGCGCCAGCATGAAGATGACGACCAGCGTATGGAAGATCAGGGCGACGGGTCCGTTGCGGGTCATGGCATCCTCACCCCAGCCGGCGGCGGTAATGGCCTTCCACCAGACGGTGGTAGGTCAGCATGACGATCAGGTTGGCGATCAGCAGAAGCGCTGCGACCGCGGCACCCATCGGCCAGTTCAGGTCGCTGAGATACTGGTCGTAGACCACCGTCGCGACCATCTTCAGCCGCCGCCCGCCCAGCAGGCCGGGAATGGCGAAGGCGCTGGCACTGAGACCGAAGACGATCAGGCTTCCCGACAGGATGCCGGGCAGGATCTGCGGCGCCACCACCCGGACGATGGCCGTCCCGCGCGAGGCGCCGAAGGACAGCGCCGCCTGCTCCACCGCCGGGTCCAGCTTCTGCAGCGAGGTCCAGACCGGGATGACCATGAAGGGCAGCATGACGTGGACCAGCGCCACGATCACCGTGCCTTCGGTGTAGAGCAGCCGCATGCGGCCGATGCCGAACGCCATCAGCGCGGCGTTCACCGGCCCTTCCGGCCCCAGCAGCATGCTCCAGCCGAAGGCGCGCACGACCACCGAGACCAGCAACGGCGCCAGGATCACCAGCAGGAAGATCGACCGCCAGGGGTTGCTCATCCGGCTGAGGATGTAGGCCTCCGGCACGCCGACCACCACGCAGATGGCGGTCGCCAGCGCCGAGATCCGGAAGGTGCGCAGGAAGATTTCCAGATAATACTCGTCGGTCACAACCGCCAGATAATGCTCCAGCGTGAAGCCGCCGGTGCGCCCGGTCGCATAGTCGAACTGGTTGAAGGACAGCAGCGCCGTCAGGAACAGCGGGATCAGCACCAGCGCGGCGAACAGCAATGCCGCCGGTGCCGACAGGAACAGCGGCGCGGTGGGGAAACGGCGCTCCGGCGTCTCGTCGCCGGGCGCGGCGGGCGCTGCTTCGGGAACGGTGGCGCTCATCCCGTCACCTCGAGCGCCACGTCAGGCGCCTCCGCCATGGCGCCGCGATGCACGCGCACGACCGACGGCGACCACTCCAACCCAACCGTCGCGCCCGGCTCCGCCGGGGTGGAGCCGTCGTTCGGCGTCACCACCATCAGCGTGCCGAGCGGGCCGTCAATGTGATAGAGCCACTGGCTGCCCAGGAAGAAGCGGTCGGCGACACGGCCGGTCAGCAGCCCGTCCGCCGGGACGGTCAGGTGCAGCTTTTCCGGCCGGATGCACAGCGTCACCGTCTCGCCCACCGACAGGCCGGCGGCTTCGACCGGCACGGCGATACCCGCCAGCGACACCATGACGCCCGCACCGGTCGCCGTGGTCACCTTACCGGGCAGCAGGTTGGTCTTGCCGACGAAGCGGGAGATGAACTCCGTCTCCGGATGCTCGTAGATGCGATAGGGCTGGTCGATCTGGGTGATGCGCCCGGCTTCCATCACCACGACGCGGTCGCTGATCGAAAAGGCCTCGGCCTGATCGTGGGTGACCATGACGGTGGTGGTGCCGACCTTGCGCTGAATCTCGCGCAGTTCGAACTGCATCGCCTCGCGCAGCTTGGCGTCCAGGTTCGACAGCGGCTCGTCCAGCAGCAGCACCGGCGGGCGGATGACCAATGCGCGGGCCAGCGCCACGCGCTGGCGCTGGCCGCCCGACAACTCGCGCGGGTAGCGCTTGGCATAGGGGGAGAGGTGGACCAGCGACAGCGCCTCTTCCACCCGCGGCTTGCGCTCGCCCTTGGGCACGCGCTGCATCTCCAGCCCGAAGCTGACATTGTCGAACACGGTCATGTGTGGGAACAGCGCGTAGCTCTGGAACACGATGCCCAGCCCGCGGCTGTTCGCCTTGGCCCGCGTGATGTCGCGGCCGTCCAGCCGGATCGTGCCGGCCGACGGTTCGACGAAACCGGCGATCATCTGCAGGGTCGTGGTCTTGCCGCAGCCGGACGGGCCCAGCAGAGAGACGAACTCCCCCTTTTCCACCGACAGCGAGACATCGCCGACCGCGGTCAGCGGGCCGTAGCGCTTGGTGATGTTTTTCAATTCGAGGAACGACACGGGGGGAATTCTCCCTCTTGCGACAATTGGCCTCGGTCTCCGGGCCTCACCTGTTGCCCCGATGGTTCTGCCGCACCCCCGGTCGCGTCAATCCGCTTTTTCCATTGGCAGAAAAGATTTTGCAAAAGCTTCCGATATGCGGAATAGATGGGGCAGCAAACATCACCGATTTTCAGGAAGGGGCTGGAAATGAGCGCCGACACCCGAAGCAAGGCCAACAAGGGTTCCGGTGGCGAAAATGCCGGCACCCCCGTTTCATTGGAAGAGGCGGGCGGCAAATCCAGCCTGCAGCGCGGGCTGGCGATCCTGCGCCTGCTCGCCACCTCCAACGAAACGGGGGCGCGGCTGACCGACATTTCGCGCGCGCTCGATCTCACCCCACCGACCGTCCACCGCCTCCTGAAAATCCTGGTGGAAGAGGGGATGGCGGAGGCCGACAAGGCGACCAAGCGCTACCGGCTGGGCATCGACCTGTTCGGGCTGGCGGCCCAGGCCGGCAATCCGAACAACCTGCGCGACATCTGCCGGCCGATCCTGCTGCGCCTGTCGGCGACCCTGCGCGACACCATCTTCCTGCTGGTGCGCAGCGGCTTCGACGCGGTGTGCCTGGACCGCAGCGAGGGCCCCTTCCCCATCCGCTCCTTCACCGGCGACATCGGCGGCCGGGTGACGCTGGGCGTCGGCCAGGGCAGCCTCGCCATCATGGCCTTCCTGCATGCGGAGGAGCGGGAGGAAGTCATCCGCTTCAACCTGCCGCGCATGCAGGGCGTCGGCATCATCGACGAGGTCTATCTGCGCACGGAGATCGCGCGGGTGCGCGATCTGGGCTATGCCAGCCGTTCCACCGGCCTGCTGCCGGGCATGTCGGGCGTGGCGGTCCCGGTGCTGGACCGCGACGGCCATGCGGTGGCGGCGCTCAGCGTCGGCACCATCAGCGAGCGGCTGAACGAGGAACGGCTGCCGGTGGTCGTCGACATCCTGAAGCGCGAATCCGTCGCCATCAGCCGCCAGTTGAACCCGTTCGACCCCGTTCTGCGCCGACCGGCGGCGATTCTGGGCGGCGGCCCGGCATGAAGGGCGTGAAGAAGGCCGACCTGCCGACCAAAACCTGCCCGGTCTGCAGCCGCCCCTTCACTTGGCGCAAGAAATGGGAGCGGGTGTGGGACGAGGTGAAATACTGCTCCGACCGCTGCCGGAGCGACGCCCGCAGGCGCGGTGAGCGGCCGGAGGACGTGACGCCGCGATCCTGACCGAATCGTCAAGAAGAATTGCCCTTTATTCAATCACATGCCAGCATTCTGAACAGCTGCAGGTTCCTGCCCGCAAGATGGGCAGCAGTCCGGGCGGATGGCATTTCCGTTGCATTCGAAATTGCGGCCGCACGGGTCCATGGATTTGCGGGCACATTCCCGAGTATTCATGACTCCGGCGGCTCGGCCACGCTGCCGCCTGCGACGGCGGCCAACGGTACGCGACCAACGATACTCAGCGACGAAGGGGACTCATGATGTCGGTTCGGGGGATGGGGGATCGGGCGATGACGGTTATGGGAATGACGCGCCGTGCGGTGCTGTGCGGCGTCGCCGCTGTCGCTTTCGCGGCGGTGGCCGGCGGCTCCCTGCCGGCATTCGCGGAAGGCAAGCTGAAGGTTGCCGGCATCTACACCGTGCCGATCGAGCAGCAGTGGGTCAGCCGCATCCATGTCGCGCTGAAGGCCGCCGCCGACCGCGGCGACATCGAGTATGTCTGGGCCGAGTCGGTCGCCAACACCGACTATGAGCGCGTGATGCGGCAGTATGCCGAAGCCGGCCAGCAGCTGGTCTTCGGCGAGGTGTTCGGGGTGGAGCGCGCCGCCCGCGCCGTCGCCAAGGACTATCCGAAGACCGCCTTCGTCATGGGCTCCAGCTTCAAGCCGCAGGAGCCGAACTTCTCGGTCTTCGACAACTACATCCAGGAGCCGGCCTACCTGTCCGGCATGGTCGCCGGCGGCATGACCAAGTCGAACGTGATCGGCATGGTCGGCGGCTATCCGATCCCCGAGGTCAACCGCCTGATGAACGCCTTCATGGAAGGCGCCAAGGAGGTCAACCCGCAGGTCAAGTTCTCGGTCAGCTTCATCGGCTCCTGGTTCGACCCGCCCAAGGCCAAGGAAGCCGCCTTCGCCATGATCGACCGCGGCGCCGACGTGCTGTACGCCGAGCGCTTCGGCGTGTCGGATGCGGCCAAGGAGCGCAAGGTGCTCGCCATCGGCAACGTCATCGACACCCAGCCGCAGTATCCGGACACCGTCGTCGCCAGCGCCCTATGGCACATGGAGCCGTCGGTGGAGCGCGCCATCGCCGCGGTGAAGGCCGGCACCTACAAGGCCGAGGATTACGGCCCCTACAGCATGATGGCGCACAAGGGCTCCAGCCTTGCGCCGCTCGGCACCTTCGAGGCGAAGGTTCCCGACGCGATCAAGGCGAAGGTGAAGGAGCGCGAGCAGCAGATCCGCGACGGCAAGTTCACCGTGAAGGTCAACGACGCCGAGCCGAAGTCGACGATGTGATCCCCGGCGTATCTGCAATGTCATCGCCCGTGAAAGGCGGGCCGGAGGTCGTCCTCCGGCTCGCCGGCATTTCGAAGCGGTTCGGTCCGCTGCTGGCCAACGACGACATCTCGCTGACGCTCCGCGCCGGCGAGGTGCTGGCCCTGCTGGGCGAGAACGGGGCCGGCAAGACCACGCTGATGAACATCCTCTTCGGTCATTACATCGCCGACGAGGGGAGCATCGAGGCGTTCGGCCGCCCGCTGCCGCCGGGCTCGCCCCGCGCGGCGCTGGAGGCCGGCATCGGCATGGTCCACCAGCATTTCACCCTGGCGGACAATCTGTCGGTGCTGGACAACATCGCCGTCGGCACCGAATCGCTGTGGCGCTGGCGTTCCGACCGGGGTACCGCCCGTCGTCGGCTGCTCGACCTGTCGCAGCGCTTCGGATTGGAGGTGCGGCCGGATGCACTGGTCGGCGACCTGTCGGTCGGTGAACGCCAGCGCGTCGAGATCCTCAAGGCGCTCTACCGCGACGCCCGCATCCTGATCCTGGATGAGCCGACCGCGGTGCTGACGCCGCAGGAATCGGCTGGGCTGTTCGAGACCCTGCGCAAGCTGACCGCCGACGGGCTGGCCGTCGTCTTCATCAGCCACAAGATGAACGAGGTCTTCGCCGCCAGCGACACCGTCGCCGTTCTGCGCGCTGGAAAGCTGGTCGCCACCCACGCCACCGCCTCCACCGACCGCGCCAAGCTGGCCGAGCTGATGGTCGGCCGCAGCGTCAAGCCGCCGGCTCCCACCCCGCTCAGTCCCGGCGAGCCGGTGCTGGAGTTGGCGGGCGTCACCGTCGCCTCGGGCCATGGCCGTCCGTTGCTGGACGGGGTCGATCTGACGGTGCGGCGCCATCAGGTGGTCGGCATCGCCGGCGTGTCCGGCAACGGCCAGACCGCGCTGGCCGAGTTGGTCAGCGGCCTGATTCGACCCGACTCCGGCCGGCTGTTGCTGAAAGGCAGCGTGGTCGATCATGGCGACCCAGCCGACATGGTCCGGCGCGGCGTCGCCCGCATCCCGGAGGACCGCCACAGCGCCGGTCTGGTCGGCGCCATGGCGGTTTGGGAAAACCTGATCGCCGAGCGCTACCACGATGCCGCCTTCTCCCGCTTCGGCGTGCTTCGGCGCGGCGCGGCGCGGAGCTACGCCCGCAAGGTGATCGGGGAGTTCGACGTCCGCTGCCCCGGTCCCGACGCCCGGACGCAGCTGCTGTCGGGCGGCAACATGCAGAAGCTGATCCTGGGCCGGACACTGGCCCATGGGCCGGACCTGATCCTGGCGAGCCAGCCGACGCGCGGCCTCGACATCGGCGCCGTGTCCTACGTCCACAGCCGTCTGCTCGACGCCCGTGCCGCCGGGGCCGGCGTCCTGCTGATCTCCGAGGATCTCGACGAGATCCTGGCGCTGGCCGACTGCGTGACCGTCGCCTATCACGGGCGCCTCACCCCGCTTCTGCCGCATGACCGGGTGTCGGTCAGCCAGCTCGGCCTGCTGATGGCCGGGCATTGGGACATCCTGCGCGACATTCTGCCGGAGACAGTCGATGCGGCTTGAACCGCGCACCGATACCCCGCTCGCCCTGCGGTTGCTGGCGCCTGTCGGCGCCGTCGTCGCGGCGCTGGCGCTCTGCGCCCTGCTGGTCGCCTGGACCGGCGCCCCAGTGCTGCGCGCCTATGGGCTGCTGTTCGAAGGGGCCGTCGGCTCCCGCTTCGCCCTGACCGAGACGCTGACCCGCGCCACCCCGCTGATCCTGACCGGTCTCGCCGCCGCCGTCGCCTTCCGCGCCAAGCTGTGGAACATCGGGGCGGAGGGGCAGCTCTACATGGGCGCGCTGGCCGCCGTGGTGGTCGGCGGCGGCATGCTCGACCTGCCGGCCTGGGCGCTGATTCCGGTGGCGATGATCGCCGGCATGGCAGCTGGCGGCGTCACGCTGCTGGGTCCCGCCGTGCTGAAGGTCCGCTTTGGCGTCGACGAGGTGGTGACCACCCTGCTGCTGAACTTCGTCGTGCTTCTGCTGGTGTCGATGCTGCTGGAAGGTGCCTTGAAGGACCCGATGGGCATGGGCTGGCCGCAGTCCGCCCCGGTCGTCGAGGCGGCGGAGTTGCCCAAGCTGGTGGCGCGCACCCGTCTGCATGCCGGATTCGCCATCGCGCTCGGCCTGTCGGTCCTGCTTTGGCTGGTCGACACCCGGACCATCTGGGGCTACGAGAATCGGGCGGTCGGCGCCAACCCGCGCGCCGCCGCCTTCGCCGGCATGCCGGTGACGCGGATCATGCTGCGCACCGCCCTGCTGTCCGGCGGCCTCGCCGGGCTGGCCGGGGCGGCGGAGGTCTGCGGGCTGAAGGGCTACCTGACTCTCGACCTGTCGCCCGGCTTCGGCTACAGCGGCATCGTCGTCGCCATGCTGGCGCAGTTGCATCCCATCGGCGTGGTGGGGGCGGCGCTGTTCATCGCCGGCATCTTCGTCGGCGCCGACGCCATGAGCCGCGCCATGCCGGTTCCCAACTACATCGCCGACGTCCTGGTCGCCGCCAGCCTCTTGTGCATGCTGGTCGCCGGGCTGCTGGCGCGCTACCGGCTGCGGCGGGGGTAAGGGGTCATGGATTTCCTGTCGATCATCCTCGACATCCTGCTGTCGGCCGCCTTCTGGACCGCGGTGCTGCGCATCGCCACCCCCTATGTGCTGGGCACCCTGGGCGAGCTGGTGTGCGAGCGGGCCGGCGTGCTGAATCTCGGCATCGAAGGCATCATGACGCTGGGCGCCATGGCCGGTTGGATGGCGGTCTACCAGGGGGCCGATCTGTGGACCGGCGTGCTGGTCGCGGCTGCCTGCGGCGCGCTGCTCGGCCTGCTGCATGCGGCGCTGACCGTGCCGCTCGGCCTGTCGCAGCATGTGACGGGCATCGGCGTCACCCTGCTGGGCACCAGCCTGTCCTATTTCGTCTACCGCCTCGTCCTGCCGCAGGCCAGCACCCCGCCGACCGTCGAGCCGTTCCAGCCGCTGGCCCTGCCCGGCGCCCTGGCCCAGACGCCGCTGACCTACCTCGCCTTCCTGCTCGTCGCGGTCGTCGCCTATGTGCTGTACCGCACGCCGGTCGGGCTGGCGGTGCGGATGGTCGGCGAGAATCCGGCTGCCGCCGAGGCGCAGGGGCTGAACGTCACCGCCATCCGCATCGGCGCGGTGATGGCGGGCAGCGCGCTGATGGCGCTGGCCGGCGCCTTCCTGACGCTGTCGGCCTTCAACGCCTTCTTCTTCAACATGGTCAACGGGCGCGGCTGGATCTGCATCGCGCTGGTGGTCTTCGCATCCTGGCGGCCGGGCAAGGCTCTGCTGGGCGCCCTGCTGTTCGCCGTGTTCGACGCGCTGCAATTGCGGTTGCAGCAGGCCAGCGGCGGCGTCCTGCCCTACCAGCTGTTCCTGATGATGCCCTATCTGTTGAGCATCCTGGCGCTGGTTCTGGTGGCCCGCCGGGCCTCCTACCCGCGCGCCCTGATGATCCCGTACCGCAAAGGAGAACGCTGATGTTCGACCTGATCCTGCGCCGCGCCACCCTGCCGGATGGCCGCACCGGCATCGACATCGGCATCAAGGACGGCCGCATCGCCGCGGTCGAAGCCAACCTGGCCGGCGAGGCCGCAACCGAAATCGACGCCACCGGGCGGCTGGTCAGCCCGCCCTTCGTCGATTCGCATTTCCACATGGACAGCACGCTCAGCTACGGCCTGCCGCGGGTGAACCAGAGCGGCACGCTGCTGGAGGGCATCGCCCTGTGGGGCGAGCTGAAGCCGCAGCTGGTCCAGGACGCCATCGTCGAGCGGGCGCTCGCCTACTGCGACTGGGCGGTGGCGCGCGGCCTGCTGGCGGTGCGCAGCCATGTCGATGTCTGCGATCCGCGCCTGCTGGCGGTGGAAGCCCTGCTGGACGTGAAGAAGCGGGTCGCGCCGTACCTCGACCTGCAGTTGGTCGCCTTCCCGCAGGACGGCGTTCTGCGCTCGCCGGGCACGGAGGAACTGCTGGTACGGGCGCTGGACATGGGCGTCGACGTGGTCGGCGGCATCCCGCATTTCGAGCGCACGATGGCCGACGGCGCCGCCTCGGTCCGGCTGCTCTGCGAGATCGCGGCGGAGCGCGGGCTGCTGGTCGACATGCATTGCGACGAGACCGACGACCCGCTGTCCCGCCATGTCGAGACGCTGGCCTACGAGACGCAGCGGCTGGGTCTGCATGGCCGGGTGACGGGGTCGCACCTGACCTCCATGCATTCCATGGACAATTACTATGTCTCCAAGCTGATCCCGCTGATGGCGGAGGCGCGGCTGGGGGTGATCGCCAACCCGCTGATCAACATCGTCCTCCAGGGTCGCCACGACACCTATCCCAAGCGCCGTGGCATGACCCGCGTGCCGGAGCTGATGGCCGCCGGGCTGACGGTCGCCTTCGGCCATGATTGCGTGATGGACCCCTGGTATCCGCTGGGCTCCGGCGACATGCTGGAGGTGGCGCATATGGGCCTGCATATCGGCCAGATGACCGGGCAGGACGGCATCAAGGCCGCCTTCGACGCGGTGACGGTGAACCCGGCCCGCCTGCTGCATCTGGACGGCTACGGGCTGGAGCCGGGCTGCAACGCCGATCTGGTGGTGCTCCAGGCCAGTGGCCCGGTCGAGGCGATCCGCACCCGCGCCGCCCGCCTGTTCGTCCTGCGCCGCGGCCGGATCGTCAGCCGCTGCGAACCGGTGCAGGCGAAGCTCGACCTGCCGGGCCGGCCGGAGACGGTCGATTTCCTGCTGAACCGGGGGTAAGGCTGGAGGTTAAAGCCCTCTCCCGCCCCGGGAGAGGGACAGTCACGGCAGGCCCTTACGCCTTCAAGAAGTCCCGCAGCGCATCGGCCACCGCGTGCATTTCCTGCTCGGTGCCGATGGTCACGCGCAGGCAGCTCGGCAGGCCGTAGGAGGGCATCTGGCGGACCAGGATGCCGCGGGCCTTCAGGAACTGGCGGGCGGCCTCGGCGTCGTCCTTGCCGGCGGGCTGGCCCTTGAAATCGACCAGCACGAAGTTGGTGACGCTGGGATGGACCGTCAGGCCCAGCTCCCGCACGGTGGCGGAAAACCACTCGCGCCACTGCTCATTGTGGCGGCGGGAGCGGTCGAGGAACTCGGCATCCTCAACCGCGGCGATGCCGGCGACATGGGCGGCGGTCGACACGTTGAAGGGACCGCGCACCCGGTTCAGCACATCGACGATCCCGGCCGGGCCATAGCACCAGCCGATGCGCAGCGAGCCCAGCGCGAAGATCTTCGAGAAGGTGCGGGTCATCACCACGTTGGGGAACTTCTCCACCAGCTCCTCGCCGGCGGTGTAGTCGTCCTTGTTCATGTATTCGGCATAGGCCGCGTCGATGACCAGAATGACGTCCGAGGGCAGACCGGCATGCAGCCTCGCCACCTCCGACGCCGGCAGATAGGTGCCGGTCGGGTTGTTGGGGTTGGCGAGGAAGACCAGACGGGTGCGCGGGGTGACGCGGGCCAGCAGGTTGTCGACGCTGGCGGTCAGCCCATCCTCCGGCGCGGTCACCGGGGTGGCGCCGACCGACTTGGCGCCGATCGGGTACATCAGGAAACCGTACTGTGAATACAGCACCTCGTCGCCCGGCCCGGCATAGGAGCGGATCAGCAGGCTGATGATCTCGTCCGAGCCGGCGCCGCAGACGATGCGGTCGGCATCCAGGTTGAAGCGCTTGGCGATGGCGCCGCGCAGCGCCGCCGAGCCGCCGTCCGGGTAGCGGTGCAGCGTGGAGGCCGCCGCCGAATAGGCGTCCATCGCCTTCGGGCTCGGCCCCAGCGCTCCTTCGTTGGAGGCGAGACGGATATGACCCTGATGCTCGCCGCCGACATAGGCGGCGATGTCGAGAATCCCCGGACGCGGCTGCGGGCCGTTCGGCTGGGTCATGGTCTGCTTACCTTCCGACAGAGTGGGATGGGTTTGGGTGGGATGGGTTGGAACAGGATGGAACAGTCCCGGCGTTGGTGTTCCATCGCGGAAAATGGGGGAGCAGGATAAGGCAGGAGCCGGCCCGGCGGCTCGCCCCAAAAGCGCGCATCAGCCCAGATGCAGCGGCACGGCATAGCCGCCGACGACGTTGACCCGCACCGGGATGTCGCCCGACCGTTCCAGCAGCGTGGCGAGGCGGGGGTCGGCCTGTCCGACGAAGTCGGCGATCTCGACCAGATGGACCGACGGGCCGCCGCCGCTCATCCCGGTGGCGTGGCCGGCCGGGTGCCAGGTGCAGAAACCGACCGGCGGCAGGCCGCAGGCCTCCAGCAGATCCTTCAGCCGGCCGCGGCTGAGGTCGCCGCCGATCTCGATGCTCAGCAGGGTGTGGTCGTCGCCGGTCGGCTCGTGCGGGACGGCGGCGATGGCCAGCGCGTCGCGATTCTCGCCGCGGGCATTGCCGCGCCCGCCGAAGGGCAGGCGCGCCACCACCTGCGGCCGGCCGGCGTCGGCCGACACCAGGAAGCGCCACCAGGGATCCGAATCGTCCTCGGCCGGATAGGGCACCACGGCGACGGTCGCCGTTCCCTCCGACACCGCACGCAGCGCGGCGGCGGGGGTGTTGACGGCGGTCATCGGCACGAATCCACCGAAATGGTCGCGGGCGACGTCCCAGAAGCCGCGGCGGTCTTCCGGCGCATAGACGGCGACGGCGAAGGGCCCCTGCATGCGGGTGAAGGCGGTGATCATCTCCCGCCAGATGCGCACGACGACCTGGGCGGGGAAGGAGCCGGCATGGCGCGCCATCAGGCGGCGCAGGATCGTCGCCTCCCGCGCCGGGCGCAGAATGATCGGCTGCGTGCCGTTTTCGGCCGCGCCATTGCCCTTCGCCGCCCCGATGCGTTCCACCACGGCGGCGCGACGCATCAGCAGGTCATGGATCGCGTCGTCGATCTGGTCGATCTCGCGGCGCAAATCGTCGAGCGGGGTCCGGGCGGCGGCCATGGGTCAGAAAACCATCGAATGCAAAGCCGGTTAGTAGTAGTCCGCATGCGTCCTGAAATCAAAGAAAACATTGACACTCCGAAGGCGGGCTTCGTAGCTATACCCTCCCGTTCCGCCACAGCTCTCTGACGGTTTCCGCCAAGGCGCCGCGAGGCTGGAAATCCCGAAGGCCAGAACCGCTTCCAAGGCACGAAACGACATGTCCGCGCCCCCCACCGCGCAGCAGCCCCCGCTGGTCACCCCGGCCCCCGACAGCCTGGCCCCCAATGACCAAGTCATGCCGGGCAAGCGCGTGCGTCTGGCGGTGGACCGGCCGATGCGGCTGGACAGCGGGGTGGAGATCGGCGGCTTCCAGATCGCCTATCAGACCTACGGCACGCTGAACGCCGACAAATCGAACGCCATCATGATCTGCCACGCCCTGACCGGCGATCATTTCGTGGTGGAAAAGCACCCCGTCACCGGCAAGCCCGGCTGGTGGGAGATGCTGGTCGGCCCCGGCAAGCCGGTGGACACCGACCGCTATTTCGTCATCTGCTCCAACGTGCTGGGCGGCTGCCTGGGCAGCACCGGGCCGAAGGACATCGATCCCGCCACCGGCCAGCCCTATGGCCTGTCCTTCCCGGTGGTGACCATCGGCGACATGGTGCGGGCGCAGAAGCTGCTGGTCGAGCATCTCGGCATCGAGAAGCTGTTCTGCGTCGTCGGCGGCTCCATGGGTGGCATGCAGGTGCTGCAATGGGCGGTGGCCTACCCCGAATCGGTGTTCGCGGCGGTGCCCATCGCCACCGCCGCCCGCCATTCGGCCCAGAACATCGCCTTCCATGAGGTCGGGCGGCAGGCGATCATGGCCGATCCGAACTGGCGCGGCGGCAACTACCTGCTGGAAGGCACCAAGCCGGAGGCCGGTCTGGCGGTCGCCCGCATGGCCGCCCACATCACCTACCTGTCGGAAGCGGCGCTGCACCGCAAGTTCGGCCGCAACCTGCAGGACCGCAAGGCGGTCACCTACGGCTTCGACGCCGATTTCCAGGTGGAAAGCTACCTGCGCTACCAGGGCGCGGCCTTCGTCGAGCGGTTCGACGCGAACTCCTACCTCTACATCACGCGGGCGATGGATTATTTCGACCTCGCCGCCGATGCCGGGGGCACGCTGGCCAACGCCTTCCGACCGGGGGGCAAGACGACGCCGGTGCGCTTCTGCCTCGCCAGCTTCTCCAGCGACTGGCTGTTCCCAACCCCCGAATCGCGGGCCATCGTGCATGCGCTGAACGCGGTCGCCGCCAATGTCAGCTTCGTGGAGATCGAGACCGACAAGGGCCACGACGCCTTCCTGCTGGACGAGCCGGAGTTCCATCAGGTGATCCACGGCTTCCTGGAGGGCTGCGCCGAGCATCGCGGCCTGTCCGCCCGCCGCCGCGCGCGCTGATTGGGGCAAGACGACCGACCATGGTGGACATTCGCGACGACCTGAAGCTGATCGCCGAGATGGTGGAGCCGAACAGCCGCGTGCTGGACGTCGGCTGCGGCGACGGTGCCCTGCTGGACTATCTGACCCATGCCAAGAACGTCGACGGGCGCGGCATCGAACTCAGCATGGACGGCGTGCGGCAATGCGTGGCGCACGGCCTGTCGGTGATCCAGGGCGATGCCGAGACCGACCTGAAGGACTATCCCGCCGGCGCCTTCGACTATGTCATCCTGGGCCAGACCCTGCAGGCGATGCGGCAGCCGCGCGACGTGTTGCAGATGATGTGCCGCATCGGCCGCCGCGCCATCGTGT
>CBIHQY010000071.1:0-21227 GCA_966212305.1 uncultured Azospirillum sp.
TGGTGGCGGGCATACGAGAGCGGCGGCATCCCGCGAGGTTACCGTCACGACCGACAGGCCACCATCGTTGATGTGACAATGCCTGCGACAGCTATGGAGAGCACACCGGCGGGCCGGCCTCACGTCTCGGACACCACGTGGCGGGACACGGCCGCCCCGAAATCAAGGCTCTTTTCTGCCCTCAATGTTGATGGGTACGAGACTTGGCGCAACCAGCCCGTTCGACAGAAGCTGAAGATAGACCGTGACCGCCTCCTCCGGCAGATTGACCACACCATTCTCGTTGGTGTAACGCAAGGCAAGATAACCGCGCGTGGCGACCAGCATGTAGATGAGCGGCTCCAGGGAATCGTCGCTGAGATCGGTGATCTCGCCGGCGGCGCGGGCCTTCTGCAGGAAGCGCAGGTAGCTGGCGGTGATGTTGCGGAAATGCTGGCGGTGCGCCTTGGGCGCAAAGATTTCGGCTTCGTTGAGGATGCGCAGGAAATAAGGCATCCGCTTGAGAAAGGAGAAGAAGGCACGGAACGACAGCTCCTCCTTCTCCAGGAAGGTTCTGGCGCCGCCGGCCTGCTGGCGGATGTGGGCCAGCATCTTGGCGCCGAGCACCGGCAGCAACTCGTCGAAGATTTCCTGACGCGAGGCGAAGTAGTTGTAGAATGTGCCCTGTGCCAGATTGGCCCGCTGGGTTATCCGGGTGATTGATGCGTCGACGTAGCCATATTCGCCGACCACTTCGGCCGCGGCCTGGAACAACGCATCGCGCACCTCTTCCGAACGCTGCACCCTGGTCTTCTTTCCTGTCGCCGTCCGGGCCATCGCCATCCTCGTTCCTACCTCTTGGTTCCTGATCCGGATCTAGCTGTTCTCCGCCCGCTTAACGAGAGAAACTAGCGTGCGGAGTGCGGCAAATAGGAGAAGGCCGCCAAGGGATCTCCGATGTTCGCGCGGGGCAAGGCACGGGCGAAGCCTTCGATCCGGTCGTAGGCCTCGGATGGCACCCCGGTCTCGCCCCCGATGCGGCGGACCAGCGCGCTGACTTCGTCCCAGGAGAAGGAGAAATCGTCGGTCGTCATGTCCTGCCGCCGGGCCAGGGTGGTGCCGTCGTCCAGCCTTGCCTCGATGGCGCAGCACAGGCGGGCGACGCTCTCGTCCGCGACCAGGTCGACGTGGGAGACCAGGGCGTTGACCGCCGCGTCGTCGTAGCGGGTCATCGTCCTCATAGTCGGCACTCCGCGCAGCAGAGTCAGCGCGATGCAGAAGGGGATGCTCATCAGCGTGGCGGAGATGCTGGCGAAGGGCCCCTTGGAATCCATCCCGGCGTAACCGGTCTCAAAGGGATTCATGCGCACGGTCACGGCGCGGACGGCACGTCCCGCCAGTTCGGCCCGCAAGGCCAGGGCGGCGGTGACCGGTGTCTGGTTGAAAGCGCAGACTGGGTAGGGCTTGAAAGTCACCCGGCGGATCGACCAGACTGTTCCGAGCTTCGCCGCCAGCGCCGCGACGTCGCAGCCGGTGCGGGCGAAGGCGCGGACGAAGCCGGCCCGCCCCTCGAACGCGCCCGGGGCGGACACCGAGCCGTTCGCCGCCAGTTGCGCCGCCGTCAGCCCGTTCTCGGCGGCGACGCCGACCTGATAGCGCCACTCGTCGGTGCCGTCGTCGAAGGATTGCAGAACGCCGCCGGTGAAGGACGCGGCGTTGGCGAGCGCCGCCGCGATGCGCTCCTCTGGCAGAGCCAGCAGATAGGCCGCCGCGGCGGCCGCAGCGACCGTGCCATAGAGCGGCGAGGCGCGCAGCCCGGCCGGCGTGGTCAGCGGCGAATAGGCGGTCTCCAGCAAGCCGCCCGCCTCGTAGCCGGCGACCAGCGCCGGCAGCAGCCGTTCCACCGGCCCCTGTCCGGCCTCGACCATGGCGGTCAGCAGCGGGATCAGGATGGCGCCAATGTGGGCGGCGCCGCAGGTATCCTCCTGGGCGCGGCCGTGGAACAGCGCCGAACCGGCCAGCGCCGCGCCGGGCACGCCGGTCCTGCGCCCATCGCCGAGCATGGTGGCGCCGCCGCCACCGCCGTCATGACGTTCGCCGTGCATGGCCAGCGCCGCCGCCCGCGCCACCGGGGCGTAGGGCGTGTCGTGCCCGCCGAGGGCGATGCCGTAGCCGTTCAGCAGGCAGACCCGCGCCTTCTCCACCACGTCGGGCGGCAGTGAGTCCAGGGTCAGGCCGGCGACGAATCGGGCGATGGCGGAGGCCAGGGGAAGGATCGCAGGGTTGTCGGAAGCGGTCACGGCGCGTCCTCCTGGGAGGTGGGGATCAGTTCGTCGCGCAGGACCCGCTTCAACACCTTGCCGGACGGGTTGCGCGGCAGGGACTCGCGGATCAGCAGGCGCTTGGGGAGCTTGAAGCCGGCGAGGTGCTGGCGGCAGTGGCGGTCCAGCGCTTCGGCGTCCAGGCTTTCGCCCTCCTTTAGGACCACCACGGCGGCGGGAACCTCGCCCCAGCGCTCGTCCGGGACGGCGATGACGGCGACCTCGACGACCTGGGGCAGCAGGAAGATGACGCGCTCGATCTCCGAGGAGGCGATGTTCTCGCCGCCGCTGATAATCATGTCCTTCTTGCGGTCGGTCAGGAATAGGAATCCGTCCTTGTCCAGATACCCCACGTCGCCGGTGCGGAACCAGTCGCCGAAGAAGCTGCGCGCGGTCTTTTCCGGATCCTTCCAGTAGCCCTTGGTGATCTTCGGACCGCGCAGGCAGATCTCGCCCGCCTCGCCGGGGGGAAGGGGGGTGCCGGATTCGTCGCGGATCCCGATCTCGACATGAGCGAGCGCCCGACCGGTCGAGCCGATCTTCTCGATCTCGCGGCCCGCCTCCATCAGGGTGTCGCCGCTGCAGCTCTCGGTCAGACCGTAGCCGTCCACGTAACGCGCGTTGGCGAACAGTCCGGTGAAGTCGCGGATGCGCTGTTCGGGCGTGCGCTCGCCGCCGCCGACCGCCCATCGCAGGCTGGAGACGTCGTAGTGCTCGCGACCCGGATGGGACAGCACGCGGCCCACCATGACCGGGGCGAACCATGCGCCGGTCAGCTTTTCCCGCTCGATGGCGGCCAGCACGGCGTCGGGGTCGAAGTCGCGCAGGACGCAGATCATGCCGCCCTGCCACAACACCGCCACGCCCGGCAGGTCGAATGCGCCGACATGGTACATCGGCCCGACCGCCAGCAGCCGGTCTTGCGCCGACAGCCCCAGCGCCGTCACGTGGTCCATGCATTTCCAGTAGAAGTTCTCGTAGGAATGCATGACCCCCTTTGGGTGGTCGGTGGTGCCCGACGTGTACATCAGCCGGAACAGATCCTGCGTGCCGCGCACCCGCATCGGCGGGACCGGAGCATCCTTGCTGGCGCCGGCGGTTCCGGCAAGGACGCGCCCGTCCGATTGGGCCGCCGTGTCGACCAGAACCGCGCGAGGGTCGTCGGCCACCGCCGCCGCCAGTTCCGTGTCGGCGAAGATCAGCTTTGCTCCGGCGTTGCCGGTGATGAAGGACACCTCGGCGGCGGCCAGCCGGTAGTTGATCGGCAGGAACACCGCGCCGATGTGGCTGGCCGCGAAGGCGATCTCCAGGAAGGCCGCGCTGTTCTTCATCAGCACGGCCACCACGTCGCCCTCGCGCACGCCGCGCCCGTGCAGGAAGCCGGCCATGCGTTCGATGCGATCGAGGAAACCGGCGTAGGTGATCCGCTGGTCGCCGTACACCAGCGCCAGCCGGTCGGGCGTGCGCAGCGCGTGGAAACGGATGAAGGCGCTGAGATTCACCACGATGTCACCCTCCCTCGGGATGTTCGGCCGGCGTTGGCCGCCAGCGCCGTTCGGACGATTTCCGCTCAATAGGATTTCGGCATGCCGAGATCGTGCATGGCGATGAAGTTCAGCACCATCTCTTCCGACACCGGCGCGAAGCGGAACAGCCTTGCGTCGCGCCACAGCCGCTCGACGTGGTATTCCTTGGCGTAGCCCATGCCACCCATCGCCTGCATCGAGCGCTCGATGGCCTGGCCTGCCGCCTGCGCCGCGATCAGCTTGGCGATGTTGGCTTCGCTGCCATAGGGCTGCCCCTGGTCGCACAGCGTCGCGGCCTTCAGGTTCATCAGCCGGGCGCATTGCAGCTCGGCGTGGGCCTGGGCCAGCGGGAACTGGACGCCCTGGTAGGACGCCACCGGCCTATCGCCGAACACCTTGCGGTCCTTGGCGTAATCGACGCCCAGCCGGATCGCCAGGGTGCCGGCGCCGACCAGACCGGCGGTGGTGACGATCCGCTCGGTGTTCAACACGTCGAGCAGCTGGTGCCAGCCCTGGTCAAGGGTGCCGACCAGCTCGTCCGGCTCGACCCGCACGTCGTCGAAATAGACGGTGCTGGACGCCAGCGTGTTGGTGCCGACCTTGTCGATGGCCTGATGGGCAAGGCCCGCGCGATCCACGTCGATCAGGAACAGGCTGATGCCGGCGGTGCGGCGCCCGGCATCCTCAAGGCGGGTGGTGCGGGCGACGACCAGCATCTTGTGGGCGTCGGGCACGGCGGTGATCCAGATCTTCTGACCCTTGAGGCGCCACCCCTGCCCGTCGGCGTGGGCGAAGGTGCGGATCTCCAGGCTGTTGGAGCCGGCGTTGGGCTCGGTCAGCGCCATGCAGAAGTTCATCCTGCCCTGGATCAGGGCAGGCAGCATCGCGTCCTTCTGCGCACTCGTGCCGAACTTCGCCAGCGCCACGCCGCCGAAGATCGGGTTGATCATGAAGAGCTGGGCCAGGGTGGAGCCGCCGCCGGCCGCCGACAGCGCCTCGACCACCAGGGCCATCTCGAGCATGCCCAGCCCCGAGCCGCCATACTCCTCGGGCAGGGCGACGCCGCCGAGGCCGGCCTCGCAGAAGGCGGTCCAGGCTTCGGTGGGGAAGCTCTTCTTCGCGTCCTGCTCGCGCCAATAGTCGAGACCGAACTCGGTGCCGACGCGCGACGCCGTCTCGATCATCAGGCGCTGTTCTTCGGAAAGCTGGAAATCCATGGGAGTCTCTTCTCCAGGTCAGGCGGCGTCGGGTCAGGGTGCGCGAAGCAGGCGCAACGGCCGCTCCAGCCCGGCGATGATGCGGTTGAGGAAGGCCAGTGCGGCGACGCCGTCGAACAGCCGATGGTCCGCCGACAGCACGAGGCCGAGTTCACGTTTCAGCACCGGGGCACCCGACTCGTCGGGGCGGAACACGGAGCGCACGCTGCCGACGCCGAGGATGCTCGACTGGCCTGGGTTGATGATCGAGGTCATGAAGGTGACGTTGTGCATGCCGGCGTTCGACACGGTGATGGCGCCGCCCTGGAAGTCCTCGCCGGTCAGGCGTCCGCTGCGGGCGCGCTCGGTCAGCGCCGCGGCTTCCCGCGCCAGCTGGTCGAGCGGCAGATGGGCGGCGCCGCGCAGCACCGGGGCGACCAGCCCGCGCGGGGTGTCAACCGCCATGCCGATGTCGCCCTGGCCGAGCGAGAGGATCTCGCCGCCGGGGCTGGCATCGTCCCACACGCGGTCCATGTCGGGCGTCGCGGCGAGCGCCCGCCCGACGGCGGCAAGCACGAGATGGGTCATCGACACGCGCGGCAGGCCGGGTTCGGCGTCGGCGTTCAGCCTCTCGCGCAGGGCCATCAATTCCGACACCTCAGCCTCGGCGGCGAGGTAGAAATGCGGCACATCGCGCTTGGCGGCGGTCAGGCGGCGGGCGATGGTCGCCTGCATGGCGCTGGGCTTCGTCCGCCCGCCCGCCGGTGTGGCGATCGGGTCCGCCGCCGGGGTGCGGATCGGTTCCGGCGTCGCGGCGGGCGCGGACGCCTGCCGCTGCGCCGCCGCCTCGACGTCGGCCATCTTGATGCGGCCGCGCGGGCCGCTGCCGGTCACGGTCGTCAGATCGACGCCGAGAGCCTGGGCGCGGCGGCGGGCCAGCGGTGTCGACAGGACGCGTTCGCCGTCTCGGACCGGGGCGGGCGGGGGGCCGCTCCTCGTGCCCGCTGTCGTGCCGCTCTTCGCGGACGGCGCGGGAGTCCCGACCGTCGGCGGAGCGGCGCCGTCCGCCGGTGCGGGCGCCGCGCCCGATCCATCCGCCGACCAACGGGCGATGAGGGTGCCGACCGCCACCGTCTCGCCGGCGGGGATGGTAGTCTCGATCAGCACGCCGTCACTGTCGGCCTCGACCTCCGAGGCGATCTTGTCGGTCTCGACCACGACCAGCACGTCGCCGGTCTTGAAGGGCTGGCCCGGCAGCACTCGCCATTCGGCAAGTACCCCCTCGGTCATCGTCAGCCCCAGTTTGGGCATCACCAGATCACGCACCATCGGTCAGCGCCCCGTGAAGGCGGCCTTGCGCTTCTCCAGGAAAGCCTTGCACCCCTCGTGCGAATCCTCGGTGTCGAGCACGAGGCCGATCATCGCCTGCTCGTAGGCCAGCGCGGCGCCCAGCGGCATCTCCGCGCCATGGCGCAGCGTGCGCTTGATCATCTTGAGAATCAGCGGCGACTTGGCCGCGATCTTGTCGGCGGTCGCCATCGCTTCGGCCATCAGATCGGCCTTGGGAACGGCGCGATTGATCAGGCCCCAGGCCACCGCCTCGGCGGCGGTGAACTGGTCACCGGTGAAGACCAGCTCGCGCGCCCGGCAGGACGGGATCTGGCGCAGGATGCGCTGGGTGCCGCCGGCGCCGGGGAACAGACCGAGGTTGATCTCGGGCAGGCCGAACTTGGCGGTCTCGGCGGCGATGCGGATGTCGAGCGACAGCAGCAGCTCGGTCCCGCCGCCCAGCGCCCAGCCGTTGACGGCGGCGATGGTCGGCTTATCGCAGGTCTCGAAGCGGCGGAACACCCGGTGGATGACCTCGGCGAAGTCCAGGTAATGGGCGAGGCCCTGGCGGCTGTCGAGGTCGGCGATATCGCCACCGGCCACGAAGGCGCGCTCGCCGGCCCCGGTCACGACGATGACATGGACGCCGTCGTCGGCTTCCAGTTCGGTCAGCGCCCGTTCCAGCTCCAGCAGCGTCGGGATGTTCAGCGCGTTGAGCGTGTCCGGACGGTTGATGGTGATGGTCCCCACGGCGCCGTCGCGGGTCGTCAGGATGGCGTTGTTACCGGCGGTGGTTTCAGCGGTCATGGTCTTGGTTCCTCCCGTGGGTCCGTCAGGCGAGCGTGTCTTTGACCGCCGCGACGATCCGGTCGGCGTCGGGCAGATAGGCCGTCTCGAGCGATTTGGCGAAGGGGATGGGCATGAAGGGCGCGCCCACGCGCACAACGGGGGCGTCCAGTTCGTCGAACAGGTCCGACGCGATGCGCGCGGCGATCTCCGCGCCCACGCCGAAGGCCTGCACCGCCTCGTGCGCGATCACCACGCGGTGGGTCTTGGCGACCGAGGCGAAGACGGCCTCCTCGTCCCAAGGCTGGATCCAGCGCAGATCGATGATCTCCGCCTCGACGCCGTCCTGCGCCAGCCGGTCGGCGGCGGCGCGGGCGGCGTAGAGGGTGGCGCCGTAGGTGACGATGGTGACGTGGCGCCCCGGCCGGTCGATCCTTGCCTTGCCGATCTCGCGCGGGGCGTTCACGTCGATGTCGCCCTGGAGGGCGTAGAGCGCCTTGTTCTCGACGAACACCACCGGGTCGGGCGCCTCGATGGACGCGCGGAGCAGGGAGTAGGCGTCGGCGACGGTCGCCGGGCAGACCACGCGCAGGCCGGGGATGTGGGCGAACCACGCCTCCAGGCATTGCGAATGCTGCGGCCCTGCGTTCAAGCCTCCGCCGTGCGGCGTGCGCAGCACCATCGGCACGCTGCATTGCCCGCCGAACATGAAGCGCGCCTTGGCGGCCTGATTCACCACGGCGTCCATGGCGAGCGCCACGAAATCCATGAACATGATCTCGACCACCGGCTTCATGCCGGTCAGCGCGGCGCCGACGGCGGCGCCGACGATGGAGGCCTCGGAAATCGGCGTGTCGCGGACCCGGTCGGGACCGTGGGTGTCCAGCAGGCCGCGGGTCGCCTTGAAGGGTCCGCCGGCGGCGGCGACGTCCTCGCCGAAGAGCATCACCGAGGGGTCGTCCGTCATCGCGTCGGACAGGGCCTGGGCGATGGCGTTCACATAGCGCAACGGCTTCGACATGAGACTTCAGGCCCCGGCGGTGAGCGTGGTTGGCGTGTAGACGTCGCGGAAGGCGGCGTCGAAGTCGGGCAGGACGTCGGCGCGGGCGGCCTCCAGGGCCGTGGCGATGTCGGCGTCCACGGAAGCGACCAGGGCGGCCAGCGCCTCCTCTTCGATCCCAGCGGCGAGCAGCGCCTCGGCGGAGCGGCGCAGCGGGTCGTTCTCCGGCAGGGCGGCGATCTCGTCGGCGTTGCGGTATCGCTGCGGGTCGCCCTCGAAATGGCCGTGCCAGCGGGTGGTGATGCATTCCAGGATGCGCGGGCCGCCGGTGCGGGCGGCTTCCACCACCTCGGTCGCGGCCTCGGCGACGGCGCCGAGGTCGTTGCCGTCGATTTGGCGGTGCGGAATGCCGAAGGCGGCGCCGAGCTTGTCGAGGGTGGCCGCGAACTGGCGCGAGGTCGGCGAGAATTCCGACCAGCCATTGTTTTCGCAGACGAAGACCATCGGCAACCGCCACAGCGCCGCCATGTTCAGGCATTCGTGCAGCGCGCCTTCCGCCATGGCGCCGTCGCCGAAGAAGGCGACCGCCACGCCGCCGCTGCGCCGCGTCTGGTGGGCCAGCGCGCTGCCGGTGGCGAGCGGCAGCCCGGCGCCGACGATGCCGTTGGCGCCCAACACGCCGAGCGTCAGATCGGCGACGTGCATGGAGCCGCCGCGTCCGCCGCAGATGCCGCCGGCCCGTCCCATGATCTCCTTGAAGAAGAGGTCGAGCGCCACGCCGCGCGCCAGGACGTGGCCGTGGCCGCGATGGGTGGTGGCGAAGGTGTCGCGGGGGCCCAAAGCGCCGATCACCCCGGCGGCCACCGCTTCCTGGCCGACGCTGAGATGGATGAAGCCGGGAATCTCGCTGTCCGCGAACAGCTTGGCCAGGGCGGTTTCGGTCGCGCGGATCAGCTGCATGGTGCGGTGGAGCGCCAGCAGCCGGTCGGGCGGGAAACGGTCGTTGCGTGCGGCGGATGACGGCATGGGTGCCTCCCTTCGCGTCTTGTCGCGGAGACGATGCTTCGCTTGTTGAGCAAACAATGAACCATGATTCATGTTTCAGTCAAGCGGGTGTTTTGGGAAGGGGCTCGCTCCCGCTCCGACCCTCCCCCTGCCGGGTGGGAGAGAGGAGGAAGGGAGGCGCTTGGCTGGCTAAAGACTTTATTGACAGAGCTGTGAATGCCCTTTCCCCTGATCGGTGGGGAAGGGCGGGGAGGGGGTACGTGCAAATTCCTCAATTATGCCGTTGCACCCACAGTTCGCCCAAGATACATTCTCCATGAAAAATGACTCATAGTTCATTTTGTAAGGCGTGCCCCGCACGGCTCGCCGCTCATGGGAGGAAAGGACCGCCATGCACCGCCGTTCCGTCATTGGCCTGTTCGGGGCCGCCGCCCTGACCGCCACTATCGCCCTGTCGGCCGGCTCCGCCGCCGCGCAAGACAGCATCAAGATCGGCATGACCTCGGCCCTCACCGGCCCCTACAACGAGTACGGCGAGGGCGGGCGGCGCGGCGTCGAACTCGCCATCGAGAAGTGGAACGCCAAGGGCGGCATCAACGGAAAGAAGATCGAGCTGGCGATGCTGCTCGACGACCAGCTGGTGCCCGACCGCGCGGTGCAGAACATGCGCCGCCTGCTCGACAACAAGGATCTGGTCGCCTTCATCGGCCCGGCGGGCAGCGGTCCGACCCTGGCGGTGATCGAGATGGCCGCCGCCGACGGGCGCCCCTACATGAACCCGGTGGCGCAGACCCCGACCGTCACCTACCCCGACGGCGGCAAGCCGCGCCCGAACGTCTTCTCCTTCGCGCTCCAGAACGACGTCGAGTCGATGGTGCTCGGCCGTTACGTCGCCAAGAATTTCAAAAAGCCGGGGCTGGTCCACGAAAGCACCGCCTACGGCGTGTCCGGCGCCGACATGATCGGCAAGGAGCTGAAAGCGGCCGGCAGCGCCGCCCCCGTCGCGGTGGAGACCTACAACCAGCGCACCCAGGACATGACGGCCCAGGTCGCCCGCCTGCAACGGGCCGGGGCCGATGTGGTGGTCTGCGTCGGGCTGGGCGCCGATCTGGCGGTGATCCGCCGCACCATGGCGCGGCTGAACTACAACGTGCCGCTGGTGGCGTCGAACGGCGCCCTGTCGATCCCCTACCAGGAGGCGGCCGGCGATCTGGTGGTCGGCACGCGCGGCTCGATGGTCTACGTCTTCGGCGAGGACACGCTGAACCCGGCGGCGCAGGGTTTCGCCGACGCCTACAAGGCGAAATACGGCACCGACCGCTGGTGGGGCAACGACCCGCAGCGCCCGCAGATCTTCATGTCGCTGTCGGTCAGCAACGCCTACGACGCCGCCGACGTGCTGTTCGAGGGCATCAAGCGCGCCAACTCTACCGACCCCAAGGCCATCGCGACGGCCATCGAGGGCATCCAGGGCCTACGCGGGGTGAACGCGACCTATTCCTTCTCGGCCACCAAGCACCATGCCATCGCGCCGGAGGACGTTGCGATCTTCGAGTATGCCAAGGCGGCCGACAAGATCGCGCTGAAGATCGTCAAGGATTGAGAAAGCCCCTCTCCCGTGACGGGAGAGGGCTTTTCAAGGGCGCGCAGGACAAGGACGACGCCATGCATTTCGTGCTGCAACTCATCTTCTCCGGGATCTGCGTCGGCGCGGTCTACGCGCTCATCGCCATGGGGCTGTCGCTGACCTTCTGGACCACGCGCACGCTGAATTTCGGCCAGGGGTCGCTGCTGATGACCGCCTCGGTCGCCACGGTGGCGCTGCTGGGTGCGGGCGTGCCGATCGCGTTGGCGGTGCTGCTCGGCGTGCTGCTGGCCGGCGGGCTGATGATCGTGGCGGAGCGGATCGCCATCCGCCCGCTGCTGAAGGCCGGCGACAGCATGGGCTGGGTGGTCTCGACGCTGGGGCTGGGGATCTTCCTCCAGGGCTTCGTGTCGACCGTCTTCGGGTCGCAGGCCATCGCCTTTCCGTCGCTGGTCTTCGACAGCATGGATTTCGTCGATCTGGCCGGCGTCCAGGTCTCCTCGCAGTATCTCGCCGTGCTGGCCCTGTCGCTGACCCTGATGGTGACGATGGAGCTGTTCCTGCGCCGGTCGGCCTGGGGCCGCGCGGTGCGGGCGGTGTCGCACGACGCCGACGCGGCGGCGCTGGCCGGCATTCCGGTGCGCCGGGTCATCGTGCTGTCCTTCGTCGCCAGCGGCGTGCTCGCCGGCATCGCCGGCGTGATGGTCGCCCAGATCACCGGCACCGTCGATCCCAGCTTCGGCTTCAACCTGATGGTGCTCGGCTTCGTCGCGGCGGTGTTCGGCGGCATGGGCAACACGGCCGGCGCCCTGGTCGGCGGAATTTCGCTGGGCGTCATCGAGAAGCTGGTCGGCGGTTACGTCTCCACCGCGGCCGAACATGGCATGGCCTTCGCCATCCTGATGGTGATCCTCGCCATCCGCCCGCAGGGGCTGTTCGGCCGCAAGGAATTCACGAAGGTGTAAGGCGCCAGCGATGCGGAACTCCCTCACTTTTCTCACCCGGACTCCGGTGATCGCGGCGTTGCTCGTGGCGCTCGGCGTCGCGGCGGAATTCGCCAGCGGCTCCACCGTGCAGATCTGGTCCTTTCTGCTGGTCAACGTCCTGCTGGCCCAGAGCATCAACGTGCTGACCGGCGTCGCCGGGCAGATCTCGCTGGGGCACGCCGGCTTTCTCGGCATCGGCGCCTACGGGTCGGCCCTGCTGATGAAGAATCTCGGGCTGCCCCTGCCTCTGGCTCTGGTCGCCGGGGCGGTCATGGGCGGGGCCGGCGGCTGGCTGCTGTCCTTCGCCGCCGGGCGGGTGCGCGAGTTCTACCTCGCCATGATGACGCTCGGCTTCGGCATGATCTTCTACGAGGTGGTGCGCGAGTGGACCTCGATGACCGGTGGCGTGGTGGGCCTCAGCGGCGTGGCCTCGCCGGCCCTGCGCACGCTGACCGTCTTCGGCCGGCCGGTCGGTCCGGTTGCCTATTTCCAGATCATGCTGGCGGTGGTCGCCGGGGTGGTGTGGCTGCTGCGCAACTTCATCACCAGCCCCTACGGCCGGGCCTTCTTCGCCATCCATGTCAGCGAGGTTGCCGCCGGCAGCATCGGCGTCGCCCGCGCATCGACCAAGCGCAACGCCTACACCCTCAGCGCGGCGTTGGCCGGCTTGGCGGGCGGCTTCTACGCGCATCTGGTCGGCTATCTGGGGCCGGAGACCTTCGGCCTGCACCGGTCGGTCGAGGCGCTGGTCATGGCGGTGGTCGGCGGCCTGGGCACGCTGACCGGCCCGATCCTGGGCGCCATCGTCTTCACCTATCTGCCGGAAAAGCTCCAGATCTTCGCCGAATACCAGTTCATGGTCTACGGCCTGATCCTGCTGCTGTCCTTCGTGCTGCTGCCGCGCGGTCTGGCCGGGCTTCTGCTGCCGCGCCCGCGCTTCTCCAAGGACGTGGTTCCGCTGCCGCCCCCGCCGCCGGTGCCCTTCGCGGCGACCGGAACCGGGCCGCTGCTGAGCGCCGAGGGCGTCTCCATCAGTTTCCTCGGCCTGCGGGCGCTGGACAACGCGTCGGTGACGCTGCAACCGGGCGAGATCCTCGGGCTTGTCGGGCCCAACGGTTCGGGCAAGAGCACGCTGGTCAACATCATCAGCGGCATCTACCGGCCGGGCGACGGCGTGGTGCGGTTCGACGGCGGCGTCATCACCGGCTTGGCCGACCACGCGGTGGCGCGGCGTGGCGTGCTGCGCACCTTCCAGGACCCGCGTCTGGTGCCGTCCTTCACGGTGCGGGAGAATGTGCTGCTCGGCGGCCACCGGCTCTACCGGCAGAACCCGCTGGCGGCGTCGCTGAACCTGCCGGGCGCGCTGCGGGAGGACGCCGAGATGCTCGGCCGGGCCGAGGCGATCATGGCGATGGCCGGGCTGTCGCACCTCGCCGACACGCCCGTGCGCGATCTGCCCTACGGCGACCAGCGCATGACCGAGCTGTCGCGCGTCATCCTGGCGAACCCGCGCCTCGTCATGCTCGACGAACCCGCCGCCGGCCTGTCGGAAGGCGAACTCCTCAAGCTGGGCGGACTGGTCCGTCATCTGAAGGAGCAGGGCGTCGGCGTGATCCTGATCGAGCATCACATGGACTTCCTCAACGAACTGGTCGACCGCGTCGTCGTGCTGGACAGCGGAAAGGTCATCTATCAGGGCGCCATGGCCGGCATGTACCGCGACCCGGCCGTGGTCGCCGCCTATCTCGGCACCGAAACCCATCCGGGGGAGGCTGTTCATGCCTGAGAACACGGGTCTCGAAATCCAGGGGCTGGAGGTCCGCTACGGCCCGGTCCAGGCGGTGCGCGGCGTCTCGCTGAGGGCTGAGCCGGGAACCATCACCGCGATTCTCGGCGCCAACGGGGCCGGCAAATCGTCGTTGATGAAGGCGATCTCCGGGCTGGCGCCGGCGGCGGCGGGCAGCATCCGGCTCGACGGCGAGGACATCACCCGGCTGTCCCCGCACGAGCGGGCGCGGCGCGGCCTGTCCCACGCGCTGGAGGGCCGCCGGCTGTTCCACCGCATGTCGGTCGAGGAGAATCTGCGGGTCGCCTGGGACTTCCGCAACCGGGGCGGCAGCTTCAAGACGGTGGCCGACCGGGTCTACGACCAGTTCCCGATGCTGACGGCGCGGCGCAACACGCCGGCCGGCATGCTGTCGGGCGGGCAGCAGCAGATGGTGATTCTGTCGGCGGCGCTGATCCATGAACCGCGCTACCTCCTGCTCGACGAGCCGTCGCTGGGGCTGGCGCCGGTCATCGTGCAGCAGATCTTCGGCTTCATCGAATCGGTTTGCCGCGAGCGCCGCACCACCATCATCCTGTGCGAACAGGTGGCGGCCATCGCGCTCCGCGTCGCCCACGCCGGCTGCGTGCTGCGGCGGGGGCAGGTGGTGCGCAGCGGCGCGGCGGCCGAGCTTGCCGCCGACCCGGCCTTGTCCGCCGCCTATCTGGGCGGGTGAGGGGCGGGGCGGAGGCTCTGCCCGCCTGAAAAGCAACGAAAACCGGGAGGAACGGCCATGCAATCGGGTGTCTACGAGTTCCTGGCGCAGGATCGCGTCATCTATGGCCGCCCGGCGGCCGAGGCCGTGGCGGAGACCGCCGGGCGGCTGGGCAAGGACCGGCTGCTGATCGTGGCGAGCCGGACGCTCAGCCGCTCGACCGGCGTCGTCGCCGCCATCCGCGACGCGCTGGGCGCCCGGTGCGTCGGGGTGTTCGATTCCTGCATCGAGCATGTCCCGCGCGCCTCGGTCCTCGCTTTGGCCGAGGAGGTGCGGCGGCTGGAGCCTGACCTGATCGTCACGGTCGGCGGCGGCACCCCGATGGACACGGTGAAGGTGGCGCTGGTGGCGCTGGCCCAGGGCATCACCGACGAGGCCGGCTTCGATGCCGCGCGCATCCGCGTCGCCGAGGACGGCACCCGCATCGTCCCGATGGTGAAGGATCCGCCGCTGCGCCAGATCATCGTGCCGACCACCCTGTCGGGGGCCGAATTCTCCAACCTCGGCGGCGCCACCGATCCCACCCGGCAGGTGAAGGATCTCTACACCGGGCGGTACATCGGCGGGCAGGTGGTCATCCTCGACCCCGCCGTGACGGTCCACACGCCGGACCGGCTGTGGCTGTCCACCGGCATCCGCGCCGTCGATCACGCGGTGGAGACGGTGTGCTCGCGCAAGCCCCAGCCCTTCACCGACGCGACGTGCCTGCACGGGCTGGCCATGCTGGCGCGCTCCCTGCCCCTTAACCAGTCCAGGCCGGACGACCTCGACGCCCGGCTGGACAGCCAGCTCGGCGTCTGGCTGGCCTCGACCGGGCTGGGGCGGGTGGAGTGGGGGGCCAGCCACGGCATCGGCCACCAGCTTGGCGCGGTTGCCAATGTGCCGCACGGCCATTGCTCCTGCGTCATGCTGCCGAGCGTGCTGCGCTGGAACCGGGCGGTGAACGCCGACCGTCAGGCGCTGGTGGCGCGGGCGCTCGGGCGCGAGGACGGCAACGCGGCGGCGGCGGTCGCGGAGCTGGTCCGCGCGCTGGGGCAGCCGGACAGCCTGCGCGCGGTCGGGGTGACGCGCGACCATTTCGCCGCCATCGCCCCCGGCGCCATGCAGAACATGATGGTCCGCAGCAACCCGCGCCCGATCACCGGCGAGGCCGACATCCGGGAGATCCTCGAACTGGCCTGGTAGCCGTCGGCGACGGTGGCCCAACTCCGATCCGCAAGCTTCAGAAGGCCCCGCCTCCCCGGCGGGGCCTTTTGCCGTTCCGGGTCCAGCCCTGTGAAATGACTATGGGGGTATGCGTTTTCAGCAATCCTGGCGACGGATGATTCGTTTGACCAACAATAAAAAGGCGGCCGCTATCTTTATAGAAAATGGAATTCTCCATAGAGATTGAAAGCGCGCCATGCTTATGGATGATCAGGACAAGGACAGCGTGGCGCTCAACACCGGCAAGCCGGTCGGCGCGGTGGTCAGCGCTCTGGCGATCCTGCGTTATCTGGCGTCCCAGGACGGCGCGGTGTCGAGCATCCAGACCGCCCGTGCCCTGGGGCTGAACCCCAGCACCTGCTTCAACATCCTCAAGACGCTGGTTGCCGAGCGGGTCGTCCATTTCGAGGAGGCCGGCAAGGCCTACCGGCTGGGATCCGGGCTGGTGGAACTGGCGGGCAGCGCGCTCGATCAGGTCGGCTACACCCGGCTGATCCACCCGGAGCTGGAGCGGCTCGCCGCCGCGTGGCAGACGCCGATGACGGCGTGGCTGCGCGTCAGCAACTCCCGCGTCATGCTGGTGGACCGGGCGGAGAGCACCTCGACCATCCAGATCCACATGCGGATCGGCCACCGCCTGCCGCTGCTGGTCGGCGCGCTCGGGCGCTGCATGGCGGCGCATGTCGGGCTTCCGTTGGACGAGATGAAACGCCAGTACGCTGCCATCCGGCAGGACAACCCGCACTCCTTCGACCGGTTCCTGGAGGAGGTCGAGACGGCGCGGGCCGCCGGCTACGCGGTGGACCGCGACGGCTTCGCGCGCGGCGTGACGACGGTCTCCAGTCCGGTGCTCGATGCCGGGGGCACGCTCTTCCTGGCGCTGTCGGCGGTCGGGCTGACGGCGCAATTCTCCGACGAACGGGTCGCGGCGATGGCCGCCGACCTGCGCGACACCACGGGGCGGATCGGCCGGCAGCTCGCCGGCTCCTTCCGCGGCACCCCTCATCACCGGGAGAGCACGCAATGACACCCGTCATTTCCGGGGTCGCCGACACCGCCGTCGGCCGGCTGGACGGCAGGAGCTGCATGGCGCTCCACGCCGAGGCCGCAACGGCGGCGCTCGCCGACGCCGGCCTGCGGGCGAACGAGGTGGACGGCGTGCTCTGCGCCTATTCGCTGGCCGAGCCGCATCTGATGCTGTCCGCGGTCTTCAACGAGTATTTCGGCATCACGCCGGCCTACAGCGCCGCCGTCCAGGCCGGCGGGGCGACCGCCTGCGCGCTGGTGATGCAGGCCGCCGCCTTGGTGCGGGCGGGGATCTGCCGCAACGTGCTGGCGGTCTGCGCCGACAACCGCCTGAGTGGCATGGGCCGGGGTGGGCCGGGGTGGGGCGGTGGCGGCGCTGGCCGAGGTCGGGCACCCGCAGTTCGAGCGCCCCTATGGCCTGTCGATCCCGGCGGCCTACGCGCTGGTTGCCCGCCGCTGCCGCTTTCTTCAGCTGGTCGAGCAAGCCGTTCTGATCGAAGGCCGTCTTGGCGTCAGCTCCAGCCAGCAGCTGGTCGAGGATCGCATCCGGGATAACAGGCTCTTTGCGTCGCGCCATGGCGGGTCTCCTTCCGTTCTAGGATAACCCCGCCAAGCACGGAATTCCTGACACTCCCGGATCTACCCGTGTCCGGATCGACCGCCAAGAGCTGTTTGCGCCAACTCCGGCGCGCGTGGCCGCCGTGCTTTTCCAGATGCCACTCGCCCCGGCCGAACACATTCAGCCCCGTGGAGTCACCCCGTGGAGTCAATGACCACGGTGACCGGCCCATCCGTCCTGACCAGCGCCGACGTGACCTCCAGATCGGCGCTGCGGCGGGAGAAGGTCGTGTGATCCGGGACTGGCAGGTCCGGGCCGAGCAAGCGCATGAGCGAGTCCAGTAATCCCTCGGTCTGGCGCCAGGGCCGACCGAACGCCAAGCGCAGCATCAGTCCAGCCCCAATGGCGAGGTCCGAGTAGCGCGATGGTCGACCTCGCCGGCCAGAACGTGCCGGCGTCCAGGCAGTGATCGCCTCCGGCGTCACCCAGATGGTCAGGTCGCCGCGCCGGCGCAGCGCCGCATCGTAGTCCGACCAGTTCCCGACCCGGTAGCGCGCCTTCGGGATTTTGTTACGATGGCTCTCGTTGGCCTTGTACGGCATCGGGCTCTCGGCTTCAGCGGGACGCCTCTATACCCCCCAGAACCCTCACACCGCCAGTCCTCGGTGATTTATGCGCCAACGTCCCGGTACAAGGTTCTGATCGGACGCAGCCTGCGCGCCCGGACTCTGCCTGCGCTGTCATCAATCGCATGACCAGCCTCGGCATGCCAACCTCCCGGAAGGTCGCCTGATCTCCATCGCCTCTGGGCGAAATCCGTCAGCAAGCCGAGTTCTGCACCAAAGTCTGAGGGCCTTTTCCCAGCGCGGGATCACCACCCACCTCCAACTCGGCTCGGGTCCGCTCGTCACACTAGGGTCGCAAGCGCTTCTTTGGTGAAATCGCGCAACGCCTCCATGCGCCCTTCGCGAACCTTCCGGACCCATTGTGGGTCGGAGAGCAGGGCCCGGCCGACGGCGACGAGGTCGAAGTCACCGCGCTCGAAGCGGCGCAGCAGCTCATCCAGAGGGCTGGGCTGCGAACTCTCGCCCTGGAAGGCAGCGATGAACTCGCCCGACAGACCGACGGAACCAACGGTGATCGTGGCCTTGCCGGTCAGCTTCTTGGCCCAGCCGGCGAAGTTCAGGTCCGAGCCCTCGAATTCCGGCTGCCAGAAACGCCGCTGCGAACAGTGGAAGATGTCGACGCCCGCATCGGCCAACGGAGCCAGCCACGCTTCCATCTCCTCTGGCGTCTTGGCGAGGCGTACCGCGAAATCCTGCTGCTTCCACTGTGAGAGGCGGAGGAGCACGGCGAAGCTCTCGCCGACAGCTGCACGCACCGCCTTGACCACCTCGACCGCGAAGCGGCTGCGTTCCGGCAGGGTAGAGCCGCCGAAGGCATCGGTCCGCTTATTCACTCCGGCCCAGAAGAACTGGTCGATCAGATAGCCGTGGGCACCGTGGATCTCGACCGCATCGAAGCCCAGCCGCTTGGCATCGGCTGCAGTGCGCCCGAAGGCGGCGATAGTGTCCGCGATGTCCTGCTCGCTCATACCGTTGCCGCCAAGCTTGCCCGGCGCAACGAGGCCCGAGGGGCCTTCGAATGGCTGCGGCGGCATCCAGCCGGACACATGCGGGGCCATCACACCCATATGCCAGATCTGCGGTGCCATTGCGCCTCTCGCCGCGTGCACGCCGTCGATGACCTTCTTCCAACCGACCAGCGCACCTTCCCCATGGAAGCGCGGAACGTTGGGATCGTTCGATGAGGCAGGCCGGTCGATGACGGTCCCCTCGGAAAGGATCAGGCCGACCTCATTCTCCGCCCGGCGGCGATAGTAGGCGGCCACATCGTCCGTCGGCACGCCGCCCGGCGAGAAGGACCTGGTCATCGGAGCCATGACGATCCGGTTCTTCAGATTCAGTGACTTGAGGGCAAACGGACGGAAGAGAATGTCCACGCTCATTGTGACGATCGCCTCTGCAGTCGTTTGTGAAAGAGGACGTGAGAGCCAGGGCATAGTCTTGCTCTGCCCCGATTGTCTTCACCAACAGAGCGCCGCGACGCCGCTGCCCATGCGATGTCGTGCAGGATCGGCCATCGGCCATCCGGAACATTCCTAAGTACACGACTTGGTCCATCCTCGGAGCCGGCAGGCCGATGATGGGCACCGTCACCTTGTCGAGCATTGTCACGTGAACTGAACCGGCCTGCAAAGAGCTTGGCATCCTCCGACTGCGTCACGCCGCCGCGGTCGCGGCCAGCCACCAGCGTGGTGCACGGTGCCGATCAGCAGCAGCCCGACCCGGCCGGCGCTGTGCGCGTAGACCCGATTCCCATAACGTGTCGCGAAATGGAAGGCACCATGAGCATGATGCTCATGGTGATGGCGTGGGCGCCGTTGGTGCTGCCCTGGTCAATCGGCCTGCCGGTTGACGAAGCCCCGCTGATCGGGCCAGCCGGCGCCGGTCAGTCGGAACGGCTTCCGGGACGTTGGCTCCGGAATGTCCGGAAAGCACCGAAAGTATAAGTTTGGATCGCTCCGTTTGCCATAACCCATGCACTGCTTTACATCAGTCTGCGCACGAACCTCCCAAAGAGGCGTGTGAGGAGCGGCAGGCATTTGAAGCTGGCACAGGGGCTTTGAAGTGATCCGACAAAGATGACCACCGGTGTCTCAGATTGCGTTAAATTTTTTAGGGCCCACTCTTGCAATAACCTGGAAACCACAATGCTTGAATTATAGTATTAATAGAATCTCTGATAAATACATCCTTGAGCGAAATTAAATGGTTTGCCGAAATGCAGTCGGATTCCAATTGCTTGGCGGGTGGCAGCGCAGCAGGTGAGTATCTGCGCTCCATTGATTGGAACAAAAATTACGCTTGGCCCTGTCAATGGCTGGCCATTGTCGTTGCGGTCAGCCATCAGAATCCTTCTTGTCTCTAAATTCCCAATGATGATACTTTGGCGTCCCGAGCTGATTACTTTTTACAATGATGCTTATGCCCCAAGTCTTGGGAAGAAGCACCCCGGCAACCTCGGCCGGCCCGCCAAGGAATGGTGGTCCGAGATGTGGGACGATCTCGTTCCGATTTTCGACAAGGTGTTTTCGGGCGAAGCCCATTACGTTGAGGATGCCCGCTACACACCGGACCGGTATGGTGCGCGGCAGGAAGCCTTCTTCACCCATTGCCACAGTCCCCTGTGGGACGATCAAGGCCGAATTGCCGGCATCTTCCTGGTGGTCACCGAAACCACACGCCGTGTCGTCGCCGAGCGCGACTTGCTCCATGCCAACACGGAACTCGAGAAAGAGATTGCGGCATCCCGGACAAGCGCAAGCCGGCTTGATGCCCTGATCAGTGCTTCATCCGAGCTTCTCTATAAGATGAGTGCGGATTGGGGGGAGATGCGTCCTCTGGTCAACGGCACCTTCCTTAAAGACAACGGCGCGGCCAATCCGAACTGGATGGCCGAATATATTCCGGCCGATGAGCAGAGCCGGGTCAGGGAAGCCATTCAGGACGCTATCGCTTCCAAAGCTATTTTTTCCCTTGAGCATCGTGTCAATCGTGCGGAAGAAGGTGTGGGCTGGGCGTTTTCACGGGCCATTCCCGTCCTCGATGCCGAAGGCAGAATCGTGGAGTGGCTGGGCGCGGCGAGCGATATCACGGAACGGAGACTGACCGAAGCGGCCCTTCGCGAAAGTGAGGCGCGGCTCCGCAGTATGAATGAGATGCTCGAGCAGAATGTTCAAATCGCTCTCGCCGAGCAGCGTCGCACCGAGGAGCAACTCCGCCAGTCGCAGAAGATGGAGGCGGTGGGGCAGTTGACCGGCGGCATGGCACATGATTTCAACAATTTGCTTCAAGCTATGTCCGGTTGCCTCCAGTTGGTGAGCCGGCGGGCCGGCCATGTCGCCGGCGTGCAGAAGATATTGGATGCCGGGCGGCAAGCGGTCGACCGCGGCGCCAGTCTCATTCGCCAACTGATGGCGTTCTCCCGTCGCCAGAGCTTGCAACCGGAAGCCTTCGACGTCCGTGATCAGCTGCTGGGCATGCGCAACTTTCTGGATCGGGGGCATTGTCACGGGAACGGTGGCGGCTTGCCGGCCGTGACATTATCCTCCTCGGATGTC
>CBIHQY010000072.1:0-20270 GCA_966212305.1 uncultured Azospirillum sp.
ACATGACCAAGTGCATCTACTGCGGCCTGTGCCAGGAAGCCTGCCCGGTCGACGCGGTGGTCATGGGGCCGAACTTCGAGTTCTCCACCGAATCCCGTGAAGAGCTCTTCTACAACAAGCAGAAGCTGCTGGCGAACGGCGACCGCTGGGAGGCGGAAATCGCCCAGAACCTCGCGGCCGAGGCTCCTTACCGGTAAGCGGAAGCGAGAAAAACGATGATACTCCAAGGCATCGCCTTCTACGTGTTCGCCGCGCTGCTGGTGGCCTCCGGTGTGATGGTCATCTCGGCGCGGAACCCCGTTCATTCTGTCCTTTTCCTGATCCTCGCCTTTTTCCAGGCGGCCGGTCTCTGCCTCCTGATGGGGGCCGAGTTCATCGCGATGATCCTCATCATCGTCTATGTCGGCGCCGTGGCCGTGCTGTTCCTGTTCGTGGTCATGATGCTCGACATCAACTTCCGCGAGCTGCGCAAGGGTGCGATGGAAGCGCTGCCGCTGGGTGCGCTGGTCGGGCTGATCCTGCTGGCCGAACTGGCCGCCGTGCTCGGCGGCTGGATCGTGGCTCCCAACGTGGCGGCCATCGCCGGCGCGCCGACCCCGGCCTTTGATCAGGTGTCGAACACCCAGGCGCTGGGCCGGCTGATGTACACGCAGTACGTCTACCTGTTCCAGGCGTCGGGCATCGTCCTGCTGATCGCCATGATCGGCGCGATCGTGCTGACGCTGCGGCACCGTCCGGGCGTGCGCAAACAGAATGTCGGCGCCCAGATTTCCCGTCGCCGGGAAGACGTGGTCGTCATTCGCAAGGTCACGACCGGGGAGGGCGTGTGATCATGGAGATCGGTCTCGGACATTACCTGACGGTCTCGGCCATCATCTTCACGCTGGGTGTGCTGGGCATCTTCCTGAACCGGAAGAACGTCATCATCATCCTGATGTCGATCGAGATGATGTTGCTGGCGGTGAACCTGAACCTGGTCGCCTTCTCGACCTACCTGCACGATCTGGTCGGACAGATCTTCGCCATGATCATCCTGACCGTCGCCGCCGCCGAGGCGGCCATCGGCCTCGCCATCCTGGTGGTCTACTTCCGCAACCGCGGCTCGATCCGAGTCGAAGACATCAACATGATGAAGGGCTGAGGCGGCGCCATGGAAGTGCTAGTCGTATTCCTTCCGCTCCTGGCGTTCCTCGTCGCCGGATCGATCGCGCTGTTCGGCGGGCCGAAGGCCGAGCCGGCGGCTGCGGGTCACGGAAGTCACGGTCATGGCCACGACGATCATGGGCACGCCCAGATCGCCCATGCTCATGACGATCATTCCCATCACATCTCGCACGACGAGCTGGACCACGCCCACGACGACGCCCACGACGACCACCATGTCGTCGCCGGCCCGCCGACCGTGGGCGACCGCGTCTCGCAGTTCGTGACCGCGGGCGCAGTCATCGTCTCGGCGATCCTGTCCTGGGTCCTGTTCTTCGACGTCGCCGTGCACGGCAATCCGCGCACGATCGAGTTGATGACCTGGATCCAGAGCGGCACGCTCGACGTGAAGTGGGCGCTGCGCGTCGACCAGCTCACCGCGGTGATGCTGATCGTCGTCAACACTGTCTCGGCCTGCGTGCACGTCTACTCCATCGGCTACATGGCCGAGGACCCGCAGAAGCCGCGCTTCATGGGCTACCTGTCGCTGTTCACCTTCGCCATGCTGATGCTGGTGACGGCGGACAACCTGGTCCAGCTGTTCTTCGGCTGGGAGGGCGTCGGTCTGGCCTCCTACCTGCTGATCAACTTCTGGTACGAGAAGCCGTCTGCCAACGCCGCCGCGATGAAGGCCTTCCTGGTCAACCGCGTCGGCGACTTCGGCTTCGCGCTCGGCATCTTCGCGATCTTCGTGCTGACCGGTTCGGTCCAGTTCGACACGATCTTCGCCAAGGCCCCGACGCTGACCGGCGAGACGCTGCATTTCCTCAGCTGGGACTTCAACGGCCTGACCGTCGCCTGCCTGCTGCTGTTCATGGGCGCCATGGGCAAGTCGGCGCAGCTCGGCCTGCACACCTGGCTGCCGGACGCGATGGAAGGACCGACCCCGGTGTCGGCGCTCATCCACGCGGCCACCATGGTCACCGCCGGCGTCTTCATGGTCTGCCGCCTGTCGCCCGTCTTCGAATACGCCCCGACGGCGCTCGAGGTGGTGACGGTGGTCGGCGGCCTGACCGCCTTCGTCGCCGCGACCATCGGCTTCACCCAGTTCGACATCAAGCGCGTCATCGCCTATTCGACGATGTCGCAGCTCGGCTACATGTTCTTCGCCGCTGGCGTCTCCGCCTACGGCGCGGCCATGTTCCACCTGTTCACGCACGCCTTCTTCAAGGCCCTGCTGTTCCTTGGCGCCGGCTCGGTCATCCATGCCCTGCACCATGAGCAGGACATGCGGAAGATGGGCGGTGTCTGGCGCAAGATTCCCTTCACCTATGCGGTGATGTGGATCGGCAATCTCGCTCTCGCCGGTCTGCCCTTCTTCGCCGGCTACTATTCCAAGGACATGATCTTGGAGGCGGCTTTCGCCTCGGGCAGCGGGGTGGGGCGCTTCGCCTTCGCGCTCGGTATCGCCGCGGCGCTGCTGACCGCCTTCTACTCTTGGCGCCTGCTGTTCATGACCTTCCACGGCACGCCGCGGATGGACAAGGAAGTCTACGACCACGCCCACGAATCGCCGGTCGTCATGCTGATCCCGCTGGCCGTCCTGGCGCTGGGCGCCCTGTTTGCCGGCGTCGGCTTCCACCAGTGGTTCATTGGCGAAGCGCGTGCGGAGTTCTGGGGCAAGGCGCTGCTGGTTCTTCACGGGCATGACCCGGTTGAGGCCGCGCACCACCACACCCCGGGCTGGGTCTCCATCGCGCCGCTGGTCGTCGGCCTGCTTGGCATCGCCATGGCCTATATCGGCTACATCCAGATGCCGCGCCTGCCGGGCAAGATCGCCTCGACCTTCCGCGGCATCCACCAGTTCCTCTACAACAAGTGGTATTTCGACGAGCTGTATGACGCGCTGTTCACCCGTCCGGCCAAGGCCCTGGGCTACGGCCTGTGGAAGTCGGGCGACGGGGCGGTGATCGACGGCGTGGGTCCGGACGGCATTGCCGCCGCCACCCGCGACGTCGCGGCACGCGCCAGCCGGCTGCAGTCGGGGTACGTCTATCACTACGCCTTTGCCATGGTGATCGGGGTCGTCCTGCTCGTCGCCTGGCTGTCGGTCTTCGGCTGAGCGGTTTCGAAGGAGAACAACAACAATGGCTAGCTGGCCGATCCTGTCGTTCGCGACCTTCCTGCCGCTCGTGGGCGTCGCGCTGATCCTGCTGTTCTGCCGGGGCAATTCCCCGGACGTGCTGCGGAACGTGCGGTACATCTCGCTGTGGACGACCCTCGTCACCTTCGTCCTGACCCTGCTGGTCTGGGCCAATTTCGACCCGCGCAATCCCGGCTACCAGATGGTCGAGAAGGCGGGTTGGATTCCGGAGTTCGGTATCAACTACCACATGGGCGTCGACGGCATTTCCGTGCTCTTCGTCGTCCTGTCCGGCTTCCTGATGCCGCTGTGCATCCTGGCGAGCTGGGAGGCGGTGCAGGTCCGCTTGAAGGAATACATGATCGCCTTCCTGGCGCTGGAAACCCTGATGATCGGGATGTTCTGCGCACTGGACTTCGTGCTGTTCTACATGTTCTTCGAAGGCGTCCTGATCCCGATGTTCCTCATCATCGGTATCTGGGGCGGCCCGCGCCGCGTCTATGCCGCCTTCAAGTTCTTCCTCTACACGCTGCTCGGCTCGGTCCTGATGCTGCTGGCGATCCTGGCCATGTATTATGTGGCCGGCACCACCGACATCCCGACCATCACCGCCACCCAGTTCCCGCGCAACATGCAGCTGTGGCTGTGGCTGGCCTTCTTCGCCTCCTTCGCGGTGAAGGTGCCGATGTGGCCCGTCCACACCTGGCTGCCGGATGCCCACGTCGAGGCGCCGACCGCCGGTTCGGTGATCCTGGCCGGCGTGCTGCTGAAGATGGGCGGGTACGGTTTCCTGCGCTTCAACATTCCGATCCTGCCGGAAGCGACCGAGTATTTCGCGCCGCTGATCTACACGCTGTCGGTCGTCGCCGTGATCTACACCTCGCTGGTCGCTCTCGCCCAGGAGGACATGAAGAAGCTGATCGCCTATTCGTCGGTCGCCCATATGGGCTTCGTCACCATCGGCATGTTCGCGCTGAACCAGCAGGGCATCGAAGGCTCGGTGTTCCAGATGCTGTCGCACGGCGTCGTGTCGGGTGCACTGTTCCTGTGCGTCGGCGTCGTCTATGACCGGTTGCACACCCGCGAGATCGCCCGTTACGGCGGCCTCGTGAAGAACATGCCGAAATACGCGGTGGTCTTCCTGTTCATGACCATGGCCTCGGTCGGTCTGCCGGGCACCGCCGGTTTCGTCGGCGAGTTCCTGGTGCTGATGGGCGTCTTCCGCGACAACACCTGGGTCGCCGCCCTGGCTGCCACCGGCATGGTTCTCGGCGCCGCCTACGCGCTGTGGCTGTACCGCCGCGTTGTCTACGGCAAGCTGACCAAGCCGGACGTCAAGGCGATGTTCGACATAACCCCGCGCGAAATCGCGGTGTTCGTGCCGCTGATCGTTGTCGTCCTGTGGATGGGCATCTATCCCAGCAGCTTCCTGAACGTCACCTCGGCATCGGTCGAGCAGCTGATCCAGACCTACCAGACCAAGCTGGCCGCGTCGCACGCCGCGTCCGGTGTCTCGGTCGCCGCTCGGTAAGGGGTTCTTCGACATGACCGCAGTGTTTCCCGACATCTGGCCGGCCCTGCCGGAGATCTTCCTGGCACTCTCGGGCGTCGCCCTGTTGATGCTGGGCGTGTTCCGCGGCGACGGCTTCACCCGGCCCGTCTCCTACTTGGCCATCGTCTGCATGCTGCTCGCCGCCGTCCTGGCGATGGGCTACGGCAGTGGCCGCGTCGTCACCTTCAACGGCATGTTCGTGATGGATGCCTTCGGCGTCTTCATGAAGGTGCTGGTGCTGGTTTCCGCCGCTTTCGCGGTCATCCTCTCGCTCGGTTTCAACGAGCGGGAGCAGATGGCCCGCTTCGAGTTCCCGGTGCTGATGCTGTTCGCCACGCTCGGCATGCTGATGATGATTTCGGCCAACGACTTCATCTCGCTGTATGTCGGCCTGGAGACCCAGAGCCTGGCGCTCTACGTAATCGCGGCCTTCCGCCGCGACAGCGCAAAATCGTCGGAAGCCGGCCTGAAGTATTTCGTCCTCGGCTCGCTCTCCTCGGGCATGCTGCTGTACGGTGCCTCGCTGGTCTACGGCTTCGCCGGCACCACCTCCTTCGACAAGGTCGCGGCGCTCTTCGCCGGCGGTGCCCATGTTTCGCCGGGTCTGGTGATCGGTCTGGTATTCGTGATGGCCGGTCTGGCCTTCAAGATTTCGGCCGCTCCGTTCCATATGTGGACGCCGGACGTGTATGAGGGTGCACCGACCCCGGTGACCGCCTTCTTCGCGGCGGCGCCGAAGGTGGCGGCCATCGCCCTGCTGACCCGCGTGGTGATGGAGCCGTTCGGCCATCTCGCCGCCCAGTGGCATCAGGTGCTGGTTGCGACCGCCATCCTGTCGATGGTGATCGGTTCCTTCGTCGCGATCATGCAGACCAACATCAAGCGCCTGATGGCTTACAGCTCCATCGGCCATGTCGGTTACGCGCTGGTGGGCCTGACGACCGGTACCCAGGACGGCGTGCGCGGCGTGCTGATCTACATGGCGCTCTACATCGCCATGAACATCGGTGCCTTCGCGGTCATCCTCAGCATGAAGGCCAAGGGTCAGATGCTGGAGGAGATCAAGGACTTCTCTGGCCTGTCCAAGACCAACCCGATGCTGGCCGCCACCATGGCTATCTTCATGTTCTCCATGGCCGGCATCCCGCCGATGGCCGGCTTCTTCGGCAAGCTCTATGTATTCCTGGCCGCCGTCGCCGCCCAGGAATACACGCTGGCCGTCGTCGGTGTGCTGACCAGCGTCGTGGGTGCCTTCTACTATCTGCGCATCATCAAGATCATGTATTTCGATGAGCCCGCGGTTGTGGTCGACAAGGTCGACGACGACAGCATGACCGGCGTCCTGGTGCTGACCAGCCTGTTCACCCTGCTGTTCTTCGTCGCTCCGGCGCCGATCCTGAACGGCGCGGCGGCTGCCGCGGCGGCCCTGTTCGCCGGGTGACATCCGACCGATGATGGTATCGCTCGAAGCGGAGGCGGCGCGTCTGCGCCTGCCTCCGGGCTTCCAGGTCAAGGCCTTCGACTCCGTCGGCAGTACGAACGACGAAGCGAAGGCCTTGTCGCGTTCAGGGGCGCCCGAAGGCACCATCGTCTGGGCGCGCCGGCAGGACAGCGGCCGTGGTCGCCGTGGCCGGGCCTGGACATCCCCCGAGGGCAACCTCTACAGCACGACCGTCCTGCGGCCCGGCCTGCCGCCGGCCGAGGCGGCGCAGATCTCCTTTGTCGCGGCGCTTGCAATCGCAGAAACAGCCGAGTCGGTCCTGCCGGACCCGAGCGGTGTTCGCTGCAAATGGCCCAATGACGTTCTGGTGCATGACCGCAAGCTGTCGGGCATCCTGCTCGAGTCGGAGCCGACCGCCGACGGCAAGGTCGCCTGGGTGGTGCTGGGTGTCGGCATCAACCTGCGGCATTTTCCCGCGACCGCCGATTACGGCGCCACCTCCATGATTGCCGAAGGCGCTCCGCCGATGGGGCCGGGCGCGCTGCTCGAGGTCTATGCCGAGCATCTGGCGACCTGGTATGGCCGTTGGCGCGCCCATGGTTTCGCGCCCGTACGCGAGGCATGGCTGGCGCGGGCCAAGGGATTGGGCGGGCCGATCCTCGTCAGGCTGGCCGATCGGACGATCCCCGGTACCTTCGCCGATCTGGACAGCGACGGCGTTCTGTTGCTTGATCCAACGGACGGCGGGCCGCGGCAGCGGATCGCCGCCGGCGACGTGTTCTTCGCGCCGCCCCAAGCGAGCTGAGTTCGCCAGCCGAGTTCAAACGCCCACCGCCTTCAGGACCTTGCCATGCTGCTTGCCATCGACGCCGGAAACACGAATGTGGTGTTCGCCATCTATGACGGCGACCGCCAGCGCGGCATCTGGCGCACGGCGACCGATCCCAAACGCACCTCCGACGAATACATGGTGTGGCTGACCCATCTGATGGCGTTGAAGGGGCTGAAGCCGGTCGACATCCATGGCGCCATCATCGCCAGCGTGGTGCCCGGCGCCACCTTCAACCTGAAGCGGCTGTGCAAGGACCATTTCGGCTGCGAACCGGTGATCGTCGGCCAGCCCGGTGTCGATCTCGGTGCCAAGGCCCTGGTCGACCGGCCGGAGGAGGTGGGTGCCGATCGTCTGGTCAACACGGTGGCTGCCGCAGCGACCTATAAGACCCCGCTGATCGTCATCGATTTCGGCACGGCCACCACCTTCGACGTCGTGGATGCCGATGGCAACTACTGCGGCGGCGTGATCGCGCCGGGTCTCAACCTGTCGCTGGAGGCGTTGCAGCGGGCCGCGTCCAAGCTGCCGCGCGTCGAGATTCAGCCGCCGGCCGAGGTGATCGGCAAGAACACCATCGCCTGCATGCAGTCGGGCATCTTCTGGGGGTATGTCGGGTTGATCGAAGGGTTGGTTTCCCGCATCCGGGCGGAGTACGGCGAACCGATGCGGGTGGTCGCGACCGGCGGATTGGCTGTTCTTTTCGCCAAGGCTACCCATGTCATCGAACACACCGATAACGAGCTGACGCTCCGCGGTCTCCTCCTGATCCACAAGCGCAACACGGTCCAATGACACAATCCTCCAAGACAGCCGCCGGAACGTCCGAAGCCCCGGCGGACACCTTCCTTCCGGAGGATGGCGCACTGTATTTCGTCCCGCTCGGCGGTTCCGGCGAGATCGGGATGAACCTCAATCTCTACGGCCATCAGGGCAAGTGGCTGATGGTGGACCTCGGCATCTCGTTTGCCGACGACACCATGCCCGGGCTGGACGTCATCATGCCGGACCCGACCTTCATCGCCGAGCGTCGCGACGATCTGGTCGGTCTGGTGCTGACCCATGCGCACGAGGACCATCTGGGCGCGGTGCAGTATCTGTGGCCGGAGCTGCGCTGCCCCGTCTACTGCACGCCTTTCACCGCTGCCTTCCTGCGCGCCAAGCTGCACGAGAAGGGACTGAGCAGCACGGTGCCGATCCACGAGATCCCGTTGGGCGGCACGGTCGAGGCCGGTCCTTTCTCCGTCGAGTACGTCACCATGACGCATTCGATTCCCGAGCCGAACGCACTCGCCATCCGCACGTCGGCCGGCACCATCCTGCACACCGGCGACTGGAAGCTGGACCCCGATCCGCTGGTCGGCGAGACTGCGGACGAGGAACGCCTGCGCGCCATCGGCGACGAGGGGGTACTGGCGCTGGTCGGCGACAGCACCAACGCGCTGGTGCCGGGTGCCGCCGGGTCGGAGGCGACTGTCCGCGACGCCTTGGTGGAGTTGTTCGGCCGCTACCGCGACCGCCGCATCGCCGTCAGTTGCTTCGCCACCAACGTGGCGCGGCTGGAGAGCATCGCCGCCGCCGCCGCCGCGCATGACCGTCATGTGGCGCTGGTCGGCCGCTCGCTGTGGCGCATCAACGAGGCGGCGCGAGCCACCGGCTATCTCGCCGGCGTGCCGAAATTTCTGTCGGAGCATGACGCCAGCTATCTGCCGCGCGAGAAGCTGGTGCTGATCTGCACCGGCAGCCAGGGCGAGCCGCGGTCGGCCCTTGCCCGTATCGCCGCCAACGATCATCCGCAGATCACGCTGTCGCGCGGCGACGTGGTGATCTTCTCTTCCCGCGAGATTCCCGGCAACGAGCGCGCAATCGGCCGCATGCAGAACCAGTTGGTCGCCCAGGGCGTCGAGCTTGTGACGGCGGACGAGGCGCCGGTCCATGTTTCCGGTCACCCGGCGCGGGACGAGCTGGTGCGCATGTACCAATGGGTGCGTCCGCGCATCGCCGTGCCCGTCCATGGCGAGCAGCGTCACCAGCAAGCCCATGCCGCCCTGGCGGAGGACTGTCAGGTCGCCCACAGCATCGTTCCGGCCAACGGCGAAGTCCTACGGCTCGACGGGCCGGAGGGCGCGCGCGTGGTGGCCTATGTGCGCGCCGGACGTATGGCGGTGGACGGCAAGCGTCTGGTGCCGCTCGACACCGGCATGATGCGCGCGCGCAACCGCATGGTGAACAACGGCGCCGCCGTGGTGACGCTGGTGATGACCGGAACCGGCGAGCTGGTGACTGCACCGCAGCTGGCGGTGATGGGGCTGATCGACGAGGCGACCGACCGCGACCTGCTGCTGGATGTGGTGGATGCGGTGCGCGAGTCGGTGGCGATGCTGCCCAAATCGGCGCGGGGCGACGATGCCCAGGTGAAGGAGGCGGCGCGGATCGCCGTCCGCCGCTGCTTCAACGCGACCCACGGAAAGAAGCCGGTGACCGAGGTCCATCTGGTCCGCGTCTGAACGGGTCCAAGACCGGATTTGATGTATAACAGGCTTATCAGAGCCCGCTAACGGGCCAAGGACAGCCAGCGAGAGGACACGCATGATCGGGAAGCTCAACCACGTCGCCATCGTCGTTCCGGACCTTCCGGCGGCGACCGCGCTCTACCGGGACACGCTCGGTGCCGCGGTGTCGCAGCCGGTGGATCTGCCGCCGCACGGCGTCACCGTGGTCTTCGTCACCCTGCCCAACACCAAGATCGAACTGCTGCATCCGTTCGGCGAGAAGTCGCCGATCGCGGGATTCCTGGAAAAGAACCCGTCCGGCGGCATCCACCACATCTGTTACGAGGTGGAGGACATCCTGGCCGCCCGCGACCGGCTGAAGGAGCAGGGCGCCCGCGTGCTGGGCGACGGCGAGCCGAAGATCGGCGCCCATGACAAGCCGGTCCTGTTCCTGCACCCGAAGGATTTCTGCGGGACGCTGGTGGAACTGGAGCAGGCCTGAGACGGCTGAAACGCGGAGGGGACGATGGACAACTGGGTGACGGGAGCCTTCGTTTACGTCGTCGTCTGGTGGGTGGTGCTGTTCGCGGTGCTGCCCTGGGGCGTTCGGACGCCGGAGAACCCGGAGCCGGGCATGGCCTCCTCCGCACCGGTCGAGCCGCGCATCCTGCGCAAATTCATGATTACGTCCCTGGTCGCCCTGCTGGTGTGGCTGGTGATCTTTGGCATCGAGCGATCCGGTATCATTTCCTTCCGCGACATGGCGCGGGACATGTTCTGACGCCGGATTGCTCTGACCATCGAGAGGAGCGAGGCGGGTGAGCCTGACCTATTGCGCGGCCGCACCCGGCCATCCCCATCACGGTCCCTATCATGACGGCGAATACGGTTTCCCGAGCAGCGACGACCGGGTGCTGTTCGAGCGTCTGGTGCTGGAGATCAATCAGGCCGGTCTGTCCTGGCTGACCATCCTGAAGAAGCGTGACGCTTTCCGCGCCGCCTTCGACGGGTTCGACATCGACCGGGTGGCCGCCTATGGCGAGGCCGAGCGGGCGCGGCTGCTGGCCGACGCCGGCATCATCCGCAACCGCCTGAAGGTGGATGCGGTGATCGAGAACGCCCGCCGCATCGTCGCATTGCGGGAAACCCACGGTTCCTTCGACGGCTGGCTGCGCGCCCATCATCCGCTGACCAAGGCGGAGTGGGTGAAATTGTTCGGCCGCACCTTCCGGTTTACCGGCGGCGAGATCGTCGGGGAGTTCCTGATGAGCCTTGGCTATCTCCCCGGCGCCCATCAGGCCGACTGCCCGGTTCAGGCCGCCGTGCTTGCCCAGAGTCCGCCTTGGAAGGCCGCGGTGGATGTCGGCTATCACGGGTACGCGCCCATGGAATAGGCAAACACCCGCTCAGAATGGCGGCAATCGCCGAAGAGCTGGGCAAAATTGCAAAAACTTTGTGCATGAGGCGCTTCTGCCTTTGTTTTGGGCTTGCCAATGCCTGGGCTCGGGTTCAGTCTTTTGGAGTGATGAGGGAGGATATTCCTCCCTTTCCGACGCCTGGTGGCGATTCCTCCCTAAACTCGATAGGCCGCGCCGCTTCTGCAGCGCGGCCTTTCTTTATCCAGCGGACGCCAATTGGCAGGGGCGGGGACAGGAAATTTCCGCGCCGCTCCAGAAAACGTTAACGGTTTGCTTGGTAGCGTTGCCTGGCTTAGCTCGCATCGGGGTTTTCCCCGATCAGGGCTATCAGCCGGGCTGCGAGTTCGCCATCGGGGGTCATGCCACCGGGGCGCATCCGCTTTTCCCGCTTTCCAGTTGAGCCCTTGCCCGCTTCGGCGGGTAGCAGGGAAAAGGACGATAGTCGAGGCGCCGATGGCCGCGAATGAAAACGAACGGTTCGATCAGTTCGCCGCGGTTCTGTCGACCGAACTGTTGGAGCGGACAAAGAAGAGCATGGAGTTGCTGGCGCCGGAGCTTCAGCCATGTTCGATCTTGCCCTTTATCCAGACACCGTCCTTCGTTGAGTTCTATCAGGAACTGGTGCGCGTCGGCATCCTGCCGGTGGTGTTGAGCCGCCGTCCTGTGCGCGCCATCGTCGGCGACGTCGATTGGGCGCGGGAGGGACGCGAATACCTGCTGACGGTCCTCGACGACCGCTCCAACGCCGTGTTCACCGCCTGGGAATATGCCTGGGACTCGCTGTGGGACGAACGCAAGGTCGGGCAGGACGGCGGCGGCGGAAACCAGACCAAGCCGAAGAAGGGATTTTTCAGCGCGCTGTTCGGTCGCAAGCGCGAGGAGAAGATGGACAACGGTGGCGGCGGCGAGGGCGGTGTCATGGCCGGCCTGCATACGATGCTGACCGAACTGGCGGAAAAGCGCGGTTTTTTACCGCTGTTTCACGACGATGTGCGCATCCTGAAGGCGCTGCCGCGGCTGAAGCCCGGCCGGGTGGCGCAGGCGTGGAAGGAGATCTCGCAGTACCACCACCAGGAATTCTACCTGCCCGAGCCCGAACAGGCGAAGCCGGGTGTGACTTCCGACTGTCTGCAGAAATGGCACTACAATCTGCCGGACAAGATCGGCGAGTTCCTGGTGCTGAAGGCCGCGGTCGACCTGGAGCATGTGACCAAGCCCTTCATCGCCAAATACATCCGCCAGTCGGCGCGAACCCAGGAGGAGGCGGAGAAAGGAATGCCCTACCTGTCGATCTACTGGAAATCCATGCGCAACACGGCCCCGGTGGCCGAGCGGCACTCGCTGTGAGCGTGCGCAAGGCCCTGTATGCCGGGCTGACGGCGGCGGCTCTGTTCCTGGCGGCCGTACCGGCGCTGGCCCAGAGCCAGCCACCGCGTCCTGGCCCGGTCCCGCTGACCCCCGATGCCGCCCGTGACCGGCCGGTGGTGGATCTGTCCTTGTGCCAGCGACTGACCCGCCATGTGCCGGCCGCCGACGTGGAATACAGACCGGGCGTGGATGTGCATGGCCGCGCGGTCGCCCCCGCCGATTTGGCCGGCAGCGCGGGTGCGCAGCCGCCGATACCGATCGATCTGCCGCTGTCGGTCGCCCTCGCCCGGCGCATGGGCATCGCCCTGCCGTCGGTGCCCTATCTGCCGGACGACGTCACCGCGGTGTGGCTGACCGTCGTCGGGAACCAACTCTATCTCAACGGCCAGCCGATCGATCCCGGCGCCGAGGAACGCCTCTACGTCTATTGCCGCGCCCGGTAGCAAGCTCTGAGGCGGGGGGCTTACAGTGGACAAGTGCGGGCGACCTTCCTAAAGTCGCTCACCCGCCGCGCCCGTGTCCGTTCCTGTCCGCAGGGGCCATGCGCGTGCGGCCTTGTCGAACACCTCGCACACGAGAGCAGAGCCATGCGGCTGTCCAGCTTCTTCATGCCGACCCTCAAGGAGACCCCGACCGAGGCGCAGATCGTCTCGCACCGCCTGATGCTGCGGGCCGGGATGATCCGCCAGACCAGCGCCGGCATCTATGCCTGGCTGCCGCTGGGCTATCGGGTTCTGCGCAAGATCGAGCAGATCGTCCGCGAGGAGCAGGACGCCGCCGGTGCGCAGGAACTGTTGATGCCGACCATCCAGTCGGCCGATCTGTGGCGCGAGAGCGGCCGTTACGACGATTACGGCAAGGAGATGCTGCGCATCACCGACCGTCACGACCGCGAGATGCTGTTCGGTCCGACGAACGAGGAGATGATCACCGACATCTTCCGCTCCTTCGTCAAAAGCTATCGCCAGTTGCCGCTGAACCTCTACCACATCCAGTGGAAGTTCCGTGACGAGATCCGCCCGCGCTTCGGCGTGATGCGCGGTCGCGAATTCCTGATGAAGGACGCCTATTCCTTCGACATCGATGCGGACAGCGCGCGCCGTTCCTATCAGAAGATGTTCCTGGCCTATCTCCGCACCTTCGCCCGCATGGGGCTGAAGGCGATTCCGATGCGCGCCGACACCGGCCCGATCGGCGGCGACCTGAGCCACGAGTTCATCATCCTGGCCGAGACCGGCGAGAGCGGCGTCTTCTGCCACAAGGACTGGATGAACCTGGACGTGCTGAAGGACGCCCCCGGCATGGAGGACGACCTGCAGCCCTTCTTCGACCGCGTCACCGGCATCTACGCCGCGACCGACGAGAAGCACGACCCGGCCAACAGCCCGGTGCCGGAGTCGGAGCTGGTGTCGGCCCGCGGCATCGAGGTCGGCCACATCTTCAACTTCGGCACCAAATATTCCAAGCCGATGAACGCGGTGGTCGCCGGTCCGAACGGCGAGTCGACCCCTGTGGAGATGGGCAGCTACGGCATCGGCGTGTCGCGCTTGATGGGCGCCATCATCGAGGCCAGCCACGACGACAACGGCATCATCTGGCCGGACGCCGTCGCCCCCTTCAACGTCGGCCTGATCAACCTGAAGGCGGGCGACGCCGAGACCGACCGCGTCTGCGCCGAGCTGTATGCGAAGCTGGAATCGGCCGGCCTGGAGGTCGCCTATGACGACCGCGACGAACGTCCCGGCGCCAAGTTCGCCGACATGGACCTGATCGGCGTGCCCTGGCAGCTGGTCGTCGGCCCGCGCGGCCTGAAGAACGGCATGGTCGAGTTGAAGCGCCGCGCCACCGGTGAGAAGGAAGAGCTTCCGGTCGAGGCGGCGCTGGCGAAGCTGCTGGGCTGATCGGCTTAACTCGAAGAGGAGGCCCGGATCACCCAAGTCGGTGATCCGGGCTTTGCCCTTTTCCCGCCACGCTCAGGTTCTTATCTAGGGCATCGTCTCCGCCCACCCACAGGGCCTCCCCGCCACAGGACCCCCATCGCATGATCTTCAACGCCTTCGAACGCATGGTCGCGATGCGTTACCTTCGGGCGCGCCGCCAGGAAGGGTTCATCTCGGTCATCGCGGGGTTCTCGCTGCTGGGCATCGCGCTCGGCGTGGCGACGCTCATCATCGTGATGGCGGTGATGAACGGCTTCCGGGCGGAGCTGCTGGGCCGGGTGCTCGGCCTCAACGGGCATCTCAACGTCTACAACATGCGCGGCGGGCCGCTGCCGGACTTCGACATCCTGGCCGGCAAGCTGCGCAACACGCCCGGCGTCAGCAACGTCACCCCGACGGTGGAGGGGCAGGCGCTGGTGTCGGTGCGCGGCGCCGCGTCGGGCGCCGTCATCCGCGGCGTGCGGCCGGAGGATTTCCGGGTGCGGCCGACGCTCGCCAACAACATCATCCGCGGTTCGGTGGATGAGTTCGGCGAGGACCGCGTCGCCATCGGCGTGCGCATGGCCCAGCGGCTGGGCCTGAGCATCGGCGACCAGATCACGCTGATCGCACCGCAGGGCAACGTCACCGCCTTCGGCACCGTGCCGCGGATGCGCAGCTATCCCATCGGCGCGATTTTCGACGTCGGCATGTTCGAATACGACAACAGCTTCATCTTCCTGCCGCTGGAGGAGGCGCAGGCCTTCTTCCGCACCGGCGATGCCGTGACCTCGCTGGAGGTCTTCGTGAGCGAACCGATGCAGATCGCATCCGCCCGCGCCGCCGTTCAGTCGGTGGTGGCGGGGGAGGGCAGGGTGGTCGACTGGCAGCAGTCGAACGCCAGCTTCTTCACGGCGCTGCAGGTCGAACGCAACGTGATGTTCCTGATCCTGTCGCTGATCATCATGGTCGCGGCCTTCAACATCATCTCCAGCCTGATCATGCTGGTGAAGGACAAGGGGCGCGACATCGCGATCCTGCGGACCATGGGGGCGACGCGCGGCATGATCATGCGCATCTTCTTCCTGTCCGGCGCCAGCGTCGGGGTGACGGGGACCTTGCTGGGACTTGCGCTCGGCGTGTCCTTCGCGCTGAACATCGAGAGCATCCGGCAGGTCATCCAGGGGCTGACAGGCACCAACCTGTTCAATGCCGAAATTTACTTCCTGTCCCACCTGCCGGCGAAGATCGACTGGAGCGAGGTCATTCAGGTGACGCTGATGGCGCTGGGCCTGTCCTTCGCCGCCACCATCTACCCGTCCTGGCGCGCCGCCCGGCTCGATCCGGTGGAGGCACTGCGCTATGAGTGACGCCGTCATGCAGCCGATGCTGGAACTGAAGGGCATCGTCCGCCGCTTCGAACAGGCGGGCGAAACGCTGGAGGTGCTGCGCGGGGTCGATCTGACCGTCGGCGCCGGCGAGCTGGTGGCGCTGGTCGGCCCGTCGGGGGCCGGCAAATCGACGCTGCTGCACATCGCCGGTCTGCTGGAACGGCCGACCGACGGTGTCGTGCGCATCGCCGGTACCGACGTGTCCAACCTGGACGACGGCAAGCGGACCGAGGTGCGGCGGCGCTCCATCGGCTTCGTCTACCAGTTTCACCATCTGCTGCCGGAGTTCTCGGCGCGGGAAAACATCGTCCTGCCGCAGATGATCGCCGGCGTGTCGAAGGCGGTCGCCCGCCAGCGCGCGGACGAGCTTCTGCGCATGGTCGGGCTGGAGCAGCGCGGCACCCACCGGCCGGCCCGCCTGTCCGGCGGCGAGCAGCAGCGCGTCGCCATCGCCCGCGCGCTGGCCAACGCCCCGTCGCTGCTGATCGCCGACGAGCCGACCGGCAACCTCGACCCCCACACGGCGGAGCATGTCTTCGCCATGCTGTCGGCCATCGTCCGGCAGGCCAAGGTCGGCGCCCTGGTGGCAACCCACAACCTCGACCTCGCCCGCCGCATGGACCGGGTTCTGGAGATGCGCGACGGGCATCTGGTTGAGTATCGGCCCTCGGAACTGGTCCCGCTGAGCGAGGTGGCGCCGGAAGCCTCCTAAGCGGCGTCATAGGCCGAAAGCGGATCCGCACCCCCGGTTGCCAAGCCGGCGCGGCGCCCCCACTCTCATGCGCGACCGCACCGGCTGAGCTGCGGCACCGACAAGACAGGGGGCATCGGGGATGGACCAGCGGATCATCGACCTCTACGACGAATACACCCATGCGCCGCTGCCGCGCCGGGTCTTCCTGGAGCGGCTGGCGGGGCTGGCGGGCAGCGCCGCGACCATCCCGGCGATCCTGGCGGCGATCGAGCCGAACTATGCCCGCGCGGCCATCGTCGGTGAGGACGACACCCGTCTGGCGGCGGAAGAGGTCCGCTTTCAAGGGGCGACCGGCGACGTGTTCGGCTATCTCGCCCGGCCGAAGCTCATCGACAAGGCTCCGGCGGTGCTCGTCATCCACGAGAATCGCGGCCTGAACGCCTACGTCAAGGACGTCACCCGCCGCCTTGCCACGGAAGGCTTCGTGGCGATGGCGCCGGACCTGCTGTCGCCGCTGGGCAGCACACCGCAGGACGCCGACAAGGCCCGCGACATGATCGGCCGGCTCGACACTGACAAGACGGTCAACAACCTAATCGCCGGCATGAGCTATCTGATGGCCTACCGCTATTCCTCGGCCAAGGTCGGGGCGGTCGGCTTCTGCTGGGGCGGCGGCATGATCAACCGGCTGGCGATCAAGGCGCCCGACCTGAAGGCCGGTGTCGCTTTCTACGGCCCGACCCCCGACCCGGCGCTGGTCGGTACGGTGAAGTCGCCGCTGCTGCTGCATTATGCCGGGCTGGACCAGCGCGTGAACGCCGGCATTCCGGCTTACGACGAGGCGCTGAAGAAGGCCGGCGTCGAGCATCAGATTTATGTGTACGAGGGCGTCAACCACGCCTTCCACAACGACACCTCGGCCGAGCGCTACAACAAGGACGCCGCCGATCTGGCTTGGAAGCGCACGGTGGAGTTCCTGAAGGCGAAGCTGGCGTAGGGGGCGGAACGGTCAGCCCAACACTTCGGCCGTCTCTACGACCTTTGCATATTCGCCATCCATGTTGGCGAGCGACAGGTCGTGGACCTCCTCTGCCGTCCGCAGCCTTCCCGACCGGTCTTTCCTGGCGAAGGTGAAGCAGGCGTCGGCCACCAGATGCACGTCGTAACCGAGATTGCCGGCCATTCGCACCGTGGCCTCGACGCTGTTGTTGGTGACGACCCCGGCCACCACCAGCGTGTCGATGCCGCGGCCGCGCAGCCACTCGTCCAGACCGGTGCCGATGAAGGCGCTGTTCACCCGCTTGCCGATCACCGTCTCTGCCGGAAGCGGCATCGCCTCGTCCTTGAATGCGTGCCCGGGGCCGCCGGGGCGGTAGGTGGACAGGGGCTCCGTCGAATCGTGGCGGATATGGACGATGGGCCGTCCCTGCCGCCGCCAAGCGACTAGCAAGGCGGCGACGTTGGCCTCCGCCTGCGGGTTGTTGCGCGGGCCGACGAGGCTCCAGCGCGGGTCGTCGATGGCCTTTTGCAGGTCGACGATCAGCAAAGCGGCATTTGCAGGCAAGGTTTCCATACCGACGATCCTGCCGCGATAGTCCATCGCGTGACAAGTCCGCCGGTTTCTGGCTCTAATCCGGCGCTCGACCCTCGTTTCCCGTTTCAAGCGCTCGTCCGGAGGCGCCGTGCTCGCATCCCCCCTGTCCTTGCTCGCCGTTGCCGCCGGAGGTGCCGCCGGATCGGTGGCGCGCTACCTGACGCTGCTGCTGGTCGCGCAGTGGGTCGGCACCCGCTTTCCGATGGGGACGATCATCGTCAATGTGATCGGCTGCACCGCGATGGGGGTTCTGTCGGAACTGGCGAGCCTGACATGGTCGCCGTCGCCGGAAATCCGCGCCCTGATCCTGGTGGGCGTGCTCGGCGGCTTCACCACCTTCTCCTCCTTCACGCTGGATATCGGCGTCCTCGTCGCCCGTGACGAGATCGCCGCGGCGGCGGGATACTTCCTCGCCTCGACGCTGTTCAGCGTGGTGGGCTTCTTTGCCGGCCTGTGGGCCGTGCGTTCTCTTGTTTCGGTGTCCCTCTGATGACTGACTCTCCCGATACCTCCGACAACGCCTCGACCGAAGCCAAAAGCGGCGACAGCAAGGTCGAAATCCGCACCGTGACGGGCGACGAGGCCGACATGCGGCTCGACCGCTGGTTCAAGCGGCACTTCCCCGACGTGAACCACAGCTATCTCCAGAAGCTGCTGCGTACGGGCCAAGTCCGCATCGACGGCAAGCGGGCGGAGACGTCGTCGCGTCTGGTGGCCGGGCAGGCCGTTCGCATTCCGCCGCTGGCCGCCTGGGCCGCTCCGGTCAAGATGCCGAACCAGGCGGCGGGCAAGCCCAAGGGCATGTCGGACAAGCAGATCGCCGAGTTGCAGGCGCTGGTGCTCTACCGCGACGCCGATGTCATCGCCATCAACAAGCCGGCCGGTCTGGCGGTGCAGGGCGGCACCGGCACCTCCAAGCATCTCGACGCCATGCTGGACGCCCTGCGCTTCGACGGCAACGAGCGGCCGAAGCTGGTCCACCGGCTGGACAAGGACACCTCGGGCGTGCTGCTGCTGGCCCGCACCACCTTCGCCGCCAGCAAGCTGACGGAGCTGTTCCGCGGCAGCGCCGTGCGCAAGATCTACTGGGCCGTCACCGTCGGCGTGCCGACGCCCTACCAGGGCAAGATCGACCTCGCGCTGGCCAAGGAAGGCGGCCCGCATGGCGAGCGGGTGGCCGAGAACAAGGAAGAGGGCAAGCGCGCGGTCACCGTCTATTCGGTGCAGGAGAATGTCGGCAAGCAGGCGGCCTTCGTCGCCATGTGGCCGCTGACCGGCCGCACCCACCAGCTGCGCGTCCACATGGCCGCCGTCGGCACGCCGATCCTGGGCGACGGCAAATATGCCGGGCAGGGCGCCTTCCTGGCCGGGGCGGAGGTGGCGAAGAAGCTGCACCTGCATGCCCGCCGGCTGATCCTGCCGCATCCGCGCGGCGGCAAGACCATCGACGTCACCGCGCCGCTGCCCGATCACATGCAGGCGACGTGGAAGTATTTCGGCTTCAGCCCCAACCTGCGCGACGACCCGTTCGAGGATTTCGAGTGATGGCCTCCGTGGGGAAAGCGCCGCTGCGTCTCGCCCTGTTCGACTGCGACGGCACCCTGGTCGACAGCCAGTTCGCCATCATCGATGCCATGACCCGGGCCTGGGCCGAGCATGGGCTGGGCGAACCCGACCCGGCCGATGTCCGCCGCATGGTCGGGCTGTCGCTGGTGGAGGCGGTGGCTCTGCTGCTGCCCGAGCGGGATGCCGAGACCCATGTGGTGGTGGCTGAGAGCTACAAGCGCGCCTTCTCCGCCGCCCGCAGCCGCGGCGAGGTGGACGAACCGCTCTTTCCCGGCATCGTCGACACGCTGGCGGTGCTGGAGGAGGCGGGCGTGCTGCTGGGCGTCGCCACCGGCAAGTCGCGGCGCGGGTTGGACGCGGTGCTGAAGGGGCATGGGCTGACCGGTCGTTTCGTCACCTTGCAGACCGCCGATGTCGGCCCCGGCAAGCCGAACCCGCACATGGTGCAGCGTGCGCTGGCGGAGACCGGTGCCGACGAGGCGGCGACGGTTGTGATCGGCGATACGACCTACGACATACAAATGGCCCGCAACGCGCGGGTGCGGTCGGTCGGCGTCTCCTGGGGATACCACGCGGTGCCGGAGTTGGAGCGGGCCGGGGCCGATCGCATCGTCCACCGCGGGCGTGACGTCGCCACCGCGGTGCTGGAGCTTTTGGAAGGGTAAGCGATGAAGCGTTTCTACAAGGCGGCGGGCGTCGGCGAGACCGAAGGCGGCTTCC
>CBIHQY010000073.1:0-18092 GCA_966212305.1 uncultured Azospirillum sp.
ATTAACTTGTCAAAGAGCCCGCCCGATGCAGAAACCGCAAGCTCCACCAAACCTCGGGGGTTCAGGTGATAAGCGCCGGTTTGTCGGGCTTCCCCTTCGCGTGTCGGTCGCTGCCGTGTAGGCGGCGCCGGCGTCGTTCGCGTCGGGAGGCGCTTTATATGCGGCACGCCCAAACCGCGCAAGAACTTTTTTCGCCCCAATGACGATTTTTTGACCGGAGGCTCCGGGAGGGGCGTCGACGGACAGATCGACGCCCCCTGCCCTGGTCAGTAAGCGGCGTGGTCCCAGAACTGCGCCATGCTGCTGTCCGCTTGATAGCCGTCGGTTCCCATCGACGACCAGCTGAGGTCGTGGATGCCCTTGGACAGGACAGCGGCATGGTCCTTCAGCGAATAATCGCCATGGGCGCTGTCGGTGAAGCCGGGATTGAACACGGAGTCATGTGGGCCATAGGCACGGCCGTTGGCGGCGACGTTGCCGTCCATGGTCAGGGCGCCGGGGCTGAGAAGCTTCCAGTACTGGTTGATCGGCATATCGCCGGCCGCAAGGTTGTGGATCACCGTGTTGTCGTGGGGACGGGCCTCGGCACCTGCCTTCGGCACCCATTCCAGGCGGATGAAGGCATCCTCCGGGCGGCTGGCGACACCGAAGTTGTTTTCCAGCAGATTGTCGTCGCCGCCATGGACATAGATGCCGGCCCAGGCGAAGCCCTTCACGAAGTTGTCGCGCACCACGACGCCGCTGGTCAGATCGTCGAGCGAGATGCCCCAGCCCTTGTGATCGGTCAGCCAGTTGCCTTTGATGTCCGTGGCAAGGCCACCGGTGTCGATCACCTCATTGCCACGGATGACCGATCCCATGTCCTTGGCCGAGCGGCCGAGCATCTCGATGCCGCCGCCGTCGGCGGTCTCCTGCCCGACATGGTGGATCTTGTTGAACTCCACGACGTTCTTGCGGTTCAGCTGGCCGTCGTCCCATTCCTTGAACGACACGCCGTAACGCGGAGCATCGGTGATGTCGTTGTGGCTGACCAGCGTGTTGCTGCTGCCGACCGCGCCGATGCCGGCGCCGCCCTTGGTGATCTGGCCGATATGCTCGATGGTGTTGGCGTAGATGCGGTTGCCGTTGGCGGCGTGGATCATCGAAACGCCGTTGCCGCCGAGCTGCTCCATATGGTTGCCGGCGATGCGGCTGTCGTCGGTGCCGTCGAGCGAGACCGCGGTCCCGACATTGACGAAGTGATTGCCGCCGACCGAGTTGCCGTGCCCGCCCTGCATCGACAGCGCCGAACCGTCATAGCGGGTGTCCGAGAAGGTCAGCCCTTCGATGCTGACGTCGCTGGCGTTGCTGGTCTTGATCAGCGTGCCGAGCCGGGAGACGACCACGCCGTCGGACTGGAAGCTGCCGGGATGGACCGGCTTGACCACCAGCTTGCCGTCGCTGGCGCGCCAGCCGAATTCACCGGTGTCCCGGATCAGCGAGGCGTCGTTCATCATCCGATAGGTGCCGCCGGTGCGCAGCCCATAGGAGGCCGCATCGTCGAGCGTCACCGTGTGGTGATACTGGTCGATCGCCTTCACATGCGAGATGTCGTCCTTCAGCCGTTCGGTGTCGAAGGTCTGAACGACCAGCCCGGCATGGGGCTTCAGGCCCGAGGGGATGTCGCCGTTCGAGAAGTTGAAGCTGGTCTTGCTGGCGCCGCTGGGGTTGGCCTTCAGCACATGCCAGCCGCTGGTCGCGGCATTGGCCGGGTTGAAGTCGCCGGTCTGCGCCGCATGCTGGCGCACGCCGCCGATGCTGACGTCCAGGCCGTTGGCCGAGGAGAGCTTGGCCGAATAGAGCCCCTTGCCCTCGCTGGTGAAGCCGGTCACCCGCTCCCCACCGCTCAGGACCGGAGTCTCGCTCTTGTAGGCGAGGAAGCTGTGGCCGTCGTCGTGGGAGTCGAGGGACAGCGTCTTGTTCAGGCGATAGGTGCCGCCACGAACATAGGTGGTGTCGATGTCGCCCGCCCGCATGGCGTCCCGCGCCTTCTCGAGGCTGGCGAAGGGACCGTCGGTGCCGGCGGCGTTGGGAGCGGCGAGCCGCCCGGACCAGCTGTCATTGCCCTTGGTGGACACGAAAAAAGCGGTCTGGTCGGTGGTCGTCATAAGTCATTCCTCCGTTTTGATGGAGGCATAAGTCAATTTTTTAGTTAAAAATTTATTTACAGCTTAAGTACCTCCGAAGTACAGGTTCGCACTGCAAGTTCGGTAACTTGTATCATGATACCGTACCCGGATTTGGTAGAGTTCTTGTCCTATTTTGTTTATGAAACCGGAATATGAACCACGATTTCGAATTCCTTCGACCTACTCGCGCAATGCGGGTGGGAGCGGATGCAAACGTGGTTCCGGCAATTGCGGCAAAGTTACAGGTCATCGCCGCGCTGGCCATTTTCTGGAATTTTATGATAAGCTTGCCACCGCCGGGGTTTTGTTCTTGGTCATACAGCGGTGCCGCGCCCAGTTCAGCGTCAGGGCCGCCCTCCCCCCGGCTACAGGACGTGAAAGGGACCTGTCTTGAGCGAAGAGTTGAAGAACGTCACCGCGACGAACGTCACCGCGACGGTAAAGTGGTTCAAGCCGGAAAAGGGTTTTGGGTTCGTCCGCCTCGCCGATGGCTCCGGAGAGGCTTTCTTGCACGCTTCGGTCCTGGCCGCCGCCTCCCTGCCCAACCCGGTCGAGGGCACGACGGTCGTCTGCGATCTGGCCCAGGGCGCCAAGGGACCCCAGGTCGTTGCCATTCACTCCGCCACGCCGCCGGAAACCCCGCCGGCCCCGCGTGCCCGCAACCAGCGCCCGCCGCGCGCCACCGCCTCGGCCGCCCAGCCGATGGGCCAGCCTCCCGGAATGGGTGCGCAGCCTGACGATGGCGGCGAGGGCTTCGCCCGTCCGCCCAAGCCGCCTCGTGAACGGCGCGAGCGTCAGGCCGAACCCGCCGGCCCGGCCACGATGGCCTACGGCACGGTGCGCTGGTACAATCTGGACAGCCAGTCCGGCCTGATCGAGCCGTGGGAAGATGGCGCAACCGTCTATTTCGACCGTGCGACCCTGCGCCAGTCGGGATTGGACATCGTCGCCGACGGCGAGGACGTCCGGTATCTGGCCGTCGGGTCGGAAGATGCGCCGGTCGCCCAGCGGGTCGAACTGATCTGATACCGACATTGCCGGAAACGGCCGCGCGGTGGCGTTCTTAAGCCAGCCGCGCGGCTTTCGGCATGCGCGGTATCAGAACCGTGTCGAGAGTGTGAAGAAGGCGCGCGGGGCGCGGTCCTGCGTGCTGAGCGGCGTGGTGATGAAGGGCTTGGCAAGCTCAACGCCGGCGTCGATGCGCCGGAACACGCCGAACCGCAGGCCGACACCGGCCGAGGCGAGCGACCGGCGGCCGTGGCGCGTGCCGCCTTCGTAGTTGTAGACCGCGCCATAATCGCCGAAGCCGTAGGCGACCGCGTAATCCAGCCCCTCCTCCTGGACCGGCAGGATGTACTGCAGTTCCGCCCGGCCGGCGAAGCCGCTGTCGCCGGTGATCTCCGACGGGTCGAAGGCGCGGCCATACTGCTTGCCGCCGAGGCCGTATTCCTCCGACGACAGCAACTGGTCGGGGCTGTATTGCGCCTCGCCGGACAGGGCGAGGACCAGTGAGTCGGTCAGCGGCTGGTTGCGCTGGGCCGAGACCAGCAGCTTGCGGAAATCGCTGCGCCCGCCGCTGCGGGTCAGGTTGGCGCTGCCGGATTCCGTGGCATTCAGGATGTCCAGGCCCTTGGAAAGTTCCGCCGTCAGCAGGTTCGACCCGCCCCAGCCGTCGGCGAAATCGTAGGAGACGTTGGCGGCGACGATGCGCAGCCGGTCCTGCGACAGCTTGTCGCCCAGAACGTCGGTGCGGCTGTCGCGGATGGTGAAGCTGAGGCCGGCGCGCAAGGTCTCCGTCCGGCTGCGGATGAAGGGATGCGCCACCGCGATTCGGCCGGAGGTGGTCAGGCTGTCGAGGTCGAGCGGCCGCACGCTGTCGCCGGGCTGCGACCAGGTACGGCGGACGCCATACTCCACCGTCGTTCCTTCGGCATCCACCGGCACCAGTTGCCCAACGTCGAAGAAGCGCAGTTCGCGAATCTGCGGCGTGACGATGCCCTGGGCGGTGGTGCGCTCGAACAGGCCGAGCTGGTCCTCGACGCTGGCGACGCCGGTCATCTGGAACGGACCGATCGAGCGGGTGCCGCGGTTGTCGAGCGACAGGAGACCGTTGAACGGCGTGCGCTCCAGCGCCAGCGTCAGGCGCGAGGCGCCGGGGGTGTCGGGCGACGCCTCCAGCACCGTCTTCACCGCGACGCCGGGCAGGTCGTCGGCCAGCAGGACATAGCGCTCCATATCCGCCATGCGCAGCGGCCGGGAGGCCTTGATCTTCTCCCCCATCCGCCGCAGCAGGCCGAGCCGGTCGGTCGCCTCGCCCTGGACGACCACCTCGTCGACATAGCCTTCCACCACCTGCAGGCGGACGACGCCGTCGCGGATGCGCTGAGCCGGCACCACCGCCTGCGACAGCACATAGCCGTCGTTGCGGTAGCGCGCGGTGATGGCGTCGCGGATGGCGTAGAGGTCGGCCAGGGTGATCGGCTTGCCCAGCTTGTCGCGCCACAGGGCGGACAGGCTGTCGCTGTCATAGACGCTGTTGCCGTCGATGCGAACCTCGGCCAGCGTCAGGGTGATGCGCTCGGCATCGCGGGGCGGCGGCGCCTTTTCCGGCGCCGGCATCTCGATCTCCGGCGAGGATTGCGGCACGGCCGGCCGTTCGAAGCGCTGCTCCAACCGGTTGGGATCGAGCGAGGGCGGCAGCACCGGCGGCACCGCCTGGGCCAGCGCCGGCAGCGGAAAGGCGACACCGGCCAACAGCAGGGCGGATAGGCGGAGCAGGCGCCGGAAGCGGCGGGGTGCGGACATGGAAATGGGCATGGCGGTTCGGGACACGGCTTATCGTCGTCCGGCTATTTGTCGGTGAGGGCGGTAACGCCGGCCCAGTCCGGCTCGGGTGACAGACCGATGCGCTTTTCCGCCTTGTGCAGCATGGCCAGGGCGGCGCCGTCGGTGGCGACCAGGGCGCGGAAGCCGGCGGCTGCGGCCTCGAACCGGCCGGCGCGCCAGTGGTCGAGGGCGGTCGCATAGGCGGCGCGCTGGGCGCAGTCCTCCGGATCGGCACGGCGGGCGTCGGACAGCGGTTCGAACACCTCGACCGGTTCGCTGCGGCCGACGACCTGCACGATGTCGAGCGCGCGGAATGCCTCCGGGTCGCCGTGGTGGCGCATCGTCTCGCCGCTGACCATCAGGACGGTGTTGTAGTATTTGTTGGCGCCCTCCAGCCGCGAGGCCAGATTCACCGTGTCGCCCATCACCGTGTAGTTGAAGCGGCGGGGCGAGCCGATGTTGCCGATCAGCGCCGGCCCGGTGGCGATGCCGATGCGGTTGGAGCCGCGCCCGCTGGCCGTCGCCAGCAGGGTCGGGTCGTCCGCCATCGCCTGACGCATCGCCAGTGCCGCCGCCACCGCGGCGCGGGCATGGTTGTCGATGGCATAGGGGGCGCCGAACACCGCCAGCACCGCGTCGCCGATGTATTTGTCGACGAAGCCGCCATGCGCCTCGATGATGTCGGTCATCACCGTGAAATAGCGGTTCAGCACGGCGACCAGGGCTTCCGGCTCCATCCCCTCCGACATCTTGGTGAAGCCGGCGATGTCGCAGAACAGAATCGACAGGTCGCGCTCCTCGCCGCCCAGGCTGGGCGACTGGCCCGACGCGATCATGTCGTCGATCAGCGACCCCGGCAGGTAGAGTTTGAAGGCGTTGCGGATGTGCCTCTGGTCGCGGTCCAGCACGGCGAAGCGCAGACCCAGCGCCAGCGGGAAGACCAACAGCGCCGCCAGCGCCGCCTGCAGATAGGGCAGGACCAGCCCGCCCTGGAAGGCTTCCACCGCCACGCCGCTCCAGCCCGCCAGCAGCAGGAGCAAGCCGAATGCCGCCACCGGCGGCCGGGTCGCCAGCGTCACCAGGGCGGCCAGTCCGGCCAGCAGCAGGACCAGGGCTGTGGCGGCCGGCCGGCCGATCTCCGCCAGCGCATCGTGCGCCATCAGGTTGGAGATGGCGGCGGCGTGGATGTAGACGCCGGGGATGCTGTCGCGGGTGCGGCCGGCGACATACAGCTCGCTCATCACCGGCAGGGCACAGCGTTCGGGAAGATTCATCCCCTCCGGCTTGGTGACCCAACGGTTGGAGGAGAGCTTGCGGTCCTCCACGTCCAGCACGGTGCCGACCATCACCGCCTTGCCCTTGAAGTGGCTGGTGAAGAAGTCGGTCTTGCCGGCCTCGGCGCAGGCGTACATGTCGGCCAGCGAATAGGTCGGGATGGCGCCCGAGGATGTCGCATGGTTGACCAGCAGCCGGTTGCCCTCCCCGCCCGGAATCCGGTAGCCGGCCAGCGTGGCGGAGCCGTCGGCCCCCCGCTCCAGCGGCGCCTTCAGCGCGCGCGACGCCACCTCCACCGCCATGCCCGGCTCGGCCTTCGGCTTGCCGTCGGGTCCGGCCACGGTCAGCGTCAGCGGCACGCGGCGCAGCACGCCGTCCGGATCCTCGACCAGATTGACCGAGCGGACGTTGTTGACCCCGGCGGCGATCATATAGCCGCGGTAGGGCATCAGCGGATCGCTCTGATGCTGCACCTTGGCCAGCACCAGCCGCCCCTCCTTGCCGCCGCGGCGCAGGGTCAGCAGGTAATCGCGCTCGAATCCGGGGATCAGCGTCTCGACCGAGGTCGGGTGGACGAGGTCGAGGCCGATGGCCGCCGCCCCGCCGTCCAGCATGGCGCCGAGCACGGTGCCCAGCCGTGGCCCCCACAGCGCCTGCGGCGTGCCGGCGAAGGGCGGACGGCGATAGGTTTCCTCGTCGATGCCGACCACCACCACCGGCGACGGATCGGGGGCCGGCCGGGGGCCATGCAGCCGCTCCCGCAGCCAATAGAGGCTGTCGATCGACGGCCCCTGCAACGAGGATGAGGCGGCCAGCACCAGAAATGATGCTACGACCGGCGCCACCGCGCCGAGCAGGACCAGCCGGACTCGCCGGGGCAGCCTCATCCTATTCAACGGTCTTGCCCGCCGCTCAGAAGCGGATCAGGCGGCCGAGCGCCGGACCGCCGCCGGCCGCGGCCTTCTCGTCGATCTTCACGATGAAGGACTTCTGCCCGGCGGAAACCTTGTAGAGGCCGCCCGGCTCCAGTCCGCTGCCCTTCTTGGCGGTGTCCAGCGTGGTGCCGGGGACATTGACCGTGGTCAGCGCGATGCCCTGCACGTCCAGCCGGTCGATGGTGACGGGGCCGGGAGCCGACAGGATCAGCACCGGATGGGTCTTGAACAGGGTCAGGTCCGGCTTGGGCAGCGGCGCCTTCATGCCCGGCAGGGCGATGGGCGCGCTGCGGAAGACGGTCACCCCCGCCTTGCCCGCCTCGTTGGAGGCCAGCAGCAGCTTGCCGCCGTCACAGGGCAGCGTGTGGCGGTCGATACCGCCGCCTTCCACCGCCGACTCGCGGGCGCCGACCGTCACCGAGCCGCCGGTGATCGTCTCGTTCACGCAGGATTCAAGATAGCTCAGCGTCAGCGTCTGGCCGGCCTTCAGCGCCACGGTGCGGCCGGCCGCCAGGTAATCCATCGGCTGAACGCCGTCGACGCCGTCGGACACATCCTCAACCAATGCGGTGGGAGCGCCCGCGGCCGGCGCCGGATCGGCGGCGAGCGCCAGCGGCGACGCAGCCAGCAGAAGCAGGGATCCTGCGGCGATGGCGCGGCCGGGCATCCGAAGGACAGGCATCTGGAACGCGACGGACATGGAAAGCGGCCTCCCGGTCAGTGCAGGGGGGATGTACCCCATGCGGACGGTTTCAATACGGCTGCGTACCCTTTAGCGAAGTTACCGAGTTACTTCAAATCCAATACGCCGCCGGCCAGCAAGGTCACGGGCGGGCCGCCAGTAAAGCCGGGCCTCCCGGCTGACACGCGATTGTCAAGGAAGTGAAATAAACCCGCCACACCGGCGTCATGACCACAGGCTAATATACACCTCCCGCGCGTGGCGGCCCTGCAGGCTGTGGCGGACGGACCGGAAATCATTGGAGCGTCGCGACCGAACATGGGCACCGAACACATCGTCCGCTCCTTCGCGCAGGAATTGCAGCGCCTGTCCAACCTCGTTACCCAGATGGGCGGCGTGGCCGAAGCGCAGGTCGAAGCCGCGGTGAAGGCGGTGACCCGCCGCGACGTCGGGCTCGCCGCGCAGGTGATGCAGGCCGATGCCCGTCTCGACGCCTATGAACGCGACATCGACGCGGAGGCGGTGCGCCTGCTGGCCCTGCGCCAGCCGATGGCGCAGGACCTGCGCGAGATCGTCTCCGCCCTGAAGGTCTCCGCCGACCTGGAGCGGATCGGCGACTATGCCGCCAACATCGCCAAGCGGTCTCTGGCGCTGGCACAGGTGCCGGTGGTGCGGCCGGCCGCCGGCATCCCGCGCATGGGCCGGCTGGTCGAGACCATCCTGAAGGAGGTGCTCGACGCCTACATCGAGCGCGACGTCGACAAGGCCATCGCCGCCTGGGAACGCGACGAGGAGCTGGACGATCTCTACACCAGCCTGTTCCGCGAGGTCCTGACCTATATGATGGAGGATCCGCGCAACATCACGCCCTGCACGCATCTGCTGTTCATGGCGAAGAATCTTGAGCGGATCGGCGACCACGCCACCAACATCGCCGAGATCATCCATTTCCTGGTGGTCGGCACGCCGCTGACCGTGCTGCGCCCGAAGAACGACGGCAGCAGCTTCGCCGTGGTGTCCCCGGCCGCTCCGGACACCGACCTGCCGCTCCCTCCCGACGACGCCGGCCCGGCCGACGCCGGCTGAGTCCGGCCCACCTGCGCACTTGCCCGCCCCGCCGCCGGCAGCGACACTTTGTCCGGCCGCCTGCAGTGAATCCGCCCGCGCAGGGGAGATACCGCCACCGTGCGGGGCTTTTCCGTTTGCATGCGGCGCGGGTGTCGGGTATTAGCCCGCCCCGTGTGCCCGACATTCGCCGCGGCATCCCTGTCCCTGCCTGCAATGAGACACGCTGGTCATGCCCGCCGACGCACTGAGTTCCGCCCTGCTTCCCGCCGGACTGCACGACGTGCTGCCGTCCGAGGCGGCGCATGAGGCGGCGGCCGTCGAACGCCTGCTGGCGGAATTCGCCGCGCAGGGTTACCGCCGCGTCGATCCGCCCCTGGTGGAGTTCGAGGAGAACCTGCTCTCCGGCCCCGGTGCGGCGATGTCCAAGCAGACCTTCCGGCTGATGGACCCGCATTCGCAGCGGATGATGGCCGTCCGCGCCGACATCACCCCGCAGATCGCCCGCATCGCCACCACCCGCCTGAAGAACGAGGCCCGGCCGCTGCGCCTGTGCTACGCCGGCCAGGTGCTGCGGGTGAAGGGATCGCAGCTGCGCCCCGAACGCCAGTTCACCCAGGTCGGCGTCGAGCTGATCGGCGCACTGGAGGCGGAGGCCGACGCCGAGGTGGTGCTGCTGGCCGTCCAGGGGCTGACCGCCATCGGCGTGCCGCACCTGTCGGTCGACCTCTGCGTGCCGACCATGGTGTCGCGCATCTGCGCCGGGCTGGGACTGGGCGAGGATGAAATCCGCGAGCTGCGCGCCGCGCTCGACCGCAAGGACTCGGCCGCCGTGGCGGCCGTCGGCGGCCCGGCGGCCAAGCTGCTCGAAACGCTGATGGACGCGTCGGGTCCCGCCGACCGCGCAATGCAGGCGCTGGCCGCCCTGCCGCTGCCGGAAGGCGCCGAGAAGGACCGCCGCCGGCTGACCGACACGCTGGCCCTGCTGCGCGCGGCGATGCCCGACCTGACGGTGACCATCGATCTGGTGGAGCATCGCGGCTTCGAATACCAGACCGGCCTCAGCTTCACCCTGTTCTCGCGCGCGGCGGGGGAACTGGGCCAGGGCGGACGCTACCGCGCCGGCGCTCAAGGCGAGGACCGCGGGGAGCCGGCGACCGGCTTCACGCTCTACATGGACACGCTTCTGCGCGCGGTTCCGGCGGCCAAGGCCCCCGGCCGGGTGTATGTGCCGCATGGCAGCGGCTGGGAGACGGCGCGCAGGCTGCGCGCAGACGGATGGGTGACGGTCGCCGGGCTCGCCCCGGTGGCCGATCCGGCCGCGGAAGCCAAACGGCTCCTGTGCGGCCATTGGCTGGCCGGCGGGGACATCAAGCCGGCCGGATAAGCTTGGGTTTGATAAGCTTGGGTTTAGGGTGAACGGACCCCCACGCCGCGCGGATGGTGCCCTGCGGTGGATCGGGTGGTTGAGCGGTTCCTTTTGAAGTTTTGCGGAGACGAGAGATGGCCAACGTTGCGGTGGTCGGCGCCCAGTGGGGCGACGAGGGCAAGGGCAAGATCGTCGACTGGCTGTCCAGCCGGGCCGATGTGGTGGTGCGCTTCCAGGGCGGTCACAACGCCGGCCACACGCTGGTGATCAACGGCGTCGAATACAAGCTGAGCCTGCTGCCGTCCGGCGTGGTGCGCCAGAGCAAGCTGTCGGTCATCGGCAACGGCGTCGTCTTCGACCCGTGGGCCTTCATCCGCGAAGTCAACGCGATCAAGGAAAAGGGCGTCTCCGTCACGCCGGAAAACCTGATCGTCGCCGAGAACGTGCCGCTGATCCTGCCGGTGCACAGCGCCCTGGACAAGGCGCGCGAAGAGGCCAAGGGCGCCGGCAAGATCGGCACCACCGGCCGCGGCATCGGCCCGGCCTATGAGGACAAGGTCGCCCGCCGCGCCATTCGCCTGTGCGACCTGACCGACGACGCCGTGCTGGTGGAGAAGGTCGACGCCCTGCTCGCCCACCACAACGCGCTGTTCCGCGCGCTGGGCGCGCCGGAGATGACCCCGTCCGACATCCTGGATCCCCTGCGCGAGATCGCGCCGCAGGTCCTGCCCTACGCCGCCGTCGTCTGGAAGCAGCTGGACGAGCTGCGCCGCGCCGGCAAGCGCATCCTGTTCGAAGGCGCCCAGGGCACGATGCTGGACATCGACCACGGCACCTATCCCTACGTCACCTCCTCCAACACGGTGGCCGGCAACGCCGCCGCCGGCAGCGGCATGGGCCCGCGCTCCATCGGCTATGTGCTGGGCATCTGCAAGGCCTACACCACCCGCGTCGGCTCCGGCCCCTTCCCGACCGAGTTGACGGATGAGATTGGCAGGCTGATCGGCCAGAAGGGCAAGGAGTTCGGCGTGAACACGGGTCGCAAACGCCGCTGCGGCTGGTTCGACGCCGTCATGGTCCGCCAGGCGATCAAGACCGGCGGCATCGACGGCATCGCGCTGACCAAGCTGGACGTGCTGGATGGCTTCGACGAGATCAAGGTCTGCGTCGGCTACCGGCTGGACGGCAAGGAGATCGACTATTACCCGTCGAACGCTGGCACCCAGGCCCGCGTCGAGCCGATCTACGAGACCTTCGAGGGCTGGCATGACACCACCCGTGGCGCCCGCTCCTGGGCGGAGCTGCCGGCCCAGGCCGTCAAGTATGTCCGCCATATCGAGGAGCTGATCCAGGCCCCGGTCGCCCTGCTGTCGACCAGCCCGGAGCGCGACGACACCATCCTGATGACGGACCCCTTCGCCGACTGATAGGGCGGGGAGTTCGCAAGCAAAAAGGGCCGGCACATCGCCGGCCCTTTTTCGTTTCCGTACCGTTTCCCCCGGCTCACACCGAGCGGGTCAGCCCGCCGTCGACCCGGATGTTCTGGCCGGTGATGTAGCCGGCGCCCGGCGAGGCCAGGAAGGCCACCGTTGCGGCGATCTCCTCGCTGCTGCCGTAGCGCTGCATCGGCACGCTCTGGCGCCGTTCCTCGGTCGCGGGCAGGCTGTCGATCCAGCCCGGCAGGACGTTGTTCATCCGCACATTCTCCGCCGCATACTGGTCGGCGAAGATCTTGGTGTAGGCGGCCAGCCCCGCCCGCGCGACGGCGGAGGTCGGGAACATGGCGCTCGGCTCGAACGCCCAGGCGGTGGAGATGTTAACGATGGAGCCGGCCTTCTGCCCGACCATTATCGGCGCCACCAGCCGGACCGCCCGCACGACGTTGAGGAAATAGACCTCGATCCCGCGGTGCCAGTCCTCGTCGCTGATCTCCAGCAGGGGACCGCGAGGCCCATGACCGGCGCTGTTGACCAGGGCGTCGATCCGGCCCCAGCGCTGCATGGCGGCATCGACCAGCCGCTTCAGGTCATCGTTGGACTGGTTGGACCCGGTAACCCCGATGCCGCCCAGCTCCGCGGCCAGCGCCTCGCCCTTGCCGGAGGAGGACAGGATCGCGACCTTGAACCCGTCGGCCGCCAGCCGGCGCGCCGAGGCCGCACCCATGCCGCTGCCGCCGGCCGTGATGACGGCCACCTTCTCTTCAGACATGACGCTCCCTCCCTGACCAATGGTTGGGTCAACCATACGGGAGGCCCACCCGCCGTCTCAAATGCGATTTCAGCGGAGCGGCAAGCGGGACGGTCAGATGTCGAAGTTGGCGGCGATGCTGCCGGTGGACTGGCGGTGGCGCAGGGCGTCGGCCAGCGTCCGGTTGTCCAGAACGGAGGCGGTGGCGTCGCGGACCTGCAGCATCAGCCAGCGGACCGAGCAGGTCTCCGTATCGATGCAGTCCTCGCACGGCTTGAAGGACCCCTTGCTGGCGCAGGGAAGCGGGGCGAGATGGCCGTCGATCAGGCGAATCACCTCGCCGAAGGTGATCTGGGCGGCGGGGCGGGCCAGCCGATAGCCGCCGCTCTTGCCGCGCTTGGCGAACAGGATGCCTTCCTTGCGCAGCTCGACCAGGATCGCTTCCAGGAATTTGCGCGGGATGTTCTCGCGCTCCGCGATGTCGGCGATCAGGATCAGGTCGCCGGTGTCCTTCTCCGCCAGCATGATGAGGGCACGCAACGCATATTTGGCTTTCTGCGACAGCATTCCGGCGGAATCCGTTTTATTGCGGCGGCGGATGATTGGTCCACCCCGATCTAAAGCTTCGGTGGTTAACATTTCGTACCGGCCCGGTATTCCACCCAAAGGCGTGTTCCCGCCGGACGCCCGGACCTTAGCCAGTTTCGCCGGCCATTGCGACCGGCTTTGCGCGAATGGTTTGCGGCATCCGGCGCGGGCGCGCTAAGGTCCCCCCGCCCCTGGGGGCATTCCGCCATTTTCCCGCAGAGTCGAAGGTCAGGACATGCAGTACGCCATCGTTCCGGTCACCCCGTTCCAGCAGAACTGCACGGTGCTCTGGTGCCCCGAGACGATGAAGGGCGCCGCCATCGATCCGGGCGGCGACCTGGACCGCATCCTGGCTGCGGCGAAGGCGAAGGGCGTGACGCTGGAGAAAATCCTGGTCACGCACGGTCACATCGACCATGCCGGCGCCGTCGCCGATCTGGCCGACAAGCTGTCGCTGCCGATCGAGGGGCCGCACCGCGACGACCAGTTCTGGATCGACGGCATGCCGATGCAGAGCCAGATGTTCGGCTTCCCGCCCGTCCGCTCCTTCACGCCCGACCGCTGGCTGGAGGAGGGCGACACGGTGACCGTCGGCAACCAGACGCTGGAGGTCCGCCACTGCCCCGGCCACACCCCCGGCCATGTCATCTTCGTCCACCGGCCGTCGAAGCTGGCCATCGTCGGCGACGTGCTGTTCCAGGGCTCCATCGGCCGCACCGACTTCCCCAAGGGCAACTACGCCGACCTGATCGCCTCGATCCGCGACAAGCTGTTCCCCTACGGCGACGACATCGCCTTCATCCCCGGCCACGGCCCAATGTCGAGTTTCGGGGAAGAACGGCGTTACAATCCGTTTCTGAACGACTGACCAGCTGAGTCGGCCCTCAATCCACCATCGGATCGTCGCCCAGAAGCAGGTCAATGCGGCGGCGCAGGCTGATGAGTTCGCGGCGCTGCATGTCGTCGACATAGGCGCGGTGCTCGCGCGGGTCGCCCAGGCGGGCGGTCGCGCGGCGCAGCGCGTCGAGGAAGCGGCCGACCGCCGACATGGTGCGCAGCGACGGTTCCTTGGCCGCGTCCTTGCGGCTGCGGGCGGCCTGAACGGTACCGTCGCCCGCCTTCACCTGCTCCCACAGCGCCATCTGCTCGTCCAGATCCTTGATCCAGGCGATCTCGATCAGGGTGGAGCGCGAAACATCGTGATGGGCGGCGGCATATTCCTGCTTGATCGTCTCCGGCAGGCTGTTCAGCCGCAGGGTATGGCTGACGTTGCTCTGACTCTTGCCGATGATGCGGCCGAGCTGTTCCTGGGTGTAGCCGAATCGGTCGATCAGGCGGGACAGCGCTTCCGCCAGTTCCAGCGCATCCAGATCGACGCGCTGCACGTTCTCGACCAGAGTCAACTCGTCCGGATTGCCGGAGGTGACCAGCGCGTAGATGGTCGCCAGTCCCAGCATCTCATGCGCACGCAGCCGCCGTTCGCCAGCGACCAGCCGATGACCGCCCACGACCTCCTGAACCAGGATCGGCTGCTTCAGCCCGTAATGCGCAATCGAGTCGGCGAGACTCTGCATCTCCTGCGCGTCGAAATGGCGGCGCGGCATGCTTGGATTGCGCATCACCCTGGCGACGTCGAGTTCCAACAGCCGGGGCGGCTTGCCCGTATCGTCGAACAGATCCGAATGATCGGGTGCGAGCGTCGGCATGTGCTGTTCCGGTCCCCTGGTCCCCTGTCCGTCCGGCGTCCTTCCGGTTCCGCAACGGTGCCCGGCGGTCACGGCCCTGTCAACGGTGCAGTGGAAGAAAAGGAGAACATTGCCGTTGCGGTTCGCCGGAGCGGGCACCGTCCGGTCCTCTCGTCCCCCTCCGGCTAACCCGATGGGTGAATGTCCAATCGAAATACTCGGTGAAAAGGATCCGTCTTCGCTCCGTCACCGTTTTGTTAAACGATCATTCAAAATCCATTCGGCTGGCGCAACGAAACGTAACTTAGTAGAAAGGGTTGAAGCAGAGCCGAGGAGTTGATCCGGCGTCTGTTGGGAGGTCGGTTGATGTCACTTGCTGAACGCAAGCTTTTTGTCGAGCGCTGGATTCGCTCACCCCTGAAGGTCGCGTCGGTAACTCCAAGCGGTCCTGAACTGTGCCGGGCCATGGCAAAGGCCGCCCACTGCGATCCCGGTCGCCGCGTTGTGGAATTGGGACCGGGCACGGGTCCGGTCACCTCCGCGCTGCTGGCCAACGGCGTCACTCCCGACAACCTGCTGATGGTGGAACTCGACCCTGCCTTCGCCGACCATCTGTCGATCCTGCACCCCAACGCCACGGTGGTGCGCGGCGATGCCACGCGGGTCCACCGCATCGTCCAGGCCCATGGCTGGGAGACTTGCGACGCGGTGGTATCGGGCCTGCCGCTGATCGCCATGCCGCTGTCGGTCCAGGCCCGGATCGTGCGCGGCGCCTTTTCCGTGCTGGCACAGGACGGCGTTTTCGTGCAATTCACCTATGGTCCCTTCGCCCCGGTCAATCCGGAACTGATCCGGCGGCTGCGGCTGAAGCCGCGGCGGCATGCCTGGATCGCCCGGAACCTGCCGCCGGCGTCGGTCTGGACCTTCCGCCGGCTGCCCTGACGACGAGTCATTTTGACTGCTGATACTGTATTCGACGAAGCGCGCGCCCTGATCGACGCGCGCCGTTACCGCCCCGCTCTGCGCCTGCTGCGCGGCGATGCCCTCCCCCACGGGCTTGCCAACGGAGTTGAGCGTCTGCATCTGCTGGGTCTTGCCCATCTCGGTCACCGCGACGCTCCGGCGGCCATCGCCTGCCTGCGCCGCGTCCTGGCCGACCGGCCGGACGACCCGGACCTGCTGTCCTCCCTGGCCCAGGCCCATCAGGCCGACAACGCCCCCTTCCCCGCCGTCCGCTGGTTCGAGCGCGCGGCGCGCGTCACGCCCGGCAATGCCGCCCTCACCGCATCCCTGGCCGGCGCCTTGCGCCGAGATGCGCGCTATGGCGACGCGCTGGCCCTGGCGCGGACAGCGATCCGCGATGGCGACACCTCGCCCGACATCCGCTATGAGGCGGCGATGGCCGCCGCCTATCTTGGCGAGGATGCGGAGTCGCTGGCCCATTTCGACGCTTTGCTCGCCGACGATCCCGAACATGCCGCCGCTTGGTTCGGCAGCCATGCCCAGGCCCTGCACCACCATGGCCCCGACGAAGCCCTGCGCCGCCTGCGCCGCGCCACCCGCTGCGGCGGCGCCAACGGCAAATATTGGGGCTATCTCGCCGCCACCCTGCGGCTGCTCGGCCGCAAAGCGGAGGCCGACGCCATAGAGGCCGCCGAGATCGGCGACAACCCGAAGCGCCGGCCGCTGCCGGACGGCGCCAGGGCGCTGGTGCCGAAGCTCTCCTCCGACTTCCGCCTGTTCGGCAACAGCGGCCGGCTGCTGCGCCACGCGCTGGCCTGCGCCGCTACGTCCGGTCTGGTGCTGGAGTTCGGCGTGCGACGCGGCACCTCACTCAACCACATCGCCGACGTGGCCGGGCAGGAGGTCCACGGTTTCGATTCGTTCGAGGGACTGCCGGAGAGCTGGGTCAACTCCCCCCGCGGCGTGCTGACCACCGGCAGCCAATTGCCGCCGGTGCGCGACAACGCGCGTCTGCATGTGGGGTGGTTCGAGAACAGCCTGCCGCCGTTTCTGGCGGCTCATCCGGGGCCGGTGCGCTTCGTCAATGTCGACAGCGACATCTACGCCTCGGCCCGCACCGTGCTGACCGCGCTGGCCGACCGGGTGCGGCCGGGAACCGTTATCGTGTTCGACGAGTATATCGGCAACCGGAGCTGGCGCGACGACGAGTACCGTGCGTTCCAGGAATTCGCCGCCGAGAAAGCGGTCCGCTACGAGTATTTCGCGGCCAGTCCCTACACCAAGCAGGTGGCGGTGCGGGTGTTGGGAATCGGAACCTGAACAAGGGCTGCGGCAGAGGGGGCAATGCCCCTCCGCCGCAAATACCAACTCACCCCGCCGCCTTCACCTGACGGCGACGCGCATGCAGGACCGGCTCGGTGTAGCCGTTCGGCTGGACGCGGCCCTTGAACACCAGATCGCACGCCGCCTGGAAGGCGATGCTGCCGTCGAAATTGCCGGCCATCGGCTTGTACAGCGGGTCGCCGGCATTCTGCTTGTCGACGACGGCGGCCATGCGCTTCATGACCTCCATCACCTGGGCCTCGGTGCAGATGCCGTGGTGCAGCCAGTTTGCGATGTGCTGGCTGGAGATGCGCAGGGTGGCGCGGTCTTCCATCAGCCCGACGTCGTGGATGTCCGGCACCTTGGAGCAACCGACGCCCTGGTCGATCCAGCGCACCACATAGCCGAGGATGCCCTGGGCGTTGTTCTCCAGCTCCTGCCGGACCTCGTCCTCCGACCAGTTGGGGCGGTCGGCGAGCGGGATGGTCAGGATGTCCGACAGGGCGGCGGCCTGACGCTTGGCCAGCTGGTCCTGCACCTCGGCCACGTTCACGGCGTGATAGTGGGTGGCGTGCAGGGTGGCGGCGGTCGGCGACGGGACCCAGGCGGTGTTGGCGCCGGCCTTCGGGTGGCCGATCTTGGCGACCAGCATGTCGGCCATCAGGTCCGGCATCGCCCACATGCCCTTGCCGATCTGGGCGCGGCCCTTCAGCCCGGCGCGCAGCCCGACATCGACATTGTTGTCTTCGTACGCCGAGATCCACTTGGTGGCCTTCATCGCCGCCTTGCGGACGACCGGGCCGGCCTCCATCGAGGTGTGGATCTCGTCGCCGGTGCGGTCCAGGAAGCCGGTGTTGATGAACACCACCCGGTCCTTGGCGGCGCGGATGCACTCCTTGAGGTTGACGCTGGTGCGGCGCTCCTCGTCCATGATGCCGACCTTGAGGGTGTTGCGGGCCATGCCCAGCAGGTCCTCGACGCGGCCGAACAGCTCGTCGGCGAAGGCGACCTCTTCCGGCCCGTGCA
>CBIHQY010000074.1:0-17007 GCA_966212305.1 uncultured Azospirillum sp.
TCCTCGACGCGGCCGAACAGCTCGTCGGCGAAGGCGACCTCTTCCGGCCCGTGCATCTTCGGCTTGACGATGTAGACCGAGCCGGCGCGGCTGTTGCGCAGGCCACCTTCGGCCTTCAGATCATGCAGCGCGATCAGCGAGGTGAAGACGCCGTCGAGGATGCCTTCCGGCGCCTCGCTGCCGTCGGACAGCTTGACCATGTCGATGGTCATCAGGTGGCCGACGTTGCGGACCAGCAGCAGGCTGCGGCCATGCAGGGTGACGCCGCCGGTCGGCGTGGTGTAGACGCGATCCGGGTTCAGCTTGCGGACGACGGTCTTGTCGCCCTTGGGGAAACTGGCCTCCAGCGTGCCCTTCATCAGGCCCAGCCAGTTGCGGTAGGCGACGACCTTGTCCTCCGCATCCACGGCGGCGACGGAATCCTCGCAGTCCTGGATGGTCGACAGCGCCGCTTCCAGCACGACGTCGGCGACACCGGCGGCATCGTCCTTGCCGATCACGCTGTTGCGGTCGATGCGAATTTCGATGTGGGTGCCGTTCTGGACCAGCAGCACGGCCGACGGCGCCGAAGCCTCGCCCTGCCAGCCGACGAAGGCGGCCTTGTCCTTCAGGCCGGTCTTGCCGCCGCTCTTCAGCGTCACCGCCAGCGTGTCGCCCTCGACGGCATAGCCGGTGGCGTCGGCGTGGCTGCCCTCGGCCAGCGGAACGCTGTCGTCCAGGAACTTGCGCGCCCAGGCGATCACCTGCGCGCCGCGGGCGGCGTCATAGCCGCCGGCCGCCGGGGTGCCGGGAATGGCGTCGGTGCCGTACAGCGCATCGTACAGGCTGCCCCAGCGCGCGTTGGCGGCGTTCAGGGCATAGCGGGCGTTGGTGATCGGCACCACCAGCTGCGGGCCGGCGAGATAGGCGATTTCGGGATCGACATTGCCGGTGCCGACGGCGAAGTCGCCGCCCTGCGGCACCAGATAGCCGATCTCGCGCAGGAAAGACTCGTATTCGGCCTGATCGAAGATCTTGCCGCGGCGGTCGGCATGCCAGGCGTCGATCTGCGCCTGCAGGCTGTCGCGCTTGTCGAGCAGAGCCTTGTTGCGCGGCGCCAGTTCGTGCAGGAGCTGGTCGAGGCCGGTCCAGAGACGGTCGGCGTCGACACCGGTCCCCGGCAGCGCCTCGTCATTGATGAAGTCGTACAGCGGTTGGGCGATTTCGAGGCCGCCACGGCGGATCCAGTTGCTCATCTCGTTGCGTGTCCCATTCTCTTGCGCTCGGTTCGCAGACTCCTCTCCGGGAGTCTTGGTTCATCGGTTATCGCGTCTTCCGCGCGAGCCGGTCAACACAATGTCGCACCGCAGCGTATGGAGAAATGGTAGCAGGCGGTCTATGCCGCTCAGCCGTGGTCAGGCCAGCAGATTCAGCGCCGCGGCGGGCTGGGCTGTCTGATCGGCGGCCGATGGCGTGGCCAGCATCTCCGCGCTCTCCACATCGCCGCCGCCGAGCAGTCCGGCCACGGCAAGGGCATCGCCGGACCCTAACGCCGCCGCGCGCAGGGCGTTGACCTCCTTCTGGGCGGCATCAACCATCTTGTCGTCGGCCTTGAAGCCCTCCCGCCGCTCGCGCCGCCGCTTTTCGGACTCGTCCAGCATGTTGGCGGCCTTGGCCTCGCCGATGATGCGCTTGGAGGTGGCGAGCACCCCCTCCACCCGCTGGCCGAAAGTGTCGGCCTCGCGATAGCGCGACATCTTCATGGCGTTGTCGGCCATCAACTGCTCGATCATCGCGCCGCGGCCGCCTGTGCCGGCCGTCGCGGCGGAAGCCGGGTCGGCCCCGGCCAGCCCGCCCCCGCCCAGGCCGGACAGCACATCCTCCACCAGCCGGGCGATGTCGTCGGGCAGCTTGCCGTCCTGCGCCGTCAACCCGGCGCCCGGATCCGTCGCAGCCGAATCCGCCGCCGCCCCGGCATCCGCCGCCATCAGGTCGGCGGCATTCTCCGCCGAGCCTCCGTCCCCCGTCGAAATACCGATGGTCAGAGTCACCTCGGTCTGCTGCAGGGTCAGGCTGGTGGTGCTGCGGGTGATCGTCGTTTCGGACGACAGCATCGATCCGCCGGTCGCCGCGCCGGCGTCGCCCGGAAGCTCCATCTCGGCCGCGGCCTTGATGCCGGCACCATATTCCTTGGCGGCACGCCCGGCCTCGCGCGCCAGCAGCGCCGCCTCCCGCGCCAAGGACGCCAGCTTCTGCGGATCGCCCTGGGCGAAGCGCATCGCCAGCTTCAGCTGCTCTATCTTGCGTTCGACCTGCTCCAGCCGGGCAGCGGCAGCCTCCTTGGGCCCACCGACCCGCCTCGCCTCCTCCAGCGCCGCCTGGACGGAGGCGTGGTCGCTCTGCCACTTGGCGAGGGGTTGGGTCAGCGCCTGCGCCCGCTCCGCCTTCTGGGCGAGCTGCCCCTGGGCGTCCTTCGCCTGAAGGTCCTTTTCCCAAGGCTTCTTCGCCTGCTGAAGCCGAAAAAGTCCGGCCTGTCCGTCGGCCACCACACTGAAGACGCTCATGCCGCCACCCTCCGGCCGGGTCGCACCAGGATATTCCCGGCAAAGTTTAGCACATTGGTGGTGACTGTCCATTTCGCGCAACGCCTGCGTGGAACCCCGAAGGCTTGGCTGGTGTTTCCCTTCCCGACACCCGATTCCGCAACGGGCGGTTTGATGCCGCAGGCGCGGAGCCGCGGAATACCGGAATCCCCGAGGAGGAAAGACAAGATGCCGAACCGCGACATGACCGGCACCGGCGGACCGAACCCGACCGGCTCCACCACCGGAAGTTCCACCACCGGAAGTTCGACCGCCGGCAACTCCACCACGGGCAACAGCACGTCGGGCGGACGCAGCGGCGTCGAGGATATCAAGAAGACCGTCAACCGCGCCGCCGACGACGCGATGGCCACTGGGCGCGAGACGCTGGGCAATGCCCAGGGCCGCATCCGCTCCCTGCTGGAACAGCAGACCGGCCGCGCCGCCGACCAGCTGGGCGGGGTCGCCAATGCCCTGCACAAGGCTGCCGAGCAGTTGAACGAGGAGAATGGCGGCGTAGTCGCCGATTATGCCGAGCAGGCGGCCGGCCGCGTCGAGCGGGTCGCCGACATGCTTCGCGACGCCAATGTCGACGACATCGTCGGCGAGGTCGAAGGCTTCGCCCGCCGCCAGCCCGAGGTGTTCATCGGTGCGGCCTTCGCCGTCGGCTTCCTCGCCGCGCGCTTCATCAAAAGCTCCGGCGAGCGGCGGATGCACCGCACCTCGACCTCTCGGCAAGGCAACGCCCACCCGGCGCAGTCCGTCCGCACGGCGCGTGGCTCGGCCTATGACACCGGACGCGACATGAACCGCGACACCGGACGCAGCTCCGGCCCCAGCCGGGGCATGGCCGGCGGCATCGCCGAGTCCGTCAGCCGCTCCACCCCGTCGCACAGCGCCGACACGCCGACGACCGGGTCCTCCGCCGTCAACACCGGCAATCTGGCCGGCCGCATGGAGTCGGAGCGCGCTTCGGAGCGCCTGGGTGAGCCGAAGCCGGCCGCCGCCCGCATCGGCATGCCGCTGTCCACCGCCCCGGCCTCCGTCACCGGCCGCGGCACCGGGTCCTCGCCCGATACGGCGCTCGGCACCAGCACGGTCGGCACCCCCGGCGGCACGACCGGCAGCGCCGGCAGCGCCATGAACTCCGGCACCACCGGCGGCACCGGCAACACCACCGGCACCAGCGGGACCCAGGGCGGGGCTGCCGGGACCACCTCCTCCACCTCCAAGCCGCAGGGACAGCGTCCATGAGCGCCGCCGAGAACCGCTATGACGAGCCGCGGGATCCGCGGCAGGACCGGCCGCTTGCCGGCCTGTTCGCCGATCTCGCCCGCGAATCCGCCAACCTTGCCCGATCCGAGATCGCGTTGGCGAAGGCCGAGTTGACCGACAAGGCCACCGAGGCCGCCGGCGGCGTGGCCTTCATCGCCGTCGGCGGACTGGTCGCCTTCGCCGGCGTCCTGGTCCTGCTTGCCTCCGCGGTTCTCGGCCTGTCCAACGTCCTGGCCCCGTGGCTGTCCGCGCTGATCGTCGGCGTGGTGGTTCTGCTGGTGGGCGGCATCCTGGCCTATGTCGGCAAGAACCGGCTGAGCCCCGCCAACCTCCGCCCCCGCCGCACGATCAACACGCTGGACGAGGACAAGCGCTGGGCCAAGTCCCAGCTTGCCCGCTGAGGGGCCGGACGATGACGGACGACGTTCGTAATCCGCAGGATCTCGACGCCCTGGAGGGCGACATCCGCGCCAGCCGCGCGCGCATCGGCGGCACCGTCGAGGCGCTGCGCGACCGCAGCTCCCGTCTGCGCGACAGACTGACGCGGTGGTCTCCCCAATCCCTGATGGAGAATTCCATGAAGCACACCTATTCGCCGTCGCAGCAGTCCGACCGCTACGAAAGCGGCCAGACCGTCCATTACCGGCAGTCGCAGTCCCACTCGTCGGGATCGATGCTGAGCAACATGACCAGCAACCCGATCCCGCTGGCCCTGGTCGGCATCGGGCTGGGCTGGCTGGCGCTGTCGGGCACCGGCTACGACCGCCGCATCGCCCGGTCAAGCACCGTCCGCAACGCCCGCCACCGCATGGGCGACGCCGTGGACTACGCCCGCGAGTCGCTGAGCGACGCCACCGACAGCGTCCGCAACGCTGCCAGCTCCGCCTATGACAGTGCGTCGGGCGCGGTCGGTTCCGCCTACGACAGTGCGTCGGGCGCGGTCGGCGGCATGATGGGCGGGTCGGACGGCGACCATGCGTCGGGCCGGGGTGACGTCCGGGGCGACATCCACGGCCAGCGGCAGTCTCAGTCCTATGCCAGCCGCGGCATGTCGCGCCTGTCCTCCATGGCGCCGTCGACCGACCATCTGCGCCACCGCGCGCACGACATGTCGACCGGCTTCTGGGACCTCGTGGAGGATCATCCCATCGTCGCCGGGGCCATGGGCGTGGCGCTGGGTGCGGCCATCGGCGCCGCCCTGCCCGGCACCCGCTACGAGAAGCAGTGGGTCGGCGAGTATGCCGACGAGGCGACCGAGCGCGCCAAGTCCATCGCCATGGACGCGCTGGATCGCGGCACCCGCGCCGCCCAGGCCGCTGCCGATACCGTGGTCGAGTCGGCCAAGGAAAACCTGCAAGACGTCGTGTCGGAAGCCACCGACGCCGCCCGCGCGGAAGTGAAGAAGCCGGGCTGACCTCCCGCCCGAGCTTTGCCGGAACAACCCCGCGCCAACCCGGCGCGGGGTTTTCCGCATTCGGAGACGCCCCGCCAATCGCTACGCCGTTCCGCGACAAACCGTCGCACCGTAACGGGAAAGCTGCGGCTTCGCTGTAGCGTGGTGGCGGGAGCAGGGCTATAACCAAGCAGCGTTGACGGGTATTGCCGGCGCATCAGCCATGCAAACCCGCCAAACCGGCAGAAACCCTGCACTTTAATCGACAAACGCCCCTTGCCCCCCGGAGCAATCAGGACTAAATTGGTCCTGTATTCGAAACCGGGGTGAAACGGGGTACGGGCATGATCCGGCTGAGCAAGCTGACCGACTATGCCATCGTCGTGTTGAGCGAGATGGCGCGTCATGCCGGCGCGGTCCACACCGTCGCCCATCTGGCCGACCGCACCGGTGTGCCCGCCCCCACCGTCGCCAAGCTGATGAAGGCGATGACGCCGGCGGGGCTCACCACCTCGCAGCGCGGCGCCGCCGGCGGTTATGCGCTGAGCCGGGCGGCCGATGCAATCTCCATCGCGGAAATCATCACGGCGCTCGACGGTCCCATCGCGCTGACCGCCTGCGTCGACGGTGCCGACAGCCAATGCGGGGTGGAGCAACTTTGCCCAATGCGCGGCGGTTGGGAAAAGGTGAACCGCGCCATTCGCGGCGCGCTGGAGGAGGTGACGCTGGCCGACATGATGGCCCCCATCACCTTCCCGGCCCCGGCAACCGCGACGACTTCAACAGCCGCCCAGCCGGCCCGCCCTGCGCACTGAACGGCGCGCACCGAACAGAATTCTTGAGAAGGACGAGGCAAAGCCATGGCCGCCCAACCGGAAACCGTCGAGCAGGTCCGCGCCGTCACGGAGCAGAAGTACAAGTACGGCTTCACGACCGACATCGAGACCGACGTCGCGCCGAAGGGTCTGAACGAGGACATCGTCCGCTTCATCTCCGCCAAGAAGGAGGAGCCGGAGTGGTTGCTGGAATGGCGCCTGAAGGCTTTCCGCGTCTGGCAGACGATGGAGGAGCCGCAATGGGCCGCCGTCAGCTTCCCGCCGATCGACTATCAGGACGCGCATTACTATGCCGCGCCGAAGAAGAAGGCCGGGCCGAAGTCGCTTGACGAGGTCGATCCGGAGCTGCTGAAGACCTACGAGAAGCTGGGCATCCCCCTGCGTGAGCAGGAGATCCTGGCCGGCGTCGAAGGGTCGGAAGGCAAGAGCCCGGCCATCGCCGTCGACGCCGTGTTCGACAGCGTGTCCGTCGCAACCACCTTCAAGGCGAAGCTGGAGGAGATGGGCATCATCTTCTGCGCGATCTCCGAGGCGGTGCAGAAGCACCCGGAACTCGTGAAGAAGTATCTCGGCTCGGTGGTGCCCTACACCGACAACTACTATGCGACGCTGAACTGCGCGGTCTTTACCGACGGCAGCTTCGTCTACATTCCCAAGGGCGTGCGCTGCCCGATGGAGCTGTCGACCTACTTCCGCATCAACCAGGCCAACACCGGCCAGTTCGAGCGGACGCTGATCATCGCCGACGAGGGCGCCTACGTCAGCTATCTGGAAGGCTGCACGGCGCCGCAGCGCGACGAGAACCAGCTGCACGCGGCCGTGGTCGAGCTGGTGGCGCTGGACGATGCGACCATCAAGTACTCGACCGTCCAGAACTGGTATCCGGGCAACGCCGAAGGCGTCGGCGGCATCTACAACTTCGTCACCAAGCGTGGCGCCTGCCGCGGCAGGAACTCCAAGATCTCCTGGACGCAGGTCGAAACCGGCTCCGCGATCACCTGGAAGTATCCGAGCTGCATCCTGCAGGGCGACAATTCGGTGGGCGAGTTCTATTCGGTCGCCATCACCAACAACTTCCAGCAGGCCGACACCGGCACCAAGATGATCCACATCGGCAAGAACACCCGTTCGACGATCGTGTCGAAGGGCATCTCGGCCGGCAAGGCGCAGCAGACCTACCGCGGGCTGGTGAAGATCCTGCCCAGGGCGGAAGGCGCGCGCAACCACACCCAGTGCGACAGCCTGCTGATCGGCGACAAGTGCGGCGCCCACACGGTCCCCTACATCGAGAGCCGCAACCGCTCCGCCCGCATCGAGCATGAGGCGACGACGGCGAAGATCAGCGAGGACCAGCTGTTCTACTGCCGCCAGCGCGGCATCTCGGAAGAGGACGCGGTGTCCCTGATCGTCAACGGCTTCTGCAAGGAGGTCCTGAAGGAACTCCCCATGGAATTCGCCGTGGAGGCGCAGAAGCTGGTGGGCATCAGCCTGGAAGGCAGCGTGGGCTAAGCCCCCCGCCCACCAGAGGAAAACCGACAGAACGTGAAGACCGGACGGCGTGCCGGCGGCCTGAAGAAGACAACGAGGCGAAGACGATGATCGAAATCAAGAACCTGCACGCCACCGTGGACGGCAAGGAAATCCTCAAGGGCGTCGACCTGACCATCCGCCCGGGCGAGGTCCACGCCATCATGGGGCCGAACGGCGCCGGCAAGAGCACCATGTCCTACGTCCTGGCCGGCCGCGACGGCTATGAGGTCACGGAAGGCTCGGTCACCTATTACGGCAAGGACCTGCTGGCGATGGAGCCGGAAGAGCGGGCGGCCGAGGGCGTCTTCCTGGCCTTCCAGTATCCGGTCGAAATCCCCGGCGTCGGCAACACCACCTTCCTGAAGACCGCGATCAACGCCATCCGCAGGCATCGCGGCGAGAAGGAACTGGACGCCATGCAGTTCCTCAAGCTGATCCGCGCCAAGACCAAGGCGCTGGGCATGAACGACGAGATGCTGAAGCGCGCGGTCAATGTCGGCTTCTCCGGCGGCGAGAAGAAGCGCAACGAGACGCTGCAGATGGCCGTGCTGGAACCGAAATTCGCCATCCTCGACGAAACCGACAGCGGCCTCGACATCGACGCGCTGAAGATCGTCGCGGAAGGCGTCAATGCGTTGCGCTCGCCGGACCGCTCGATGCTGGTCATCACCCATTACCAGCGCCTGCTCGACTACATCATTCCCGACTATGTCCATGTGCTGGCCGCCGGCCGTATTGTGAAGTCGGGCGGCAAGGAACTGGCGCTGGAGCTGGAAAAGAACGGCTACCGCGACTTCGGCGCGAGCGAGGCGGCGTGATGACGGCGCAACATCCCTCCCCCCTTCATCCCATGACCTATTCGACGCGCGGCGCCGATCCGGCGACGGCGCCGGCCTTCCTGGCGCCGCTCGACAGGATGGGCTCCGGCCTGCCCGGCAGCGGGTTGTCCTGGCTGAACGACCTGCGCGCCGCCGGTCGCGAGCGCTTCGCCGCCGTCGGCCTGCCGACGATCAAGAACGAGAGCTGGCGCTACACAAACCTGCGCGACCTCGCCAAGCTGGCCTTCCAGCCGGCCGCCCCCGCCGCAGCCGCGATCGACCTGCTGCCGACCGTCCGGGCCGAGGGGCAGGACGGCCCGCGCATGGTTTTCGTCGACGGCCGCTTCCGCGCCGACCTGTCATCGGTCGACGGGCTGCCGCCGCGAGTCGATCTGCTGAGCCTCGACGCCGCGCTGACCACCCATTCCGGCCTGCTCGCCGACCATCTCGGCCGCCTCGCCGCGGCCGACGACCGTCCGCTGGTGGCGCTGAACAGCGCGTATCTCGCCGACGGCGCGGTCCTGCATGTGCCGGCCAACGTCCAGGTCGACCGGCCCATCGAGCTGGTCTTCGTCTCCGTCGGATCGGAATCGCAGGCGACCACCTGCCATCCGCGCATGCTGCTGATCGCGGAGGCCGGATCGAAGGCGGTCGTGGTCGAACACCATGTCGGCCGCGGCACCGGCACCACGCTGTCGAACCACGTCACCGAGGTCTACGTCGGCGAAGGCGCCACCCTGCACCATTACAAGGCGCAGCGCGAAGGCGCCGGCGCCATCCACCTGTCGCACATCGCGGCGACGGTGGCGACCGGCGGCTGCTATGACAACTTCATCCTGACGACGGGCGCCAAGCTGTCGCGCAACGAGGTGGTCAGCCGCCTCGACGGCACCGAGGCGCGGACCCATGTCAGCGGCGGCTATCTGGTGCGCGGCACCCAGCATGCCGACACCACCACGCTGATCGTCCACGCCCAGCCCAACGGCACCAGCCGCGAGGTCTACAAGGGCGTCATCGACGACACGGCCCGCGCGGTGTTCCAGGGCAAGATCACCGTCTGCCCGGATGCGCAGAAGACCGACGGCTATCAGCTGAACCGCGCCCTGCTGCTGTCCGACGGGGCCGAGATCGACAGCAAGCCGGAACTGGAAATCCATGCCGACGACGTGAAGTGCAGCCACGGCTGCACGGCGGGCGAGCTGGACGACGACGCGCTGTTCTACCTGCGCGCCCGCGGCATCGACCGCGACACCGCCCAGGGCCTGCTGATCGGCGCATTCCTGTCGGAATCGCTGGAGGAAATTGCCGAGGAGTCGATCCGCGACGCCTTCCAGGGGATCATCGCCGGCTGGCTGGAGGAGCAGAAGTAACCATGTCCGATGCCATCCTGAACCAAGCCTACGACGTGCAGCGGGTGCGGGAGGATTTCCCGATCCTCGCCCGCAGCGTCCACGCCAGGAAGGGAAAGCCCGGCAAGCCGCTGGTCTATCTGGACAGCGGGGCGTCCGCCCAGAAGCCGCGTCAGGTCATCCAGGCCATGACCCGCTTCCTGGAGGAGGACTATTCCAACATCCACCGCGGCGTCCATTTCCTGTCGCAGACCGCGACCGACCAGTTCGAGGCGGTGCGCAGCAAGGTCGCGCGCTTCCTGAACGCGCCGAACGACCGCTGCATCGTCTTCACCCGCAGCTCGACCGAGGCGATCAACCTCGTGGCCGCCAGCTATGGCCGCACCTTCCTGAACGAAGGCGACGAGGTCATCCTGTCGATCATGGAGCATCACGCGAACATCGTTCCGTGGCAGCTGCTCCAGGCCGAGAAGAAGATCGTCATCAAGGTCGTGCCCTGCGACGAGGACGGCGTCCTCGACATGGACGCCTATAAGGCCCTGCTGTCCGACCGCACCAAGCTGGTGGCGATCACCCACTGCTCCAACGTGCTGGGCACCGTCACCCCGGCCAAGGCCATCGCCAGGCTGGCGCATGAGCGCGGCGTGCCCGTCCTGTTCGACGGCAGCCAAGCGGTGGTGCATGGCACGGTCGACGTGCAGGACATCGACGCCGATTTCTACGTCTTCACCGCGCACAAGCTCTATGGCCCGACCGGTCTCGGCGTGCTGTACGGCAAGTACGACCTCTTGAAGAAGATGCCCCCCTACCAGGGCGGCGGCGACATGATCGAGAGCGTCAGCTTTGAAGGCACCACCTTCAAGGCGCCGCCGTCGCGCTTCGAGGCCGGCACGCCGCCGATCACCGAGGTCATCGGGCTGGGCGCCGCCATCGACTATGTCGAGGCTCTCGGCCGTGACGCCATCGCCGCGCACGAGCACGACCTGCTGCAATACGCGACGCAGCAGCTGTCGCAGATCGGGGGCTTGCGCATCGTCGGCACCGCGCCCGGCAAGGGACCGATCATCTCCTTCGCGCTGGAGGGCGTGCACCCGCACGATGTCGGCACCATCGTCGACCAGTATGGCGTCGCCGTGCGCGTCGGCCGCCATTGTGCCGAGCCGCTTGCCGAGCGGTTCGACGTCGGACCGACCGTCCGCGCCTCTTTCGGCCTGTACAACACGCGGGAGGAAGCCGACGCCCTCGTCCAGTCCCTCCAGGCGGTCAAGGAGTTCTTCGGAGCATGATGGACGATCTGCGCGAGCTGTATCAGGAAGTGATCCTGGACCACGGCAAGAATCCCCGCAACTTCCGCCATCCCGACGACGCCAATCGCGAAGCGAAGGGCGAGAACCCGATGTGCGGCGACCGCTTCATGGTCTATCTGACCCTGAAGGACGGGGTGGTCGACGACGTGGCCTTCCAGGGCCGCGGCTGCGCCATCTCCACCGCCAGCGCCTCGATGATGACGGAGCTGGTGCGCGGCAAGACGGCGGCCGAGGCGGAGAAGCTGTTCCACGCCTTCCACGAGCTGTGCACCCAGGACGAGCCCGACATCCCCGAGGGTGTCGATGACGAGACCATGGAAAAGTTGATGGTGATGTCCGGCGTGCGCCAGTTCCCGGTGCGGGTGAAGTGCGCGACGCTGGCCTGGCACGCGATGAACGCGGCACTCCACGGCGAGGCTGCGGCCTCCAGCGACCAGTTTTGAGGGAAGGGGGATCGAAATGCCCGATGAAACCCTGACGCAGCGCCCGATCGCCCCGAACCCGGCCGAAGCCGAGGCGCAGTTGAAGGCCCAGGCCGCGACAGAGGCTTCGGAGTCCAAGGACTTCGCGCCGATGCCCAAGCCGCCCGAGGGATTCGACCCGCGGGAGGAGATCATGGATCGCGTCGTGGCGGCCATCAAGACCTGCTACGACCCCGAAATCCCGGTCGATATTTGGGAACTGGGCTTGATCTACCGTGTGGACATGGATGGGCAGCGCAATGTCGAGATTGATATGACGCTGACCAGCCCCATGTGTCCGGTGGCCGGCGAACTGCCTGAGCAGGTGCGCCAAGCCGTGCTGGGTGTCGAGGACGTCAACGAGGTCAAGATCGAGCTGGTGTGGGAGCCCCCCTGGCACCAGGGCATGATGTCCGAAGAAGCCCGTCTGCAACTGGATATGTTCTGAGCCGTATTAGGAGACCGTCACCATGGCCCGTTCCCTGCCCAAGGCGCTCACGATCACCGACGCCGCCGCGGATCGCGTCAAGGCGCTGATGTCGAAGGCCAACGACGAAGTCGTCGGCCTGCGCATCGGCGTGAAGGCGCGCGGATGCTCCGGCCTCAGCTATGACGTTCAGTATGCCAAGGAAAAGCTGAAGTTCGACGAGGTGGTGGAGGACAAGGGCGTCACCGTCCTGATCGACCCGGCCGCCGTCATGTTCCTGATCGGCAGCGAGATGGACTATGTCGACGACAAGTTCCAGACCGGCTTCGTCTTCAAGAATCCGAACGAGAAGGGCCGCTGCGGCTGCGGCGAGAGCTTCCACGTTTGATCGAAAGCCCCACTCTCCCACGCGCCAAAGTCCCCTCTCCCCCCCGGGGAGAGGGTTAGGGTGAGGGGGACGCGCGGCGAGGATTCTTGGGGAGGCACGCGGTGCATCCCCCTCTCCCCGGGGGGAGAGGGAGAATCCAGCCCCCCTCACGACATCGGATTGGCCGGCTTCGGCATCTCCGGCAGCGGGATGAACTCGCCGTCGTCCAAATCCGGCAGCTTCATCCGGCCCGCCCGCCAGTCGGCCTTGGCCTGTTCGATGCGCTCCTTCGATGAGGACACGAAGTTCCAGTCGATGAAGCGCTGCCCCAACGGCTCGCCGCCGATCGCCATCACGATGGACTGCGTGGCCGCGGTCAGCAGCGCCGGCTGGCCGGGAGCGAAGACGATCATCCGCCCGGCTTCGACGCGCTGACCCTCGGCCTCAACGCTACCCGCCACCACATAGACCGCGCGCTCCCACCCGTCTTCCGGCAAGGACACGCGGGCGCCGGGGGCGAGATCCCAGTGGATGTAGAACAGCGGGGAATGGGTCTTTACCCCCGCCTTGGAGCCGAAGGCTTCACCCGCCACCAGTCGGCCGCGAACGCTGCCCTCCTCGAAAACCGGCAGGTCGCCGGTGCCGTAATGGCTGAAGGCCGGATCGGTCTCCTCGTCCGCTTCGGGCAGGGCGACCCAGGCCTGGATTCCATGCATCCGCCCGCCTTCCAGACGGGCGCGCTCGAACCTTTCGGAGTGGGTGATGCCGCGCCCGGCGGTCATCCAGTTCACCTCCCCCGGCCGGATCGCCTGTTCGGAGCCCACGCTGTCGCGGTGCATGATCTCGCCCTCGAACAGGTAGGTGACGGTCGACAGCCCGATGTGCGGGTGGGGCCGCACGTCGACGTCGCGCGGCAGCCCAGCCGCGAATTCGACCGGCCCCATATGGTCGAAGAAGACGAAGGGCCCGACCATCCGCCGCTGAACGAAGGGCAGGATCCGCCCCACTTCGAATCCGCCGAGGCTCTTTCGGCGCTGCTCGATCACCAGTTCCAGCATGGGGGCTCCCTCCGTCGGTTCGGATTGTTTGGCGTCAGGCGTTCGGATCGCGCGGCACGGTCTGGATCACCTCGAACCCCTCGAATTCCGGAGGCCCGACATACAGCGGCTTGCGGGCGCCGGCATTGCCATGGGCGTTGCGGAAGGCCTCCGACCGCGTCCAGTCCTGGAAGGCGGCTTCCGAGTCCCAAACGGTATGGGAGGAATAGAGACGATACTCCTCGCGGTCCGGGCCGCGCAGCATGTGGAATTCGACGAAGCCCGGCACCTTGTGCAGATGGACCTCACGGTTCAGCCAGACCTCCTCGAACTCCTGCTCGGCCCCGTGGCGGACCTTGAAACGGTTCATCGCGATGAACATGCGGCTTCCTTCCCGATTGGTCGACAGGCCCGACCCGGTCGAGGATACGGGCGGAAGGCCCGACCGGCAATCGACCTGACGCCGCTCCCCCATATGCCCGACCAGAACCGGGACCGGGACAGTGAGCCACCACCGAGAATCCAATATTTGACATTATATTCCAACACCTTGTGGCGCGTTTTCTCTGCAGCCCCCGCAGGTCCTCACCGGCTGGGGTAAAATGCACGCCCCCTCTCCTGCCCCGAAGGCCCCAGCATGCACCACATCCGCCGAGTCCCGACCTCCCCCGCCGATCCCGGCGGATGGAACATTGAACAGTCGCCGCAGGGATGTTTCACGGTGTTTCAAACCTTCGGAACGGCGGGAGGCGGCGGAGCATGGACTGCCGATACCGTTAAGCTCTAATATACGCAAAAGGGGTATAAGCACTGCGAACCGGGCGACCGACCAAGCGGCCAGGGGGGGACGAAATGACTTCGGCAGGTCCAGCGAAGACGGGGTCGTTGCAAGGTCGCACGAAACCGCCCGGCGCCATCGCGACGCTCGTCATCCTCTCCATTCCCTTCCTGCTGGTCCTTCAGGCCGCCCGTCTTCCCGGTTCGGTGGAGATCGCGCATTACCTGCCGCTGCACAGCTTCTTCGAAACCTTCGCCATCGCCGTCGCCGCCCTGATCTTCGCCATCGGCTGGCATTCCCACACCTCGGAGACCCCGCCGGCCCTGCTGGCCCTGTCCACCGGCTTCCTCGGGGTGGCGCTGCTCGACTTCGGTCATCTGCTGTCCTATGCCGGGATGCCCGAATTCGTGACGCCGTCGGGGCCGGAGAAGGCCATCGCCTTCTGGCTCGGCGCCCGGCTGATGGCGGCGGTTTCCCTGCTGATGGCGGCAACCCTGCCCTGGCGTCCTGGATCGGCGGCATTGCGCTATCCGCTGATCGTCGGAGTGCTGCTGGCGACCGCCGCGATGTTCGCCGCCATCCTGTGGTACCCGGACCTGCTGCCCCGCACCTATCTTCCCGGCGAAGGGCTGACGCCGCTGAAGGTGGCGGCCGAGTATGCGCTTGTTCTTCTCTATGCCGGCGCCGCCCTGATTTTCCACCGCCGCCGGCGAGAGGCGCAGACGTTGGACGTCCATCGCCTTGTCATCGCCGCCGTCGCCATCGCCATCAGCGAGATGTGCTTCACGCTCTATCTCAGCGTCTACGACCTCGCCAATGTGGCCGGGCACATCTACAAGGTCATCGGCTACTGGTACCTGTACCGGGCCGTGTTCGTCACCGCCGTGCACCATCCCTATGACGCCCTGCACAGTTCCCAGCGCGACCTGTGGCGGGAGAAGGAGCGGGCGCGCGTCACGCTGCTGTCGATCGGCGACGGGCTGATCGCCACGGACACCGCCGGCCGCGTTGCCCTGATGAACCCGGTGGCGGAACGCCTGACCGGCTGGACGGTGGCCGAAGCGGTCGGCCGCCCGGTCGCCGAGGTGTTCGACATCGAGAATGCCGAGACCGGGCACCGGGTGCCGGTGCCGGTTCAGCAGGTGCTGGAGAACGGCGAGATGGTCGGTCTCGCCAACCACACGGTGCTGGTGGCGCGCGGCGGCAGCCGCAGCCACATCGCCGACATGGCCTCTCCCATCCGCGACCGCGACGGCACGCTGCACGGCGTCGTCATGGTCTTCCAGGATGTGACAGAGACCTATGCCAGCCGCGAGGCGCTGAAGGACAGCCTGTCGCTGAACACCGGAATCCTGGAAAGCGCGGCCTGCGGCATCATCGCCACCACGCTGGACGGCGTCGTCCGCGTCTTCAACCGCGAGGCGGAGCGCATCTTCGGCTATCCGTCGGAGGAGATGGTCGGCACCACCGACCTGCCGCGCCTGTACGACCGGGACGAGCTACGCGCCCATGCCGACGCCCTTTCCGCGGAACTCGGCCGGCCGGTGCGGGCGGGTTTCGATGCGCTGGTCGTCCGCACCCGCGACAGCGGCCTGCCCGAACCCGGCGAATGGACCGGGCTGCGCAGGGATGGCGCCCGCATTTCCGTTTCCACCCTGACAAGCATGCTGCGCGACAGCGGCGGCTCGGTGCGCGGCTACCTGACCGTGGTGATGGACGTCACCGAGCGGAAGCGGACGGAGAGGCAGATCGAAAATCTCGCCTACTACGACCCGCTGACCAACCTGCCGAACCGCCGCCTGCTGCTGGAACATCTTGATGGTCATCTGCGGGCGGCGCGCCAGACCGGCCGCTATGGCGCGCTGATGTTCCTCGACCTCGACGACTTCAAGGGACTGAACGACGCCCGCGGCCATATCGTCGGCGACATGCTGCTGCGCGAACTGGCGGCGCGGCTGAACGCCACCTTGCGCAAGGGCGATCTGGTCAGCCGGTTGAGCGGCGACGAGTTCGTCATCCTTCTGCCGGATCTGGGCGCGGCGGCGGGCGAGGCGGCGGAGATTGCCCGGCGGGTGGCGGAAAAGCTGCGGCTGGCGGTGGCCCAGCCCTTCCAGCTCGACCGCTGCGAACACAGCATCTTCGCCAGCATCGGCCTGACCGTCTTCCCCAAGACGCCGGACGAATCGGTGGAGGATCTGCTGAAACAGGCGGACACCGCCATGTATGCCGCCAAGGACGGCGGGCGGAACACCATCCGCGACTATGACCCCACCATGCTGGTGGACGCCCAGGCCCGCCTGCTGCTGCAGCAGGATTTGCGCAAGGCGGTCGATGCCGGGGAGTTCACCCTGTTCCTGCAACCGCAGACCCGGGCCGACGGCACACTGGTCGCGGCGGAGGCGCTGATCCGCTGGCAGCATCCGCAACGCGGCTTCGTCGCGCCCCGCGCCTTCATCGCGGTGGCGGAGGAGTCCGGCCTGATCCTGCCGCTGGGCGACTGGGTCCTGATGGAGGCCTGCCATGTGCTGCGCCGTCTGGCCGATGCCGGCAGCGGCTGCCACCTGTCGGTCAACATCAGCCCGCGCCAGTTCCGTCAGCAGAATTTCTGCGCGGGCGTCATCGCCGCCCTGCGCGCCACACGCACCGATCCGCGCCGCCTGACGCTGGAAATCACCGAGGGCATCGCCGTCGGCGACTGCGCCGACACCGTCGCCAAGATGTCGGAACTGGCGGCCTTCGGGATTGCCTTCTCGCTGGACGATTTCGGCACCGGCTTCTCGTCGCTGTCCTACCTGAAACAGTTGCCGGTGGGGGAAATCAAGATCGACCGCTCCTTCGTCCAGGATGTCGACCGCAACAGCCACAATG
>CBIHQY010000075.1:0-16718 GCA_966212305.1 uncultured Azospirillum sp.
TGAACAGGGCAAGGCGTCCGGTCGCTTCCAGGAAGATCAGGAAGGCCCGGCCGGTAGCGGCGAGGAAACCCATCAGTCGGCCCGCATCCTTGGTTAGAGACTCGTTTGGGCGATGCGGTCATAGCACCGATGAGCGCCTAGGTCATCCTTGGACTTTGCAGGGGAGGGGAGACGGGCTGTAGCGGTGATCTCGCCCTCTCTCCCCCGGGGAGAGGGAGGGGACCCGCGCCGCAGGCGTGGGGAGGGTGAGGGGGGTGCACCGCGTGCCTTCGTGGGAAGCCTCGCCACGCATCCCCCTCACCCTGACCCTCTCCCCGGGGGGAGAGGGGACTGGGGGATTACCCGCCCACATAAACCCGGTGATAGCGCCGGCCGAGCGAGGTCAGGATCTCGTAGCCGATGGTCCCGCCCTCTGCCGCCACAGTGTCGACCGGCCGGTTCGGCCCGATCAGCTCGACCAGCCGGCCGGCATGGGCCGCCGACTCCGGCAGGCCGGTGACGTCGATGGTGATGAGGTCCATGGAGATGCGGCCGACGATGGGAGCGGCGACGCCGTCGACGAAGATGTGCCCCTTGCCGCCGAGCGCCCGCATGTAGCCGTCGGCATAGCCGACGCCGATGGTGGCGATCCGCGCCGGGCCGGTGACCTTGTGGGCGGCGCCGTAGCCGACCGTCATCGGCGGCGCGCAGTTGCGCACCTGCAGCAGCTTGGCGTCCAGCCGCACCGTGCCCTGCATCGGATTCGGCAGATGCGGCGTCGGGTTGACGCCGTAGAGCGCGCAGCCCGGCCGGGCGAGGTCGAAATGATGGTCCTTGCCGTGGAAGATGCCGGACGAGTTGGCGAAGCTGGCCTTCGCCTTCGGCAGACGGGCCAGCGCCGCGCGGAAGCGGTCGAGCTGCTCCCCGGTCATCGGGCTGTCGAACTCGTCGGCGCAGGCGAGGTGGGTCATCCAATAGCGGACGTCGATGCCCTCCAGCCGTTCCGGATGGCTGGCAAGCTCGTCCAGTTCGTCGGGGCCGAGGCCCAGGCGGTTCATGCCGGTGTCGATGTGGATCACCGCCGGCAGAACCTCCCCGCGCGACGCGGCGAAGGCCCGCCACGCCGCGATTTCGCCCAGGTGGTTCAGCACCGGCAGGATGCGGTTGGCGATGAACTCCCCCTCGCACCCCGTCGGCAGGCCGCCCAGCGAGAAGACCTGAGCTTCCGGCGCCACCGGCTCCAGCGCGCGGCGGACGGCCAGCGCCTCCTCGAACTGGGCGACGACGAAGGTCCGGCAGCCGGCGGCGGCCAGCGCCGGCACCACGCGCGCCACCCCCAGCCCATAGGCGTCGGCCTTGACCACGGCGGAGCACTCCGCCGGTGCCACGCGGTCGCACAGCTGGGTCCAATTGGCGACGACGGCGCCGAGATCCACGGTGAGGATGGCGCCGGCGCGCGGGTTCAGGTCGCTCGTCACTCTGGTCACTCGTCGGTCTGGTGGTGCTGGTCGAGATCGCCGAACTTGGTGAACTGGCCGTCGAAGTAGAGGCGGACGGTGCCGATCGGACCGTGACGCTGCTTGGCGATGATGACCTCGGCGGTGTTGTGCACCTCGCCCAGGCGCTGCTGCCAGCGCTGGTAACGGTCGTTGAACTTGTCGTCGCTCTCGTCGGGCCGGCGCGACGGCTCGGCGCGCTCAAGATAATACTGTTCGCGGAAGACGAACATCACGACGTCGGCGTCCTGCTCGATCGAGCCCGACTCGCGCAGGTCGGCCAGCTGCGGACGCTTGTCCTCGCGAAGCTCCACCGCGCGGCTCAGCTGCGACAGCGCCACCACCGGCACGTCCAGCTCCTTGGCGATGGCCTTCAGGCCGCGGGTGATCTCCGAGATTTCCTGCACCCGGTTCTCCGACCCGCGCGACGACGAGCCGCGCAGAAGCTGGAGGTAATCGACCACCACCATGCTGAGGCCCGAGGTCCGCTTCAGCCGGCGGCAGCGCGTGCGCACCGCGGCGACCGACAGGGCCGGCGTGTCGTCGACATAGAAGGGGCAGCGGGCCAGATCCTGGCTCGCCTGGACGAATTTCGGGAAGTCGGTGTCGCGGATTTCGCCGCGGCGGATCTTGTCGCCGGGCACCTGCACCTCGTCGGCGAGGATACGGGTGGCGAGCTGTTCGGCCGACATTTCCAGCGAGAAGAAGCCGACCACGCCGCCTTCCTGCCCGCTGGAGCGCATGTGCGCCTTGGCGGCGTTGAAGGCGATGTTGGTGGCCAGCGCCGTCTTGCCCATCGACGGACGTCCGGCGAGGATGATCAGGTCCGACGGGTGCAGGCCGCCCAGCTTGCGGTCGATGTCGATCAGGCCGGTGGTGACGCCGGTGACGTGGCTGGAGCGGCGGAAGGCCGCCTCCGCCGTCGTGATGGCGTGCTTGACCGACTCGCCGAACGCCACGAAGCCGCCCTGCACGTCGCCGGTCGAGGCGAGGTCGAACAGCTGCTTTTCCGCCTCGCCGATCTGGTCCAGCGCGGTGATGTCGAGGTCGTGGCGGTACGCCTCGTTCACCATGTCGGTGCCGACCTCGATCAGCTGCCGGCGGATGAACAGGTCGTGGATGGTCTTGCCGTAATCGCCGGCGTTGACCACCGTGACGACGTTGGCCGCCAGCTCTGCCAGATAGGCGCTGCCGCCTTCCACCGCCAGTTCGGGATCGTTGTCGAACAGGGCCTTCAGGGTGACCGGGTTCGCGATCTGGCCGCGGTCGACCATCTTGGTGATGGCGGCGAAGATGCGCTGGTGGGCCGGATCGTAGAAATGCTCCGGCCGCAGGAACTCGCCGACCTTCTCATAGGCCTTGTTGTTGACCAGGATCGCGCCCAGCAGCGCCTGCTCCGCCTCCTCGTTGTTGGGGGGCGTGCGGTATTCGGCCGTCGGCTTGACCGCGGATGATGGGCGGGGATCGAACAGCGATGAGGTCTGGTTGCTCATGGAGGACACAATAGCAGAAACAGAACGCGAACGCTCGGCGAAGGGCGGGGCACCCTCCACAAAAGCTGTGCACAGAAGTTATCCACAGGCTGGGAAGTCTGGGGATAACCGGCGGAGGGGCTGACGGGGCCTCAGAGCTTCCGGGGCTGGGCCGGCTGGGCGGCGTCCGGCATTGTCTCCAGCGCCTCGAACACGCCGTCGATCTGGTCGGCGACGCGGTAGAGGGCGGAGCGGTCGATGCGGGCGAAGCCCTGGGCGACCATGTGGTCGATCAGGCCGAGCAGCGGGCGCCAATAGCCGTCGACATCGGCGATGACGATCGGCTTGTCGTGCAGCTGCAGCTGCTTCCAGGTCAGGATCTCGAAGGCCTCGTCCAGCGTGCCCAGGCCGCCCGGCAGGATGACGAAGGCGTCCGACCGCTCCACCATCATGCGCTTGCGGGTGTGCATGCTGTCGACGACATGCAGTTCGGTCAGGCCGGTGTGCTCGATCTCCGCCGACTGGATGTGTTCCGGGATGATGCCGACCACCTCGCCGCCGGCGGCGATGGCGGCGTCGGCGGCGATGCCCATCAGCCCGACCCGGCCGCCGCCGTAGACCATGCGGATGCCGCGGCGGGCCAGCCCGTCGCCCAGCGCATGGGCGGCTTCCTTGTGGATATCGGCGACGCGGCTCGACGCACCGCAATAGACGCAGACGGACGACAGGCTCTTCATCGCGGGTCCACCTTTCTCGCCACCGTCACCCATCGGGGTCGGGGCCGTAAAAAATCTGGCGAATGCCATGGAATATCAGGCGAGGGCGGCGCGTCAACAGCGGCACAGGCACCGTTAAGAACCACGGCATCATCGGGAGGGACCACATGAGCAACCGGGTCGTCAATGTCCTTGCGGCGGCATCCGTCGCCGGTCTGATGTTCACGCTGTTCGGCATGTCGGCGCAGAGCGCCGGCGCCGCCGATCCGGCGGAGCAGGTGAAGGAACGGCAGCAGACCATGAAGAAGATGGGCGGCGGCATGGGCGCGGTCGCCAAGTTCGTGAAGAACGAGGGCGCCACCGCCGAGGACGCGGCCAAGGGGGCGGAAGCCGTGCTGGCCGTGTCCAAGATGGACCCGAAGAAGATCTTCCCCGAAGGCACCGCCGTCGGCGTGGCCGACAGCGCCGCCAAGCCGGCGCTGTGGAAGAACTGGGACGAGGCGCAAAAATATTGGAGCGCCGTCCAGCCGGCGGCCGAGAAGCTGAACGTCGCGCTGAAGAGCGGCGACCGCGCGCAGATCGCTCAGGCGCTCGGCGCCACCTCCAAGACCTGCGGAAGCTGCCACGAGGACTTCCGCGTCAAAAAGGACTGACCGGTGCGGCGCCTCCTGACCGCCGCCTCCGTGCTGCTGCCGCTCGCCGTCGCGGGCGGCGGCGCGCATGCCGCCGGCGAGGCTCCCGCAAAGGACAGCGTTGGCGATTCCGTCAGCCGGGGCGCCTACATCTTCAACGCCGCCGGCTGCCTCGGCTGCCACACCGACGAAAAGGGCGGTGGTCAGCCGCTGGCCGGCGGGCGGGCGCTGGCGACGCCCTTCGGCACCTTCCACACCCCCAACATCACGCCGGACCCGGTTAACGGCATCGGCCGCTGGAGCGACGCCGACTTCGTCCGCGCGCTGCGCGAGGGTGTGCGGCCGGACGGCGCCCATCTGTTTCCGGCCTTCCCCTACGCCAGCTACACGCGGATGACCGACCGCGACCTGCTGGACCTGAAGGCCTATCTGTTCAGCCGGCCGGCGGTGGCGGCCCCGAACAAGCCGCACGACCTGACGCCGCCCTTCTCCTGGCGTTTCCTGCTGCCGGTCTGGCAATGGCTGTACCTGACCCCCGGCCCGGTGCCCGACGACCCGGCAAGGCCGCCGGCCTGGAACCGTGGGCGCTATCTGGTCGATGCGCTGGGCCATTGCGCCGAATGCCACAGCCCGCGCACCCTGCTGGGCGGGATCGACTCCGACCGCTATCTGGCCGGCAATCCGGACGGGCCGGACGGCGACAAGGTGCCGGGCATCACCGGCGCCAAGGGAAAGGGCGGGATCGGCGGCTGGTCGGACGGCGACCTGACGCTGTTCCTGGAAACCGGCCTGACCCCGGAAGGCGACGTCGCCGGCGGCGCCATGGGCGAGGTCGTGCGCAACACCACCTCCAAGCTGACGGCCGACGACCGTGCCGCCATCGCCGCGTATCTGAAGACGGTTCCGCTCAAGGAGTGACGGATACCGCCCGCCGGCGCTGATTCGCGATGGACTCATGATCCTATGGGGCAATCGAGCCCGTTTGGCGGATGGCTCCGCTCCAACGGCGCCATTCTTTTGCGACCTGTCCTTCTGCTATAGTCAGTCATCCTGCCATTGTGGTGGGCCGCCGGATGGGTGCTCAGGTGAAACGAAACGCGTTGTTCGCAGCTTTGGGCGTGGCTCTGATGGGGGGAGCGGCGGCGGTCGCCCTTTGGCCGGGTGCCAAGCCGGCGCAGGAGACGGCGAAACCGGCCCCGGCTTCGGCCCCCATGGCAGCGGCACCGACCGCGTCACCGGCACAGACCGCCGCCCTGGCAAAGGCCACCCCGACAAAGACCGCCCAGGCGCCGGAACCGGCGAAGCCGTCGACCCCCAGCTTCGACGTGGTGCGGGTGGCGCCGGACGGGGCGACGGTGATGGCCGGCCGCGCCGCGCCCGGGTCTGAGGTGACGGTGACCGACGGCGGCAGCCCGGTCGCTTCGGCGAAGGCCGACCAGCGCGGCGAATGGGTGATGCTGCCCGACAAGCCGCTGGCGCCGGGAACCCGCGAACTCAACCTGACCGAGACCCGTCCCGGCGCCGAAACCCCGGTCCCCGCCGACAAGGTGGTCGTGGTGACGGTGCCCGACCCGGCGCCGAAGTCCACCGCCGAGTCGGCAACCCAAAGCGCCCCGGCGGCTCCGATGGCGGTTGCGGTGCCGCGCGACGGGCTGGCCGGCGCGCCGCCGACCATGGGCGGCAGTTCGCTGCTGCAGGCTCCGCCGGTGCCGGACAACGGGGCGCCGGCCCCGCCGGGCGGCGTGTCGGTGGAGACGATGGACTACGATCCCGCCGGCCGGGTGGCGCTGGGCGGACGGGCGGCGCCCAACAGTGCGGTCCAGCTCTATCTCGACAACATCCTCGTCGGCAGCGCCCACACCGACCCGAAGGGCAACTGGCGCCTGACCCCGGAAAAGCTGATCGACCCCGGCGTCTACACCCTGCGCGCCGATCAGGTCACCCAGGGCGGCAAGGTGGTGGCGCGGGCCGAACTGCCGGTGCAGGTTTCCGCCATGCCGGCGGCCTCCACCGACGGCCGCAACGTCGTCGTCCAGCCCGGCAACAGCCTGTGGCGGCTGGCCCGCCGCACCTATGGCGACGGCATGCTCTACACCACCATCTACACCGCCAACCGCGAGCAGATCCGCAATCCGGACATGATCTATCCCGGCCAGATCTTCGCGCTGCCGCAGGTGAATTGAGGGGGCAGCTCCCAGTCTGGCGCCCTCAATCCGGCGGCATCCGGCCGATGGCGGCCCAGCCGAGCGGGGCGAGGCGCAGCACCTCCGGCCCCTCGCCGGCCGGGTTCGGGTCCAGCGCCACCAGTTCGCGGTTCTCGAACCAAGCCCAGCGCGCCACCTCGGCGGTGGTGCCGGGCCAGCCGTCAGCCAGCCGCTTCAGAACCTCCAGGTCGGCCGACGCGATGGGGAAGCGCGGCTTGGGCATGATCGCCTTCCTGGCGGGCGCGGGGGTCGCCTCCGTCCCTGTCGCCGGCAGCGGCGGGGCGTCGGACCCGGCGCGGGCGCGGATCCAATCGGTCTGATAGCTGCGGAGCGCCTGTTCCAGTTCCTCGCGCGCCGATTCCACCGGGCAGCGCAGATAGGCGTCCAGCAGGGCGTGCAGCGTGTTCGTCGCGTCGGTCATGTCCGTCACCAAACTCCAACCCAAAAACCTCAACCCGACAGCTCCGGCCGGGCCGCCGTCACAGCCATCCCATCCGCCGGAAGCGGACATACAGCACTGCGCAGACCGCGATGATCACCGCCAGCACCACCGGGTAGCCGTAGCGCCAGTGAAGCTCCGGCATATGCTCGAAGTTCATGCCGTACAGGCCGGCGACGGCCGTCGGCACGGCGAGGATGGCGGCCCAGGCGGCCAGCTTGCGCGTCACGTCGTTCTGCCGCGCCGTCGCCAGGATCATACTGGTTTCGAAGGCGAAGGACAGCACCTCGCGCAGCGAGCCGATCTGCTCGTTGACGCGGATCACATGGTCCTGCACATCGCGGTAATAGGGGCGGATCGCCGGGTCGATCATCGGCAGATCGAAGCGCTCCAGCCGGGAGCAGACCTCCAGCAACGGCGAGGCGTTGCGGCGCAGCCGCTCCAGATCGCGGCGCAGCTGGTGGATGCACTCGATCTCCGCCATGCTGGGCGGGCGGGCGATCAGCAGGGCGTCCAGCTCGTCCGCCGTTGCTGCCATCTGGTCCACCACCGGGAAGTAACAATCCACTACATAATCCATGATGGTGTAGACAATGAAGTCCTCGCCATGCTTCAGCAGATGCGGCGCGCTTTCCGCCCGCGCCCGCACCGGCGAATAGCTGGTCGATGCGCCGTGCCGCACGGTGACGACATAGCCGCGGCCGGCGAAGACATGGGTCTCGCCCAGCACCAACTCGCCTTTTTCCAGCCGGGCGGTGCGCAGGACCATGAACAGGCTTTCGCCATAGATGTCCACCTTCGGCCGCTGGTGGGCGTGCAGCGCGTCCTCCACCGCCAGTTCATGCAGGCCGAACTGCTGCTTCACCTCCTTCAGCAGCGCCTCGTCCGGCTCCCACAAGCCGATCCAGACGAAGTGGCCTTCCTTGGCGGCCCAGGCACCGGCCTCCGCGATGGGCACGTCGGCGATGCGCCGGCCCTCGCAATAGGCGGCGCTCGCCACCACGGCATTGTGGGGGGCGGAATGGGCGGGGGAGGGGGCGGGCGGCAGCGTCATGGAAGGGAAAACCGAATGGAAGGCGGCAGGTCGGCGTCACTCTAAAGAGGTTCCCCGGCAGCGTCGACGGATCCGGCGCCGCCGCCTGGGCTGACGGGCCGGCTCAGGCGTTGTTGCTGCCAAGGACCAGCTTCGGAAGAGGGTAGGGCGATGTTCCAGTCGGCGGCGCGCGGGATGTATCTGCTGGCTGCGGTGACGCTCAGCCTGTTCTCCCTGCTGTTCATCGGCCTGTCCGCCCTGACGGTTTTCGAAGGGATGGTGGCGCTGGACAGTGCCCTCCTGACTTCCGCCATGCTGGAGGGGGTGGGGATGATCGTGCTGGCGATCGCCGTCTTCGAGATCGCCAAATACCTCTACGAGGAGGAGATCGTCCGCGAACGCGAGCTGCGCCGCGCCGACGAGGCCCGCCGCACCCTGACCAAGTTCCTGACCACCATCATCATCGCCGCCAGCCTGGAGGGTCTGGTCCTGGTGTTCGAGGCCCGCACCACCGAGATTTCCGGCATCGTCTATCCGGTGATGCTGCTGGGCGTGGTCACGCTGCTGGTGGTCGGGCTGGGCGCCTTCCAATTGCTGGCGCGCAAGGCCGAGAGCATCCATGTCGACCCCCGCGCCTCCGAAGCCGACGAAGCGGAGGGGGACAAGCGGCCCGAAGCATAGGCGCGAGAAGGGGCCTTCAACAGCCCTGGGTTTCGACCTGTCCGCCTATGGCCATGCCGCCTTTTGCCACAATTGACCCGCCCATGCCGTCTGCGCCAAGCTTGCCGCCGTCCAAGGTGGTGAGGGAGATGGGGCATGGCCCGCGATACGGGCACTTACACGGCCGTCTACGGCTTTCCGGAATCGGCCGATGCCGCGCGCCGTCTTGCCGAGGTGCTCGACATCCCCTGCCATATCGCCGAACTGCACCGCTTCCCGGACGGCGAAAGCCTGGTCCGCCTGCCGGAGCCGGTGGAGCGCGCCATCGTCTACCGCTCGCTCGACCGGCCGAACGACAAGCTGGTGGAGCTGACGCTCGCCGCCTCGGTCCTGCGGCGCCAGGGGGCGACCGACCTCTGTCTGGTGGCGCCCTACATGGCCTACATGCGCCAGGACGCCGTCTTCAAACCGGGCGAGCCGGTCAGCCAGGCGGTGGTCGGCGAGTGGCTCGGCCGCTGCTTCGACCGCTTCGTCTGCGTCGAGCCGCACCTGCACCGCACCCACACGCTGGACGAGGTGTTCGTCGGCCGCCCCTCCGTCGCGCTGAGCGGCGCGGCGCCCATCGCCGCGCATCTGCGGACCGCCGGCGTGGCCCCCGGCACCGTCATCATCGGTCCTGACGAGGAATCCGCTCCGCTGGTGGAGGCGGTGGCCGGGCCGCTCGGCCTCACCGGCATCGTCGGCCGCAAGGAGCGGCGCGGCGACCGCGACGTGACGGTGGCGCTTCCCCCCGACGCGCCGATCCATGGCCGGCCGGTGGTGATCGTCGACGACGTCATCAGCTCCGGCGAGACGATCTTCTCCTGCGCCCGCGCCGCGCGGGTGCTGGGGGCGGGGCGGGTGCAGGTCTACGGCGTCCATGCCCTGTTCAACGAGATCGTCGCCGAACGCTTCGCCGCGGAAGGATTGGGCCGCCCGCTGTCCTGCGACGGAGTGCCGCATCCGTCCAACGCCCTGTCGCTCGGCGGCCTGATCGCAGACGCCATCAAGTCATTCGTAAACGAATGAAAGAAAAGCGGGTGCGACCATTATGCCCGCCCATTCGCCATCCTTCGGCGGATTCTAGGTCGGGTATGGGTTGTCTTTTATGACAATTTTTATATAACTGTCGCTAATCCAATGCGGCGTCCTACTGATTGTGCGCTGCGTCATCTGTATCGGGTGAGCGACATGGCGGGCGATGGGCGGACGGACGGGCGGATGGGGGCCGATGCGGGCTTCTTCGGGCTCGAGGCGGAGGAGCGCGGGCTTCTGGCCAGCATGGGGCGGCTGATCGACCGCAGCCTGCCGGACCTGTCGGAGCGTTTCTATGCCCACCTGTCCCGCTGGCCGGAAACCCGCGCCCTGCTGCAGGCCCACGGCGATCTTTCCGGGCTGAAGCGCCGGCAGGCCGATCACTGGCGCCTGATGTTCCAGGATGCCGGTTCGCCCGGGCATGAGGCGCGCTGCCGTGCCGCCGGGGAGGCGCACAGCCGCATCGGTCTCGACTCCTCCTGGTACATCGGCGCCTATGGCGTGGTGCTCAGCGACCTGCTGGCGCTGGTCCAGGGGGCGTTGCGCTGGCGCCCGGCCACGGCGCGACGCGCGGTGGCGGCGGTGGCCCGCGCCGTTTCCTTCGACATGGACAGGACGCTTGCGGGATATGGCCTGCCGGCGGCGGGTGCGGGCGGGCAGGGCTGCGGCCGCGCGCTGGGCGACTTCGCGTCGTCGCTGATGGACCGGACCATCGAGGTGGCGATGGCGATCAACGACGCGGCGGTCGCCAATGCCCAGATGGTCGGGCAGTTGCGCGCGGTCGATCACGAATCCCAGGGCATCGCCGCCGCGACCGAGGAGACGGTGACCGGCATCCAGGAGATCTGGGCGCGCAGCCGCGACGTCGCCGCCCTGGCCGGACAGGCGCAGACGGTAACCGCCGACGGCGGCCGCACCGTGCAGGAGGCGGTCGCCCGCATGGAGCAGATCGCCGGCGCGGTGGAAGGCGCGGTGATGCGCGTCGGCGAACTGTCGGTCGCCTCCGAACGCATCGCGGAGATCGTCTCCACCATCGAGGCGATCGCCAAGCAGACCAACCTTCTCGCCCTCAACGCCACCATCGAGGCGGCCCGCGCCGGGGAGGCCGGCAAGGGCTTCGCCGTGGTGGCGAGCGAGGTGAAGGGCCTGTCCAACCAGACCGCCCGCGCGACGGAGGACATCCGCCTGCGCATTGACGCCCTGAAGGCGGAAATGGGCGCCATCGTCGCCTCGATGGAGGACGGCACCCGCGCCGTCGCCGCCGGTCAGGCGGCGATCCGCGCGGTCAGCGACCGGATGAGCGACATCGGCGACCATATCGGCCGCACCGAACAGCGCATGTCCGACATCGCCAGCATCCTGACCCAGCAGTCGGCCGCCGCCAACCAGGTGGCCTCCGGCACCTCCCGCATCGCCGAGAGCAGCGCGTCGAACAGCGCCGCCATCCTGCGCAGCGTCCAGGCGACGCGCGGGGTGGAGACCCTGCTGGGCAACCAGCTGAAACAGCTGATGGAACAGGACATTCGCGGCAAGATCGTCAAGATCGCCAAGGTCGACCACGTCATCTGGAAGAAGCGGCTGGCCGACATGCTGGTCGGGCTGGAGACCCTGCGGCCGGACGAACTGGCGAGCCACGAGGCCTGCCGGCTGGGCAAGTGGTATTACGGCCCGTCGTCGATGGCCTACCGCGCCCATTCGGCCTTCGTCCGGCTGGAGGCTCCGCACCGCCGGGTCCACGACCACGGCAAGGCCGCCGCCCGCGCCTTCGCCGACGGCGACATGGACCGCGCGCTGGCCGGGGTGGCGGAGGTGGAGCGCGCCTCCCAGGAGGTGATCTCCCTGCTCGACGAGCTCGACAAGGCCGGACTGGCGGACGGTGCGACACCGGCTGCGGCGGTGGGCTTCTGACCGGGCCGCCGGTAACGCTAACGATTGGGGCAGGAACTGGTATAGTCTGGCAGGGCAGCCGCCACGGGAGGCGGTCCGGTTTTGACGATGCGGTGATGGCGATGCGCGGGGGCGGTCCGTTGAGCGGAGGCGTGTGATGTCGAAGGTGACGGACGTCGTGCTTCGGATGTCCCGCAAGCTGACCGAGGACATCGCCGCCCTGGGTCGCCTGCGCGCCGCCGGAAAGCCGAAGACCTTTCCGCGCTTCCGCGAGATCCGGGCGGCCTATCTGGACATCCAGGGGCTGATCTTCTCGATCCAGGAAAGGCTGGAGGCCGCCGGGAAGGAGCTGCCGCCGAACTTCCCGCAATGGGTGACCCGGCAGAAGCTGAGCGCCATCGCCATCTTCACCGACATCAGCCATTCCTTCGTCAGCGACCCGCCGCTGGCGCTGACCGCCTCGCTGGGCGCCTTCGACGTGCTGGTGGCGGAGCAGAAGGCCTTCAACGAAACGCTGCACACCTTCGACAGCATGCTGATGGAATCCGGCATCGACGACAAGACGGCAGACGAACTGGACGCCACCCGCACCAAGATCGAGCAGATCCTGGGGATGATCGAACAGCTGCTGCTGACCAGCCCGAAGATCCTAGAGGAGTTCTGATGCCGGAGCCGGCAGCCGAGTCCAAGGCCGATCCCAAGCGGGATCCCCTTGCGGAAAGCCCGCCGGCCGCCGGTTCGGAATCCTCCTTTCGTCGCTTCATTCGCAATCTGAACTTGCCGGTGGCCGTTCCCGCTCTGGCTTTGATTGTCGGTGCCGGCCTGTCCGCGCTGGCCATGCTCCACTCCGGCCGCCTGCTGCGCCTGGAGGAGGAACATCGCTTCGCCGCAAGGGTAGAGGAAATCCACGGCCAGCTGGCCGACCGCCTGCGGGTGTACGAACAGGTGGCGCGCAGCGCCGCCTCGCTGGCGATGACCTTCCCCGACCTGCATTGGACGCAGTGGAGCCGCTTCGTCGAGGCGTTGGACATGTCGCGGCGCTATCCCGGCATCATCTCCATCGCCTATGCCCGCGCGGTGGCGGCCGACCGGGCCGGCGAACTGGTGGCGTCGATGCGGTCGGCCGGCCTGTCGGACTTCCGCATCTGGCCCGAGACGGCGGGGGCAGGGGCAGGGGCGGAGCGTGTGGTCAACATCTTCACCGCCCCGATCAACGAAGGCAACGCGCGGGCCGTCGGCTTCGACATGATGTCGGAGGCGATGCGGCGCTCCACCATCGAACGGGCGCGCGACAGCGGCGAGCCCACCGCCACCCGCGCCATCACGCTGAAGATCGACGAAACGGCCGGGGCCGGGCCCGCCTTCATCCTCTATCAGGCGACATACGGCGGCGACCCGCTACCGCCGTCGCTGGAGGCGCGGCGCGCCTCCTTCACCGGCGTGGTGCTGACCCCGGTCCGGATCGGCCCGCTGGTGGACGGGCTGATCGACGGGAACCGCCGGGACACCGGCATCGAGATCTACGACGTGGCGCCGGCGGATGCCGAGTTTCCGCTGTACCGCAGCCGCCGCCCGCTGGACGCCACGGCCGTCCTCAGCCTGACGCGGGAACTGCCGGTCGGCGGGCGGGTGTGGACCGTCCGTTACGACAGCCTGCCCGACGGCCTGTTCACCGCGAATGACTGGGTGCCCGGCGCGCTGCTGGCCGGCGGGCTGGCTCTCACCATCGCGCTGTCGCTGGTCCTGCGCATGGTGCTGGTGACCCATTCCCGCGCGGTGGTGCTGGCCGGGGAGATGACGGCCTCGCTCCGCCTGCAGGAGGCGGAACGGCAGCAGCTGTTCACCCAGGCGCCGCTGGGGATCGCGCTGGTCGGCGCCGACGGGCTGGTGATGGACTGCAACCCGGCCTTCGCCGCCGCCGCCGGCCTGCCCCGGCAGGAGCTGCTCGGCACCGACCTGCGCCTGCGTTTCAGCGATCAGGCGTCGGTCTTCGCGCTGGAGGCGGCGCTGCAGGGGGAGAGCGGCAAGCTCGAATCCGACCAGCCCTTGCTGCTGGGCGGCCGGCGCAGTCATTTCAGCCTGCATTTCCAGCCGGTCATCGCCGACGGCGCGCAGAAATTCGTCCTGGCCTTCGCCGAGGACATCGGCGAGAAGCGCCGTGCCGAGCAGCACATCCAGTATCTGGCGCATTTCGACGCGCTGACCGGCCTGCCCAACCGGGTCCTGCTCTATGACCGCATCGCCCAGGCCCTGCGCGAGGGGCGGCGCGACGGCACCAAGGTGGCGGTGCTGTTCATCGACCTCGACCGCTTCAAGGTCATCAACGACAGCCTGGGCCACAGCTTCGGCGACGAGGTGCTGCGGTCGGTGGCGCGCCGGCTGCAGGCGGGCCTGCGGGAATCCGACACCGTCGGCCGGCTGGGCGGCGACGAGTTCCTGATCGTCGTCCGCCGGGTGATGGAGCCGAACGACGCGGCCCGCGTGGCTGAAAAGGTGGTGGCGCATCTGGCCAGCCCCTTCGCGGTCGGCGGCCAGAATTTCGTGGTGACGCCCAGCATCGGCATCAGCCTCTACCCCGACGACGCCGAGGATGCCGAAGGTCTGATCCGCTGCGCCGACATCGCCATGTACCATGCCAAGGAGCAGGGCCGGAACGGCTTCCGCTTCGTCACCAAGGAGATGGGCGCCAAATCGCGCGAGCGCATGGACCTTGAGGGCAGCCTGCGCCAGGCGATCCGCGACGGCCAGCTGTTCCTGGTCTACCAGCCGCAGGTCGACACCCTGACCGGCCGCATCGTCGGCCTGGAGGCGCTGATCCGCTGGCGCCACCCCGACGAGGGGCTGATCCTGCCCGGCCGTTTCCTGCCGGTGGCGGAGGAGACCGGTCTGGTCCTGGCGATGGGCGACTGGGTGCTGTTCGAGGCCTGCGCCCAGATCCGGCGCTGGCGCACGCGCTTCGACCTGTCGATCCCGGTGGCGGTCAACGTCTCCGGCGCCCAGTTCCGCGACGGCCAGCTTCCGGCCAAGGTCGCCCGCGCGCTGGACGCCAACGGCCTGAGCGGCCCGGAGCTGGAGATCGAGGTGACGGAAAGCACGCTGATCGACGACGTCGAATCGGCGGCGGCGACCCTTGCGGCCTTGAAGCAGCGCGGAGTCCTGATCGCGCTGGACGATTTCGGCACCGGCTATTCCAGCCTCAGCTATCTGCACCGTCTGCCGATCGACAAGCTGAAGATCGACCGGTCCTTCATCCACGACCTGTCGACCGGCGCCAGCGACTCCTCCGTCCCGCGCGCCATCGTCGGCCTGGGCCGCAGCCTGGGCCTGTCGGTGATCGCCGAGGGTGTGGAGACCCAGGAACAGCTGCAGCTTTTGCGCGACCTCTCCTGCGAAAGCTACCAGGGCTTCCTGTTCAGCCGCCCCATCCCGGTCGAGGAGGTGGAGCGGCTGTTGGAGAGGATGACCGCGGCGCAGACGGTTTCGGCGGGGTGATGGGGGCAGCTTGATGTGGTCGCTTCTGACCCAAAGCAGTCATTCAAACTGGCAGCGCACCCGCTACAGTTTTGCGTGCAATCAGCTGTTGAGCCCATTCAATAGCTCGGTAAGCGCCTTGTCGTAATCATCCTTCGAATCAAAGCCCTCAGAATTGAAACGACCACTGATCGCGGTTGCGATTGCGGCGCCATGGGTGAAATCGACGAGTATATTTATCCAAAGCCGGGTTCTCTGCGGCGACAATCCAGCTTCGGCCAAAAGTTCGGCAATCTCTTTGGTTATTCGCTGCGCCTGTTCCGGAAAGACTGTGGGTCGGCTGAAGATGAGCAGGGTGAGGCCGGGATGGTTCAGCACTTGGCCATGATATGCGCGCAAGAGGGCTTCGATCCGGCTTCGGGGGGCGCCTGATGCTGGTGCTGAGACGTCGCGGTAGACCCGTTCCGACATGGCACCGATCAGTCCGTCGCGATCACCGAAATGGTGGTATATCGTCATCGGATTGATCTGGAGCCGTCCAGCCAAGGTACGCATGGTGAACGCATCGACCCCGTCGGTGTCGACGAGGTCCAGGGCGGCTAACAGCATATCATCACGCGAGACGGTTGCCTTGTTCTGGGGCGGACGTCCCCGTGGGCGCGTCACGGTGCGATCCGGTAGCGTGATTGGACGAGGCCGGAGGCGAAGCTGCGGGTCTCCTCATGGACGAGTGCAATATCGGAAGGGATTGCGCCAAAAAGGCTGCGTCCCTGTCCAAGCAGCACCGGGACGTGGGTGATTACCATGTCGGCAATCAGTCCTTCGCGCAAAAACGATTGGATGACCAAACCGCCGTCTACATAGACACGGCGATTTCCAGCAGCCTCAAGCATTTCCATCGTTTGCTTTGGAGATTTGTCAGAGAACAGAACCTTTCCCGCCAAGTCCTCTGGAATCTGCTGGCTCTTAAGCGAGCCCGACATGACCACAACCGGACGTGTGTAGGGCCAGGGCCTTACGGTCTGAATGCTTTCATAGGTGCCCCGTCCCATGAGGATGACATCGATGGTATCGATGAAGGCGTCATATCCATGGTCCTCGGACGGGTCGTCCCTTTCCAGCAGCCAGCCAATGTCCCCGTTATTGCGCGCAATGAATCCATCAAGACTGGTCGCGATGAAGACATGACCACTGATCATTCTCGACTCCACTATTTATACACCGTATGAATATTTGGCGATGGATGTCGCTTGCGTCAAGGCTGCATCGGCGCAGAAGGTGAAGGGCAACGCCTGGCGCACGATGGCCGGGGACGTGGCCGCCACATCGCCGGCCAGCAGGCGTTCACGGTTCTTGGTGAGACCGTTACGTCCCACAGCGGGGCATCCATCGACGGGCCGGCAAGCCAGCGGAACAACAGGTTGTAATCGAGCTGTTCCGTCAGCTGGCGTTCCGAGCGCACCGAGTAGAAGGCCTGGAGCAGCAGAGCCCGCAGCAGCTTCTCCGGCGGGATCGACGGCCACCCGATCTTGGAGTACAGGCCTTCGTGGGCGACATCACCTCCAGCGCTTCATCCACGATTGCCCGGATCGGCCGCAGCGTATGGCGCGACAATCAGGATGGAGAGCGCGACAATCAGGATGAGACGGTCTGGG
>CBIHQY010000076.1:0-16578 GCA_966212305.1 uncultured Azospirillum sp.
CGCCAGCCGCGAGCAGCTCGACCGCGTGCGGGCGATGGAGGAGGATCTGGCCGCCACCCTGGCCGAGCGGCAGGGGCTGCTCGACAGCCGCGAGCGGCTGGTGGTGCGGGCTCCCCTGTCCGGCATCGTGCGCGACATGGAGGACGCCCTGACCCCCGGGCGCTGGATCGGGCCGAAGCTGCCGCTGGCGATGGTGGTGGCGCCGGGCAGCGGCGAACTGGTCGGCTATGTCGGCGAGGGCGATTTCGACCGGCTGAGTCCGGGGGCCGGAGCGCAGTACCATCCCGACGACCCGCTGGCCCCCCGGCGCGCGGCGAAGGTGCGCGCGGTCGATCCGGTCGCCGTGTCGATTCTGGACGTGCCGGCGCTCGCCTCGGTCAATGGCGGGCCGGTGGCGGTGGAGGGGCAGGCAGGCCCCCCGCCAAGCCAGCAGCCGCATGGGAACGCCGGCCGCAGCGCGCTCGCCCCGGTGGAGGCGGTCTACCGCATCATCCTGGACGTCGAGCCGGCCACGGCCGGCAGTGCGCAGAAGGGGCCGGAACGCGTCACCCGCGGCATCGTCCGCGTGTCGGGCGAAGCCCGCAGCTTCGCCGAACGCTTCTGGCGCATGGCCGCATCGGTGCTGATCCGCGAGACGGGGTTCTAGTTGTTTGGTTACGGAACGTTGTTGGGACGTGAGAGGCCGTTTGAAAAGGGTTGGCGCTAACGACATGATATGATTCAAACTTCGGATGTGGACCGAAGCGACGCGCAGCCGGATGGCCAGGATCGAGAAGAAGACGAAGCGGTATTCGACGGACCTGACCGATGAGGAATGGTCTCTGATAGAACCGCTGATGCCGCAGAAAGCCGACTCCGGCCGTCCGAAGTCTGTAGACCTTCGGGAAATCTTGAACGCCTTGCGCTACTTGGCCCGAACGGGCTGTGGTTGGCAGCTTTTACCGAAGGACTTCCCGCCATGGCAGACGGTGTATTAGTGGTTCCGGCATCTCCTGCGGCGCTTGCTGTTCCGGACGATCCACGACGTGGCGTTGATGATCGACCGTGAGTGCGCCGGCCGCGAAGCCAGTCCGAGCGGCGGGGTCCGGTCCTTTGAAGACCGCGGCCGCCAAGGCCGCCTGCTCCGCGTCGCTCAGCCACTCCGCCCGGTGCCCCTTGGGCCGGTCGAACAGGCCTGCGACCCCTTCCACGTTGTAGCGCCACACCGCGTCCCGCAGCGCCTGCCGCTCCATCCCAGCCAAGCGTGCGGCCTCCGCCCGGTCCAGCCCATCCAAGGCGTTGGCGATGGCATACGCCCGCGCTGCCGCCCGACCGTTGCCGCACCGCCGTGCCCAGAGCCGCAGGTCCGCCGCCGTCATCCCGTCCGAGATCTTCAGGCTTGCCGACATGGTCACCCCCACTCCTGGTGGAGCTTCAGTGAATCATGCTCGCCTTAATTAGGGAAGCCCGTACGGCACGAGAGTCAGTTCAGCCGTGAGCCGGTATGAGGCCATGCCGATCATCGGCCGGCAACTCGAACGCCAAGCCGCGCTGCATCGTCGGCGAAGCCGGCAACCATCATCACGGCGGGCGCGGGATACCTTTGCACCAGAGCCGTGCTTCAACGCTCCCTCAGGGCTTCCTGGCGATAACGCAGCAACGGGGCGAGCAGATACTCGATCATGCGCCGGGAGCCGGTTCGGATCTCAGCGGTGACCGTCATGCCGGGGGACAGGGCGACGATCTGTCCGTTCACGTGCATGGTGGCGTCGGCCATGGCGATGCGCGTCCGGAAGACAAGCGCCTGCCCACCGGCGGCGGCTCCGGAGCCCCCCTGCTCGGTTGGGACGGCATCGCCCGACACGTCGGTCACCGTTCCGTGTACCAGCCCATAGCGGGTGAAGGGGAAGGCGTCGACCTTGATCTCGACCGGATCGCCCGGCGTGACGAAGCCGATGTCCTTGTTGGACAGGCTGGCTTCGATCTCCACCTGCCCGCCTGACGGCACGATGACCATCAGGGCCTCCGCCGGACTGACCACCCCGCCCAGCGTGGCGATGCGAAGCTGCTGCACTGTTCCGTCGACCGGCGCCGTCAGCACCTCCAGAACGGCACGCTGGTCGGCCTTGACCAACTCCTGCGACAGGGTCGCGACCTTCTGGCGGGCTTCCGACAGGTCGTTCAGCACATTGTGGCGGAAATCAGCGATTCCCTGGCGCAGCGCCGCGGATGCGATCGCCAAGGCGGCCTCAACCTCCACCTTCCGGCTCTTCTGCACGGCGAGTTCGCGTTCGGTGTTCGACAGCTCCTGACGCTCGGAAAGCAGGGTCAGACGCGATCCAACCTCACGGTCGACCAGATACCGGCGCGCCTCGACACGCTCGCGCACCAGCGGCAAGGCGGCTTCCAGCTTCTCGCACGTCGCGATGATGGTCGCCCGCTCGCCGATCTTCTGAGCGATCTGCTGCTCCAGGCGCGCGACGAGCGCCCTGTATCCGGCCAACGTGTCGGTCAGCAGGCGCTGCTGCAGGGCGATCGCCTCGGGACCGGCCTCGTCGGATGGCCGGAACGCTGCCTCGTCGTCGAGCAGGACAGCCTCCAAACGGGCGGCGTCCAGGCGCGCAGCCTTCAGCGCCGCACCGATCCGCTCGCGCTCGGCTTGGCTGGTGGTCGGATCCATCTCGACCAGCGGATCGCCCGCCTTGACGGCTTGCCCCTCCCGCACATGGATGGTGCGGACGACCCCCCGTTCGAAAGGTTGCACGGTCTTGTTGCGACCACTGGCGACGATCCGGCCCGACGCCGTCGCGATGATGTCCAGTTCGCCCCAGCAGGCCCAGGCGACGGCCAACGCGAAGGCCGCGCAGATGGTCAGCATCATCCGGCGGCCAGCCGGGGATGGCGGTGTCTCGATGATTTCCAGCGCGGCCGGTAGAAATTCCCGTTCGAGCCGGCCGGCCTCCACCTTCGCCCGGATGGCGGAGCGCAGGGAAATGATTTCAGCGCACAAGATGGCCTCCCGCTTGGACACGGTGGAGCGTGGCGTAGCGGCCGCCACGATGCAGCAGCTCGTCATGCGATCCGTCCTCGACCACCGCACCCTGCTCGATGGTGACGATGCGGTCGGCCTGTCGGACGGTGCTCAGCCGGTGGGCGATGATGAGCACGGTGCGGTCCTTGCAGATGCGGCGCATATTCTCCTGGATGATGGTCTCGCTCTCATAGTCGAGCGCGCTGGTCGCCTCGTCGAAGATCAGGATGCGCGGGTTGCTGATCAGGGCGCGGGCGATGGCGATGCGCTGGCGCTGGCCACCGGACAACGAGGCGCCGCGTTCGGCGATCAGCGTGTCATAGCCATTGGGCAGACCCAGGATGAACTCGTGCGCGCCGGCCAGCCGGGCCGCCTCCACCACCCGCTCCATCGGCAGCGACGGGTTGGCGAGCGCGATATTCTCGCGCACCGTCCGATGGAACAGGACGCTCTCCTGCGGCACCACGCCGATCTGGCGCCGCAGCCAGGCGGTGTCGACCATCGACAGGTCGACGCCATCGACCAGCACGCTGCCGCGCTCGGGAACGTAAAGCCGCTGGAGCAGCTTGGACAGTGTGCTCTTGCCCGAACCGGAGCTGCCGACGATCCCGACGACTTGGCCGGCAGGAATGCGCAGCGTGACATCGCGCAGCACCTCCGGGCCGTCTGCCCGGTAGCGGAAGCCGACGCGTTCGAAGGCGATGGCGCCGCGGACCGGCGGCAGCGAGGTTTGGCTGTTGGTCCCATCCTCGGTCGCGGTGTTGAGGATATCCCCGAGCCGTTCGATCGACACACGGGCCTGCTGGAAATCCTGCCACAGCTGCGCCAGCCGCAGCACCGGCTGGGCGACGCGGCCCGCCAGCATGTTGAAGGCGATCAGTTCGCCGACGCTCAGCGCCCCCTCGATCACCAGTCGCGCGCCGTACCACAGGATCCCGGCGGTGACGATCTTGCTGACGAGCTGGATGCCCTGGCTCGACCAGTTCCCCAACGTCAGGACGCGGAAACTGGAAGCGACGTAACCGGCGAGCAGTTCCTCCCAGCGGCGCTGCATCTGCGGTTCGATCGCCATCGCCTTCAGGGTTTCGACCCCGGTGACGCTTTCGACCAGGAAGGACTGGTTCTCGGCGCCGCGCGCGAACTTTTCGGCAAGGCGCGCCTTGAAGACCGGTGTTACCAACGCGCTGACCAGCACATAGACTGGCAAACTGGCGGCGACCAGCAGGGTCAGCGCCGGCGAGTAGAGCAGCATCACCGCGAGGAACACCACGGTGAAGAACAGGTCGAGGATCAGGGTCAGCGCCGAACCGGTCAGGAATTGGCGGACATTTTCCAGTTCACGCACGCGGGCGATGCTGCTACCCGCCGGGCGCGCCTGGAAATAGGCGATGGGCAGGGCCAGCAGGTGGCGGTAGAGGCGGGCGCCGAGTTCCACGTCGATGCGGTTGGTGGTGTGGGCGAAGACATACGTCCGCAGGCCGCCGAGGATCGCCTCGAACAGCGCGATGGCGATCAACCCGACCACCAGCACATCCAGGGTCGACAGGCCGCGGTGGACCAGTACCTTGTCGGTGACGACCTGGAAGAACAGAGGCGACACCAGCCCGAAGAGCTGGAGGAAAAAGGAGGCGACCAGCACCTCGCCGAGCAGGCGGCGGTATTTCAGAACAGCGCCCCCGAACCAGCTCAGGTCGAAGCGGCGCGACAGATCCGACAGGGCCGAGCGGCGGCTGGCCAGCAGCAAAGTGCCGTCCCAGCGCCCGGCGAAGTCGGCCAGCGACGCCAGGGCCGGACGGCCGGCGAGCGGATCATGCACCAGCACGTGGTCGGCGTCGGCCTTCGCCAGCAGGACGCAGCCGCCGTCGCGCAGGCCGGCGATCGCCGGCAGCGGGGTCTTCGCCAGCCGCTCGGCCGTGGTGCGGACCAGCCGCGCCTTCAGCGGCAGGCTCTTGGCCAGCCGCAGCAGATCGGCCATCGCGATCCGGCCGGCGCGGTTGTGGCCGATCTGGTGGCGGATCTGGTCGGGGTCGGCCGGAATCCCGTGGAAGCGCAGGAGGAGCACGAAGCTGCCGAGCGCGGTGTCGGGCAGGGAAGCCGCTGCGGGCAGGGACTCGGTCATGGACCCTCCCGATCGTTGCCGGCGAGCGCGGGCGTCCGGCTTTCGGTGAGGGCTATGGCCGCAGGCGCGCCGGCGGACACCCGTTGCCAGTCGCGCCCAGTCATGAGGTCGATCAGCGCCCGCTGCCGCTGCAGGCAGAGAGCGAGGTCGTAACCGGCGACCACGGTGTCGCGCGCGGCGCGCGAGAGGCCGGCGAACCCGCGTGGTTCGGCCAGCACGGCGGCGGTCGTATCGGCGATGGCCTGGGGCGAGAAGAAGTCGACCAGCAGGCCGTTGTGGCCGTGCTGGATCACCTCGCGAACTGGCGCGGTGTCGGACCCGACGACGACGCAGCCCAGCGCCATCGCCTCCAGCATCGACCAGGACAGGACGAAGGGATAGGTCAGGTAGATGTGCGCGCGCGACACCCGCAGCGCCGCCAGCAGCCCGTCATAGGGCAGATGCCCGAGGAAATGGACCCGCGACCGGTCCACCGGCACCTCGGCGAGCATGGTGTCGAGCCAGGACCCCCCATCGTCCGGCGGCGCGCCGTAGCTGACCCCGTCGGCCCCGATCACCAGGATGCGGGCGTTGGGCCGTTTCTCCAGGATCAGCGGGACCGCGCGCATGAAAGAGGGGAAGCCCCGGTAGGGTTCCAGGTTGCGGGCGGCATAGGTCACCACCTCGTCGTCGCGGGTCAGCACCCCGCCGCCGGGCAGGGTGACGCGGATATGAGAATCGGGGCGCAGGGCCGCCGTGTCGATCCCGTCGTGGATCGTTGCGATCTTCGGCTGGAAGACGGCGGGGTGGGTGCTGCGCTGCCATTCGGTCGGGGCCATCCCCCGGTCGCATGCCTCCAGCGATTGGAGGAGAGGCCCGGCGTTGATCCGGGTGCGCAGGATGCGGTCGAGGCCGGGCGGTCTGGACAAATCGAAACCGACGTCCTGACCGGAGGAGCGGTAGTAGAATTCGCAATAATTCAGGAACGGCACATTGGGAAAGACATCCTTGACGAACAGCGTCTCCCCCCAGCCGGGATGGCCGATGACGATGTCCGGAACGAAGCCCTCGCGACGCAGATCCAGAAGGGCGCGGGCCACCGCCTGGCCGTGCAGGATGGCGCCCTCGCTGGAGCGCAGATAAGGGTGCGTCTCCTTATGGGGCTCGCGCGTCGTCCGGTAGGTGATCCGGCGGACGTTGGGGATCGGACGGTCGTTGCGCTTGGTGACGAAGATGACATGGTTGCCATCCTCGGCGGCCAGGGACCGGGCCAGATGTTTGTACTGGCCCGGCATGTTCTGGTGGATGAACAGGATCTTCATGGGTGGATGGAACAGCCTGGGAAGAGGCCCGTGGCCCTGGGGGGTCTCACCAGGGCCACGGCCGGAACATCATGCGCCCTGCACGGGCACACGGCTCACGTGGTTTGCCAAGCGGTGGCGAGTGACGGCTCAAGCTGCTGGCGGATGTCCGGCGGGAGGTCCGCTTCGCTTCCCGCCGGCACCGCGAAGGCCGCCATCGCGCTGACAAGCTGAAGGACACCCGCGTCGGTCAGGGTGTGGCCATCCTGCGTCTGCATGGTTAGCCCCCGGTTGGGGGAAGGATTGCTGGCGGAGAAGTAGTTCGACACCGTCACCGTCTCCGTGCCTCCGAGGACCGACACCTTCAGGTTGGTTCCGGTCTTGCTGAACCAGAGCTGATCATAATCCACACCTTCCAGGAAGCTCAGGGTGTCGGTGGCGCTGTCGGTGTGGGTGTTGACGATGGTGTCGTTGCCGCCGCCCCGCCCGAAGACATAGGTGTCGGCTCCCCTGCCTCCGGTCAGCCGGTCGTTGCCAGCACCGCCTTCCAGCGTGTCGTTGCCGTCGCCGCCTGTGAGAGTGTCGTTGCCTCCACCGCCACGAAGCCGGTCGTCGTAGTCGCTGCCGGTCAGAGCATCGTTGTAAGCCGACCCCTCCAGGCCTTCGACATCGAAAAGCTGGTCGGCTTCGGCTTCGCCCTCGGTCCCGAGTCCGTCTTTCAGGCTGGCGGCGACGCCCGATGATGCCCCGGCGTAGCTCACCACATCGAAGCCATCTCCACCAATCAGGACATCCCCGCCGGCCCCGCCGATCAGGGTATCGTCACCGATGCCGCCGGTCAGCGTGTCGTCGAAGCTGCTTCCTTCCAGGATCTCGATCGATACCAGCGTGTCGCCGGCAGCGTCACCGCCGGTGGCGAGACCGCTCCCCAGATCGATGTTCACCGCCTCGGCCGAGCCGGCGTAGCTGACACGGTCGATGCCCGCCCCGCCATCCAACCAATCCGCCCCGCCGCCGCCGGCCAGCGTATCGTCGCCGTCACCGCCGTAGATCGTCTCGTTGACGGCGCTGCCGGTCAGGCTGTCAGCGTAGCCCGAGCCATCGAGCACCTCGATGGAGACCAGCGTGTCGCCTTCGGCGTCGCCGCCGCTGGCCAACCCCGTGGCGAGATCGACCGTCACCCCGGCCGCGGAGGCCGTGTAGCTGGTTCGGTCGGTCCCGGCCCCGCCGTCAAGATGATCAGCTCCCACACCGCCGGTCAACGTGTCGTTGCCGTCGCCACCAGCCAGAGCGTCATTGCCGGCGCCACCATCCATCTGGTCGGCGCCCAGGCCACCGAGCAGGCTGTCGTCGCCGTCATCGCCCGTCATCCAGTCGTCGCCGTCGCCGCCGTCCAGGCTGTCCGCTCCGGCACCGCCGCGCAGCCAGTCGTTGCCGTCGGCACCCAGCAGGGTGTTGGCCCCGTCTTCGCCCCACAGCTCATCGTCACCCGACCCGCCGTCCACGACGTCGTTGCCGCCGCCGCCATGCAGCGTGTCGTCGCCGGCACCGCCCAAAAGGGTTTCGGCACCGTCGCCGCCGGTGAGAGCGTCGGCGAAGACCGACCCCTCCACCACCTCGATGGAAACCAGCGTGTCGCCTTCGGCGTCGCCACCGCTGCCTGTGCCGGTCGCCAGATTGACGGTGACCCCGGCTGAGGACGCGGCGTAGCTGGCCATATCGCTATCACTGCCGCCATCGATCAGGTCGGCTCCGGCACCGCCGATCAGTGTATCGTTGCCAGCCCCGCCGATCAGCGTGTCGTTGCCGGCACCGCCGGTCAGGCTGTCGGCATAGGCCGAGCCCTCCACCGCCTCGATGGAAAGCAGCGTGTCGCCCTGGGCATGGCCGCCGCTGGCCGAGCCGGTCGCCAGATTGACCGTCACCCCGGCCGTTGAGGCCGCATAACTTGCCATGTCGCTGCCGGTCCCGCCGTCCAGCCGATCGGCGCCCGCCGTGCCGACCAACGTGTCGTCGCCAGCCCCGCCGAGCAGAGTGTCAGCCGAGGCGCTGCCGGTCAGGCTATCGTTGTAGGCAGAGCCTTCCAACACTTCGATGGCGGCCAGCGTGTCGCCCTCCGCGTCGCCTCCGAGGCCGAGGCCGGTCATCAGGCTGACCGTCACCCCGGCCGCGGAGGCCGCGTAGCTTGCCATATCGGTGCCGGTGCCGCCGTCGAGCCGGTCGGCGCCCACTCCGCCCTCAAGCGTGTCGTTCCCACTGTCGCCGATCAGCGTGTCGGCACCCTCCCCGCCGAAGAGCCGGTCGTTGTCGGCCCCGCCCCTCAGCGTGTCGTTGCCAAGACCGCCGGTCAGCGTGTCGTTGCCCGCTTCGCCGACGAGAGAATCGTTGCCGCTGCCACCGTCCAGCCGATCCGATCCGGAACCGCCCTGCAACGTGTCGTTCCCGGCTCCGCCGGTCAGGGTATCGTCCCCTTCGTCGCCGGACAGCCGGTCGTTGCCCTCGCCGCCGTCTAGTCCATCGTCGCCTTCGCCACCTTGAAGCTCATCGTCGCCCGACCCGCCATTCAGCGTGTCGTTGCCCTCGCCGCCATCCAGCGTGTCGTTGCCGGCGCCGCCGTCCAGCCAGTCGTCGCCGGCGCCGCCGTCGATCCGATCGCCCCCATCCGCGCCGAGCAGGGTGTCGTTGCCGTCCCCGCCAGTCAGCAGGTCGTCATGGGCCGACCCCTCGACCACCTCGAAGCCGATCAGCGTGTCGCCTGCGGCATCGCCGCCGCTGGCCGAACCGGTGGAGAGGTCGACGGTCACCGCCTCCGCCGAGCCGGCATAGCTGACCCGGTCGATGCCCGCCCCGCCGTCGAGAAGGTCGGCTCCGGCGGCACCTTTCAGCGTATCGTCGCCAGCCCCGCCGAGGATCGTCTCGTTGCCGGCGCCGCCGGTCAGACTGTCGGCGTAGGCCGACCCCTCGAGCACCTCGATGGAGACCAGCGTGTCGCCTTCTGCGTCGCCGCCGCTGGCCAACCCGGTGGCAAGATCGACCGTCACGGCGGCGGCGGAGGCCGTGTAGTCGGTGCGGTCGATCCCGGCCCCGCCGTCAAGACGATCGGCTCCCGCACCGCCGGTCAGCGTGTCATTGCCGTCGCTACCGGCCAGAGCGTCATTGCCGGCACCACCGGCCATCTGGTCGGCGCCCAGGCCACCGAGCAGGCTGTCATCGCCGTCGTCACCCGTCATCCAGTCGTTGCCGGCGCCGCCGTCCAGGGTGTCGTTGCCAGTCCCGCCGAGTAGCGTGTCGTCACCGTCACCGCCATCGAGCCGGTCGGCACCGTCACCACCGTCTAGCCGGTCCTCAGATCCCCCGCCGTCCAGGGTGTCGTTGCCAGTCCCGCCGAGTAGCGTGTCGTTGCCGACACCGCCATCGAGCCGGTCGGCACCGTCACCACCGTCTAGCCAGTCGCCAAGTCCCCCGCCGTCCAGGATGTCGTTGCCAGTCCCGCCGAGTAGCGTGTCGTGACCACCATCGCCGAGTAGCGTGTCGTCACCGTCACCACCGTCTAGCCGGTCGGCACTGCCCCCGCCGTTCAGGGTGTCGTTGCCATTCCCACCGAGTAGCGTGTTGTAACCGTCACCGCCGTCGAGCCGGTCGTTTCCGTCACCGCCGTCGAGCCGGTCGTTGCCAGCCCCGCCGAGCAGCGTGTCGTTTCCGGTGCCGCCGGTCAGGCTGTCGGCGTAAGCCGACCCCTCGACCACCTCGAAGCCGATCAGCATGTCGCCCTTGGCATCGCCACCGCTGGCCGAACCGGTGGAGAGGTCGACAGTCACCGCCTCCGCCGAGCCGGCGTAGCTGACGCGGTCGATGCCCGCCCCGCCGTCGAGAAGGTCGGCTCCGGCACCGCCGGTTAGGGTGTCGTTACCGGCTTCACCGCGCAATGTATCATCCCCCCGACCGCCATCCAGCCGGTCAGCACCGTCACCACCGTTTAGCCAATCGGCAAGTGCCCCACCGTCCAGTACGTCGTCGCCACTGCCGCCATCCAGCAGGTCGTTGCCGCCATCGCCTTGCAACGTGTCATTGCCGGCCCCGCCTTGCAGCGTGTCGTCGCCTTCGCCGCCGGTCAAGCTGTCGTTGCCATCGCCACCGGTCAGGCTGTCGGCACCGTCACCGCCGTCGAGAAGGTCAGCGCCTGCTCCGCCCTCCAGCAGGTCGTTGCCACCATCACCTTGCAGCGTGTCGTTGCCGGCCCCGCCGAGCAGAGTGTCGTCGCCTTCGCCGCTGATCAGACTGTCGTTGCCCTCGCCGCCGGTCAGGGTGTCGGCACCGTCACCGCCGTCCAGTACGTCGTCGCCACTGCCACCATCCAGCCGGTCGTTGCCACCATCGCCTTGCAGCGTGTCGTTACCGGCCCCGCCGAGCAGAGTGTCATCGCTCTCGCCGCCAGTCAGGTTGTCGGCGTAGGCCGAGCCCTCCAGTCCTTCGATGTCGACTAGCGTGTCGCCATCTGCGTCGCCGCCGCTGCCCCAGCCGGTCGCCAGGTTGACCGTCACCCCGGCCGTTGAGGCAGCATAGCTGGCCATGTCGCTGCCGGTCCCGCCATCCAGCCAGTCGCCGCCCGCCGTGCCGACCAAGGTGTCATTGCCGGCCCCGCCGAGCAGCGTGTCATAATAGCCCTCGCGGCCGGTCAGGCTGTCGGCGTAGTCCGAGCCCTCGACCCCCTGGAAGCCGATCAGCGTGTCGCCCTCGGCATCGCCGCCGCTGGCCGAACCAGTAGAGAGGTCGACGGTTACCGCCTCCGCCGAATGGGCATAGCTGACCCAGTTGACGCCGTCACCACCGTCGAGAAGATCGGCTCCGGCGGCACCTTCCAGCGTGTCGTCGCCGTCGCCCCCGTAGATCGTCTCGTTGCCGGCGCCGCCGGTCAGGCTGTCGGCGTAACCCGAGCCATCGAGCACCTCGATGGAGACCAGCGTGTCGCCTTCGGCATCGCCGCCGCTGGCCAACCCCGTGGCGAGATTGACCGTCACCCCGCCCTCGGAGGTCGTGTAGCTGGTGCGGTCGATCCCAGCCCCACCGTCGAGCCGGTCGGCGCCCATGCCGCCGATCAGCGTGTCGTCACCCTCGCCGCCGTCCAGAACGTCGCCATCGTGGTCGTTGCCCAACGTCAGCCAGTCGTTGCCGGCACCGCCGAGCAGCGTATCGCTGCCGAAGCCGCCATACAGCGTGTCGTCGCCGGCTCCGCCGTCCAACCAGTCATTGCCCTCGCCGCTATCCAGCGTGTCGTCACCGGCTCCCCCATCCAACCAATCGTCGCCGTTGCCGCCATTCAGCGTGTCGCCGCCGCCGCCGCCGAGCAGGGTGTCGTTGCCGTCCCCGCCACTCAGCAGGTCGTCATAGGCCGATCCCTCGACCACCTCGAAGCCGATCAGCATGTCGCCCTCGGCATCGCCGCCGCTGGCCGAACCAGCGAAAAGGTCGATGGCTACCGCCTCCGCCGAGCCGGCGTAGCTGACCCGGTCGATGCCGTCACCACCGTCGAGAAGGTCGGCTCCGGCGGCACCTTCCAGCGTGTCGTCGCCGTCTCCGCCGAGCAGAGTCTCATTGACGGCGCCGCCGGTCAGGCTGTCGGCGTAGGCCGACCCCTCCACCTTCTCAATGGAGACCAGCGTGTCGCCCTGGGCATCGCCACCACTCGTCGCGCCGGTCGCCAGATTGACCGTCACTCCGGCCGAGGATGCTGCATAACTGACCGTGTCACCGCCGGTCCCGCCGTCGATCAGGTCGGCTCCACCGCCGCCAGCCAACGTGTCGTCGCCGGCCCCGCCGAGCAGCGTCTCGCTTCCAGCCGCGCCGGTCAGGTTGTCGGCGTAGGCTGAGCCCTCCACCTTCTCAATGGAGACCAGCGTGTCGCCCTGGGCGTCGCCACCAGAACCAGTGCCGGTGGCAAGGTTGACCGATACGCCTGCCGAAGAGGCCGTGTAGCTGACCAGGTCGGCGCCGCTGCCACCCTCCAGCCGATCGGCTCCGGCACCGCCAGCCAACGTGTCGTCGCCGGCCCCGCCGAGCAGCGTCTCGCTTCCAGCCGCGCCGGTCAGGCTGTCGGCGTAGGCCGACCCCTCCACCCCCTCGATGGAGACCAGCGTGTCGCCCTGGGCATCGCCACCGCTCGTCGCGCCGGTCGCCAGATTGACCGTCACTCCGGCCAAGGAGGACGTGTAGCTGGCCGTGTCGTTGCCGCTGCCACCCTCCAGCCGATCGGCGCCGCCGCCACCCTGAAGGCTGTCATCGCCATCGCCGCCACGCAGGGTTTCGGCGGCGTTGCTGCCGCGGATGGTATCGTTGCCGCTCGATCCGATCACTTCCTCGATCGACCATAGCCGGTCGCCCTCGGCCTGACCGCCGCTGCCGGTGCTGTACAGGGCTCCATTGTTGGTCCGGGCGTCGATCCACCTCATCGCGTCCTGACGGGTGTTGCTCAGCGACGGATCGATCGGGTACAGGCCGTCCCAATTGCCGCCGTCCTTCAAGGTCACATCGACCGCGCTGGATCCCGAGTAATCGACCGTGTCATGGCCGTAGGTGCTGCCGACCAGAGTGTCGGCACCGGAACTGCCGACGAACAGGTTGTTGCCCTGCTCACCCCAGAACTCCTCGCTGGCACTGCCGCCTATCAGAGTGTCATCGTAGCTCGACCCCTCGATGCCCTCGATGCTGATCAGCGTGTCCCGGTAGCCGCCGGTCTCGCCATACCCCGTGGAGGCACTAAGATCCACCTTCACGGCGGCGGTGGCCTGCGCATAGAAATGTGTATCGATGCCGGCGCCACCGTCGATGTAGTCGGAGCCCAGACCACCATGCAGGCGGTCGTCGCCGTCATCGCCATAGATGGTGTCGTTGCCGTCCCGGCCCTCAATGTGGTCGCCGCCGCTGCCGCCATGCATGACGTCGTTGCCGTCGCCACCGTACAGAGAATCATCGCCGTCGCCGCCGTCGAGAACGTTCGAGCCGAACTGCCCGTCCAGCCAGTCATTGCCCGTGCCACCGATCAGCGTGTCATTGCCGTAGCCGCCCTGGATCGTGTCGTTGCCGTCGCCGCCTTCGACGGAGTCGTCGCCATAGCCGCCCTGGATCGTGTCGTTGCCGCGGCCGCCATACACGGTGTCGTTGCCCTCGGCGGCAATGATGGTGTCGTCGTCGCTCGTCCCATCGTCTTCGCCGCTGCGGTAGCCACCATAGATCAGGTCGTTGTTGGCGCCACCGTAGATGGTGTCGTTGCCGCCATCGCCCATCAATGTGTTGTTGCCGTCGCCGCCAGCGATCCAGTCCGCGCCGTCGGGTCCGTCATGCAGGCCGCCGCTGCCGCCATAGATCAGATCGTCGCCGTTGCCACCCCAGATCGTGTCGCGACCAGGATTGCCGCCGATGTAGTCGTTGCCGTCGCCGCCTTCGACGGAGTCGTCGCCATAGCCGCCCGAGATCGTGTCGTTGCCGCGGCCGCCATACACGGTGTCGTTGCCCTCGGCGGCAATGATGGTGTCGTCGTCGCTCGTCCCATCGTCTTCGCCGCTGCGGTAGCCACCATAGATCAGGTCGTTGTTGGCGCCACCGTAGATGGTGTCGTTGCCGCCATCGCCCATCAATGTGTTGTTGCCGTCGCCGCCAGCGATCCAGTCCGCGCCGTCGGGTCCGTCATGCAGGCCGCCGCTGCCGCCATAGATCAGATCGTCGCCGTTGCCACCCCAGATCGTGTCGCGACCAGGATTGCCGCCGATGTAGTCGTTGCCGTCGCCGCCTTCGACAGAGTCGTTGCCGTAGCCGGCTGAGAGCGTGTCGTCGCCAGCCTCGCCGTGGAGTTCGTCATCACCCTCGCCAGCGTAGAGAGCGTCGTTCCCTGTGGTGCCATAGAGGGTATCGTTGCCGCTCGTACCGTTCATCGTGGGATTTCCCTAATTTGATCATCACAGGTGTTTGCGGGGCGGGGCACCTCACCCATCCAGCAGCGCGGTGATGGAGAGAGCTTCGGTGGCCACCGTGCCAACGGCGTCCCCCGGCCAAAGGGGGAGTATTCGCGGAAGGGCCACCCTGATGGTGGCTCGCGCTACCATTGCGGTTTTGGAGGAAACTCTGACGATCAGGCCACGTCTCTACCGAAGCGAGGCCGAAGGGCAGGGCAGAGATTCCCATTTCAGGGAATCGGACCGATCCGCAAGGAAAGGCGCAACGACGCTCTTGCAACAGCGGTCGGTTGAATGAAGCGAGGAACCAACCATTCCTTAGCGCCATCCTCTGTTCTGGTGTGGAGAAATCATTCGAAAGCAATATTCTTACTGGACGATTGCCGCATTATTTTACTACTTTTCGTACATACGCAATAGATATCTCTCGAGCAAAGCCTTAAATTATCCGTTCATACATATTATAGTATGCAAATCGTAAAAAATTAGAGCGGAATTTAGGATTCCCGACAAGGTATCTACGCAAAGTTTAGTTTTTGGCCCCCCCATTTCGCGTACTCCCTCTGCGGTGACGCGTTTTTTACAACCCATGCGCATATATGGAAAATTCACCAAAACTTTTATATGATTTCTGCCTATCATGAAGATATTATGGAGCGTTTAATAACTATCTACCGGAGATTTTATAGCAATAGTGCAGAAATTGAACTGTCACGCAGGCTCCATACTCTTCATAAGCACGATCACTTTTCCTTATGAATTCCTCATCATTACTATAATTATCTCGATAAATACGGTTGACATTCTGTCTCAATCGGCTTAAGATAGAATTTTTCAAATTTCTGTAACCAAATAGCCCTTTACGGCAAGCGGTGTTCTCAGACGGCGGCGGGTTTGGTTTGCTGGGTGTCGGCCCAGAGCAGCAGTTCATCGAGCTTGGTGATCGGGTGGCCGCCGGCGAGTCTGGTCAGCACGTCGGCAAAGTGGCTCAGCTTGGCGGCCAAAGCGATAACGCTGCAGTTCCCGGATGTTTTGGCGTCGTCGGGCGGTCTCCTCCACGACCGAGGAGCGGGCCATCATCAGCTCCGTGGCATGTTAAGCCCGTTCGCCCAGCAGCAGGGCACACAACTCTTCAGAATCGCTGGGAAGGGTTTCATGCGCGGCCGTCACGTCCGCCAGTATAGCCTCCCCGCCCGGGGTCTTCGCCTCCGAAGCAGTAGCCGAGCCGCTGTGTCGCAGTTTAGCCAGTGGACGTCGGCCGAGACACCCGCACGGCCCGGACCCGGGTCCAGTCCAAACCCTCAACGAGTGCTGAGAGCTGAGCTGGTGTCAGTCGGTTCACACCATCGCGGATCGCCGGCCAGTGGAATTGCCCGGCTTCCAATCTCTTGGAGATAAGAACCAAGCCGGTGCCGTCTCAGTGCAGGAGCTTCACCCAATCGGCTCGTTTGGAGCGGAAGACGGAGACAACACCGCTGAAGAGATCGGTTCCCAACTGCTGCTGGACCAGGGCAGCCGACCCATCCATGCCTTTGTGGAAATCCACTGGCTTGGCGGCGACCAGAACTCGCACCGTCCCTTCGATGCCGATCACCGCGCTGACCTCACCGCGTGCAGGACCGCCTTGACGGTGGCGCTGTCCATGCCAGCCGGCATGCGGACAACGGCATCGCCGATCTGCACCTCGATGCTTGGTGGCTGCTTCAGCATGGGTGAGGGTGGAACGCTATCCAGCACCACTGGCGCGAACACCATGTCCTCTTCCTGGAAATGACCGGCGGCGCGAGCTACCCGCCGCCAGCCGAAGACTTGCTGTAGCCGCAATCCATGGCGCCGAGCCACACCTGCAACAACAGCCCTGGGCCACGCCGCCTCCGCTAGGATCCACGCCTTCGCGTCCGCCGATCAGGTCCGGCGTCCGGCATCTCCCGTGATCACCTCCATGCGGCGCACCCGCACGGGCTCAGGGCCAAGCATAAGGTCGGGCGTAGACACAAACCGATCTCCCGATCATCCAATCCGGAAGAGGCGCTCCATACCGGTCCCATCAAACAAGGTGCGCTCAGAATACCGCTTACCTTACGGCCCAGAGTGGAAGCACAAAAAGAAAGGGGCGCCCGAAGGCGCCCCTCCCCTTGTCTCAGGCCATTGCCGAGGTTCAGCCGAGACTGATGTCGCCGGTGCCCAGCAGGGCGCCGTTGAAGCGGCCCAGCAGACGGGCTT
>CBIHQY010000077.1:0-15442 GCA_966212305.1 uncultured Azospirillum sp.
TGCCGGCGCCGCTGAACGCAGGAGACGGAGCGCCCGCCGCAGCAAACCCGGCCATGCCGGCGCCGCTGAACGCAGGAGACGGAGCGCCCGCCGCAGCAAACCCGGCCATACCAGCGCCGCTGAACGCAGGAGACGGAGCGCCCGCCGCGGCGAACCCGGCCATACCAGCGCCGCTGAACGCAGGAGACGGAGCGCCCGCCGCGGCAAACCCGGCGGTGCCGGCAGCGCCCGCCCCGGCAAACCCAGCCATGCCGGCGGCGCTGGCCCCAGGCGACGGTGCGCCTGCGGCGGCGTGCCCGGCCATGCCCGCGCCGGCAAAGGACGGAAGCGCAACGCCGGCCAGCGAAACAGCCGACGCCGCATTGGCAATCGATTCAGCGACCGTTGCGACACCGGTCTCGTCTGACAGGTTGCCGAATGCCTCGGCCGCGGCAGAGCGCACATCCTCCGCCGTTACTCCGGCGAAACCGCCCTGCGCAAGAAGCGCTTGCTTGCCGGCAATATCCGACGTGTTCAACTGATCTCTAAATCCGCCATCGGTGGCGAGACGCTTTATAAGGTCAAGAGCCTGTTCGCTGGCCATTTGGCCCCTCCTGCAACGGGACTGCCAATTCGATTGTTACTATCGTTGAGCAACAGCTAAACCAATAGCATAGGCAATCGAGTCAGTTTCTACCAAAATCCTGCGGCTTTCGATGAATCGCGCATAAACTTGATATTGAGCCGTTGTCCAGTCAGGCGACGGAAACTCCACGAATTCGCAAAAAAACGCCGCCCATTGATCCAATTCGCCAAATGTTAAGAGCGGCATGCAAAGACAAAACGGTAGCCGCGATAAACTAGTGTCAAAAACGGCAGGCCGACTGGAGCGACACGGCATTGCTCCAGTCAGCCCGCCCATTACCGTTCCTTAATTCAGGCGGCCTTCTGATAAGCAGAGGCGGAGGCACCGCTGAAATTAGCGGTAAACGACGCCATCACATGGACATCGACCGTTTCAATCGCCGACGCGCTGGCAGCGACATGCCGCGGAGCCAATGCACGACCATCAGCCGTCTCGATCGCGGACGCGCTCATCGCAACGTGCCGCGGAGCGAGCGCGCGACCATCAGCCGTTTCAATCGCAGAAGCGCTCATCGCAATGTGCCGCGGAGCGAGCGCGCGACCATCAGCCGTTTCAATCGCAGAAGCGCTCATCGCAACGTGCCGCGGAGCGAGCGCGCGACCATCGGCCGTTTCAATCGCAGACGCGCTCATCGCAACATGCCGCGGAGCCAGTGCGCGACCGTCGGCCGTTTCAATCGCAGACGCGCTCATCGCAACATGCCGCGGAGCCAGTGCGCGACCGTCGGCCGTCTCGATGGCAGACGCGCTCATTGCAACATGCCGCGGAGCGAGCGCACGGCCGTCGGCCGTCTCGATCGCGGACGCGCTCATCGCAACATGCCGCGGAGCCAATGCACGGCCGTCGGCCGTCTCGATCGCGGACGCGCTCATCGCAACATGCCGCGGAGCCAGTGCACGACCGTCGGCCGTCTCGATCGCGGACGCGCTGGCGGCAACATCGGTCACCATGCCTGCGCTCGGAGCGAGGTTGGAAGCAACAGCCGGAGTAGCTTCGGCTTGCGTGCCGAAGACGTTTGCAGCAGCCGTGCGCATGTCGGACGCCGTCAGCGTTCCGAAGCCGCAACGCTGGAGAAGATCGCGCTTCCCCTGTGCGTCGAGCGATTGCAACTGGCTGCGAAAGCCATGGTCGGTAGCGAGGGACTTCAAGAGATCGAGAGCCGTCGAGTCGGCCATGTTCATCGCCTCCACAATTCATGTCCGCCAGTTCCAGCGGACATGACGACGGTACTGTGAAGGCTCAGCCTCGAACAAGCTAAAAAAGTTGTACGGTGCGGGGATATTGCTACCGCCAGGCCATCGGATCAGCAGGCCTGACTCTGCAGCGACCGGACTGCTTGAGCGCGACCGCCGCCGAACCACTCCTCCCGGGTCTGGCGCCAGAAATCGGCCTCGGCCGGGACCATCGGTTCAGGCAGAAGACCCGACCCACGGATCCGGGAACCAAGCCGACACGCCACGGCCTGCGAGGCCGCATTGTCCGGGTGGATCGAATGGACGACCTCGGTCCAGCCGAGATGGTCGAACACCCAGTCGATGGCCGCGACGGCACTCTCCATCGCATAGCCGCGCCCCCAGCAGTCGCGTGGAAGAACCCAACCGACCTCCGTCACTGGCCAGCCTTCCGGCACCCATGGACCGACCCGCCCCACCCACCGGCCGCTGTCCTTTTCGATCACCGAAAACATGCCGAAGCCCTGGATGGCCCAGGCACCGGCCATGCCGACGAACCCCCGCCATGCCACGGAACGCGATTGCAGGCCGCCGATGAAGACGGTCGCCTGGGGATCCGTCATCATCCCAGCCCAGGCGTCGAAGTCCTCCGCATGCGTGGGCCGAAGGATCAGGCGCGCGGTTTCCAGCATCGGTTCACCCATGGATGCCACCGTCGCCGATCGGAAAGCACCGGGAAAACGGCGAACCGAAGCCGGGAATATCCTTTTTGAGGAATCGCGGCGTCACGGATAGTTCGAGGATAATCGACAACCGAAAACACATAGCGGCACCGTGTCAGACAACGCATGGACGAATCATCATTCACAGGCATCAGCCTTCCGTCCAGAACGAACTGTCGGTACTACCCCTTCATCTAAGCGGAACACCCTAGGCGTTCTGGGCTAGGGTAGCGGCGCGCCCGGCATCCCATATAGTAGCGCGCCTCCCGGTCCTGCGACCGGGGGGACAAGAAGAACGGACACAAGAACGGAGTACGATGATGTCGCGGTTTCGGATGGCGGTTCTGGCCCTGACGGCGGTAAGCGGCGCGACCCTGGCCCTCACCGGCTTCAGCGGCGGTGCCGCAGCGCAGTCAAAGCTGGATTCCTCGGGCCAGCCCGTGTGGGACGAAAGCCACAACCAGCGTCCGACCGCGGCCAGCGACCGCGCGCTGCCGGCCGGGGTGGTGACGCTGCGTACGGCGACCTCCGCCCCCGGCCTGCTCGGCGTCTATGCCCGCAACGGCCTGCCCTTCGACATCGTGCTGAGCCGGGTCGACGCCACCCAGTGCGTCAACATCGTGCCGGAGGACTGCGGCCTGCTCGGCACCGACATCCGCGTCGCAACCGGTGCGGAAGTGCTGGTGCGCAGCGTGCGGCAGGCCGACATGACCCGCACTTACGGTGTCATCCCGGTCTACAGCTGGCGCCCGGCGGTCGCCGCCAAGTAAAGCGGCCAGACGGGGCCGCCGCCACCCGCGCCGCGGTCCCGCCCTTTCCGTCTCCACCCTATTCTCTTGACTTCCCGTCGCCCGCGGGCTGAATGCCCGGGAGATCAGACGGGTTGCCGGCGATGATATCCTTGTCCAAGATTATTCTCCTTGCGCTGGTGATCGGCGCGGTCTGGTACGGCTGGCGCTGGATCAACCGCGTTCAGGAGATCGGCCGCGCCCGCACCGCCGCCCGCCGCCAGGACGGCCCCAACCAGTCCGGCCCCAGCCAGTCCGGACGGCGCGATGCCGGCGCCTACGCCGTGGAGGCGGAGGACATGGAGAAATGTCCGGAGTGCGGCGCCTATGTCGCCCCCCGCTCCGCCGTGTCCTGCGGCCGCCCCGCCTGCCCCTACGGCCGCTGACCGCAGCGGCTTGATCGAGTTCCGCGCTGCGCCTTGATTTGGCGATGGCACCCGCCTATCGTGCGGCGCGTTTTCAACATTTCTATTGTGGACCGTCCATGGCCTCCCAGATCGGGACTTCCGACGGCGGAAACTCCGCCGACCGCCGCGGCCTGTCGTTCCAGGCCCTGATCCTCAAGCTCCACCAGTTCTGGTCGGAGCAGGGTTGCGTCATCCTGCAGCCCTACGACATGGAGGTCGGCGCCGGCACCTTCCACCCGGCGACCACGCTGCGCGCGCTGGGTCCCGATGCCTGGAAGGCGGCCTATGTCCAGCCGTCGCGCCGGCCGAAGGATGGCCGCTATGGCGAGAACCCGAACCGCCTGCAGCACTATTACCAGTACCAGGTCATCATGAAGCCCTCGCCGGCCAACGCGCAGGAGCTTTACCTGGACAGCCTGCGCGCCATCGGTATCGACCCGGCGCTGCACGACATCCGCTTCGTCGAGGACGACTGGGAAAGCCCGACCCTGGGCGCCTGGGGCCTGGGCTGGGAGGTGTGGTGCGACGGCATGGAAGTGACGCAGTACACCTATTTCCAGCAGGTCGGCGGCATCGAATGCGACCCCGTCGCGGTCGAGCTGACCTATGGGCTGGAGCGCCTCGCCATGTATGTGCAGGGCGTGGAGAATGTCTATGACCTGGACTTCAACGGCCAGGGCGTGAAGTACGGCGACGTGTTCAAGCGCGCCGAGATCGAATACTCGAAGCATAACTTCGAGTTCGCCAATACCGACATGCTGCTCCAGCATTTCAAGGATGCCGAGGCCGAGTGTCAGGCGCTGGTGGCGCAGAACCTTGCGCTGCCCGCCTATGACCAGTGCATCAAGGCGTCGCATCTGTTCAACCTGCTGGACGCCCGCGGCGTGATCAGCGTTGTCGAGCGCGCCGCCTATATCGGCCGCGTGCGCACGCTGGCCAAGGCCTGCTGTGAAGCCTGGACGGGGGCGAAGTAATCCCATGACCGAACTCCTGATCGAATTCTTCTCCGAAGAAATCCCCGCCCGCATGCAGGCGCGGGCCGCCGACGACCTGAAGCGCCTCGTCACCGACAAGCTGGCGGCGAATGGCCTGACCTTCGCCAAGGCCGAAGCGCACTCCACCCCGCGCCGTCTGGCCCTGGTGGTCGACGGGCTGCCGGAGCGCACCGCCGACGTGCGCGAGGAAAAGAAGGGTCCGCGCGTCGGCTCGCCGGAGCAGGCGGTCGCCGGCTTCCTGAAGTCGGCCGGACTCGAAAGCCTCGACCGGTGCGAGCAGCGCGACACCGGCAAGGGCATCTTCTATTTCGCGGTGACCGAGAAGAAGGGCCGCGAGACTGCCGAAGTGCTGGCGGAGATCATCCCCGCCGCCATGGCCGAGCTGCCCTGGCCGAAGTCGATGCGCTGGGGCACCGGCACCGTGCGCTGGGTCCGTCCGCTGCACTCGATCATCGCCATCTTTGGCGGGCGCGTGCTCGACGGGGGCTATGATATCGGCGGCACCCAGGGCCGCATCGCCTTCGGCAACGGCACCCGCGGCCACCGCTTCCTGGCGCCCGACGCCTTCACGGTGGAGAGCTTCGCCGACTACAAGGAAAAGCTGCGCGCCGCCAAGGTCGTGCTCGACCGTGAGGAGCGCAAGGCCAAGATCAAGGCCGACGCCGAGGCGCTGGCCAAGGCCCAGGGCCTGACCCTGTCGCCCGACGACGCCCTGCTGGAGGAGGTCGCCGGCCTCGTCGAGTGGCCGGTCGTACTGATGGGCGGCATCGACGAGAGCTTCATGGACGTGCCGTCGGAGGTGCTCATCACCTCCATGCGCACCCATCAGAAGTATTTCGCCGTGCTGGACGCCGAGGGCCGGATGGCCCCGCGCTTCATCGTCGTGGCGAACACCGAGACGCTGGACGGCGGCAAGGCCGTGGTCGCCGGCAACGAGCGCGTGCTGCGCGCCCGCCTGTCCGACGCCAAGTTCTTCTGGGACCAGGACCGCAAGACCAAGCTGGAAGCCCGCGTCCCGGCGCTGGAAAAGATCACCTTCCACGCCAAGCTGGGCACGGTGGCCGAGAAGGTCACCCGCGTGCAGTTGCTTGCCGCCGAGATCGCCCGCGCCATCGGTGCCGACAGCGACGCCGCCAGCCGCGCCGCCCTGCTCTGCAAGGCCGATCTGGTGACCGAGGTGGTCGGCGAGTTCCCCGAGGTTCAGGGGATCATGGGCCGCTATTACGCGCTGGGCCAGGGCGAGAGCGCCTACGTCGCCAACGCGATCGCCGATCATTACAAGCCTCTGGGTCCGTCGGACAGCTGCCCGACCGCGCCGGTTTCGGTTTCGGTGGCGTTGGCCGACAAGATCGACACGCTGGTCGGCTTCTTCGCCATCGACGAGAAGCCGACGGGTTCTAAGGACCCCTATGCGCTGCGCCGTGCGGCTTTGGGCGTGATCCGGCTGGTGCTGGAGAACGGCCTGCGGGTGAAGCTGTCGGAGGTGTTCGCCGCCGCCCATGGCGCCTACACGGTCAGCGGCTTCGCCCCGGCCGGCAGTGTCGGCGGCGACCTGATGTCCTTCTTCGCCGACCGCCTGAAGGTGGTGCTGCGCGAGCAGGGCGTCCGTCACGATCTGGTCGATGCCGTGTTCGCCCTCGGCGGCGAGGACGATCTGGTGCGGCTGCTGGCACGGGTGAAGGCGTTGCAGACCTTCGTCGGGTCCGACGAGGGCGCCAACTTGGCAGCAGCCTACAAGCGCGCCTCCAACATCGTCCGCATCGAGGAGAAGAAGGACGGCGCGAGCTTCGACCAGCCGGTCGATGCCGACCGTCTGGTCCAGGATGAGGAAAAGGCGCTGTTCGCCGCGCTGAACGAGGCCTTGGCCACCGCCAAGCCGCTGCTGGACGCGGAGAACTTCACCGGCACCATGGCGGTGCTGGCGAAGCTGCGCGGCCCGGTGGACGCCTTCTTCGACAAGGTCACGGTGAACGCGGAGGACAAGGACCTGCGCGCCAACCGCCTGCGCCTGCTGACGCAGATCCGCACGACGCTGAATACGGTGGCCGACTTCTCGAAGATCGAGGGGTGAGGCTGGGGGGAGCTAGACCCCCACCTTAATCCTCCCCCGCTGAGAGCGGGGGGGATAGGTGGGGGTCTAACTCCGCCCCCTCACAACCCCGCCAAAGCCCGCCGGATCGCCTCGCGGAAGGCATCGAGCGAGGCGATATCCAGCAGGAACAGCGCGTGACCGCTGGCATCGCCGGCAGCCAGCGCCATGTCGATGCGCACGAACAGCACCGGGTCGGTGGCGGACCCGATGACCGCCGACGGCGCGCCGGTGCCATAGCCCGGAACCGCGCCCAACAGTTCGCCGCCAATCAGGTTGGACAAGCTGGCGAGGCAACCGTTCAGAATGATATTGCCGATCTCGGTCAGCGCGTCCTGCTCCATCTCGCCCGGCGCCTCGGCGGCGGGATCGACGGGAACGAGGCGGCCGACCAGGGCCAGCGTGCCGCGTTCCGGGAAGATCAGCAGCGCTTCGCCGGTGAAGGGGCCGGTGAAGGCGCCGCGCACGGCGCAGACCGGTTGATCGTCCTCCAACTCGCCGCCCACCTCGCTAGTGATGCGGGCGCGGGTCGACACCGCGAAGGACGGCACTGACAGATGCACCTCCTCGCCCAGCATGGAGCTGAGCGCGGCGGCCGGTTCGCCCATGCCGATGTTGAACAGCTCGGCGATGGCGTCCGCCTCGTCGGCGTCGAGGCGGAGCGGGTCTTCCGATGCCGGGCCGGCGGATGTGGAGTCGGCCATCGGCGTCACTGCCCGGCCGCGGCGAGGAAGTCGCGGATCTTGTCCGAGGTGATCGGCTTGGCGATGAAACGGACGCCCAGCGCCTCCGCCTTGCGCTTCAGCGTGTCCTGCACGTTGGCGGTCAGCAGGCCGATGGGCAGGCCGACGAAGCGCTCCTTCAGCCGCTCGGCCAAAGCCAGCCCGTCCATGCCCGGCATGTTGTAATCGACGATGGCGGCAACCGGCGGCACGTCGCCGACGATCTCCAGTCCCTCCTCGCCGCTGGCGGCGGTGACGATGGTCCAATCAGGCCGCAAAGAGGCGATGACGCTGGAGACCATGTTGCGCGCCAGTCGGCTGTCGTCGACGACGAGGATGCTGGTCATGCCGATACTTCCGTCCTAAAGGTTCCGTTCACACCTTGCGGGCTTCTTACCGCAAAGCGCCCCTGCCCACAACAGACGCTTCGCTTCGGCCCCGACAACTTCAACCGCGATGGTCCAGCAATATATCAATGCTCAGCCGCGACTCCGCCGCCCCCGACGCGGTTCGCCCCTCGGTTCAGCCACCGATCCGGGCCGTGCTCGACACCAACATCCTGGTTGCCTATGCGCTGCTGGGAGATGCCGCGGCACGCCGACACGACGCGATCCGCCGCTGCGTGGAACGGGTGCGGGCCGACCAAGGCCTCGTCGGCAGCACCGAAACGCTGGCGGAACTGGAAGAGGTGCTGATGCGGCCGACCTTCGACCGCTACGCCGCCGCGGCAGATCGCCGCGCCTTCCTGGTTCGCATCAGGGAGGAGACGACGCTGGTCGTCCCCGCCGTGGTCGGGCGCCTGTGCCGCGATCCGGAAGACGACATGTTCCTGGCGGCGGCGGTCGGCGGATCGGTCCCCTGGCTGGTGACGGTCGACCGCCAGCTTCTTTCGGTACGCCAAGCCGGCCAAACGCGGGTGCTGCGGCCCGAACGCTTCCTGGAAGCGATGGCCGCTCAGCATGGCCCCCAAGAATAGCCGTCGGACATAGCCGGCAGAATCCGCTCGACAAACCCGACGCTCTTCCTAGAATGAAAAGAGAACACACCGCAAACCGCGGGTGAACATGGAATGGCCGGTGCGCGAAGCGCCGGCGATATTGGCGGAGCGCAGGGGACAACCGCAGCGATGAGCGTCCAACGGCTTCTGTTCGACGATCTGCCGGAGACCGAACCGGCGCGCAAGCCGCGCCGGGCGCGGGCTGCCGCAACGGGTGCCACGGCTTCGACGATGGCCGCCCAGGTCGCGGTCGATGTGGTGCGGGAGGCAGCCCCTCTCCCCAGGGCGGCGGCGATGGCGGCAACTATCGCAACCCTGCCGCTCGCCCCGCCTGCCCCACCACCGCCGCCCCCGGCATTCGATCCGGCCGCGCTGTCCAATCCCGAGCTTCGGGCGCTGGTGCAGGCGTTGCCCGATCAGCGGCTGGCCCATCTGTTGATCGAGGCGGCACGCGAACTGAAACGCCGCGCCGCCCCCGACCGCAGCGATGCCGACGGCGAGGATGGGGATGTCCCGATGGAGCCGAACCCCGCCCTTCTGCGCGCCGCCCGGCAGGCTGTCGGCGAGTTGTCCGGCGACGACTTCTGAGCCACGTTCCACCGTTGGGGCGGCCCCTTAGTCAATAAAGTTTCCGAGACAAACGGCGGGACTTTATGTCATGATCTGTCCCAGCCCACGCTCTACATGCCGCATCGCACAATATAGCGGTTACAAAGCGCCACCGGGCCCGCCGAACCCACAAGCGACGTCTCCCGGAGGGGTCTTTGGACTGGATCAATTGGTTGCAGGAATGGGGGAACGCCTTTTACCCGATGGCCTTTATCTGGGCCTTTTTTGAAGGTGAAACATTTGTAATCTTCGGCGGAATGGGCGCCAAACTTGGCATCGTGAATCTGTATTGGCTGGTCGGTTCGGTGTGGATCGGCAGCTTCATGGGCGATCAGGTCTGGTTCTGGCTGGGCCGCCGCTGGGGCAAGAAGGCCCTGGCGCGCTTTCCGTCCGCCGATGCCCATGCCTGCCGGGTCCTGGGCTGGCTGGAGAGATACGGCGTCGTCTTCATTCTGGTCTTCCGCTTCCTCTATGGCGTGCGCAACATCGCGTCGGTCGCCATCGGCACCTCCGGGATGCGCTGGTCCCGCTTCCTGTTCTGGAACTTCATCGCCGCCGGCATCTGGGCCTGGACCTTCGCTGGGGCCGGCTACCTGTTCGGTGAAGCCGCCGCCGCCATCGGCGAGGACGGCCCGAAGATCCTGCTGCTGACCGGCCTTGCCATCGGCGGTCTGTGGATCGGGATCAAGAGCTTCCGCTGGGTCCGCCGCCGTGCGCTCGCCGCGACCAACCCGGCGGAGTGATCCGCCGGCTTCTCAGACCGCGACCTTCTCCTGATCCTTCAGCCGCTCCCAGATCGCGTCGAACTCCGCATGGCGGCCGGCGAACAGCGACAGCAGGCGCGGGTCGAAATGGACGCTGGGATCCAGGCGGTCGTCACCGTTCAGCAGGATGTCGACCGCCTTCGCGTGGCTGAATGACGGCTTGTAGGGCCGGGCGCTGCGCAGGGCGTCATAGCAGTCGGCGATGGCGACGATGCGGGCGGCCAGCGGGATTTCCTCCCCCTTCAGGCCACGCGGATAGCCGGTGCCGGCCCACTGCTCGTGGTGGAACAGCGCGATCTCGGCGGCCATCTTCAGCCGGTCCGACGCGACCAGAATGTCGTGGCCGTAGACCGGATGGCGCCGCATCTCCGCCAGTTCACGGTCGTCGAGCCGGCCCTTCTTGTGCAGCACCGCCTGATCGACGCTCATCTTGCCGACATCGTGCAGGGCGGCGGAAAAGCGAATCTCGTTGCAGAAGGCGCGGCTGCAGCCGGCCCAGGTCGCCAGCGCGTGGGAATATTCGTTGACGCGCAGGATGTGGTTGCCGGTGTCCTCGTCATGCACCTCGGCGGCGCGGGCCAGCAGATTGACCGACACCATGAAGGCGCGCTCCGTTTCCGCCTGAAGCTCGGCGACGCGGCGGCGCTCCCGGGTCAGGGCGCGGTTACGCTCGGTCAGGCGCTCCAGCGTCGCCGCCCGCTCCAGCGCACGGCCGACGATGTGGTTGACCGGGGCGATCATCTGCTCATGTTCGGGCAGGAAGGCGGGCGGCCCCTCCACCGGGCGGCGGTTGATCAGCTGCACCACCCCGATCGGCCGGTCGCGGAAGCCTTTCAGCGCAAAAGCCATGATGGAACGGGTGCGGAAACCGGTGCGCTGGTCGAAGGCGGGGTTGAAGCTGTAAGGCCGCTCCTCCGGAATGGCGTAGGCATCCTCCAGCAGCAGCGTCTCTCCGGTCGCCGCGACATAGCCGACGATGGAAGCCTGGCTTACCGGCACGGAGAACAGCGTCGGTTTCGCGCGGATCACGTCGTTCTGGGCGCTGACCGCCTCCAGATTCCGATGTCGCCCCTGCCCGCGCAGCATGAAGATCGTGCCGGCCTCCGCCCCCGTCAGGTCGCGGCATTTGCGCAGCACCCGATCGCTGAGCGATCGCAGCGAGCGGTTCGGCGCACTTTCGATAAATTCAAGGAATTGGCCGACCAGACCCACAGCGCTCCCCCACCCCGGCACACATACATCGGTGCACGAACAGAGTACCCCATTTGTCGCACCCGGAAGAAGGGGCTTGCGGTCCTGAAAGTCACGTGCTGGTCACAGGTCACAGATGACGGGTCACAGCCCCATCCAGCCGCCGGCCCACAGCCAGACCGCCGCCAGCGCCATCGACAGCAGCGCCATTGGCACGCCGCAGCGGGCGTGCTCGACGAAGCCCAGCCGGACACCCGCAGCAGCAGCCCGCTCCGCCACGATGATGTTGGCAAGGCTGCCCGGCAGCAGCAGGTTGCCGGCCAACGTCGACAGCAGCGCCAGACCATAGAGCGCGCCCTCCGGCGGCGATGGCCAGGCGGCCAGCAGCAGGATCACCGCCGGCACGTTGCCGATGCTGTTGCTGCCGGCCAGCGCCAGCGGAAGCATCACCGCCAGCCGGTCGGGAAGCCATCCCGCCGCCTGCAGGTCGCCGACCAGGGCCGCCGGGATGCCGGTCAGCCCCAGCGCGTGGTTGATGGCGAAGAGTGCCGCGAACAGCACCAGCAGATGCCAGTCCACCATCCCCAGCATGTCGCGGCTGGCCATGCGGCGGCTGATCATCATCACGCCGGCGATCAGCAGCACCGCATGCTCTTGCGGAATGTCGCGGGTGAACAGCACCAGCAGAACCAGCGTCGCCGCCACCGCCTTGCCCAACTGCCAGCGGTCGAGCGCCACCGGCGCCACCTGTCCCCCGCCCTCCTGCGGCATGCCGAAACGCCCGCGCCAGACGAGCCAGACGGTGCCGTAGACGATGGCCATGGCCGCCAATGCCGGCCCGCCGCAGACCGCCAGGAAACGCCAGAAATCGAGATGCCCGACCTGACCGATCAGGATGTTCTGCGGGTTGCCGATCAGCGTGGCCGCCGATCCGGCATTGGCCGCCCCGGCGAGCGCGATCAGGTAGGGTCGCGGGTCCAGCTTGCGCGCCTGCAGCCCCAGGCACAGCATCGGCGTCATCGCGAAGACAACCACGTCGTTCGCCAGCACCGCCGACAAGCCGCCGGCGACCAGCACGATCACCGCCAGCAGCCGGGCCGGCGAGCGCGCCGCCTGCGCCACCTTCAGCGCGCACCAGTCGTAGAATCCGCTGCCGGCATATTGCGCCGACAGGATCATCAGCCCCAGCAGGATGAAGATCGTCGGGAAATCGACCGCCGCGACCAGCTGCGTGGTGTCGAGCGCACCGGCCGCCAGAAGCAGGATCGCCGCGACCAGCGCGATGCCGGTGCGGTCGATGCTGAGACCGGGGAACCGTCCCAGCGCCATGCCCAGATAGGTGGCGGTGAACAGAATCAGGATGGTGGCGGTCATAATGCCCGATGCGCAGGGAAAGTCAGTCGAGGGAGATGGTGGTTCCCTCGCGCGCGGCGAAGCAGTTCGGGAACTCCGCCTTCGCCGCCGCCTCGATCCGCTCCATGGTGGCGTCGTCGTGGTCGGGATCGTGGTGGAACAGGCCCAGCGTCTTCACATGGGCCGCGCGGGCGATCCGCACCGCCTCCATCCAGGTGGAATGGCCCCAACCGACGCGCTGCGCCCATTCCTCGTCCGTGTAGGTCGAGTCGTAGAGCAGCAGATCGACGCCATCGACAAGGTTCAGAATGTTGCGGTCGGGCTGGTCCGGCACATGCTCGGTGTCGGTGACATAGGCCAACGACCGGCCCTGATACTCGATCCTGTAGCCGGTGGCGCCGTCGGGGTGGTTCAGCGCCGCGGTGTGGATGCGCACCCCGCCCTCCAGCTTGAAGCTGTGGCCGGGCGGCACCTCAAGGAAGCTCAGGTTGCCGCCCATTGTGCGCAGAGGCACCGGGAACAGCGGCCGTTCCATCTGGCGCGCCATCACCGACTCGATGTCGGGACTGCCGGCCAGATGGCCGGAGACCACCCGCAGGTCGAACCCCTTGGTGTAGGCCGGCGCGAAGAAGGGAAAGCCGCTGATATGGTCGAGATGGGTATGGCTCAGCAGCAGCGTCGCGCTGGTCACCCCCTCGGCCAACAGCTTGCGGCCCAGCATTCGCAGTCCGGTTCCGGCGTCGATGATGATCCGCTGCTTTCCCGCCTGCACTTCGACGCAAGCGGTGTTGCCGCCGAATCCCAGATGCGAGGCCATCGGGCAGGGAATCGTGCCGCGCACGCCCCAGAACGTGACTGAAAACCCCATTCCCCCGCCTCCAGGCGCATTGATACGCCGATCCAACCCCTTTTGGATGGCGAGTTTAGCGCGATCCTTCGGTATGTACACGATGGCGGACGTTCGGCAAGGAATGATCGCCGAAAAACGGACGGGGCCGCTTCACAGGAAGCGACCCCGCCAACCATCCTACTGCTCGGCCGTCCAACCGTTCGGCCGTCTTACAGCTCAGCCGCCATGTAGGTCGGCAGCCAGCCTTCGTTGGCCTCGCGCAGGCGCTTCAGCGAAACGATGTCGCCGCCACGGCCCGACAGCGCGGTGCCACGGGTCTCGCCCAACACGCTGACCGGAACGCCGGCGGCCTTGGCCTTCTCCTGCACCGTCGCGGCGACGTCCGGACGGACGGCCAGGACGTAGCGGCCCTGGTCCTCGCCGAACAGAACGCGCGGGCTGGCGCCGTCGAAGCCGGTCAGGTAGGCGCCGATGCCGCCGGCCAGCGCCATTTCGGCGATGGTGACGATCACGCCGCCGTCGGCGACGTCGTGGCTCGACACCACCAGACCTTCATGGATCAGGCCGCGGACGAAGTCGCCGTTGCGGCGCTCCACCGCCAGATCGACCGGCGGGGGAGCCCCCTCCTCGCGGCCGAGGATCTCGCGCAGGAAGATCGACTGGCCGATGTGGCCCTTCGTGTCGCCCATGGCGAGGATCACGTCGCCCTCATTCTTGAAGGCGATGCCGACCGCGATCATGGCATCCGGCATGATGCCGACGCCGCCGATGGCCGGGGTCGGCAGGATGGCCTCGCCGTTGGTCTCGTTGTAGAGCGAAACGTTGCCCGACACGACCGGGAAGTCCAGCGCCTTGCATGCCTCCCCGATGCCCTGAACGGCGCCGACGAACTGGCCCATGATCCGCGGCTTCTCGGGGTTGCCGAAGTTCATGTTGTCGGTGATGGCGAGCGGCAGGGCACCCACCGCCGACAGGTTGCGCCACGCCTCGGCCACGGCCTGCTTGCCGCCCTCGACCGGATCGGCCAGGCAGTAGCGCGGGGTGCAGTCGGTGGTGATGGCGACCGCCTTGGTCTGGCCCGGCACGCGGACGACCGCGGCGTCGGCCTGACCCGACATGAAGCGAGTGTCGCCGCCGACGAGGCTGTCATACTGCTCCCAGATCCAGCGCTTGGAAGCCAGATCGGGGCAGCCGAACAGCTTGGTCAGCGTGTCGCCGAGATCGGCGGAATAGCCGGCCAGCGCGCTGTCGTCGAGGTCGGTCGCCTTCGGCGTCGGCTCCCACGGGCGGTTGTATTCCGGGGCGGCGTTGGACACCGGGGCGATCGGCATGTCGCACCAGGTCTCGCCATACATCTTGATGACGAGGTTGCCGGTGTCGGTCAGATGGCCGATGACGGCGAAGTCCAGCTCCCACTTGTCGAAGATGGCCTTCGCCACCTCCTCGCGGCCGGGCTTCAGGATGATCAGCATGCGCTCCTGACTTTCGGAGAGCATGATCTCATAGGGCGTCATCGCCTGTTCGCGCATCGGCAGGGTGTCGAGCGCCAACTCGATGCCCAGACCGCCCTTGCCGGCCATCTCGACCGAGGAGGAGGTCAGGCCGGCCGCGCCCATGTCCTGGATGGCGACGATGGCGTCCGTCTCCATCAGCTCCAGGCAGGCTTCGATCAGCAGCTTTTCGGTGAAGGGGTCGCCGACCTGCACGGTCGGGCGCTTCTCCTCCGAATCCTCGGTGAACTCGGCCGACGCCATGGTGGCGCCGTGGATGCCGTCGCGGCCGGTCTTGGAGCCGACATAGACAACCGGATTGCCGATGCCGGCGGCGGCCGAATAGAAAATCTTGTCGGTCTTGGCGACGCCCACGGTCATGGCGTTGACCAGGATGTTGCCGTTATAGGCCGGGTGGAAGTTGGTCTCGCCGCCCACGGTCGGCACGCCGACGCAATTGCCGTAGCCGCCGATGCCGGCGACCACGCCCGACACCAGATGGCGGGTCTTGGGATGGTCCGGCGAGCCGAAGCGCAGCGCGTTCATGTTGGCGATGGGACGCGCGCCCATCGTGAACACGTCGCGCAGGATGCCGCCGACGCCCGTCGCCGCGCCCTGGTAGGGCTCGATGTAGGACGGGTGGTTGTGGCTCTCCATCTTGAAGATGA
>CBIHQY010000078.1:0-15307 GCA_966212305.1 uncultured Azospirillum sp.
AGGATTAGCACCATGACCCCCCGTCTCCTTGCGGAGCTTCTGGAACCGATCCTGACCGCCGCGGATGACGACGAAGAGGCCCTGTCCGAGGCCGTGAACCTGACCGCGGAGGCAATGGCGGCGCTTGGCGCCACCGTGCTGGATCCGGACGGGAAGCCGGCCCGCGGGGTGTCCGATGAACGGGCCGTCGTCGCCGCGCTGAACACGCACGCGCACAATCTGATGCGCGACGGTCGGCTGGACGACGTGGTCGAGGCCCTGCAGGTGGCCGAGCGGATCGGCCGCCTCGCCCATCTGCCGCATCACCCGCGGACCGTCTGACCACTCTTTCGGGAGAAGGGCGCGGTCGTTCGTGGAAGCGGCTTCGCGGGTGCGGGAATTTCTCCCCGCCGTGCTGTTTGAGCGACGTGCCACCCAGCGCTCAACAGGGGAGGAGCCCTCGTGCCCACCGCGCCGCAGCCACATGCCCAGCCGAATGTCTTGGCCAACCCGCTGGAAAGCGGGATCCTGTCCCGCCTTCAGGACGATCTGCTGCCGGACCATCTTCTGACCCGCCGCTGGTATGCCGCGAAGGACGCCGGACGGCCGGTCGTGCGCATCGTCGATGCCCTGCCGCTGCCGCTCGCCGGCGGTTCGCAGGCCCAGCTCTGCCTTTTGCGGGTGGAGCCGCCGGGGCGGGAGCCGCAGCTCTACCAGCTTCCCCTGATCCTCGACCGCGGCACCGGCGAGGATTCGTCGGTGATCGCAGGTTCCAAGGATTTGACGGTTCCGGGGCGCCTGCGCGACGGCTATGCCGATGACGGCGTGGTCCGCGCGCTGCTTGGCGCCATTCTGAAGCGTGATCCCGAACCCAGTGAAACGGCGCTGTCCCCCGGCCTGACCGCCGGCCACACCCGCGCCTGCGAGGCGATGGCGGAACGGTTGCACACCGACGCCCCGCTGCATCGGATGACCGCGGAACAGTCGAACACCTCCATCCGCATCGGCGACGCCGCCATCCTGAAGGGCCTGCGCAAGCTGGAACCCGGCATGCATCCCGAACTGGAGGTCAGCCGCTTCCTGACCGAGGTGGCGCAGTTCCCCAACACGCCGGCCTTGCTGGGTTGGGTCGAGCGCGCCAACAGCTCCGGCTCCACCACGCTGTGCGTGATGCAGGAACTGGTGCCGGAGGCGAAAGACGCCTGGGGCCACGTCACCGGCTATCTGAACGACCGCGTCACCCGCTTCGAGGACAGCGAGACGGCGCAGGCCGCCGATGCCGACAGCGTCGGCTTCCTGCGCCTGCTGGGACAGCGGACTGCGGAGCTTCATCGGGCGCTCGCCACCCCCGGAGGCGGCGACGCCTTCACGCCCGAGCCGGCGACGGCGGAGCGGCTGAAGGAGTGGGCGGGCGGCGTACGGACCCTGGCGAAGCGCGTGCTGGAGCGGCTGCGCGCTGCCGGGCAAACGGAAAAGCGGTCGCTGGACCCGGCGATTGCCGCACAGGCCAAGGCGCTCGCCGCCAGCGAGGCGGCGGTGATGGCGCAGATCGACGCGCTGATCCCCGCCACCGCCGATCTCAGCGCCATGCGGCTGCACGGCGACTATCATCTGGGGCAGGTGCTGGTGTCGCGCGGTGACGTGCAGATCGTCGATTTCGAAGGCGAGCCGATGCGGCCGCTGGCCGAACGGCGGGCCAAGCACTGCATCCTGCGCGACGTCGCCGGCATGCTGCGCTCCATCGCCTATGCCGCCGCCATGGCGCGCGACGCGATGCCGTCCGGACTCGACGGGCCGTCGCGCGATGCCCGCACGGCGTGGCTGTCCTGGTGGGAGGGGGCGGCGTCGGCCGCCTTCCTCGACGGCTACCGCACGGCCATCGGCGACTGCCCCGGCTTTCCGCGCGACCCACATGCTGCCGCGGTGCTGCTGAAGCTGTTCCTGCTGGAAAAGGCGCTGTACGAGGTCGGATACGAGCTGGCCAACCGGCCGGGCTGGGTGGGGATCCCGCTGGCCGGCGTCACCGCCATCATCCGCGCCGATGCCGGCCCGGAGATCGCCAGCCGCGACCGTGACCGCATTCCCCCTGTGGACGAGCGCCGCCGCAGCCATTCCATGCCCTTCGGGGCGGAGGTGCAGGCCGACGGGTCCGTCCGCTTCTCCCTGTGGGCGCCGACGGCGGCGTCCGTCCTGCTGTCGCTGGAGGATGGCGGGCCGCCGCTGGCGATGGAGGGTCAGCATGACGGCTGGTTCAGCCTGACCACCGCGCGGGCGCAGGCGGGCAGCCGTTACCGCTTCGTCCTGCCGGACGGGCTGGCGGTGCCGGATCCGGCCTCCCGCTTCCAGCCGGACGACGTGCATGGCGCGTCGGAGGTGATCGACCCCGGCGTGCATGCCTGGACCGACGCCGCCTGGACCGGCCGGCCCTGGCACGAGACGGTGCTGTACGAGCTGCATGTCGGCACCTTCACGCCCGAAGGCACCTTCCTGTCCGCCATCGAGCGGCTGGACGATCTGGTCGAACTGGGCGTCACCGCGATCGAGTTGATGCCGGTGGCCGACTTCCCCGGCTCGCGCAACTGGGGCTACGACGGCGTGCTGCCCTTCGCGCCGGACAGCGCCTATGGCCGGCCTGAGGATCTGAAGACCCTGGTGCAGGAGGCGCATGCCCGTGGGCTGATGGTCTTCCTCGACGTCGTCTACAACCATTTCGGGCCGGAGGGGAATTACCTCCACGCCTTCGCCGACAGCTTCTTCACCGACCGCCACAAGACGCCCTGGGGCGCGGCGATCAATGTCGACGGCGAGCGCAGCGGGCCGGTGCGCGACTTTTTCGTCCACAACGCGCTCTACTGGCTGGAGGAATACCACCTCGACGGCCTGCGGCTGGACGCGGTCCACGCCATCATCGACGACAGCGACCGCCATGTGCTGGAGGAGCTGGCCGCGCGGGTGCACGGCCATTTCCAGAACCAGCGCCATGTCCATCTGGTGCTGGAGAACGACGCCAACCAAGCGCGTTTCCTGGCCCGCCACCGCGAGGGCGATCCCCGCTGGCACACCGCCCAGTGGAACGACGACCTGCACCACTGCCTGCACAGCGCGGCGACCGGCGAGGATGGCGGCTATTACGCCGACTATGCCCACGACCCGGCCAAATGGGGCCGCGCGCTGGCCGAGGGCTTCGCCTTCCAGGGCGACCCGTCGGCCTACCGCGACGGTGAGTTGCGCGGGGAACCGTCGGCCCATCTGCCGCCGACCGCCTTCGTCACCTTCATCCAGAATCACGACCAGATCGGCAACCGCGCCTTCGGTGAGCGCATCACCCACATCGCCAAGGCCGAGGCGGTGCGCGCCGCCACCATCCTCTATCTGCTGGGTCCCGGCATTCCCATGCTGTTCATGGGCGAGGAATGGGCGTCGGCCAAACCCTTCCCCTTCTTCTGCGACTTCGGCGAGGAGCTGGCGGAAGCGGTGCGCAGGGGCCGGGCGGAGGAGTTCGCCAAGTTCCCCGAATTCCAAAATCCCGACGCCCGCGCCCGCATTCCCGACCCCACCGCGCTGGAGACGGCGGAGTCGGCGAAGCTGGACTGGGATGCCCGCGGACAGGCGGAACATGCCGGCTGGCTCGACTGGTATCGCCGCGCTCTCGCCACGCGCCGGGCGGAGATCGTGCCGCGGCTGGATGGGGTTCCCGGCGGTGCGTCGAGCCATAAGGCGGTTGGCAAGACCGGCTTGACGGTCTGCTGGAAGCTGGGCGACGGCAGCGGCCTGCATGCCTTCGCCAATCTCGGCGACACGCCGGCCGCCGGCTTCCCGGAGGCGTCGGGCCGCGTGCTGTGGACCGAAGGCGACGGGTTGACGGGCGACAGGCTCGGCCCCTGGTCGGTGGTGCTGTGGCTGGAGGAGGCCTCGGCGCTCGACCGGCTGGCCGACCGCATGGGGGTGGAACGCTCCTTCGACAACGCCGCCGGGGAAACCGTGACCGCCAGCGAGGAGACCATCCGCGCCCTGTTATCGGCGATGGGGGTGGAGGCGGGCGACGAGGCCGCCGCGCTGGCCCATCTCGACCGGCTGGACGAGGAGGAGTATGGCCGTGCCCTGCCCCCGGCGGTGGTCCGCCGGGCCGGGGCGGCGGTCACCGTGCCGGTCACCCTGCCCCACGGCACCCGGACCCTGCGCTATACCCTGGCGCTGGAAAGCGGGGAGACGCAGAGCGGCGTCGTCGGCTTCGCCAGCCTGCCGCGCTGCCGCTGCATCGCCGCCGGCGACGTGACCTATGCCGAGCGGCGCCTGCCGCTGGGCAAATTGGCCCAGGCCGGCTACCACACGCTGCGGGTGGAGACCGAGCATGGCGTGGCGGAAACCCGCTTGATCCTTGCGCCCGCCCGCTGCCATCTGCCGACGCCGATGCTGGTGGGCGAGAAGCTGTGGGGCCTGTCGGCGCAGCTCTACACCCTGCGCAGCGACCATGATTGGGGCATCGGCGATTTCGGCGATTTGCGGACGCTGGCCGACATCGCGGCGGCGCGCGGGGCGGCGGTAATCGGGCTGAACCCGCTGCACGCCCTGTTCCTCGACAATCCAGACCATGCCAGCCCCTACTCCCCGGCCAGCCGGCTGTTCCTGAACCCGCTCTACATCGACGTCACCGCCGTGCCGGAATTCCTGGACGATGCCGACATGCGCCGCCAAGTGGCTTCGCCGGAGTTCCGGCAGGCGCTGGAGGCGGCGCGCTCCGCCTCCCACGTCGATTACACCGCGGTCGCCAAGCTGAAATTGCCGATCCTGGAAAAGCTCTTCGCCGATTTCCAGACCTCGGCCAAGCCGGCGCGGCGCGCCGCCTTCGACGCCTTCTGGACCGAAAGCGGCATCGGGCTGGAGCGGTTCGCCACCTTCCAGGCATTGCGGGAACGCTTCGCGGCGGAAGGCAAGGCCGATTGGCACCAATGGCCGGCGGAGTACCATGACGCCACCGCACCGGCGGTGGAGCGGTTCGCCAAGGAGCATTCCGACCGTGTCGCCTATTTCGCCTGGCTGCAATGGCTGGCCGACGACCAGCTGGGCGTGGCGGCGGAGCGGGCGACCGAACTCGGCATGACCATCGGCTTCTACCGCGACCTTGCGGTCGGGGCCGATGCCAGCGGGGCGGAGACCTGGATGACGCCGCAGGCGGTGGTGGGCGCCGCCCATGTCGGCGCCCCACCCGACCTGTTCAACCCCGCCGGCCAGGATTGGGGGCTGCCGCCCTTCCATCCGCAGGCGCTGCGCGCGGCCGGCTATCAGCCCTTCATCGATCTGGTGCGCGCCAACATGCGCCATGCCGGCGCGTTGCGCATCGACCATGCGATGGCGTTGCAGCATGTCTACTGGATCCCGGATGGCCACCCGCCCGGCGAGGGCGCCTATGTCGCCTATCCGATGGAGGATCTGCTGGGCATCCTGGCGCTGGAGAGCCAGCGTCACCGCTGTATGGTGGTCGGCGAGGATCTGGGCACCGTGCCGGAGGGCTTCCGCGAGCGGATGACCGAGGCCGGAGTGCTGAGCTATCGCGTCGTCTTCTTCGAATGGACGGAGGACGGCGCCTTCAAGGGGCCTGACGAGTATCCGGAACTGGCGCTCGCCACCGTCGGCAGCCACGACCTTGCCACACTGCGCGGCTGGTGGGAGGGCGACGACATCGTGCTGAAGGCCGAGAAGGGCCTCTATCCGGCGGAGGACGAGGCGGAGAAGCAGCGGGCCCGCCGCTCCGCCGACCGCAACGCCCTGGTCGATGCCCTGCGCGCCGCCGACATCGCCCTGCCCGCCGGTTTCGGGCCGGACAGCCCGTATGACGAGGCGCTGGACCATGCGGTGCATGCCTTCCTCGCCCGCACCAACGCGGCACTGGCGGTGGCGCAGCTGGACGACCTGACCCGCGAGCGCGATCAGGTCAATCTGCCCGGCACCACCGACCAGTACCCCAACTGGCGCCGCAAGCTGTCGATGACGCTGGAGGAACTGGCCGATGCGCCGGAGCCGGCGGCGGTCGCCGACATTCTGGCCGCGGCTCGTCCGTCCTCTCACCCCACCCGCCGCTGATCAAAAGAAGCCACTCCCTACTCCGAGGAGCACACATCCATGGCCCCCGCCGCCGGCAAGCCCATCCCTCGTGCGACGTACCGGGTCCAACTGAATGGCGAGTTCGGCTTCGACCGCACCGCCGCCATCGCCGATTACATCGCCCGGCTGGGCGTCAGCCATCTCTACGCCTCCCCCTACATGAAGGCGCGGCCGGGCAGCAGCCACGGCTACGACATCGTCAATCACAACGAGCTGAACCCGGAGGTCGGCGACCAGAACGACTTCCGCGATCTGGTGGAGGCGCTGAAGCGCAACAAGCTCGGCCAGATCCTGGACTTCGTCCCAAACCATATGGGCGTCGGCGGCAGCGACAACGAATGGTGGCTGAATGTCCTGGAGTGGGGGCCGGACAGCCCGTATGCCGGGTATTTCGACATCGAATGGGAATCCGACTACCGCTATCTGCAGGGCAAGGTCCTGGTGCCGTTCCTGGGCGACCAATATGGCGCGGTGCTGGTGTCGGGCGGGCTGGAGCTTCGCTTCGATCCGGAGACCGGCAGCTTCGCCGTCTGGGCCTATGACAGCCACAAGCTGCCGGTGCGGCCGCAGGATTACGGCATCATCCTGGGCAGCGACCATCCCGACCTGGAACGGATAGCCGACGCCTTCACCCATCTGATGGATGCCCGCCCCCACCAGCTTCGCCGCGCCTCCGACCTGAAGGCGGAACTGGCGGGACTGGTGGCGACCCGGCCCGACATGGCCGATGCGATCAACCAGCGGCTTGCGGTCTTTCGCGGCTATCAGGGGGAGATCGATACCTGGGGCCATCTGCATGAGCTGATCGCCGCCCAGAACTGGCGCGTCGCCTATTTCAAGGTGGCGGCCGACGACATCAATTATCGCCGCTTCTTCAACATCAACGAGTTGGCCGGCCTGCGCATGGACGAGCAGGAACTGTTCGACGTCGCCCACCGCATGGTGCTGGGCATGGTGGAGGACGGCACGCTCGACGGCATCCGGATCGACCACATCGACGGGCTGATCGACCCCAAGGGCTATTGCGAGCGGCTGGTCGCGGCCTCCTCCAAGCCCTTCTATCTGGTGGTGGAGAAGATCCTCGCCCGGCATGAGCGGCTGCGCGAGGACTGGCCGATCGACGGCACCACCGGCTATGAATTCGCCAACCTGATGGGCGGACTGTTCGTCGATCCCAAGGCGGAGGAAGTCTTCACCCGCCTCTATGCCGATTTCATCGGCCGGCGCGACGATTTCGAAGAGGTGGTGCGGCAGTGCAAGATCCGCATCATGGAAAGCGAGATGGCGAGCGAACTGAACGTGCTGTCGCGCAAGGCGTCGCGCATCGCCCGCTCCAACCCCGCCACCGCCGACTTCACCGCCAACATCCTGCATCAGGCGCTGAAGGAGACCATCGCCCGCTTCCCGGTCTATCGCACCTATGTCGACGGTCGCGTGCCGAGCGACCTCGACCGCCGCGACATCGACTGGGCGATCTCCCAGGCGCGGCGGGTGGAGCAGGGTCCTGACGGCTCGGTCTATGATTTCCTGCAGCGGCTGCTGACCACCGATCTGGTGGCGGCTCCCAAGAGCGGCTACAGCCATCAGCAGGTCACTCGCTTCGCCATGCGGTTCCAGCAGTACAGCGGGCCGGTGATGGCGAAGGGATTGGAGGACACCGCCTTCTACCGCTACAACCGGCTGGTGGCGCTGAACGAGGTGGGCGGCCATCCCGACCATTTCGGTGTCAGCATCTCCGCCTTTCACCGCGCCAACCAGGACCGTGCCCGCAACTGGCCGGGCAACATGCTGGCCAGCACCACCCACGACACCAAGCGCGGCGAGGACACCCGCGCCCGTCTCTACGCCCTGTCGGAGATGCCGGAGGAATGGGAGCGGCAGGTGCAGACCTGGAGCCGCCTGCTGCGCGCCCGGCGCGGCGACGTGGAGGGCACCGCCCCGCCCGACCGCAACGACGAGTATCTGTTCTATCAGTTGCTGCTTGGCGCCTGGCCGGCCGAGCTGACCGGCGCCTCGGTCGAGCAGATCGACCAGTCGGCGATGACCGCCTTCGCCGAGCGCATCGTCGGCGCCATGAGCAAGTCGATGCGCGAGGCCAAGCTGCATTCGACCTGGGCGGCACCGAACGAGGCCTATGAGGGGGCGGTCGTCAGCTTCATCCACGATGCGTTGGACGTGACCCGCCGCAATGCCTTCCTGGAGGCCTTCCTGCCCTTCCAGGCGGTGCTGGCGCGCATCGGCATGGTCAATGGGCTGTCCCAGGCCCTGCTGAAGCTGACCAGCCCCGGCGTGCCCGACATCTATCAGGGCTGCGAGCTGTGGAACCTCAGCCTCGTCGATCCCGACAACCGGCTGCCGGTGGATTACGACGCCCGCCGCAAGCTGCTGGACGAGGTCGAGGAGGCGGTGGAGCGCGGCACGGTGACGTCCCTGCTGGAACGCTGGACCGACGGTGCGGTGAAGCTGGCGGTGACCCGGCAGGCCCTGGAGGTCCGTGCGGACATGCCGGAGGCCTTCAGCGCGGGCGAGTATCTGCCGCTGGAGGCGACCGGCGACCACGCCGACCATGTGGTGGCCTACGCCCGCCGCAGCGGCGACGATACGGTGGTGGTGGCGGTGCCGCGGCTGGTCGGGCAGTTGGGCGAAAGCCCGGATTGGGGAAACACCGCGATCCCGCTGCCGCGCGGCGCCCGCTGGCGCAACCGGCTGACCGGGGCGGAGGTGGAAGGCGGCGACGCAGTGATGGTAGCAACGCTGTTCGCCGATCTCCCGGTTGCCCTGCTGTCGCAGAACGGGTGACGGCAAGCACCGTGAGGAAAGGGCGCGCGAGTGATTGCGCGCCCTTTCGCTTTTTCCGGGATAGGAAAGGTCAGCGGGTCGTGCTGCCGGTGCCCGGGCGGGAACCGCCCATGGAGCCTGACGGCTGCTGCGTGCCGACCGGGCCGTCCGAGCCGGTGCCCATGGATCCGCTGTTGCCCAGGCTGTTGCCGCCCATGCCGCTGGTCGAACTGGAAGAGCCGGAACCGGTCATCGAACCGCTGCCCATCGAAGACCCGTTGGTGGACGAGCCGCTGGTCGCGCCGCTGTTGCTGTCGATGCCGCCCATGGAGCCACAGCCGAGTGGGTTGTTGGGCGCGCAGGGCGGATTGGTCTGGTTGGCGTTGGTGCTTGGGCCGGCGCTGGTCGCGGCGGGGCTGCCGGAGATGGAACCGCTGCTGTCGGCGAAGGCCGGGGCGGCCAGCAGGGCGAGAGCGGCGGCGGTGCCGATCATCAGGCTCTTCATGACGATTCCTTTCGCTGTGCATGCCCGTCGACGCCGGTCTGTCGGCGGCCGGGCTGCCGTGGTCCGGGGAGCATCGAAATCTTGCGCGGGGTCGGGTCCGTCCCCGCTTTCCAGCCCACCAACAGCGGCGGCCCGCGATGGTTGCGCCGCCGTCTGCCGCGGCTTGCGATGACCCGGCGATGCCACACCGGAGCGCAGGCATCGCGCGCGGCGCAAAACAGAAAACGCCCGCCGAAGGGCGGGCGTTCTCATGGGGCGATGCGCCAGTGGGGCCGGTCAGGCCGTCCGTGCCTTGGGCAGGTTGGCGGCGCTCAGGCTGGCAATGGTGGCGACGGAGCCGTGGAAGATTTCCAGCGCGGCCGGCGTGGAAGACGGCCGCAGGCCACCCAGGATTTCACCCGCCGCGCCGACGGCCTGCACCAGCGCGTCCGGCATCACCGGCTTGCGCAGCAGGCCCATGGCGAATTGGCGGGCTTCGGCCGCATGGTGGTCGAAACCGGTCATCAGCAACGACGGAACGCCGTTTTCCTCCCACAACCGGCGGGCGAGCACCAGACCATTCTCCCCACCGGCGAGATTGACGTCGACCAGCGCCAGGTCGGGACATTCGCGGGCACCGACCCGCGCGGCCTTCACAGCATCGCGCAGTGGTCCAACCACGGTATAGCCCGCATTCTCCAGAACGGCCTTCACGGCCGGACCGATCAGCGGATCGTCCTCGACGACAAGCAACTTCAAGACGGCATGCTCCCTTGATTGACGGTGCGGGCTTATATCCCGTCCCATCCGGTTTTCGAAGCGAGTTCGGCTTCGATCAACTGAACCGCCCATGTTTGTCGCGGTTCCGCTCCGTTCAAGAGGTCGAAGGGGTACTCCCTTGTGGGTATGCCGCCTCACTGAACGTCCGGGTTGGAAACATACACCATCGCAGCGTGTTTTACCCGGACGCGAGAGAGGAAAAATGCAATGACTTTCGTTGAATTGACCGATACGACCGGGGACTCCGTTCTGGTGAATCCAATCGCGGTCGCATATCTGCGTGCGACGGCGGACGGCGGCACCGAACTCCATTTTGCCGGCCGGGCGGAGCCGCTGCGGCTTCCGGGTGCGCCGTCCGAAGTGGCCCGCACCCTGGAAAACGCCGCACCCACCCTGCCCGATCCTACCCTGTCGTTGCTGGCCTGACGATACGCTCAGCCTCGGGGGTAGCTTGGCGCGCGCTTCTCGAAGAAGGCGGTGATGCCCTCCGCCGCCTCCGCCCCATGCAGGGCCTCGACGAAGAAGGCGGCCTCGCGGTCGAGCTGATCGTCCGGCGCGCCAAAGCCGCTTTCGATCAGCCGCTTGGCCCGGCCGATGGCGAGCGTCGGCCCCTCGGCCAGCCGTTCGGCCCAGGCAAGAGCTTCCGGCAGTGCGGTGCCCGGAGCCACCACCCGGTTGACGATGGCGAGCTGGGCCAGCCGTGCCGCGCCGATCTTGCCGCCCTCGAACATGATTTCGGCGGCGAGTTGCGGCGTCGCCGCACGGGCAAGGAAGGCGGACGCGCCGCCGTCCGGGTTCAGCCCGACCTTCACATAGGCCAGCGTGAACACCGCATCCTCCGCCGCGACGATCAGGTCGCAGCCGAGCGCCACGGAGAAGCCTGCTCCGGCGGCGGCGCCCTCGACGGCGGCGATCACCGGCTTGGGGCAGGCGCGCATGGCGCGGGTCCAGCCATGGAAGCGCTCCAGGCTGGCGCGGGTCACCTTCGGATCGGCCTTGGCGTTGCCGAGCAACCGGCCCAGGTTGCCGCCGGAACAGAAGCTGCCGTTGGCCCCGGTCAGGACGATGGCGCCCACCCCGGGATCCTCGGCCGCCTGGGTCAGAGCGTCGCGGGCGGCGGCCATCATCTCCGGACCCAGCGCGTTCTTGGTGGCGGCGTCGTCCATCGTCAGCACCATCACGCGGCCCTGGCGCGCGACGGTCAATTGTCCGCTCATAGCTCGGTCCCCTCCCGGTTTTCGCTGCCCGGCCGGTATTTGAACATGCCTTCCGACGTGGCGATCAGGGCGCCGGTGTCGGCATGGCGGAGTTCCGCCGCCACCCCGACGATCTTGCGCCCGCCGCCACGCAGCCGGCCGGTGGCGATCAGCGTACCGGTGCGCGCCTGCCCCAGGAAGCTCGTCGACAGCGACAGCGTCACCACCCGCCGCACCCGGCCGGGAAAGGGACAGTATGTTGCCGAGAATCCGGAAACCGTGTCCAAAAGCGTCGTCATGACCCCGCCATGCACGACGCCGGCCCGGTTCAGATGGTGCTCGTCGATGGCCATGGTGATTTCCGCCGCCCCCTCCTCCCAGCGACTCAATGCGTAGCCCAGCAGGCGCTGGAAACCGGATTCCGGTTCCCCATTCAGAAGATCGTCCATACCCTGTCCCATCACGCGGCTGTTTCGTGTGCGAAGTAAAGCGCGTGCAGGCGCTCCAGGTCCACCCGGTCGCCGCGTTCGGACAGCACCACCTTGCCGGACTGCATCAGATAGACGTGGTCGGCGATCTTCAGGGCGCGGCTGGTGTTCTGCTCCACCAGCAGGATGGTCAGCCCCTCCGCCCGCAGCCGGGCCAGGATGCGGAAGATCTCGTCCACCACCACGGGGGCGAGGCCCAGCGACGGTTCGTCGATCAGGCAGACGCGCGGCTGCTCCATCAGGCCGCGGCCGATGGCGAGCATCTGCGCCTCTCCTCCCGACAGGGTGCCGGCGATCTGGCCGCGCCGTTCCGCCAGCCGGGGGAACATGTCCATGACCATCGCCTTGTTGCGCTTCCAGTCCTTGCGGCAGCCGCGCGGGAAGGCGCCCATCATCAGGTTGTCCTCCACCGTCATGTCGGGGAAGATCATCCGGCCTTCCGGGATCATCACCACGCCGTCGGCGACCCGGTCCCAGGTCTTCACCGCCTTGCGGCTCTGCCCGTCGACGCGGATGTCGCCCGACGTGGCGGGCACCAGCCCCATGATGGCGCGCAGCAGCGTGGTCTTGCCGGCGCCGTTCGGGCCGACGATCACCGTGGTCTTGCCGGTTTCCACCGACAGCGAGACGTCCCACAGCACGTTGATCGCGCCATAGCCGGCCCGCAGCGTCAGGATGTCGAGCGCGTTGGTCATGACGCCTCCGCAAGTGTTGTTTCGCCGGTGTAGCTGCGGATCACCTCCGGGTCGCGGAACACTGCGTCGGGGGAGCCGTCGGCGATGATCTGGCCGAAATTCAGCACCAGAACCCGCGGGCAGAGCGCCGCGATGGTGGCGATGTCATGCTCGATGATGACCATGGCGAGACGGTAGCGGTCGCGCACCGCCGCCAGCCGTTCCATGAATGCGCGCTTGCTGCTGGTCTCCAGCCCGGCCAGCACCTCGTCGAGCAGGAGCAGGCTGGGCTCGGTCGCCAGAGCCTTGCCGACCTCCAGCGCCTTGTGTTCGGTCAGCGCCAGTTCGGTGGTGGCGTCGCGGTCGGCCTTGTCGCGCAGGTTCAGGATGTCGAGGATCTCGTCGATCCGCTTCGGGTCCTTTTTCCCGGCGCCGAAGCGTTGGGCGACCTGCAGGTTCTCCCGCACCGTGCAATGACCGAAGGGGCGCGGGATCTGGAAGCTGCGGCCGATGCCGAGCCGCGCCCGCTTCCACTCCGGCAGCTTCAGCAGCGAGGTGCCGCGGAAATCGAGCCGGCCGGCGGTCGGCCGCACCACGCCGGAGATGACGTTGAACAGCGTCGTCTTGCCGGCCCCGTTCGGGCCGACCAGACCAATGCTCTCACCCTCTGCGACGGAGAAGCTGGCGCTTTTCAACGCCTGCACGCCGCCGAAATTGACCTGGACGCCTTCAAGCGTGAGCATGGCGGTTCTCCTTCACCGTGCGGCGGCGCAAGGCCGGCATCAGGCCGCCGGGGCTGAACAGGATCATGGCGCAAAGCAGCACGCCCAGGATCATCTGGTGGCCATGTGGCAGGATCGGCTTGAACAGCAGCTGGTCGACCAGATAGATCGCCAGCGCCCCGACCACCGGCCCCCAAACCGTGCGGTAGCCGCCGAAGATGGCCGCGGCGATGGGCAGCACGGTCCAGCCGCTGGAAAAGGCGTAATCGGGGTCGAGGAAGCTGATGAAATGGGCGTTGAAGGCGCCGACCACCCCGGTGATGAAGGCCGACAGCACCAGCATGGCCGCCTTCAGGTGGGTGCTGGGCACGCCGACGACGCGGGTCGCCACCTCGGTGTCGTGCATCGCCTTCAGCGCGAGGCCCCAGGTGCTGCGCCGGACGGCGTCATAGGCGAGCGCCGCCAGCACCACGATGGTCAGCACGATCAGGTAGCCGCCCAGCTTCTCGCCGAAATCGAAGCCCAGCACCGTGGGGAAGCGCGGGATCGACAGCAGCCCGCCGGCGCCGCCGGTGACCGTGGTCATCTCGGTCGCCAGGATCTGGAAGATGTGGGCATAGGCGAGGATGGCGAGCGCGAAATAGGGACCGCGCAGCCGCAGCGCCGGCAGCATGGCGATGGAGGACACCGCCGCCCCCACCCCGCCCAGCAGCATGGATGCTACGACCGGGACCCCCAGCTTCATCGCCAGGACGGCGGAGGTGTAGGACCCGACCCCGAAGAAGGCGGCGTGCCCGAAGCTGACCATGCCGCCGAGGTTGCCCAGCAGCGCCCAGGCCACCGCCACCCCGGCGATGGTCAGCGCCGCGACGATCAGCCCCAGCACATAGGCGTTGCCGCCGAACAGCAGCGGCACGCCGACATAGGCGATGGCGAGTGCCGCGATCAGAACGATGCGGTTCATGAGCGTCGTGGTCATCGCGCCAGTGCCCTCCCGCCGCCGAACAGGCCCGAGGGTGAGACGAACAGCACGACCAGGAACAGGATCATTCCCGCCAACTCCTGCAGCGAGGCCGACAGATAGGTGACCGTCAGCGATTCGATGACGCCGATCATGATGGCGCCGATCAGCACGCCGGGGATCGATCCCATCCCGGCCAGCACGGTGATGATGAAGGCCTTGACCGTCAGCACATGGCCCAAGGCCGGGAAGACGGTCTTGCCGGTGTAGATGGCGAAGCCGGCGAAGGTGGCGAGCAGGGCCGCGATCAGGAAGGACAGGATCTCGATCTTGCGCGGGTTGACGCCCATCAGCGTCGCCGCCGCCCGGTTCGACGACAGCGCCCGCACCGCCCGGCCCTGCCAGGAATGGTTCAGCCACCACCAGACGCCGGCCATCAGCACCAGCCCGCCGACGAAGGCCGCGACCTCCGCGTTCATCGCGAACAGCGTGTCGGCGATCACCATCGAATCCTGGAACCAGGGGTCGGAGGTCGAATGGATGTCGGCCGCCCAGATCGACAGAATGGCGTTGGTCAGGATGATCCCCAGCCCGAAGGTGAGGATCAGCGAATTGATCTCGCGGTCCTGGTGGATCCGGCTCAGCAGCGCATAGACGATGGCCGACGCCGTCCCGACGATCACCAGCGCCACCGGGATCGCCATCACCGGGCTGACGCCATAGTTGGTTTCCGCCGCATAGGCGACATAGGCGGCCAGCAGCACCAGTTCGCCATGGGCGAGGTTGATGACCCGCATGGTGCCGAACACCAGCGCCAAACCGACCGCCACGGTCGCGTAGTAGCCGCCGGCGAGCAGGCCCGAGAACAGTGCCTGGAGCGTCAGTTCAAGCATGGATTGCGCCCTGTTAGGGGTGGCCTTATCCCCTCTCCCCCCCGGGGCGAGGGTTAGGGTGAGGGGGTCGCGCAGCAGGGCTTTTTGGGATATGCCCGCGGTGCAGGGGGGCCCCCCCCCCCCCCCCCCCCGGGGGGAGAGGGAGGTCCGCACTCACCACGGCACCGCCGGGAAGTTCATCTTTCCGTTGGCGGAGTCCTGCGGCCAGACCAGGACCACCTTGCCGCCCTGGTGCTGGCCCATGCGGTGG
>CBIHQY010000079.1:0-15040 GCA_966212305.1 uncultured Azospirillum sp.
TCGGCTTCCAGCGGGTTGTCGGGCCAGTAGTGTTTCGGGTACTGGCCCTTCAAATCCGCCTTCACCGCCTTGTAGGCGTTGGCCCAGAAGCTGGCGAGGTCGCGGGTGACCTGCACCGGGCGGCGGGCGGGGGACAGCAGGTGCAGCAGAAGCGGAACCCGGCCCCCGGCGATGCGCGGGGTCTCGGCAAGGCCGAACATCTCCTGCAGGCGCACCGCCAGAACCGGCTCCTCGCCGTCATAGTCGATGGGGATGCGGGAGCCGCTCGGCACCTCGACATGGGTCGGGGCCTCGGCGTCCAGGCGGGTCCGCAACTCCCAGGGCAGCAGGGCGCGCAAGGCGCTCGACAGGTCGATGCGCTCCAGATGGGCGCGGCGCGACACGCCGTCGAGGAAGGGGGCCAGCCACTCCTCCAGACCGTCCATCAAGGCCGGGTCGGACAGGTCGGGCCAGTGGAAGCCGTTTCCGTCGCCCTCCTTCATGCGTAGGAACATCACGCGGGTGCGCCATTTGCGCAGCTCGTCGGTCCAGGGCAGGCAGCTTGGGCCCAGCGCGCGGATGCCCTCGATCATCGCGGCGGTCATCGCCTCGGCCGGGGGCTTGGCCAGCTTCTCGTCCTTCAGGATCAGAGCGAACAGCATGCGGCGGCGGCGCGCCAGGACCATCTGCTCGCGCGCGTCCCAGGCGACGATGGTCTCGCTGCGGAGGTCGTCGGCGAAGCTCTCCTCCAGATCGGTCAGCGTGACCGGGGCGGCCAGGAAGATGCGCGATTCGCGGGCGGCGCCGTCGAGGTCGGCGATGGCGAGCCACTCCTCGGCCGACAGCGGCTCGGCCTGCTGGAAATAGGCGCCGCGCCCGCCCGACAGGCGATACTGCGCCGCAACTCCGCCGGGCTGGCCGCCGGGCCGGCGCTGGCCGATGCGGTCGGGATAGGCGAGCGCCACCAGAATGCCGACGGCGTTCGAGTCCATCGCGTCGTCGTCGCGCACGCCAAGCTGGCGACGCCACTGCCGGGCCTGCTTCACCGCCTGCTGGGCGCCGCCGCGGTCGACGCTGAGGCCACGCGCCGCCCCATGGCCGCCGCGCTCCTCGCCACGCAGCAGGTCGACGCGCAGGCGCAGGTCGGCGTCGCGGAAACCCGGTTGGGAACGCACGATATCGCGCTCGCCGAGCAGGGCCGCGACCAGACAGGCGAGCGCGCCCTGGCCCATCGCCTTGCCGGCCAGCATCATGTGGGCCAGACGCGGATGCACGCCGAAGCCGGCCATGCGGCGGCCGTGCGGGGTGATGGCGCCTGATCTGTCGAGCGCGCCGAGGCCGGTCAGCAGTTCGCGCGCCTGGGCCATCGCCGCTGTGGGAGGCTGGTCGAGCCAGGACAGGGTGGCGGGGTCGGAGACTCCCCACACCGCAAGCTCCAGCGCCAGCGGGGCGAGGTCGGCGTCCTCGATCTCCGGCGTGGTGAAGGGGGCCAGCGCCTTGTGCGTCGCCTCCGGCCACAGGCGGTAACAGACGCCGGGCTCCAGACGGCCGGCACGGCCGCGGCGCTGCTCGGCCGAGGCCTGGCTGACCTTCACCGTCGCCAGACGGGTCATGCCGCCGCGCGGGTCGAAACGCGGAACCCGCATCAGGCCGCTGTCGACCACGATGCGGATGCCCTCGATGGTCAGGCTGGTCTCGGCGATGGAGGTCGCCAGCACGATCTTGCGCTGACCGGGCGGGGTGGGGGAGATCGCGCGGTCCTGCGCGTCGGCCGACAGGTCGCCATAGAGCGGGGCGATGATGGTGTTCGGGCCGAGGTCGGACTGGTCGAGCAGGGACTGGACGCGGCGGATCTCGCCGACGCCGGGCAGGAAGACCAGGGCGTTGCCGGGCTCCTCGCGCAAGGCGCGGCGGACGGCGGCGGCGACGGCGTCCTCGATGCGGGTGCCTTGGGTGGGGGCGTCGAGGTGGCGGGTCTCGACGGGGTAGGCGCGACCCTCGCTGGTCACCATCGGGGCGGGGCCTTGCGCGTCCGCGAGAAGGGTGGCGACGGGGGCGGCGTCGAGCGTCGCCGACATCACGACAAGGCGCAGGTCGTCGCGCAGCGCGCCGCGCGCCTCCTGCACCAGGGCGAGGGCGAGGTCGCTGTCGATGCCGCGCTCGTGGAACTCGTCGAACAGGACGGCGCCGACGGCGGGAAGCTCCGGGTCCTCTTGCAGTTGGCGCAGGAACAGGCCGTCGGTCACCACCTCGATCCGGGTCTTCGGGCCGATTTTGGTGTCCAGGCGGACCCGGTAGCCGACGGTCTCGCCCACCGCCTCCCCCAGCATCGACGCCATCCGGCGGGCGGCGGCGCGGGCGGCGAGGCGCCGCGGCTCCAGCACCAGGATCTTGCGGCCCTTCAGCCAACCGGCCTCCAGCAGGGCCAGCGGCACCCGCGTGGTCTTGCCGGCGCCGGGCGGGGCCTGCAGCACGGCGGTGCCGCGGCTGTCCAACGCCTCCAGCAGGGTGGGCAGGACGGGATCGATGGGGAGGGCGGGGAAGACGGGCTTGCTCATGAGGGGGAGTCTGCTGCCGCGAACCGGCGGGAAAGGCAATGGTTTTCGGGAGGCGGCAGGCACGGCGCGCGCCAAAAGGTCGCAGGGGCGGGGGAGGGGGAGAGGGGCCGCGACCGATGACCGTAAAAAATGTATGGTTTTGGGGTCGTCGGGCTTATTCGCTTCTCAAAGGGATCCATGACCGAAATCCACGACGCCGCCCTGTTCCTCGCCCACGCCTGCGCGCTGGAGGAGGACGCCGCCAACCGCTTCGCCGACTTGTCGGAAGCGATGAAGACCTATGGCAACCAGGAGGTCGCGGCCTTCTTCGGCCAGATGGCGAAATTCTCGCGTCTGCATTTGGCCGAGGCGCGGGAACGGTCGGGCTTCCGCAAGATCCCCGACCTTGCGCCGGAAGATTTCCAGTGGCCGGACGGCGACAGCCCGGAAGCGGCCTCCATGGAAGGCTCGCACTATCTGATGACGGTGGAATACGCGCTGGAACTGGCGCTGGAGAGCGAAAAGCGCGGGCAGGCCTTCTATGCCGAGGTGGCGAAGACCACCACCGATTCGGAAGTCCGCATGATGGCCGAGGAGTTCGCCGCCGAAGAGGCCGAACATGTCGCCCAGCTGGAGGTGTGGGCCAAGCGCTATCCGGCTTTGCAGGCTTGATGAGGACGTAAGGAAGGGGGCGTTGGCGGCCCCCTCCCCTGGTTACTTTGACAGGGCGGACCAGTCGATCTCGTACACCTTGTCGGCCGGCTTGTAGGTCTTGAAGGCGGCGATCACGTCGTCGACGGTGACATCGCCCGGCACATTCTGAATTTCATAGACGACCGAGCTGCCGCTGGTCGGGCCGACGTCGGCGTTGCGGTGAGCCTGCGAGACCAGCCCTTCGCCGGCCTTCTTGATCATGATGGAAGCCATGCATCCGTCTCCTGTTGCGACTCGCCCGACGGCAAAACCATAAACAAAAAGTGGTTTAACCGGAAGGCGGAAAGAACGGGGATGGTTGCAGTGCGGCAATTACGGCAGCGCGGCGGCTTCGGTCACAACGGCGCGGCCGGGCATGCGGTCGGGCTGGGCGCCGGCGACCGCCCCGGCGATGCCGCCGGTCAGCCAGGCGGAGAAGGCGCTGCGTCCATCGGTGCTGGCCTGACCGCAGGCGGTGGCGGGGACGGCGTCCTCGTCGTCGTAGTTCCACAGCGGCAGGTTGATGGCAGAGGGTTCGGCGGACGGCTCGGCGGCGGACGCGGTGGCGATCAGGCCGGTGGAGCGCGGGGCGGCGGGGCGGCTGTGCACCTCGATCAGGGCGACGCGGATGCCGGCGGCCCAGGCGCGGTCGATGAAGGCGCGGACCTGCCGCGCGGTGGCGGTGGAGCCGTCGACGGCGCCGGGCGCTCCGCCGGTCAGCCAGGCCGATGGCGTCGGGCCGCAGCCGCGCCGGTATTGCAGCGCCACCTGATCCTGCACGTAGGCCTGCCCGCGATAGAGCCGCATCAGGCCGTGGCCGTAGCGCTCCAGTTCGTCGAACGGACCGCGGCTGGCGGTCAGCAGGTTGCGGTCGAGCAGGATCAGCGTCGGCTTGACGGCGATCAGCCGGTCGAGCAGCGGTTCGAAATCGGCGAACTCGGCCTGCCGGTGGACGATGCGTAGGAATTCCAGATTGGGCACACCACGCTCGGCAGCGATCTTCGTCATCCCGCGCTCGTCCAGCGTGGCGTCGCGCAACGCGGTGTCGCCGAGCGCAACCACCATCACCGAATCGGGATTGCGCGCCACCCGGTCGGCCATCGCGTCGATGCGGTTCAGGTTGTACCAGGCGAAGGGCTGGTCGTAGAGCATCGAGCCGGCCCACAGAACCGCCAGCACCGCCAGCCCGCCCAGCGCCAGCGGCGCCAGCAGCAGCCCGGTCCCCAGCATCCACCAGCGCCGCCGGCTGCGGCGCGGTGTCGCGGCGGAGTCGGGAGCGGCCTCCTCGTGGAGGGGGTGGGCGGATTGCGGCTCCTGCGGTTCGGGATGGCTCATCGGGGGTCTCCAAGCGGTGGAGGCGTGGGACGGGCGAAGGAAATCGGCCGGGTGCCGGCGCGCTTCGTCTACTCCCACAACGCGCGGAGGAGGAGAATCGACCCGTGGAAATTGGGGGTATCCCCAAGGCCCCCGAACACCCCCGTGGCAGGGTCCCGGTTTGCCGAGCGCGCCGTTTCTGTGTAGGCTCCCTCCATCCAGGGAAGCCTTTCAGCAAGGTTGGGCGATGAGCACCGAGATCCGCACCTTCTCCATTCCCGACGCCGCCGCCGAAGAGGCGCAGGTGCAGCTGTCCGCCTTCCTGCGGACGGTCGAGGTCCAGCGCATCGAGACCGCCTATGCCGACGGCGCGTGGCGCGTGCTGGTGCTGTTCACCGACCTCCGCCGCAAGGAGGAGTCGCAGCAGATCGAGGCGGCCATCGCCGCCGCGCTGAACGGCTGGCGCGACAAGGCCGCGACCCAGGCCGGGGTGACGCGCGACGCCATCCTGGCCGACGATCTGGTGCAGGAGATCGCCCGCTTCGCCCCGACGACGGAGCATGAGCTGTCGATCATCGTCAACGCCCGCGGACAGGCCGCCTCGCCCTATGGCGGGGAGATTGTGCAGGTGGTCCGCTCGACGCTGGACCTGCTGATCGACTGACCGGCTTGCGGCGGAGTCCGGGCGGGTCCTATACGGTTCGGCTGGTCCCTTGCACATCCAAAGGCTGCGATGCTGCTGCCGTAAGCGTCAGTTGGTTCCTGAGCGCTGCCGTGCCAGGATTGCGCCCTTCACCGGCATCGACGGATGGGGTGGTTTGTGGCTTCGAAAGATCATCCGAAGGCTCGCGTCGCGGCCGACGCGGCGTCGACCACAGTTCCGGACTATCGGAAGATGGCCCTTGAACTGGCCCAACTGGGCGCGGAGGCCGCCCGGCGCGCCCGCATGACCGGCAACGGGCATTACGACCGGCTGGCCCACACCTTGACCAGTCGGGCCGGGGAAATCCTGGACGATCTGGAGCGCGGCGGGAAGGCCTGAGCGACTGAGGGTTTTGGAAAAGGAAACGGCGCCCGGGTGGGGCGCCGTTGTCGTTTGTGCGGAGTGGTTGCCGGATGCCCCCACCCTAACCCTCCCCCGCATCGCAGGGGAGGGTGGGGGCAAGTGTGCCCTGCCTCAGACCACCTTGGCGTCGTGCATGGCGGCGATCTGGTCCTTGCTGTAGCCGAGCTGGGCCAGGACCTCGTCGGTGTGCTCGCCGAGCAGCGGCGAGCCAGTGACCTCGACCTTCATGTCGGAGAACTTGATCGGGCTGCCGACCGTCAGGTACTTGCCGCGCACCTTGTGGTCGACCTCGACGACCGTGCCGCTGGCGCGCAGCGACGGGTCGTTGGCGATCTCCTTCATCGACAGGACCGGAGAGCAGGGAATGTCGAACTTGCGCAGGATGTCGACGGCCTCGAACTTGGTCTTGTCCTTCAGCCAATCCTCGATCACCGCGAAGATGTCGAAGATCTTGTCCTGGCGCGCCTCGGCGGTGTTGTAGGCCGGATCGTCGATCCACTCCTCGCGGCCGAGAGCCTTGCAGATCGGCGCCCAGGCATGGCCCTGGATGGTGAAGTAGATGTAGGCGTTGGGATCGGTCTCCCAGCCCTTGCACTTCAGCACCCAGCCCGGCTGGCCGCCGCCGCCGGCATTGCCGCCGCGCGGAACCACGTCGGAGAAGGTGCCGTGCGGGTACTGCGGGTATTCCTCCAGATAGCCGACGCGGTCCAGGCGCTGCTGGTCGCGCAGCTTGACGCGGCAGAGGTTCAGCACGCTGTCCTGCATCGACACGGCGACCTTCTGGCCCTTGCCGGTCTTGGTGCGGGCCATCAGGGCGGTCAGGATGCCAATGGCGAGGTGCATGCCGGTGTTGCTGTCGCCGAGAGCGGCGGCGGACACGGTCGGCGGGCCATCCCAGAAGCCGGTGGTCGAGGCGGCGCCGCCGGCGCACTGGGCGACGTTCTCATAGACCTTCAGGTCCTGGTAATGGTGGCCGTCGCTGAAGCCCTTGACCGAGGCGACGATCAGGCCGGGGTTCAGCTCCTTGATCTTTTCCCAGCTGAAGCCCATGCGGTCGAGCGCGCCGGGGCCGAAATTCTCCACCAGAACGTCGGATTCCTTGATCAGACGGGTCAGGACTTCCTTGCCCTCGGCCGTCTTGGTGTCCAGCGTCAGGGAGCGCTTGTTGCTGTTCAGCATCGTGAAATAGAGCGCGTCGGCGCCCGGGATGTCACGCAGCTGGCTGCGGGTGACGTCGCCGGCGCCCGGACGCTCGACCTTGATGACGTCCGCGCCGTACCAGGCCAGAAGCTGGGTGCAGGCGGGGCCGGCCTGCACATGGGTGAAGTCGATGATCTTAATGCCTTCAAGCGGCTTGGTCATGACTGCAACACTCCCTTTTTTCACGTAGTTTCAGATTGTCTCTTGGACTTGCTTTCTGCCCGGCCGGCCCACGCCCGGAGATCGGGGGCGTCGAGGTCGCTTCTGGCCGGAATTCGCTCATTGCCGCAGGGTGCCGTCAGCCGGCCGCCGTTTCGAGTTCGGTAAGGCGGCGGCGCAGTTTCCGTTCTTCGGTCCAGCGGGCGGTTTCGTCCCGCACCACGGCGACGATCCCGGTCACCCCACCATCGGTCCCGCGCAAAAGCGCGACGGTGAAGGCGATCGACAGGCTGTGCCCGTCCTTGTGGACCGCCGGAACCCGCAGCAGGTCATGGCCGTAGCGGGTCTCGCCGGTGGCCATGGTCTTTTCGTAGCCGTCCCAATGACGCTGGCGCTGGCGTTCGGGAATGATGATGTCGAGCGACTTGCCCATCGCCTCGTCGGCGGTGAAGCCGAACATCCGCTCCGCCGCCGCATTCCACAGGATGATGGCGCCGGCCGGGTCGGACACGATGACGGCATCGCCGATCACCGCCACCAACTGCTCGCAATCCACAACCGCGGGCGAACCCGCTGCTGCTGTCTGTTCCATGTCGATCTCCTTGGCGCTCGCCCCCTCTTGGATTGGGCGCCGGGGGAGCCGGTGCGGCGGTGGTCCGTAAACCGCCGCCGCACTGACATTATCGATACGGTATACCAGATACCATCGACCATGCAAGAGGATTTGAGAGGAACCCGAACTGTGGTGGAAGCGAACAGATCGGAGAGGAGGTCGGGCGGGGACGGCCGCAGCGGGAAACGGCCGGAGAAGGCGAAACGAGGATTTGTTGGAAGTTTCAATCAATTGTAAGCGAATGATTTCCCGACATGGCGTAGGGTTGGCAGTGCCCGACCGGAGGGACCGCCGGGCTTCGATCTTCCGACATCGATGGGGAATGGAATGGCCGCGTTCGACAGCTATTGTGTGGCGCCGTTCAAGCAGCGCTTGCCGATCCAGCGGTTGTTTCCCGCGGACCACGAGGTCAACAGCGGAATCTGCTTCGGCCTCAGCCTGGAGTGGATCGCGCGCCATCGCTCGCACAAGGGCGAAACGTCGAAGGCGCGCATCGCCTACATCGACCTGGACAACACGATCCTGCACGCCAGCATCAAGCAGCGCCTTTACGGCGCCGAACTGAGCCACGATCTGGACCGGTCTTCCGAGCAGCTCGGATCACGGAACCAGGCGATGGCGCAGGCCGGGTTCAAGATCGCGTCGACCAAGACGGAGTGGGTGAGCGCCACCAATCCCGAAAGCGTCAAGGAGGTGATGAAGGCGATCAGCACCGCCACCGCCAGCCCCCACACCTATCACGTCGTCACCATGATCTTCGAACAGCGGGGGATGGCGCACGCGACCTGCTGCTACAAATCCGGCGGAAAGGCCTTCGGTTTGGGATCGCACCTGTATTTCTTCGATCCCAACTTCGGCGAATACAAGGCGTCCAGCGGCAGCGTCGGCGACCTGTTCGCCGGACTGGTCGACCGATACCGCAACTTCGTGAAGCGGGACGGGTCGACCGTCGACTATAAAGTAAAGGAGTTCGTGGTACAGACCATCTCGTTCAATTGATCCGGCGGCCGGCCGGGATCAGCCGACCAGATCGAAGAAGGGCATCAAGGCGTATTTGCTGGACTTGATGTTGGCGACGACCTTGTCCTGCGAATGGCCCCCCGACCGCAGGGTGGCCGGCAGCTTGATCACCTTGCCGACCGCCTTGGACGATTTGCTGATCGGGTCCCATTGCAGGTTGAAGTTGACGATGTTCTTCTCGATGGACGCCAGATCGGTGTTGCCGACCCGGACAAAGGGGCCATGGATGATGCCGCCGCGCACCATCTTGGACACCGTCGGCGCGTTGAAGGCGCAGCAGGGCGACGCCGTTTCGACCGCGATGATGGTGGCAATGGCGCCGCCCAGTGAATGGCCGCACAGGATCGGCTTGGCATCGCCCAGCAGGATCTTCGCCTGTTCCAGCAGCAGATGGGCGGCGCGCACGCAGGAGGGCAGGCTTTCGATGGCGTAGAGACCGATGTCGGTCTTCAGGTTCTTGCCGCCGACCATCTGGCCGGACGTGCTGCTGCCGACCGCGGTGCCGCGGTAGGACACGATGTATTGGTTGGACTTGCCATGCTTGTAGACGGCGCCGAAGAAACCGACGGTGGTGTCTTCGTGAGTGAAGATCACCTGATAGTCGGCGGGCGCCCGATCCAGCGATTCCGCCTTGGCGAAGGCGGCGGCGTCGTTGCCGCGACCCTTTTGGAAGTTGTAGACGGTGTTCGCGGCGACGGCGAGATCGAGAACGGTAACCTGCATCGGGGCGACCTTCAGCGTTTGCGGGTGTCAGAGCCAAGCCGAAGGCCGAAGGGTTGTCAACAAACCGCAACGATTGTTATCAAGGATTGCCGGGCTTTTTACGGTTGTGGCCGCCGCTTTTCTCATCCTCTCCCGTCGGTGCGATCGGATGCCGGCGCCGGATCATGGGTGGCGATTTCCCAGACCAGTTTGTCGAGGATGGCACGGGCGAAACTGGCACGGCTGTCCGCCACCTGGACGAAGCAATCGGCGCCGCCGACGACGCTGGCGGTGAAGTAGTCGGCGAGCCAGGAGACCTCGTCGAGGATGACCAGACCATTGACGGTGATGCCGGCGGCGGTGACGGTGTCGCGGGCAAATTCCGGCCGGATGCCGATGTTGCTGGGGCCGTTGCTGACCAGATCGATGATCCGGCGGGACGACAGGAAGCCGCTGTCACCGAACAGCGCCGCCGAGCGCAGCATCGCCGCGCCGATGCCGGTGCTGCCGGCGAAGTCGCGCCGCGGCGCCTGTTCGACCCGGTCGGCGAAGGCCCGGACGTTGGCCGCACCGTCGAGCAGGGTCCAGGGGATCAGCACCTGGAAGGACATCGGATCGGACCAGGACACCAGGGTCACGGCGATGCGGCGGTGCGGTCCGCTGTCGACGGCGGCGACGATGCGGGGGTCGCGAAACGCCGCGGCATGTCCGGTGAGTTGGAAATCCAGCGTGTTGTCGCCGATGCTGGCCGAGGCATCGACCGCCAGGACCAGTTCAAGGTCGACGACGATTTGCGCGCGGCCCGGCGAGGCTCCGCCCGCAGCATACAGGACGAGGATGGCGGCAAGCGCCGGCACCCACCGTGTCCACAGCCGTCTCGTCCGCTCGCGAACCGCCATGGCAAGACCCTCTCCATTGGAGGAGCCGTCCGGGCCGGCAGGGTCCGGCATTCATCATGTGTGAACGAATGAAGGATAATGCGATTTCCGGCAGGGCCGACGGAAAAAGAGGGCGGAAAAGAAAAAAGGACGCCGTGTCGGCGTCCTTCCAGGGGCTCCAAGGGCCATTCGGCTCCCGGGCCGGTAGACAAGGGCATGGGAGGCTTGTCGCCTCCCATGATCCCATTTTTTCGCGTTCCCGGTTCGGGATCAGACGTCCAGCAGCAGGCGGCGCGGATCCTCGATCAGCTCCTTGATGCGGACGAGGAAGGTGACCGCTTCCTTGCCGTCGATGATGCGGTGGTCGTAGGACAGCGCCAGATACATCATCGGACGGACCTCGATCTTGCCGCCGACGACGACCGCGCGGTCCATCGTCTTGTGCATGCCGAGGATGGCGGACTGCGGCGGGTTGATGATCGGGGTCGACATCAGCGAGCCGTAGACACCACCGTTGGAGATGGTGAAGGTGCCGCCGGTCAGCTCGTCCATCGACAGCTTGCCGTCGCGGCCCTTCTTGCCGAGCGCGGCGATGGTGCCCTCGACGCCGGCGAAGTCCAGCTTGTCGGCGTCGCGGACGACCGGAACCACCAGACCCTGCGGCGTGCCGACGGCGACGCCGATGTCATAGTAGTTCTTGTAGACCATGTCGGTGCCGTCGATCTCGGCATTGACGGCCGGGATCTCCTTCAGGGCCTGGACGGCGGCCTTGACGAAGAAGGACATGAAGCCGAGCCGCACCTTGTGGCGCTTTTCGAAATAGTCCTTGTACTCGGCGCGCAGAGCGATCGCCGCCGACATGTCCACCTCGTTGAAGGTGGTCAGCATGGCGGCGGAGTTCTGGGCCTCCTTCAGACGCTCGGCGATGCGCTGGCGCAGGCGGGTCATGCGGACGCGCTCTTCCTGCGCGGCGCGCGGACGGTCGCCCTGGGTGCCGGCGGCCCACACCATCTTCGGCGCCGGAGCCGGGGCCGGAGCGGCCGGCTTGGCGGCCGGGGCGGCCAGCACGTCGCCCTTGGTCACGCGGCCATCCTTGCCCGAACCGGCGATGGACGAGCCGTCGATGCCCTTCTCGTCCGCCAGCTTGCGGGCGGCCGGGCCGGAAGCGGCCAGGTTGCCCGGAGCGGCGGCGGCGGCCGGAGCCGGGGCCGGCGCCGGCGCGGCGGCCGGAGCGGGGGCGGCGGCGGCCGGAGCGGCGGCGGCGCCGGCGCCCTCGTTGATGACGCCCAGCAGGGCGCCGACCTCGACGTTCGCCCCTTCCGGAGCGACGATCTCGGCCAGCACGCCGGCGGTCGACGCATTCACCTCAAGCGTGACCTTGTCGGTCTCCAGCTCGACCAGCGCCTCGTCCATGGCGACGGCCTCGCCGGCCTTCTTCAGCCAGCGGGCGACCGTCGCCTCGGAGACGGACTCACCCAGCGTGGGGACCTTGATGTCGGTAGCCATTCTTTATCCTCGTTCGTCTTCTTGTTCGCTTGGGTGATGGTCAGCGGACCGTCAGGGCTTCGTCCAGAAGCTTGGCCTGCTCCTGGTTGTGACGCTTCAGCAGGCCGGTCGCCGGCGAGGCGGTGGCCGGGCGGCCGACGTAGGACGGGCGGCCGGCCTTGTGGCCGACGTCCTTCAGCACGGCTTCCAGGCGGCGGTCGGCGAAGAACCAGGCGCCCTGGTTCTCGGGCTCTTCCTGGCACCACACCAGCTCGGCGTTCGGATACTTGGCGAACTCGGCCGCCAGAGCGTCCTTCGGGAACGGGTAGAGCTGTTCCAGGCGCAGGATGACCACGTCCTTGATGCCGCGGCTCATGCGCTCCTGCAGCAGGTCGTAATAGACCTTGCCGGAGCAGACGACGATGCGGCGGATCTTGTCGTTGGCGGCCAGATCGTTGGCCGTCTCGCCCAGCACGCGGTGGAACGTGCTGCCCGGACCCATCTCCGACAGGTCGGAGATGCACAGCTTGTGGCGCAGCAGCGACTTCGGCGTGAACAGGACCAGCGGCTTGCGGAAGCTGCGGCGGATCTGGCGGCGGAAGACGTGGAACAGGTTGGCCGGCGTCGTCACGTTGCAGATCTGCCAGTTGTCCTCGGCGCACATCTGCAGGAAGCGTTCCGGACGGGCGGACGAATGTTCCGGACCCTGGCCCTCGTAGCCGTGCGGCAGCAGCAGCACCAGGCCGGACATGCGCAGCCACTTGGACTCGCCCGACGAGATGAACTGGTCGATGATGGTCTGGGCGGTGTTGGCGAAATCGCCGAACTGCGCTTCCCACAGCACCAGATTGTGCGGCTCGGCCAGCGAATAGCCGTACTCGTAGCCGACCACCGCGGCTTCCGACAGCGGGCTGTCATGGACCTCGAAGGTCGCCTGATCCGCGCTGACGTGGCAGAGCGGGACGTACTTCTCTTCGGTGTTCTGGTCGTACATCACCGCATGGCGGTGCGAGAAGGTGCCGCGGCCGGAATCCTGGCCCGACAGGCGGACGCCGGTGCCCTCGGCCACCAGCGTGGCGTAGGCCAGCGCCTCGGCGGTCGCCCAGTCGATGCCTTCGCCCGACTCCAGCGTCTTCTTCTTGGCTTCCAGCTGGCGCGCGATCTTGGAGTTGATCGCGAAGTCCTTCGGGTACTCGCAAAGCTTGAAGCCGATCTGCTTCAGCTTGTCGATGTCCACGCCGGTCTCGCCGCGGTGCTGGCTGTTCTGGTCCTGCGCCTGCAGGCCGGCCCACTTGCCTTCCAGCCAGTCGGCCTTGTTCGGCTTGTAGGTGCTGGACGCCTCGAACTCACCCTCGAGCTTCTTCATGAAGTCCTGGGTGATCTGGTCGCCCTCGGCCTGGGTGATCACGTTCTCGTCGACCAGCTGCTTGGCGTACAGCTCGCGCGTGGTCGCGTGGGCGCGGATCTTCTTGTACATCAGCGGCTGGGTGAAGCCCGGCTCGTCGCCCTCGTTGTGGCCGTGGCGGCGGTAGCAGACCATGTCGATCACGACGTCCCGCTTGAACTTCTGGCGGAACTCGATGGCGATGCGGCTGACATGGACGACGGCTTCGGGATCGTCGCCGTTCACGTGGAAGATCGGCGCCTGCACCATCTTGGCCATGTCGGAGCAGTACACGCCCGACCGCGAATAGGTCGGGTTGGTGGTGAAGCCGATCTGGTTGTTGATGATGAAGTGCATGGTGCCGCCGGTACGGTAGCCGCGCAGCTCCGACAGGCCCAGCGTTTCGGCCACGATGCCCTGGCCGGCGAAGGCGGCGTCGCCGTGGATCAGCACGCCCATCACCTGCTCGCGCTCCAGGTCGCGGCGCTGCTGCTGCTTGGCGCGCACCTTGCCCAGCACGACCGGGTTGACCCATTCCAGGTGGGACGGGTTGGCGGTCAGCGACAGGTGGACGATGTTGCCGTTGAAGTCACGGTCCGACGAGGTGCCGAGATGGTACTTCACGTCGCCCGAACCCTGGACGTCCTGCGGGCTCGACGGGTTGCCCTGGAACTCCGAGAAGACGGCGGAGAAGGGCTTGCCCATGAAGTTGGTCAGCACGTTCAGACGGCCGCGGTGGGCCATGCCGACGACGACTTCCCGGAGGCCAAGCTGGCCGCCGCGCTTCAGGATCTGCTCCAGCGCGGGGATCATCGACTCGCCGCCCTCAAGGCCGAAGCGCTTGGTGCCGGTGTATTTCAGCTGCAGGAACTTCTCGAAGCCCTCGGCCGCGGTCAGGCGCTCCAGGATGGCGCGCTTGCCGTTCACCGTGAAGTCGGTGTGGTTGCGGCCGCCCTCGATGCGCTCCTGGATCCAGGCCTTCTCTTCCGGGTCCTGGATGTGCATGAACTCGACGCCGATCGTCCCGCAATAGGTCTTGTGCAGGATCTCGAGGATCTGGCGCAGCGTCGCCGTTTCCAGGCCGAGCGAGTAGTTCAGGAAGATCGGACGGTCGAGATCGTCCGGGCCGAAGCCGTAGGTCGCCGGATCCAGCTCCGGGTGCGGCTCGCGCTTTTCCAGGCCCAGCGGGTCGAAATGCGCGTTCATGTGGCCGCGGACGCGGAAGACGCGGATCAGCATCAGGGCGCGGATGCTGTCCAGCGTGGCGGCGCGCAGCTGCTGCGGGCTGACGCCGCCATAGACCTGCTGGGCATGGGCCAGCATGGCGCCGTTGCCCGGACCGTTCATCGCGGCGGCGGCACCGTTGCCAGCTCCATTCGGGGCGGCGACGATGAAGCTCTCGGCGACCTGATCGCGCTTGGCCTTGGGGTCTTCCAGATCGGACAGGGTCCAGGACGCGCCGCGCAGCTCGTCCAGGACGGCGCGCGAATCCTCGTCCAGATCCTGGAAGAAACTGTTCCAGCTGGGGTCGACGGCGGCCGGGTTGGACAGGTAGCTGGCGTAGAGTTCGGCGACGTAACCGGCGTTCGAGCCGAAGAGGAACGAGGTCTGTTCCAGATTTGCCGACATGGTTTCACCTCGGGCCGTAAGCCCGATTCCCTGTGGGAGATGATCGCGAGTGATGAAGGGAGCGGGGGATCGTTGGATACCCATATGCGAGAACCGGCGAGAACAGCCGGTGGGGTGCGGGCTGGGATGCGGGGAGCACCGCCGACGCTTGCATATGGGTTCCCAGGACCATCCGTCCAAGAGGAGACCCCGAAGGGGCGGCAGGCGGGGCACCACGGCGTCCCGCCCGTCGACCTCTTCCGGGTCCGTCTCTTTTCAAAGGCAGGAGGCCGCGGGCGTCACCCTTGAGGCGACGCCCGCGGACGATCAGCCCTTGAACACCTTCAGCATGGTGGAGCCCAGGCTGGCGGGGCTGTCGGCGACGGCGATGCCGACCGACTT
>CBIHQY010000080.1:0-14697 GCA_966212305.1 uncultured Azospirillum sp.
GACAGCGGCGGGATGGTCAGGTCGAGCGAGTGGGTGCGGCCGTGCCAGGGCATTTCCTCGGCATACACGCCGCCGCCGGGGTTGCCGACGCCGCTGCCGCCGTATTTGCCGTCGTCGGTGTTGATGCGCTCGACATAGCGGCCGGGCAGCGGCACGCCGACGCGGTAGCCCTGGCGCGGGACCGGGGTGAAGTTGCAGACGGCGATGACGATGTGCTCGGGATCGTCGGCCTTGCGCAGGAAGGTGTAGACCGAGTTCTCGTTGTCGTTCGATTCGATCCACTCGAAACCGGAGGGGTCGCAGTCGGTCTTGTGCAGCGGCTCCAGCTCGCAATAGAGGCCGTTCAGGTCGCGCACGAGGTCGCGCATGCCGCGATGCATGGGTTGGTCCAGCAGGTGCCAGTCCAGGCTGCGCGCCTCGCTCCACTCGTTCCACTGGGCGAACTCGCCGCCCATGAACAGCAGCTTCTTGCCGGGGTGGGCGAACATGAAGCCGTAATAGGCGCGCAAATTGGCGAATTTCTGCCAATCGTCGCCCGGCATCTTGTTGATGAGAGAGCCCTTGCCATGCACCACCTCGTCATGGCTGAGCGGCAGCACGAAGTTCTCGGAGAACTGATAGATCAGCCCGAAGGTCATCTGGTGGTGATGATAGCGGCGGTGGATCGGTTCGTTCTGCATGTAATGCAGCGTGTCGTGCATCCACCCCATGTTCCATTTGTAGCCGAAGCCGAGACCACCGAGATATGTGGGCTTCGACACCATCGGCCATGACGTGGATTCCTCCGCCACCGTCATGGCGCCCGGCTGCTGGCCGTAGACCAGCTCGTTCATGCGCTTCAGGAAGGCGATGGATTCCAGGTTCTCGCGCCCGCCGAACTTGTTGGGGACCCACTCCCCTTCCTTGCGGCTGTAGTCGAGATAGAGCATGGAGGCGACGGCATCGACGCGCAGGCCGTCCAGCTTGTACTGGTCGAGCCAGAACAGCGCATTGCCCAGCAGGAAGTTCTGCACCTCCGTCCGGCCGAAATTATAGATCAGGGTGTTCCAGTCCTGGTGGAAGCCCTGGCGCGGATCGGCATGCTCGTAGAGATGCGTGCCGTCGAAATCGCCCAGCCCATGCGGATCGGTCGGGAAATGGCCCGGCACCCAGTCCAGCAGCACGCCCAGCCCGGCGCGGTGGCAGGCGTTGACGAAGTCCTTGAAATCCTCCGGCGAGCCGTGGCGGGCGGTCGGCGCATAAAGGCCGATGGGCTGGTAGCCCCAGGAGCCGTCGAACGGATGCTCGGTGATCGGCAGAAGCTCGATATGGGTGAAGCCCATGTCCTTGACGTAGGGGATCAGCCGCTCCGCCAGCTCCTGATAGGTCAGGAAGCGGTTGTCCTCCTCCGGCACCCGCGCCCAGGACCCCAGATGGACCTCGTAGATCGAGATCGGCGCGGTGCGGTCGGAGGTGGCGACCTTGCGGCTCTGCCACTCCTGGTCGCGCCATTCGTAGGACGGCAGGCCGTGGACCACCGAGGCGGTGGCCGGGCGCATCTCCGCCTGGAAGGCGTAGGGGTCGGCCTTGGCCGGCATCAGGTTGCCGTTGGGGCCTCGGATCTCGAACTTGTAGCGCTGGCCGGGACGGGCGCCGGGAACGAAGATCTCCCACACCCCGACCTCGACACGCCGGCGCATCGGCATACGGCGGCCGTCCCAGTTGTTGAAGTCGCCGACCACGCTGACGCTGCGGGCGCTGGGGGCCCAGACGGCGAAGGACACGCCGGCGACGCCGTCGACCTCGCGCGGGTGGGCGCCCAACTTCTCGTAATTGCGCAGGTGGGTGCCCTCGCCCAGCAAATGGACGTCCAACTCGCCCAGCATGTTGCCGAAGCGATAGGCATCCTCGAACTCCTGGGTCGCCAGCGGGTATTGCGCGCGCAGACGGTACCCGAAGCGCTCCGTCCGGTCGGGCATCACGGCCAGGAAGAAGCCGTCCTGCTGGATGCGCTCCGCCTCGCCCGCCGGCTCGCCGGTGGCGCTGTCGATCACCCACAGCCGCTCGGCGCCGGGCACGAAGGCGCGGACCTCCACCGGCCGGCCGGCGGCCTCCTGCTGCATGCCGAGCACGGCGAAGGGATCGCCATGGTCGGCCCGCGCGATGGCGTCCGCCGCCGCGCGCAGGGCCTCCATACGGTGATCTGTGGGCCGGTGATCGGTGGGGCGCTGGTCGCCGTCACGGCCTTCGGGGACGCCGGTCTGCGCCTGATCCTTGCGGGTGTCCGTCGTCATGTCGCTCGCCATTGGCCAAGTGCCCTTCTTCGTGGAGGCCCCAACGTCTTGTGGACCATAACCGTCCCAACCCCGTCATCCCCGCGAAGGCGGGGATCCAGGCTTACGCGCTAAACCCCGTTTTGGGGAGCCCTGGATTCCCGCCTTCGCGGGAATGACGGCGAACGAGGCGCTGCATGGTGCAATGCCCCGCCGGAACGCCTTCTCCGGAGGTGAACATACCCGCGGCGGTTTCGTCACACCATTGCCGCCGCGGATTTATCCGGTCACCCCTTCGCGCCCGCCTCGTTGGCGTCGTCGAGCAGGCCCAGCACGCCCTTGACCGGGATGCCGATCCAGTTGGGCCGGTTGGCCGCCTCGTAACCGATCTCGTAGAAGGCCTTTTCCAGCAGGAACAGGGTCAGCAGGCCGCGCGCGGTGCCGGCGGCGGACGGCCAGGCCGGGCAGCCCTCGATCACCGAGCGGTAGCCGTCGAGGAAGGAGTCGACGCTGCGGCGTTCCCAGTCGCGGGCGGCGGCCAGCGCCGGGCTGTCGCCGCTGTTGGCGCCCTCGCCGGCGCTGTCCAGCCGGAACAGCGCCGCCCAGGCGGCATAGTTGAAGGAGCGCAGCATGCCGGCCACGTCGCGCAACGGGCTGGATTTGGCGCGGCGTTCCTCCAGCGTCTTGGACGGCTCCCCTTCGAAGTCGAGGATGTACCAGTCGTTCTGCGCCCGCACGACCTGCCCCAGGTGATAGTCGCCATGGATGCGGGTCTTGACGCCGTCGGCCGGCATCGACGCCAGCGCCGACAACCGGTCCATCGCTTCCGCCCGGCGGGCCAGAAGCTGTTCGGCATCGGCGCGCACGTCGGCCGGCAGGCGGTCCAGCGTTCCCGGCAGGGCGGCGAAGGCGGCCTCAGCCTGGACGCGGGCGGCATCGGCCCAGCGCGCCAGATCCTCGGCGGTGATCGGCTCCGGTTCGAAGGCCGGATTGCCGCCGCCTTGGTTGCCGGTGCCTTGCGCCAGCGCCCGGTGCAGTTCGGCGGTGCGCTGCCCCAGCGTGGTCATCATCACCAGATGCATGCCGAAGGGCTCACCCGATTCGGCGGCGTCCTCGGTGGTGCCGGCGACGCCGAGACGGATGTCTTCCAACTGGCGTTCCAGCTCCTCCACCGTGCTGGCCCAGCCGTCGCCCTGGTTGCGGACGAAGGCCTGGGCCACCGCCAGCGCGGTCGGCGTGCCGTCTGCCGCAACCTGTTCCACCGTGCCCAGCAGGGCGGGGGTATTGGCGAAGCCGACCTCGGTCAGGAAGCGGCCCATCTCGACCTCGGGATGCTCGCCCTCCACCAGACGGCGCAGCACCTTCAGAACGATCTGGCTGTCGACCAGGACGGAGGTGTTGCTCTGCTCGACCCCCAGGCGCCGCACCTCGGCCTCTTCCGACAGTTCGATGGCATTCAACGCCTCGGTCGCGGTGAAGCGGACGGTGTCGTCACCGGCGTTGGCCTTCAGCGTGTCGCCGCGGCGCAGCGCCTCGATCAGCGCCAGGGCGAAGCCATCGGCCTGCACGGCGTCGTAGATGGCGCCGGTCCGGGGACCGCGCCGCACCTTGCCCAGCGTATAGGGCAGCAGCGGCCAGCCGGTGCCGCCCGCCCCGCTCTCCCAGCTCATCGCCAGCGGCAGGAAATAGCTCTGGTCGGCGGCGGCGCCATCCAGCCCAACCTGCGACCGGACCAGCAGGAAGCCCTCGCCCGGTCCCGGAAGCTGGGCGGCCATGGTGACGTGCGAGCGGGTGATGCGGCGGTCCTTGGCGGAGAACCAGCGCTGCTGGGGCAGGAAGGCCTGCAGGATGTCGCGGCCCAGCTCGTCCGCAGCCTTGCCGCTGGTCAGGCTGTGCCAGCCGTCGCGCATGACGACGGTCAGCAGGTCCGGCACCGGCTCCGGCGGGGTCTCGTGCCAGGTCGGCAGTTCCGCCTCGGCGGTCAGGGCGAACCAGTAGAAGCCGTAGGCCGGCAGGGTCAGCAGATACGGCAGGTCGCCGACCGGCGGGAAGACGGTGCGGCCCAGCAACTCGACCGGGATGCGGCCCTTCCAGTTCTTCAGGTCCAGTTCCACCGCCTGGGCCGAGCGCGACAGGTTGGCGACGCACAGCGCGATCTCCGACCCGTCTTCCGTCTCCAGGCTGCGGATATAGGCCAGGACCTTGCGGTTGCCGGGATAGAGCAGGGAGAAGCTGCCGCGGCCGAAGCTCTGGCGCTGCTTGCGCACCGCCACCAGCCGCTTCATCCAATTCAGCAGCGAGGAGGGGTTGCGCGCCTGCGCCTCGACATTGACGGCCATGAAGCCGTAGATCGGATCGAGCACCGCCGGCAGATAGAGCCGCGCCGGATCGGCGCGCGAGAAGCCGCCGTTGCGGTCGATCGACCATTGCATCGGCGTGCGCACGCCATCGCGGTCGCCGAGATAGATGTTGTCGCCCATGCCGATCTCGTCGCCGTAATAGAGCACCGGCGTGCCGGGCATCGACATCAGCAGGCTGTTCAGCAGCTCGATCTTGCGGCGGTCGTTTTCCAGCAGCGGGGCGAGGCGGCGGCGGATGCCGAGGTTGATCCGCATGCGCCGGTCGGCGGCGTAGAAGTTCCAGAGATAGTCGCGCTCGCTGTCGGTGACCATCTCCAGCGTCAGTTCATCGTGGTTGCGCAGGAAGATGGCCCATTGGCAGTCGGCCGGGATGTCCGGGGTCTGGCGCATGATGTCGGCGATGGGATGCCGGTCCTCCATCGCCACCGCCATGTAGATGCGCGGCATCAGCGGGAAGTGGAAGGACATGTGGCACTCGTCGCCGCCCTTCTCCGGGTCGCCGAAATAGGGCAGCACGTCCTCCGGCCACTGGTTGGCCTCGGCCAGCAGCATGCGGTCGGGATATTCGGCATCCAGCGCGGCGCGGATCGCCTTCAGGACGTCGTGGGTTTCCGGCAGGTTCTCGTTGTTGGTGCCCTCGCGCTCCTTCAGGTAGGGGATGGCGTCGAGCCGCAGCCCGTCCACCCCCATGTCCAGCCAGAAGCGCATCACCTTCAGCACCTCCTCCAGAACCTCGGGATTGTCGAAGTTCAGGTCGGGCTGGTGCGAATAGAAGCGGTGCCAGTAATAGGCGTTGGCGACCGGATCCCAGGTCCAGTTGGACTTTTCCGTGTCGCAGAAGATGATGCGCGTGCCCTGGTATTTCTGGTCGCTGTCGGACCAGACATAATAGTCGCGGTGGTTGGAGCCGGGAGGCGCCTCCCGTGCGCGCTGGAACCAGGGGTGCTGGTCGGAGGTGTGGTTGATGACCAGCTCCGTAATCACCCGCAGGCCGCGGTTGCGGCACTCCTCCATGAAGCGCCGGAAGTCATCCAGGTTCCCGTAGGTCGGGTTGACCGAGGTGTAGTCGGCGATGTCATAGCCGTCGTCGCGCAGCGGGGACGGATAGAAGGGCAGAAGCCACACCGCCGTCACCCCCAGCTCCTGGATGTAATCCAGCTTCTGGGTCAGGCCGGCGAAATCGCCGATGCCGTCATTGTCGGCGTCGAAGAACGCCTTGAGGTGCAATTGGTAAATGACGGCGTCCTTGTACCAGAGCCGGTCCTGCCGATCGATCATGGGTCGAGCACTTTCGAGAAGCGTTTGACGGAACACGTGTCGCGGGAACACGGGACGGAAACAAGCCACCCACTCGAAGGTTTCACCCGAAGGGCCGTCAGGCAACCCCTGACTTCCGGATAGGCGGGACGGCGAGAACCTGGGCGTACCACGTTCAGACAGGGCGGCCGGAGGTTGCGGGCAACCATTCGAAGGCACTGCAATCCGCACTGGACATTGATTGACGCGGAAGGGCTATCCAGGCAGGGTGGGTATACACACAACTTTACGCCTATGGCGTAGCGGATAAATCATGCTGGGCTCCTTCATCGTCGTCACCGGCGGCGACAGCCGTTACCATCCGCTGATCCGCGAGCTGATCGCCTCGTTGCGGGCGTTGAAGCCGGCGGCCGACTGCCCCATCGGCGTGATCGACGCAGGACTGACGGACGGGCAGATCGTGGAGCTGAAGGCGCAGGGGGCCGCTGTGGTGACCCCGCCCTGGCCGGTCAGCATCCCGGCGCACAAGCTGCGCAACCGCATCCACCTGAAGGCCAACCTCGCCAAGCTGCACCTGCCGACATATTTCCCCGGCTACGACACGGTGATCTGGATCGATGCCGACGCCTGGGTGCAGGATTGGGAGGCGGTGGAGATGCTGCGGCGGGGGGCGGCGCTGAACCGCTTCGCCATCGTCGCCCAGTTCGGCCGCTTTTCGGAGACCGAGCTGCGGCTGAACTGGCTGTTCGGCGGCCTCGCACGGGTGCGGTCGATCCTCTACAAGAACTCCAGCCGCGCCGGGCTGACCACGGCGGAATGCCGGGCGCTGGCGACCCGCCCGACACTGAATGCCGGCGCCTATGCGCTGAAGTCCGACGCGCCGCATTGGGAGGCGTTCCAGCGCTGGCAGAAGCGGGTGCTGCGCAAGGGCCGGCTGTTCACGTCGGACCAGCTGGCGATGGCGGGAGCGATCTATCTGGACGGGCTGCCGGTCGAGCTTCTGCCGGAATGGTGCAACTACATCGGCCCCTGGCGCTTCGACCCGGAGCGGCGGGAGCTGGTGGAGTATTACCTGCCCAACCGCCGCCTGGGCATCGTCCACATGGCCGGCGAGGACGCCATGCGCGTCGACCCGTCGGTGCTGCGCCCGGTGCTGGACATGCAGGACCGCACGCACCAGCTGAGCCTGCGCTACCCGGCCTGGGCTGTGCCGGCGGTGGAGCGGGTGGCGGAGACGGTCTAGCGGTTCGCCACATCGGCCGCCAGCCGCGCCAGATCGCGCACCGCGCGGTCGAGCGTCACCCGGTCGTGGGCGGCGAAGCCGAGGAGGAGGCCGTTGCCGGTGGTAGCGTCGGCATTCCCGGCCTCGGAGCGGTGGTAGCTGGAGAGGCGCGGCGTGGTCAGGCCGATGCGGGCGGCGCGCTCGGCCAGGAGATGGTCGGGGCAGTCGGGCGGCAGGCGGAGCAGGACATGCATGCCGGCCTCCCCGGCCTCGGCACTGGCGAAGCCGGCGAAGGCGTCGGTGATCGACTCCAGGATGGCGGTGCGCTTGACGGCGTAGAGGGAGCGCATGGCCCGCAGGTGCGAGGCGAAATGGCCGTCGGCCAGGAAACGGTGCAGCGCCGCCTGCGGCACCACGCTGGTCCCGCCGTCGAAATGGCGGCGCGCGGCCCGCACCGGATCGACCAGATCGGGCGGCACCACGACATAGCCGAGCCGCAGCGCCGGGAACATCACCTTGCTGAAGCTGCCGACATAGATGACGCGGCCGGCGCCGTCCAGGCCCTGGAGGGCCGCCAGCGGCGGGCCGGCATAGCGGAACTCGCTGTCGTAATCGTCCTCGACGATCCAGGCGTCGCGTGCCGCCGCCCAGTCCAGCAGGCGCAGGCGGCGCGCCAGGCTCATGGTCACGCCCAGGGGGAACTGATGGGAGGGGGTGACCAGAGCCAGCCGGGCGCCGGCCCCATGGGCCATGCCGGCGGCGACGTCGATGCCCTCGCCGTCCACCGGCACCGGGACCAGCCGCGCCCCGGCCCCCAGCAAGGCGGCGCGGTTGCCGGGCCAGCCGGGTTCCTCCACCCAGGCCTCGTCACCCGGGTCGAGAAGCAGTTGCGCCATCAGCGCCAAGCCCTGCTGTGCGCCGGAGACGATGACGACCTGCTCCGCCTCGCACCGCACGGCGCGGACCGCACGCAGATAGGCGGCGATCTCCGCCCGCAGCGGAACGTAGCCGAGCGGGTCCGGATCCGTCGCCAGCGTCCGTCCGCCATGGCGCCAGCAGCGGCCGAGCAGCTGCGCCCACAACTCGACGGGAAAGGCGCCGAGGTCGGGCGTGCCGAGCGCGAAGGGCCGCCCCACCCGGTCGCGGGCGATGGCCGGCGCCTCCGCCAGCGCCCGGCCGCGGGCGGACAGGCCGACGCCGCGCCGGGCTTCATCGCGGGCCAGAACGCCGCCGGGCGCAGCATCGGGAAGCGAGGGCGCGACGAAGGTGCCGGCCCCCACCCGGCCGCTGACATAGCCCTCCGCCAGCAGCGTGTCATAGGCGGTGACCACCGTGTTGCGCGACAGCCCCCACTCGGTGGCGAGCGCCCGGCTGGGCGGCAGACGCTCGCCCGGCCGCAGCCGGCCGTCCAGCACCGCCTGACGCAGCGCGCGGTAGAGCTGGCGGTGCAGCGGCTCCGCCCCGTCACGGTCGAGCGCCACCGGCCCAAGGCTGGACAGAACCGGACGCGGCGAGCGGGCCATGGCGAGCTTCCCGAAGTGGAGGGGAATTGGTCCCTATCGAATCGACATTCCGGACCTTTCGAAGGAGCCATTCTGCCGGTCATTCTGGGTCATCGCAACAGTCCCGGCCTTGAGCACGACCATGACCAGCCTTCCTACCGACTCCCCTGCGGCCGATTCCCCCGCCGCCTTGGCCCAGACCCCGCGCACCCGTCCGGTGCGGCTGGGCGACCGCGGCAGCCATGACGTCGCCCTGATCCATTCCATCATCGACGAGGCGCCGATCTGCCATGTCGGCTTCGTCGACGACGCCATCAAAGGCCATGGTGCTCCGTCCCCCATGGTGATCCCGACGGTTCCCTGGCGGGTGGGGGATGAGTTGATGATCCACGGCGCGTCCTCCAGCCGGATGATCCGGCGGCTGCAGGAGGGCGGCGAGGCCTGCATCACGCTGTCGCTGATCGACGGTTGGGTGCTGGCGCGCTCGGCCTTCCATCACTCCGTCAACTACCGCTCGGTCATGCTGTTCGGGCGACCGCGGCTGGTGGCCGAGGAGGCGGAGAAGCGCGCGGCGCTCGACGCGCTGATGGAGAAGATCGAACCCGGCCGCAGCGCCAAGGTGCGGGCGCCCAATGCGCAGGAGTTGAAGGCCACATCCGTGCTGGCCTTCCCCATCGCCGAGGCGTCGGCCAAGCGCCGCTCCGGCCCGCCCGGCGACGACCCGGAGGATATGGACCACCCGGTGTGGGCGGGCGTGCTGCCGTTGCGGCTGACCGCCGGCGAGCCGGAACAGGACCCGGCGCAGATCGGGGGCTGACAGCAGCCCGAAACGGAAAAAGGCCGCGACCGGGAAGCCCGGCGCGGCCTTTTTCTTGCGGTTTCTCGCGCTGGCGGGATGGCCGGTCCGATACCCCCGGAACGGCCCCCCGCCAACCGTCCTTAGGACGACGGAGCGTTCAGCAGGCGCGGCAGGATCTGCGCACGACGGTTGGACGGCTCGCGGACGTTCGGACCGGTCTGAACCAGCAGCTGGCTCTCGCCCTTGCCCTGGGTCGTGATGTTGGCGGCCGGGATGCCCTTGGCGACCAGGGCCTTCTTGACCGAGTCGGCACGACGCACCGACAGCTTCTGGTTGTAAGCCGGCGACCCCGAGGTGTCGGTGTGGCCGACGACGTTGATCTTGGCGCCACCGTTCTTCAGGATGGCCGACACCGCGTCACCGATCACGCGATCGGCGGCCGGGGTGATGTTCGACTTATCCCAGTCGAAGAACACCAGATATTCGCTCTGGACCGCAGCGACGGCGGCCGGAGCCGGAGCAGCGGCGGCCGGCGGGCACGGATAGCTGCCCTGATGGATGACGTAACCGCCGTCACCGGTGCGGGCGGCGACATTGCCCCAGCCGATGACCGGGTTGCACCACTCGGTGCCCTTGCCGACCAGGCTCGCGTCCTGGGCATTGGCGGCCGCCGACAGACCGAAAGCGACGATGGCGGCCGGGATGGCAGCCAGACCCGCGCGAACAATAGTCTTCATTGTCTTCACTCCCTTCCAGAACCCTTCCCCATCAGAGTGCCTGCGGGGGATGAACGTATCAATCGAAGCAACGGCCCACGTGCAAGCGCGGCAGCGACCTTCCCAACATGTGGTGTGCGGCGTTGTTCCGACACCTCAGCCGTTCGGCCAAACCCTACCTGAACCTTGACCTATGCTCCACTTCCATAGCAGCTTTTCCGGTAGGTTTCCGCCAAATCCGTATAACGGTGGCTGAGTACAGGAAAAACCGCGAGATCTTTTTCCGTAAGCTCGCGAACCGGTCTAGCAGGGCTGCCGGCCCACAAGAATCCGGACGTCACCCGCTTTCCGGGCGTCACCAGAGCACCGGCCGCGACCATCGCCCGCGACTCGACATAGGCCCCATCCAGGATGCAGGCCTTCATGCCGATGAAGCAGCCGTCTTCCAGCGTGCAGGCGTGCAGCAACGCCATGTGGCCGACGGTGATGTCGTCGCCGATGTAGGTGCCCTGCCCTTCGGAGGCCACGTGGATCACGGTGCCGTCCTGAATGTTGGTGCGAGCACCGATTCGGATCTCGTTGACGTCTCCACGCACGGTGCAGCCGTACCAGATGCTGCTGTTCGCCCCGATCACGACATCACCGATCACCGCCGCCGTTTCCGCGATGAACGCGGTCGGGTCGACGGTGGGCAGGATGCCGTTGAAGGCGCGGACAAGGCCAGTCATCAGGTCGTACCGAAGTCGTGCATGACGGGCGGGATTGAAACACCGTAAGGCTTAAGGCACCACCTGATTTCGCATTGACAGGCCAAAGCAAATCCTGATTGGTGCCTCTGTGCAACAGTGCGGAAAGGGGGCCACAAGGCTGTCACGGCCCCCGACCGCGCCATTCGCGGCGGCCGATTACGGGAAAAGCGGCGACTGATCGATGCCGGTCGTCTCGCCCAGCCCCATCATGACGTTCATGTTCTGGATCGCCTGCCCCGACGCGCCCTTCACCAGATTGTCGATCACCGACACGATGATGGCGCCGCGCGGGGTGCGGTCGGCGACGACGCCGATCAGATTGTGGTTGGAGGCGCGAACATGGCGCGTCGCCGGCACCACGCCGGCCGGGGTCACGCCGACGAACGGCTCGTCGGCATAGCGGGCGGCCAGCGTCGCGCGCAGATCATCGGCGGTGACGCCGTCGGCCATGCGGACATAGATGGTCGCCATCATGCCGCGGTTCATCGGCACCAGATGCGGGGTGAAGGAGACGGTGACCGGCCGGCCGGCGGCCAGCCGCAGCTCCTGCTCGATCTCCGGCATGTGGCGGTGGTGGCCGACGCCATAGGCGTTGAAACCTTCCGACACCTCGGTGAACAGGTTGGCCTGCTTGGCGTCGCGGCCAGCGCCCGACACGCCGGACTTGGCGTCGATGATGATGCCGCCCGGCTCGATCTGGTTCTCCAGCAGAAGCGGCAGCAGCGGCAGCAGCGAGCAGGTCGGGTAGCAGCCGGGATTCGCCACCACCCGCGCCTTGCGCACGCCCTGGCGGTTGAACTCGGTCAGGCCGTAGGCGACCTCCTTCTGCAGGCCGACGGCGCGATGCTCATGCCCGTACCAGGTGGCGTATTCGGCCGGGTCGCTCAGGCGGAAATCGGCGGACAGATCGACCACCTTCAGCCCGCTGGGCAGGCCGGCGATCACCTCCTGCGTCGTGCCGTGCGGCAGGGCGCAGAAGATGAAGTCCAGGTTATCCCACTTCAGCTCTTCGATCTTCACCAGATCGGGCAGGCCATAGCCGCCCAGATGCGGGAACACCTCCGCCATCGGCTTGCCGGCCTGTCGTTCGGCGGTCAGCGCGGCGATCTCCACGTTCGGGTGGCGCAGCAGCATGCGCACCAGTTCGGCGCCGGTGTAACCGGAAGCGCCCAGGATGCCGACGCGGATTTTCGAACCGCCGGGGGTGGTGCCCGGAATGCTGATCGAGGCCATGGAACCGATGTCCTTCGCTTGACGGGAGGAACGTTGAAGTTTGGGTAGGCGTGCCGTGGAGGCAAAAAGAAAGGGGCGCCCCTTTCGGGACGCCCCTCGCTTGTACCGTAAAGCAGCAGGCCCGTGTAGGGATTAGCGCTTCGAGAACTGGAAGCTGCGGCGGGCCTTGGCGCGGCCGTACTTCTTACGCTCGACCGTACGGGCGTCGCGGGTCAGGAAGCCGGCGGCCTTCAACGGCGGGCGCAGGGCCGGCTCGAAGTAGGTCAGCGCCTTGGAGATGCCGTGACGGACGGCACCGGCCTGGCCCGACAGACCGCCGCCGGCGACGGTGGCGACCACGTCGAACTGCTCCGAACGCTCGGTCACGCCGAACGGCTGGGCGATCATCATGCGCAGCACCGGACGGGCGAAATAGACCGACTGGTCGCGGCCGTTCACGGTGACCTTGCCGGAGCCCGGCTTGATCCACACGCGGGCGACGGCGTCCTTGCGCTTGCCGGTGGCATAGGCGCGGCCCTGGGCGTCCAGCTTCGGAGCGGCCAGCTCTTCGGTGACGGTCGCGGTGGCGGCGGCGCCCGTCAGTTCCTTGAGGCTGGAGAGGGTGGTGGTGACCTGAGCCATGCTTACGCGCTCCGCTTATTCTTCGGGTTCAGGGCGCCGATGTCGAGGGCGACCGGCTGCTGCGCATCGTGCGGATGCGTGGCGCCCTTGTAGACCTTGAGATGGGTCATCTGCTGGCGGCCGAGCGGACCGCGCGGAACCATGCGCTCCACGGCCTTCTCGATCACACGCTCCGGATACTTGCCGTCCAGGATCTGGCCCTTGGAGCGGCCCTTGATCCCACCCGGATAGCCGGTGTGCCAGTAGAAGATGTCGGCGTCGCGCTTGTTGCCGGTCAGCTTCACCTTCTCCGCATTGATCACGACGATGTGGTCGCCGCAATCCATGTGGGGGGTGTAGGTCGGCTTGTTCTTGCCACGCAGGATGTTCGCCAGGATGCTGGCAAGCCGCCCGAGAACGAGGCCGTCGGCGTCAACGACGTACCACTTCTTCTCGATTTCGGTCGGCTTCAGATTGAAGGTCTTCATCGCCACACTCGTTTCTTCGAATACGGATCGGCAAGCCGCCGATACCGGGGCGCCGAAGCGGACGGCTTTCTACGTGCCGGAGCAGGTCTCTGTCAACGGAAAAATTCTCGTTTGCTTTCAATGGTTTACTGGCACGGTAATTAGATACCGCTCAGGCAAACCCATTGATCTGAAACGATTTTTTACATCGCCTCATCCACGCGGTAATGGGATACCGCAACGGTGACGGGGGCGTGCGGCGGGATGGAGTAGGTTCCGGTGACGTGGGCGACCGGCTCCGGATCACCTTCGGAGAACAGCAGGATCTCGCCATAGGCCAGCCGCTTGCCCAGCTTCAGGACGCGCGCCTCGGCGACGATGGCGACAGGCGGCGGGCGGCGCAGGAAGTTGATGGTCATGCTGGTGGTCACCGCCAGCTCGACCCGGCCGATCAGGCTGAGCACCGCGCCATAGAGCGCCACGTCGGCCAGCCCGAACATCGCCGGGCCGGTGACGGTGCCGCCGGGCCGGACGAAATCGTCCTTGTAGGGCAGGCGCAGGCGAATCGTCCCGGCGCCCAGGCTTTCCACGACGATGCCGAAATTCCCGACCAGGGGAACCCCCTCGCGGATCAACTCCTCCAGCTCCTCCCTGGTCATGGCGGGAGTGGGGGCGGGAGTGGAGGCGGCGTTCTGTGCGGTATCGACGGCGGACATGGACCCTCGGCCGGTGATCTCTGTTGGACCTCCGGACTGTGCGCCATCCCGGCCATTCGGACAAGTATGGTACTGCTATTCCGCCGGCTTCGGCTCTGCCGGGGTCGGGCTTGCGGGTTCCGGAGCCGCCGCGGGGGCGGGTGCAGTGGGGGCGGTGTCGGTGGGGGCGGTCAGGCGGATCGGGCCGCCGCCGTTGGCGGGCTGCGCCGGTTCGGCGGCGGATTGCTCCGCCGGAACGGGTGCCGCCGGCGGAGCCGGTTCGGCGGGCGGGGCGAGCGGGACCGCCTTGATGTCCGATTTCGGCGTGTCCGATCTCAGGGCATCGGGCCTGGGTGCGTCCGCCTTGGGCTGATCGGCCTTGGCGGGCGCGGGATCGGCCGGGGTGGAATAGTCGGGGACGATCCGGGCCTGACTGCCGGTGATGACCAGAACCTTCTGGCCGATGGGCAGCGGCTGCGGCTCCTTCTGGGTCAGCGACAGCAGATCGCCGTTCGATTTGCGGACGATGTATTCCCAGCCGTTGGTGTCGCCGGCGATATGCTCGATCGCCGTGCCCAGCAGGCCGCCGATCGCCGTGCCGCCGACGGTGCCCAGCGCGGCGTTCATGCCGCCCGTCCCCACCTGCGCACCCAGGATGCCGCCGGCCGCCCCGCCGCTGACCGCGCCGACCGTGCCGTTGGCGCTGATCGCCACCTGACGGAATCCGACGACAACGCCCGGCTCCACCTTGTTGGCCTGCTGGACCGCGTTGGAGGCGTAGGTGTTGGGGGAATAGTCGGAGGTGCAGCCCGCAAGACCGCCGGCCGCGGCGATGAACAGGCAGA
>CBIHQY010000081.1:0-14502 GCA_966212305.1 uncultured Azospirillum sp.
CGCCATGGCGGCGTGACTCAACACAAATGGCCTCCGAGAAACTCGGCGCGGTTCAGCCACCCACGTCGGCATCGCATGAGCGCTGCTGAGTATCGCACGTACCGGGCTGATGCCTTCGCCGTCTGGCAGCAAGAGACGTGCGCCCGCAAGACGGCGTGATGGGCGTCGGCGGGCAGCCGCAGGCCCCCTCTCCTTGCCTCGCTCAAGTTAATGTGACGACGCCGTCGCGGCAGGACCCATTCCTTGGAATCGATGGGACAAAATGTCGCACATTCCTCTGTAGCGGAGGAAGATGACGGTATCCGCCCAGGGTAGCCTCGTCTTCGTTATGGAAGGGAGGCAGACGTGACATTCTCTTCGAGTGAACCATCGCCCATCAATCAAAGAGACCTTCGAAACGCCTTCGGCATGTTCCCGACCGGGGTTACGGTTGTCACCGTGCTCGACGAAGACGGAAATCCCCGCGGGATAACGGCGAATTCCTTCACATCCGTCTCGCTCGATCCGCCGCTGGTCCTTGTCTGTATCGGAAACCGATCGTTCAGCTTTCCGATCTTTTGCAGCACACCGTCCTTCGCCGTTAACCTTCTGCACGCGGGACAGGTCGATGTCTCCAGCCTTTTCGCCTCCCGTTCACCCGAGAAATTCCAGTCGACCGGGTTTGGCCCGAAACACACCGGCGCGCCGGTCCTGACCGATTGCCTCACCTGGTTCGATTGCACGGTGCATGACCGCGTGATGGCCGGCGACCATCTGGTTCTCATCGGCCGCGTGCAGGCCTTCGGCGCCAGCGGGAGCCCAGGCGGGACGGCAGGCGGGACAGCTCCGCTCGGCTTCTGCCGTGGCCGGTACGCGACGGTGCAAGAAGCCCCGAACTCCGGTGGGGAGATGCCGCACGGCATGCAGGTCGGCTACCTCGTCGAAGCGGACGACGGCATCCTGCTGCAATCCGACGGGGCGGGCGGGTGGCGCCTGCCGGGCGGCCGCAGCCGCAAGGCTGAACGGGCATTGCCCCTGGCGGACGGGAGCACGCTGCCGCTGCGGCCGGACGACAGCTTCCTTTATTCGGTCTTCGACGTCGCCGGGCAGGACGCCGGCTGTCTGGTCTATCGCACCCGCCTCGCCGCCGATGCGGCGACCATGACCCTGCCGCCGGGCCTCCGCTTCTTCGCGCTCGACGCCCTGCCCTTCGAGGCGATGGCGACGCGCGAGACCCGGGCGATGCTGCGCCGCTATGTCCGGGAACGGCAAGCGGACCGCTTCGGCATCTACATCGACTCGAGCGACGGCGGCCGGCTGGCGATGGTCGACGGCCGCCCCTCTCCCTGGCCCGGCGCCCTCGCCGAACACGGCTGATCCCCCGCGCCCCTTCACAAAAAATACGAGACCGCGATGCACACCACCTGCAGGTCCCTCGAAGGCACCCGCCGTGCCCTCTATATCGGCGGACGGTTCGTCGAACCGAAAAGCGGCCGCTATATCCCGAGCTACGACCCCACCACCGCCGAGCCCTGGTACGATCTGGCCGACGCCGGTGCCGAGGACGTCGATGCCGCCGTCGCCGCGGCGCGGGCCGCCTTCGTCGATCCGGCCTGGCGGCGGATGACCCAGAGCGACCGCGGCAAGCTGGTGCGCCGCTTGGCCGAACTGATCCTCGCCAACGCCGAAGAACTGGCGCTGATGGAGACCCGTGACAACGGCAAGCTGATCAAGGAGATGCGCGCCCAGATGCGCGCCATTCCCGACAGCTACGTCTATTTCGCCGGGATGGCCGACAAGCTGCAAGGCGACACCATCCCGGTGAACAAGCTGGACATGTTGAACTTCAACCTGCGCGAACCGCTGGGCGTCGTCGGCATGATCACGCCGTGGAACTCGCCGCTGATGCTGCTGACCGGCACGCTGGCGCCCTGCCTCGCCATCGGCAACACGGTGGTGATCAAGCCGTCGGAGCACGCCACCGCCTCCACCCTGGCGCTGGCCGAGCTGGTCACCGAGGCCGGTTTCCCGGACGGCGTCGTCAATGTGGTGACCGGCAGCGGCGCCACCGCCGGGGAGGCGCTGACCCGCCACCCCGGCATCGCCAAGATCGTCTTCACCGGCAGCACCCAGACCGGCAGCCGCATCGCCGCCACCGCCGCCGCCAACCTCGTGCCCTGCCAGATGGAGCTGGGCGGCAAGTCGCCCCACGTGGTGTTCGGCGACGTCGACATCGAGCGGGCGGTCAACGGCGTGGTCGCCGGGGTCTTCGCCGCAGCCGGGCAGACCTGCGTCGCCGGGTCGCGCTGCTTCGTCGAGGCCGCCATCTACGACCGCTTCGTCGAAGCGCTGGTCGCCCGCACCGGGCGCATCAGCGTCAACCACCCGATGGAGGAGACCACCGATATCGGCCCGCTCGCCCTGTCGGCGCAGCTCGCCAAGGTCGAGAACTACGTCGCCTCGGGCCAGCGCGACGGTGCCCGGCTGGCCGCCGGCGGACGGCGGCCCCAGGCGGCGGGGCTGGAGAAGGGCTGGTACTTCGAACCGACGGTGCTGGCCGACGCACGCAACGACATGGGCTTCATGCAGGACGAGATCTTCGGCCCGGTCGTCGGCGTGGTGCCCTTCGCCTCGGAGGACGAGATGATCGCCATGGCGAACGACACCCGCTACGGCTTGGCGTCGGGCATCTGGACCAGCGACATCGACCGCGCCATGCGCTTCGCCACCCGGATCGACGCCGGCACCGTCTGGATCAACACCTACCGCGCCGCCGCCTACATGTCGTCGAACGGCGGCTTCAAGCAGAGCGGCTACGGCCGGCGTGGCGGCTTCGACGTGATGCGCGAGTTCTCACGGTCGAAGAACGTCGTCATCGATTATTCCGGCGCCATGCAGGACCCCTTCGTTATCCGGCTGCGCTGATCCGCCCCGACCGGGCTTCTCCTCCCCCGAGAAAAGGACAAGGACATGAAGTTCGCCGTCGCGCTTTCCATGGAGCGCTTTTCACCCGACACGCCGATGAGCGACGTGACCGGCACCATGCTGGAGTTGGTGAAGATGGCCGATCAGGGCGGCTTCGAGACCCTGTGGACCGCCGAGCACCACACCATCGAGTGCACGATCTCCCCTAACCCCTTCACCATCCTGACTTGGCTCGGCCAGCACACCGAGCGCATCCGGCTCGGCACCGCCACCATCGTCGCCCCCTACTGGAGCCCGATCCGGCTGGCCGGCGAAGCGGCGCTGTGCGACCATCTGACCGACGGCCGGCTGGAGTTCGGCATCGCACGCGGCGCCTACCAGTACGAGTTCGACCGCATGGCCGGCGGCATGCCCCAGCAGGAGGGCGTCGCCTACATGAAGGAGCTGGTGCCGGCGGTGCAGAAGCTGTGGGCCGGCGACTACGCCCATGACGGCCATTACTGGAAGTTCCCGCTGGCAACCTCGGTGCCCAAGCCGTTGCAGGCGCCGCACCCGCGCATCTGGGTGGCGGCCCGCGACCCCGGCACCTTCGACTGGGCCGTCGGCATCGGCGCCAGCATCCTGTCGACGCCGCTGGCCGCCCCGGCGGCCGAGATCGCCGTGCTGGGCGAGAAGTTCCGCAAGGCAGTGGCCGACCATCCGAAGGTGCCGCGCCCGCGCTTCATGATGCAGCGCCGCACCTGCTGCTACGAGCGGCCGGAGGAGGCCGAACTGGCGGTGCGGCACAGCATCGACTACGGCCGCAGCTTCGAGAACCTGTTCCAGAACATCGGCACGGTGACCAATGGCTTCCCGACCGCGGTGTCCTACGAAAGCGTCGCCGGCCGCGACAACTACAAGCCGGAGAACGTCCTGAAGAACCTGATGTTCGGCACGCCGGACGAGGTGATCGAAAAGCTGCTGGACTACGAGGCGGCTGGCGTCGACCAGTTCTCGCTCGGCCTGTCCTTCAACCTGCCGGTCGAACTCCAGCGCAAGACGCTCGACCTGTTCACCCGCGAGGTGCTGCCGGTCTTCGCCGAACGCGAACGCGACCGCCGGTTCGAGGAGGAGCGCCGCCTTGCTGCCGTGCCGCCTCGCATGGCCGCGGCGGGGCGCTGACGATGGCCGACTCCCGTCACTTCACGGTCGGGCCGGTGACGCTGAACTACCGGCTCGACGGCCGGGGACCGGAGCCGCTGGTCTGCATCCACGGCGTCGGCTCCTACCTGGAGGCCTGGAGCGGTGTGGTGGAGCGGCTCGCCGACCGCTTCACCATCCTGACCTTCGACCTGCGCGGCCATGGCGGCTCCACAAGGATCAAAGGCCGCTACGAGATCGACGATTTCGTCGGGGAGACGCTGGCGCTGGCCGACCATGCCGGCTTCGGCCGCTTCAATCTGGCGGGATTCTCGCTGGGCGGCCTGATCGCCCAACGCCTGACGCTGACCCATCCGGAGCGCGTCAAGCGGCTGGTGCTGCTGTCCACCGTCGCCGGCCGCAATCCGGAGGAGCGCCGGCGGGTGCTCGACCGTCTGGCGGCCCTGCAGGCCGGACAGCCGGGCTCGCACTACGACGCCTCGCTGTCGCGCTGGCTGACCGAGGACTTCCAGGAGCGCAACCCGGAGATGATCCGGGGCCTGCGCGAACGCAACGCCGGGAACGACCCCGACTGCTACGCCGCCGCCTACCGCGTACTGGCGGAAACCGATTTCGGCGGCTTTCTCGACCAGATCCGCTGCCCGACCCTGATCGCCACCGGGGAGGAGGACATCGGCTCCAACCCCCGCATGGCGCACACCATGCACGACAGCATCCCCGGTTCGGCTCTGCACATCCTGCCGGGCCTGCGCCATTCGATCCTGATCGAGGCGCCGGACGCGGTGGCGGGGCTGATGGGGCGCTTCCTGACATCCGCCGTGCAGCCGAAGGAGGGCGCAAGCCATGGATGAACCCCTGCAAAGGGCGGGCGAACGCGTCCGGCGCGACGTGCTCGGCGACGCCTATGTCGACCGCGCGATGGCGGCGGCCGACGACTTCTCCCGGCCCTTCCAGCAGATGGTCAATGAATATTGCTGGGGACAGTGCTGGGCCGACGACGCGCTCGACCGCCGCCAGCGCAGCCTGCTGAACCTCGGCATGATCGCGGCGCTGGGCCGCATGCATGAGTTCGAGTTGCACCTGCGCGGCGCCATCCGCAACGGCCTGTCCGACGCCGAGTTGCAGGCGGCGCTGATCCAGATCGCGGTCTATTGCGGCATTCCCGCCGGCGTCGAGTGCTTCCGCATCGCCCGCAAAATCCGCCAGGAGATCGCCGGGGACGGCACGGGAGGCACGCCATGATCGTCGAGGAACGCATCTACCGCATCCGTTCGGGCAAGCTGCGCGAGTATCTGGCGCTGGTGCAGAGCGAAGGGCTGGCGATCCAGCAACCGATCCTCGGCAATCTGATCGGATACTTCGTCAGCGAGATCGGCCCACTGAACCATGTCGTCCACATGTGGGGCTATGCCGATTTCGAGGACCGCACCGCCCGCCGCCAGCAGCTCTCCGAGGATCCGCGCTGGCAGGCCTTCATCCCGAAGCTGGCGGCGCTGATCGAGACGGCGGAAAACCGCATCCTGCTGCCGACCGCCTTCTCGCCCCTGAAGTGACGAACCGGCAGCGATATGCTCCGATTCGTAGGAACGATAGGGCCGCTTTTCCTCTGTTTCACAGGAAGACAGGAAGATGTGCAAGTCTTCCTAATGGGCTCAAGTAAAAATCTTAAAGACAGGGAAAGCCCACCGAACACAACGATGGGAGACGGTTGTGACAGAACGACTGAGGGTAGAGAATCTCTATAAAGTTTTCTCCAAATCTCCCGATCCGGCCCTGCGGATGTTGGCCGCAGGTGCAAAAAAAGCCGATGTTCTGGCAAAAACCGGAATGGTTGTAGGGTTGAACGACGTTTCATTGTCGGTTCCGAGCGGTGCCATCTATATGGTGATGGGGCTGTCGGGATCGGGCAAATCCACCCTGGCGCGCTGCATCAACCGGTTGAACGAACCGAGCGCCGGCCGGATCCTGCTGGACGGCCGCGACATCGTCGCCGCCGGCGAGGCGGAGCTGCGCGACATCCGCCGCAAGCGCATCTCCATGGTGTTCCAGCATTTCGCCCTGCTGCCCAACCGCACCGTCGCCGAGAACACCGAGTTCGGCCTGAAGCTCCAGGGGGTCCCCCCCCAGGCCCGGCGGCGTCGGGCGGAGGAGGTGCTGTCGATCGTCGGGCTGGCGCGCTGGGGCAACCATTACCCCCACGAGCTGAGCGGCGGCATGCGCCAGCGGGTCGGGCTCGCCCGCGCGCTCGCCACCGATGCCGACGTGCTGATCATGGACGAGGCGTTCAGCGCGCTCGACCCGCTGATCCGCACAGAGATGCAGGACGAGCTGCTGCGCCTCCAGCGCACGCTGAAGAAGACCATCCTGTTCATCACCCACGATTTCCAGGAGGCGCTGAAGCTCGGCACGCGGATCGCCATCATGGCCGACGGCGAGCTGGTCCGCGAGGGCACCCCCCAGTCGATTGTGCTGGAGCCGGGCAGCGATTATGTCGCCGCCTTCACCCGCGAGGTCGACCGCTCCCGCCTGTTCGACGCCCGCTGGGCGATGACCCCGGTGCAGCCCGTCCCGCTGGCCGCCGGTTTGTGCCTCGCCGAGACGGGCGACGGCGGCGGGCTGGTGCTCGACGATGGCGGCCATGTCGTCGGCGCGCTCGACTCCGAGACGCTGCGAGGTCTGCGCGACACCGCCGGCCGCGGGATTGCCAGCCTCGGAAATGGCGGCCTCGGCGCCCTGCGCAAGGACTTCGTCACGGTGCGCGAGTGCGACAGCCTTCTCGACGCCGCCCGCGCCCATCGGGCCGGACGGCCGATGGCGGTGGTCGACGAGGAAGGCCGGCTGACCGGCACGCTCGTCGCCGACCGCATCCTGGCGGGCATCGCCTCCGCCCCTCCTCACCCAGCGGGAGGCCTGCATGCTTGACGCAAACGACCTCAACGTCTTCCCGGTCGACGCCTGGATCCAGGACGGCGTCGCATGGATCGCGCTGAACCTGCGCCCGCTCTTCCTCGCCATCAAATGGCCGGTCGAGTATGTCCTGAACCTCAACATCTTCCTGCTCCAGGAAATCCCCTTCGTCGCCATCGTGGCGGTGGCGGTGCTGCTGGCCTGGCGGCTGGCCAGCCTTGGGGTGGCCTGCTTCAGCGCCATCGCGCTGGTCGCCATCGCCGCGCTGGGCGTCTGGTCGGAGGCGATGACCACCCTGTCGCTCATCACCACCGCCATCGTCATCTGCGCGGCCATCGGCATCCCGATCGGCATCGGCTGCGCCCGCAGCGACCGGATGTGGGGCGTGGTCCGCCCGATCCTCGACATCATGCAGACCACCCCGACCTTCGTCTATCTGGTGCCGGTGGTGATGCTGTTCGGCGTCGGCACGGTGCCGGGCGAGGTGGCGGTGGTGACGGCGGCGGCCCCGCCGCTGATCCGCTTCACCAACCTCGGCATCCGCATGGTCGAGACCGAGATGGTCGAGGCCGGCCTCGCCTTCGGCGCCACCAAGCGGCAGCTGCTGTGGGAGGTCCAGCTTCCGCTGGCCGTGCCGACCATCCTCGGCGGCCTGAACCAGACGGTGCTGACCGCGATGGTGATGTCGGTCGTCGTTGCCATGATCGGGGCGGAAGGGCTCGGGCTGGTGGTGCTCCAGGGCCTCGGTCGGCTCGACGTCGGCCGCGCTGCGGTGGGCGGCATCGCCATCGTTCTGCTGGCGATGATGCTCGACCGCATCACCCAGAAGATGGCCCAGCCCGGCGGCCCCGGCGGCCGCCCGTTGCTCCGCAGCCTGCGCGCCCTCGTCCGCACCGGCCGGCCGGCGGATGAAAAGGCCGTCGCCCCTTCGGCCACCTCCAATCCGGCGATCTCCAGCCCGGACCAGTGATCCCGGCCCTGATCCCGGCCCGCGCCCCGTTCCGCCCGAATCCCCTCCCGACCCCGATCGAGGAAACCGCCATGCCCTTCTTCCCCAAGTCGGTCGCCAAGTCCCTCTCCGTCGCCGCCTTCCTTGCCGCGGCCTGCGTCCAGCCGTCTCTGGCCGCCGACCAGCCCGGCAAGGGCAAGACCATCCGCTACGCCCAGTCCGACAGCCTCGGCGCCAACTACGTCACCGCCCAGATCGTCAGCGCCGCCTTCAAGGAACTCGGCTATTCGGTCAAGCTCAGCACGCTGAGCACCACCCTGTTCTTCCAGGCGGCGGCGCAGGGCGACCTCGACATCGCCACCGACATCAACTTCCCGCAGCGCGAGCCCGCCTTCCGCAAGGTGGAGCAGCAGGCGACGATTGTCGGCGGCGGCCTGATCAAGGAGGGCGGGGTCAACGGCTACCTGATCGACAAGAAGACGGCCGACGCCCACCACATCACCTCGCTGGAGCAGATGAAGGATCCGAAGATCGCCGCGCTGTTCGGCAAGGGCGGCAAGGCGGATCTGGTCAACTGCGATCCCGGCTGGAGCTGCGGCGACGTGGTCGACTACCAGCTCGACAAATTCGGCCTCAAGGACACGGTGAACTCGGTGCGCGGCAAGTACGAGCCGCTGATGGTGGAGGCGGTCGCCCGCGTCCGCCGCGGCGAGCCCGCTTTCTTCTATGCCTGGAGCCCGTCCTGGGTCACCAACACGCTGGTCCCCGGCAAGGACGTGGTCTGGCTGCCCACCCCGTTCGACGCCCTGCCCCCGTCGGTGCCGAACAAGGGCACGGCCCTGGTCAGCGGTGTGTCGGGCTGCGCCGGCGGCGCCGATCCCTGCCGGATGGCCATGGCCTCTTGGAACTGGAACACCGTTGCCAACCGGGAGTTCATCGCCGCCAATCCCGCTGTGAAGGCGCTGGTCGAGAGCATCGGCTTCCCGCTGCAGACCTGGGCCGCCTGGGAACGCAGCATCAGCGAGAAGGGCGCCAGCGAAAGCCATATCCGGGCGCTCGCCCAGGAGTGGCTCGCCGCCAACAAGCCGACCTTCGAGCAGTGGGTCGCCAGCGCCAGGGCGGCGAGCTGAGCCCACCACCAACGCTCCCCAGTTTCCACCCCCCGAAGCCGCCGGCCGCACCGCGGTCCGGCCGGCTCCGGGACCGGACATCAGAGAATCGGACAGGACATGATGGACATCGGACTGCGCAAGATCTCCACCTTCATCGAGGAGACCATCGTCGAGGGCGGCAAGCCGGCCGAACGGCCGATCACGTCGGTCGTCGTCGCCGCCGTGCTGCGCAACCCCTGGGCCGGCCAGGGCTTCGTCGAGAATTTGCGGCCGGAGATCCTGCGGGTGGCCCCGGTGCTGGGGGCCGAGATGACGCGGCGCCTGGTCGCCCTGATGCCGGCCGCGCGCATCGAGGCCTATGGCAAGGCTGCGTCGGTCGGCGTGAACGGAGAGATCGAGCACGCCTCCGCTCTGATCCACACGCTGCGCTTCGGCAACATGTTCCGCGAAGCGGCACAGGGCACCACCTTCCTCAGCTTCACCAACACCCGCAACGCCCCGGGCGCCCTGCTCGCCCTGCCGATGATCCACAAGACGGAGACCGGCAAGCGGGCGCATTTCCTGACCGCCAATTTCCAGGTTCCCGACTCCCCCGGCCCCGACGAGCTGCTGGTCGCCATCGGCGCGTCGGACGGCAGCCGCGCCCATCCGCGCATCGGCGACCGCTTCCTCGACATGGAGGAGATGGAAGCGGAAAAGGCTGACGCCCGTTGAGGCTCCGGCGCGCCCGCTCCCGCCCACGCCCGGCTTTTCGAATGGATCGAGGCTATACCGACATGCCGCTGCAACGCAGCCCGATGACGCTGCTGTTCTGTTCGGGCATCGACAATGCCGACCTGTGGCGGGAGGCCCTGCACCGCCGCCTTTCCGACGTGACGGTGCGGGTCTGGCCGGAGGTCGGAGACCCGGACGACATCGACATGGCGCTGGTGTGGCAACCGCCGCCCGGCATCTTCGCCGGACTGGCCAAGCTGCGGCTGGTGATGTCGCTCGGTGCCGGGGTCGAGACGCTGCTGGCCGACCCGTCGCTTCCCGACGTGCCGCTCGTCCGCATGGTGGCGGGCAGCCTGAGCGACGACATGGCCGGCTTCGTCGCCCTCCAGGTGCTGCGCTGGCATCGCCATTCCGACGCCTTCGATGCCGCGCAGGCGGCGGGGGTCTGGCGGTGGCTGCCCTACCGGCCGGCCCGCGAGGTCACAATCGGGCTGCTTGGGCTGGGGGAGCTGGGACGTGCCGCCGCCGTCGTCCTCGAGGCGCTGGGATACCGCGTCCTCGGCTGGAGCCGGTCGCCGAAGCGGCTGGACGGCGTGGAGTGCTTCGCCGGCCCCGACGGGCTGGAGGCGATGCTGCCGCGTTGCGACCAGCTGGTGTGCCTGTTGCCGCTGACCGCCGACACCCGCGGCATCCTGAACCGGCGCCTGTTCGCCCGCCTGCCGGCCGGTGCCGTGCTGGTCAATGCCGGGCGCGGCGACCATCTGGTCGAGGCGGACCTGCTCGACGCCCTCGATCGCGGCCGGCTGGGCGGAGCCAGCCTGGACGTGTTCAGCGAGGAGCCGCTGCCGGCCGGCCATCCCTTCTGGCAGCATCCACGCATCCGCGTCTCCCCCCACAGCGCCGCCGCCACCCACCCGACGCAGGCGGTGGAACAGGTGGCGGCGACCCTGGCGGCCTTCCGCGATGGGCGGCCGCTGGCCAACCGGGTCGACCGGGGGCGCGGCTATTGATGATGCCGCCGCTTCTGCCGGTGATGGCGGCCGCCGTCCTGATGCAGGCCGGCAACGGGCTGCTCCAGGCCCTGCTGCCGCTGCGCATGCAGGCGCAGGGCCTGTCGGCGGCCGACATCGGCATGGTGGCATCCGCCTACGGCGTCGGCTTCGCCGCCGGCTGTCTGGCGGCACCGAGAGTCGTCCGCCGGCTCGGTTTCGTCCGCGCCTATGCCGGGCTGGCGGCGCTGATGGCGATCCTCGCCCTGGCCCTGCCGCTGGCCGGCGGCAGCGTCGGCTGGGTCCTGCTGCGCGCGTTAACCGGCGTCGGCTTCGCCGGGCTGTTCACGGTGATCGAGGGGTGGATCGGCGCCGGAGCGCAGGACGGCAACCGCGGGCGCATCCTGGCAGTCTACATGGTCACCACCAAGCTGGCGCTGATGACCGGCCCCCTCCTGCTCGACCCCGGCGGCGACCAGCCCTTCCGGCTGCTGATCCTGCTGATCCTGCTGTCGGTTCTGCCGGTCGCCGTCACCCGGCCAGTCCGCCCGGCCCTGCCGACCGCCGTCTCGCTCGACCTGCGCGGGCTGTTCAGGCTGGCGCCGTCGGCCCTGGTCGGCTGCTTCGCGGTCGGCGTGGTGACCGGCACGATGATCGCGTTCGCCCCGCTGTACGGGCTGCGCATCGGCCTTTCGGAACCGGCCGCCGCCGCCCTGCTCGTCGCCCTTCAGGGCGGCAGCCTTCTCGCCCAATGGCCACTCGGCGCGCTATCGGACCGGCGGGACCGCCGCGTCGTGATCGCCGCCGTGGCCGCGACCGGCGCCGTCCTTTCCGCCGGGCTGGCGCTGCTGCCGGCCGGCAGCCCGGCCTGGCTGGTTTGGACGGGATTCGCGCTGTGGGGCAGCCAGGTTCTGTGCATCTACGCCCTGTGCGTCGCCCACGCCTGCGACGTGGTGCCGCCGGGCCGCATCGTTCCCACGGTCAGCGGCCTGCTGGTGGTTTGGGCCGCCGGGGCGATGGTCGGTCCGGTGCCGGGCGCCCTGCTGATCGACAGGGTCGGCCCGTCGGGACTGTTCGTCTACGCCGCCGCCGGCTGCGCCGCGCTGGCCGCCTTCGTCCTGATCCGCCGCGCCGTGCGGGAGCGAGAGCGGGCGCCCGGCCGGCCGGCCTTCCGCCCGCTGCCGCCCGACAGCCTGACGGGAGCGGCAATCTCCGGCCCTCGGACGGTCCTTGAGCCTTCTGGCACCCCGCCTGCCGGTATAGGGCCGCCGGAAGGGCGCTGACGTTCCGCTTTTCCCGAGTGTCGTCATCGGGTTAGAGTCGTTCGAAACCGGGCCTTGGCCCATCCGTTCGCCGGAGGAGCATTGGTCGAGACGTCGCGCATCCAGTCGCTGCGCGTGGTGGCAAGCCTGATCAATTCGGGCGGGGATCTGGCGACGGTGCTTCAGCGCCTGGTCCTGGCCGCCTGCCGACATGCCAACTGGTCGATGGGGTCGATCATGGCGGTCGATGTCGAGCATGGCTACGCCCTGGTCGTCGTTCGCCACGACCCCACGCTGATCCAGCGTCCGCTGCCTGACCGCTGGGAGCTGGCGACCAGCCCGTCCCTAGTCGCCCTGCGGCGGAACGAGCCGATCTTCATCCCCGACGCCCGGGTATCGGAGGAGTTCCCCGGCTATCGCCGGGAGGCCTTCGAACGCGACTACCACAGCGTGCTGGTCGTGCCGATGAACTGCACCGACGACAGCGGCCGGCCGCTGGTGCTGAGCGTCGTGTCCCGCGGCATCATCGAGGTGAGCGAGGAGGATCTGGCCTTCATCGGCATGATCGTCCAGCTCGGCGAAATCGCAGTGGAGCGCCAGCATCGGCTGCGTGCCGAGACCCTGGCCGCCGAACGCCTGCAACGGGCGCTGGAAGTGAATACCTCGCTGCTGCGGCAGGCGCTGGAGGACGGGGCGATGGCCACCCTTCTGCCCTGCATCCGCGACCTGCTGCCCTACTCCATCGTCATCGTCGACTTTACCGCCAACCTCGTCACCGCCGACCGGGCGCCCTGCGGCAGCGACATCGGCGACGCCGACTGGCAGGCGGCAGTCGCGGCCGACCTCGGCCCCTCGATCATGAAGGCGGCGCGCGATGCCATCGACCATCCCGCCGCCACCGGGTCGACCCTGTTCTGGGAGGTCAACGGCAAACGCATCCGCACGGCGCCGCGCATCGACCCGCTGACCGCCGACGGCGAGGTGGTCGGCGTGCTGATGATCTTTCCGGGTCCGCAGCCTTACGGCCAAGCCGATCAGCTCCTGCTCGACGGCATCAAGCACGCCCTCGGCATCCAGATGCTGCGCAACGTCATCCGCTTCCGGTACGAAAACCGGACATTGACGGAGCTGTTCCTGGAGCTGGTGGAGCGGCGATGGCGGGATCCGCTCGACATCGGACAACGCGCGCGGCGGCTCGGCCTCAACCTCGATCTGCCGACTCAGATGATCCTGGTCGGACTGCCCGGTCGCGGTCCGCGGGCAGTGAGCGCGGCGGCCGACCTCCATATTCCGGTCCAGCGGCTGCTGTCGCTGCACGGGATCGCCGGCACTCTCGTCACCGTTCCGGCCGGACTGGTCTGCCTCATTCCCGCCGTCGACGAGCGGAGCCTTGGACCGGTCAAGCGGCTAATGGCGCAGATCGCGCGGTCGGTCGCCGACATCCTGCATGCCGAGCCGTTCGTTGTGCTGACGAGCCGCTGCATGGCCCCGCCGGACTATGCGGAGGCGTGCGACCGGTCCTGGCGGATGATCCGGATCGCCGAAGAGTTCGGCCGCCCCGGCGTCCTCGATGCCCGGCAGTTCGGCCCACTGCCCATGTTGCTGGCTGCGGCGAACACCCACGAGGTGCGCGGCTACGTCGCCGACAGCATTGGCGCCCTCATCGAGTACGACCGTCAGCATGGGACGCCCTATCTGGAGACGCTTTCCGCCTATCTGAAGACGGGGTGCCGCACCAAGGCCTGCTCCGACCAGCTTGGCGTACACGTCACCACCCTGCGCTATCGACTGACACGCATCGAAGAGCTGTTCGGCATCGATGTCGAAAGCCCGGATCGCCGCTTCTCGGTTGAACTCGCCATTCACCTGAGCGAGGTCATCGACCGGTCCCCCTGATCTCGAAAGGGCTCCGTCGGACTTTGGCGCGTAAATCGCCGGGCTCTGTTGCAAAGTTTGCCGGCAGGCGGCGGAATGGCTGGACGCTGGATGGAGCAAAGCCGTGTCGGACTTCAAGGGACGCCACTTCGAGGGTGAGATCGTGCTCTGGGCGGTGCGCTGGTACTGCCGATACGGTATCAGCTATCGCGACCTTGAGCAGATGATGGCCGAGCGCGGCGTTTCGGTCGACCACCCGACCATCTATCGCTGGGTGCAGAAGTGCGCGCCGGAGATCGAGAAGCGGCTTCGCTGGCAGTGGCGCTGCCCACGGTCAACCAGCTGGCGGGTTGACGAGACCTACGTGAAGGTGGGCGGCAAGTGGGCGTACCTGTACCGGGCTGTCGACAAGCATGGCAACACCATCGACTTCTACACCTCTCTCCCACACGAAACACCGCCGCCGCCAAGCGCTTCCTGTCCAAGGCGTTGAACGGCTTGAAGGAGTGGGAGACGCCGACGTTCATCAACACCGACAAGGCGCCAACGTATGGGCCGGCCTTGGCGGAGCTGAAGGCCGAGGGCAAATGTCCGCAGGAGACCGAGCACCGGCAGGTCAAATACCTGAACAATGTGGTGGAGGCCGACCA
>CBIHQY010000082.1:0-14489 GCA_966212305.1 uncultured Azospirillum sp.
CGCCTATAACCCACCCAGCGTCGTATCACCACCGCTGCCTTTACGCACCAATGTCGCAGGTCGCCGGTTATGCCGGGTTGTGGTGGCCCGATCTGGTCGTGGTGGGCGTCCATGCGCATGACGGCTTGGCAGACGTGTTCCTGCCGCCCACCGTCGAAAGGATTGCTATCGCCGACGAAACCCCCGTGCTGATCGTGCGCAACAAGCCGCACGGCCCCTATGCCCGTGCCCTGGTTCCCGTCGACTTCTCGGAACGGTCGCGCGCTGCGGTGGAGACCGCGCGTCGGCTGTTGAGCAACGGCAACCTCCACCTGCTGCATATTGCGGACCTCCCGCTCGCCTCCCGCTCCCCCACGGGGGGGTCCACGGCCGGGGATATCACCCATGAGTTTGCCGGCGAGTTCGGTGAAATGTTGAGGGGCATGGCTCCCGATGGTCCCGCCGTCACCCGCGAGGTGCGGATCGGTCACCCCGTTCCGGAGATCGTCCGGGCTGCACGGTACGGGCGCTACGATCTGGTGGTGATGGGATCGGCGCGACGCGACGGTCTGATGCGCGCTTTCCTGGGCAGCGTCACCCAGGACGTGCTTGCCGACCTGCCCTGCGACGCCCTGCTGGCGGACGATTCGGTCAGGGGCCGACAGCGTTGAGTCCCGGTGCTGTGGGAGCCGAGATGCCACCCGCTTCGATTGTGGGCAGAAACACCGGAGATGACCGATGGACGTAGATCGTGAACCATGGCCGCCGCGATGGTGCATGGAGAATAAACAGTCCGGGGACAATGTCGTGCCGCTCAGGGCAGGGTCCGGGTCGGGCGCTCTCGCCCGGCGCCCGGCTGCGGGGCGGGCGTCGGACGGTGTCCGCCGCATGGGCGGGCGGCCGGGTCGGTTGGAGGGACCGCCTCACAGGATCCTGCTGGCCACCGATCTCAGCTTCCGATGTGAACGCGCGCTGGAGCGGGCGGCGGCGCTGGCCGCCCAGTGGCAGTCGGTGCTCGTGGTGCTGCACGTGCTCGACACTCCCGCCTCCTGTCTTCCGGAGCCTGACTGCCGGCCGTCATGGTCTCCCGTCGCTCCGCGCAACCTTGCCTGGAAGAGGCTGCTCGCCGACGTCGGTGCCGTCACCAAGCAGGCCACCTTGCTGATTCGGGAGGGTGACCCGGCCGAAGCGATCGCGCACACGGCGGAAACGGAGCGTTGCGGCCTGATCGTGTTTGGCATCTCCCGGGATACCGTTTTCGACCGCATATTCCTGGGCAGGACCATAGACCGTCTGCTGCGCCGGTCCCGCGTGCCCCTCCTCGTGGTGAAGGAGCGCCCACGCAGGCCGTATCGCGACATCGTCGTCGCCACGGACTTCTCCGACGCGTCGCGCGAGGCGCTGGAAACGGCAGCCCGCATGTTTCCCGGTCAGGCGCCCACGGTCTTCCACGCCTACGAGACCTCGTTCTCCGGGCTGGCCGCAGATCCGCGCGCGCGCCGGCAGGAGTATCGGGACATCGCCATGCAACAGTGCCGCGCCTTTCTCGCGAGGGGACGGCGGCCGACCCACTGGCGGGCGGAGCGCGTCGTGGTCGAGAGTGGATCGCCGGAGTTGCTCTTGCGGAATTACGTCCGCGATCTCAACGTTGATCTGGTGGTCCTTGGCATGCACAGGCGCAACGCCATTCTTGAACTGATCGCCGGCAGTGTCGCCAAGACGATCATGGACGATGTGCCGTGCGATGTTCTGGTCGTCCAGCAGATGTCGGATGTCCGTGAAAGGACTGAATGCGGAGGCCAGCCAATGGAAACCGCGGACAGTCCGCCATGATGGAGACGGCGATGAGCATCCCGGAGTTGCTACCGGCACCCAACGTCATTCTCGACGCCGAGCCGCCCAACAAGGCGGCCCTGCTCGACCTTCTGGCGGAGGAAGCCGGGCAGCGGCTTGGACTTCCCAAGCCGGAGGTCCTCAGCGCGCTTCAGGCGCGCGAGAAGATCGGCTCCACCGGGCTCGGCCGAGGGGTCGCGCTTCCCCATGCCGAGATCCAGGATGCCCGGGCGCCGCTCGTCCTGTTCGCCCGGCTCCGCCGCGCCGTCAACTTCGACGCCCGCGACGAGGAGCCCGTGGATCTCGTCTTCCTGGTGCTCTGGCCCGCTGCGGCCCGCAAGGGCCTGCTGCCCACCATGTCGGAAATCTGTCGTGCCCTGCGCGAACCGCAGACGCTGCGTCGGCTGCGCGCCGCGGAGACGCCCGAGGACGTGGTCCAGCTGGTGCTCCAGGCAGCTCCGCCCGAAGCGGCTCAGGACGATACGCCACCCGGGGAATGACCGCCGTCGTCGGCCACCCCCACCACAACGACGATCAAGTGTAAGAACGCATGCCCGACGCCCTCCTGCTCCTGACCCTCGTCGGTCTTCCCTTCCTCGGCGCAGTTGCCGCCGGGCTGCTGCCGACGCACGCCCGCAACGCTGCGGCGTGGCTGGCCGGTGGGATCGCCGCGGCCGGGGTCGCGCTGGTGTGGGCCGGCTATCCGACGGTGGCGGCGGGCGGCGTGCTCCGGCACGAGATCGCGTGGATGCCGTCCCTCGGGCTCAACCTCGTCCTGAGAATGGACGGCTTCGCCTGGCTGTTCGCGGGGATGGTGTCCGGTGTCGGCGCGCTGGTGATCGTCTACGCGCGGTATTACATGGCCGAGGACGACCCGGTCCCGCGCTTCTTCGCTTTCCTCCTTGCCTTTATGGGCTCGATGACCGGTGTGGTCATCTCCGGCAACCTGGTCCAGCTCGCGTTCTTCTGGGAACTGACCAGCCTCTTCTCCTTCCTGCTGATCGGCTACTGGCATCACTTGGCGGCGGCCCGCGACGGAGCGCGCATGGCGCTGACCATCACCGCCACCGGCGGGCTGTGCCTGTTCGCCGGCGTGCTGGTGCTCGGCCACATCGTGGGCAGCTACGACCTCGACGCCGTGCTGGCCTCGGGCGACCGGATCCGTGCCCATCCGCTTTATCTTCCGGCACTGGTCCTCATCCTCATGGGCGCCCTGACCAAGAGCGCGCAGTTTCCCTTCCACTTCTGGCTGCCGCACGCCATGGCGGCGCCCACGCCGGTCTCCGCCTACCTGCATTCGGCAACGCTGGTGAAGGCGGGGGTCTTCCTGATGGCGCGTCTCTGGCCGGTGATGGCGGGGACCGACGCCTGGTTCTGGATCGTGGGCACGGCCGGGGTCACCACCCTGATCCTCGGCGCCTACATCGCCATCTTCCAGCACGACCTGAAGGGCCTGCTGGCCTATTCGACCATCAGCCATCTCGGACTGATCACGCTTCTGCTCGGCCTCAACAGCAAGCTCGCCATGGTGGCGGCGATCTTCCACATCATCAACCACGCGACGTTCAAGGCGTCGCTGTTCATGGCCGCGGGCATCATCGACCACGAGACCGGCACACGCGACATCCGGCGCCTGTCAGGCCTGAACCGCTTCATGCCCTTCACCGCGCGGCTGGCCCTGGTCGCGGCGGCGGCCATGGCCGGCGTGCCGCTGCTCAACGGTTTCCTGTCCAAGGAGATGTTCTTCGCCGAGGCGCTGTCGGCCGAGGGGCCGCTGCCGTTTCTGCTCGACGTCCTTCCGGCCGCCGCCACGGTGGCGAGCGCCTTCAGCGTGGCCTACTCGCTGCGCTTCATCCACGGCGCCTTCTTCGGCCCCGACCCGGTGGACCTTCCGCTCACGCCGCACGAGCCGCCGACCTGGATGCGGTTCCCGGTGGAGATCCTGGTGCTGGCCTGCATCATCATCGGCCTTCTCCCGGCGGCCACCGTGGGGCCGTATCTGGATATGGCCGCGCATGCGGCCTTGGGCGCCGCCACGCCGGATTACAGCCTCGCGGTCTGGCACGGCTTCACCCTTCCCCTGCTGATGAGCCTGATCGCCCTGGTCGCCGGCGTCTCGCTCTACCTCCTGCTCCAGCGGCATCTCAAAAAGGGCGTGGAAGGGGCGCCGCTGATCGGCGGCCTGCAGGGCCAGCGCATGTTCGAACGCACCATGGTCTTCCTGTCCTGGCGTCTGGCGCGGACACTCGAGGGGCTGCTCGGCACCCGGCGCCTGCAACCCCAGCTGCGGCTGGTGGTGTGCGTGGCAGTTCTGGCCGCGGGCTGGACCGTCTGGCTGCGCGGGCTCGGCCCCGGCAACCTCATCCCCTCCGGCATCGATCCCGTGCTGGCGCTGATCTGGGCGATCGGAGCGGCCTGCGCCGTCGGCGCGGCGTGGCAGGCCAAGTACCACCGGCTCGTCGCCCTGATCCTGCTCGGCGGCACGGGACTGGTCACCTGCGTCACCTTCGTCTGGTTCTCGGCGCCCGACCTCGCCCTGACCCAGCTGCTGGTCGAAGTCGTCACCACCATCCTGCTCCTGCTCGGGCTGCGCTGGCTGCCCAAGCGCCTGGATGTGCCCGGCGCGCGTTCGCCGGAGGTCATCACGACGACGCGCCGCCTGCGCGATCTCACCATCGCCGTCGCCGCTGGCCTCGGCATGGCGGCGCTGGCGTTCGGCGTCATGACCCGGTTCCCGCCCGAGATCCTGGCGGAGCATTTCCTGGAGCGCTCCTACACGGAAGGGGGCGGCACCAACGTCGTCAACGTCATCCTCGTGGATTTCCGCGGCTTCGACACGCTGGGCGAGATCACCGTCCTGGGCGTGGTGGCGCTCACCGCCTATGCGCTGCTGCGCCGCTTCCGCCCGGCGCCCGACAGCGTCGATGTTCCGGAACAGCAGCGCGACCAGAGCGCCCACGACATCGCCCGGCCGGGACGGCGGGAGGGCGACACCGTTGCCGACTGGCTGCTGATCCCGTCCATCATCGCCCGGCTGCTGTTCCCGGTCATCGGACTGGTCGCGGTGTACCTCCTGCTGCGCGGCCACGATCTGCCCGGCGGGGGCTTCGCGGCTGGCCTGACCGCGTCCATCGCCCTGATCCTGCAGTACATGCTGGGTGGGACGCAGTGGGTCGAGGCGCGCCTGCGGGTGCTTCCGCTGCGCTGGATGGGCCTCGGCCTCCTGCTGGCGACGGGCACCGGCCTGGCCGCCTGGGCGTTCGGGCGTCCTTTCCTGACGACCTATTTCAGCTACGCGGAACTGCCCCTGGTCGGCACGGTTCCGGTGGCGAGCGCCCTGATCTTCGACATCGGCGTCTTCGCCCTGGTCGTCGGCGCCACGATGCTGACCCTGATTGCGCTCGCCCGCCAGTCGGTTCGCGGACACCGCGCCGCGGCGCCGCGCCCCGCCGACGAGCCTGCCGCCCCCTTGGCCGCCCCCTTGGCCGCCCCCATGGCGGGACCAGCCGCGACAGCGACGGGAGACGATTGATGGAACTCATCCTCGCCCTTGGGATCGGCGTGCTGACGGGGTCGGGCGTGTGGCTGCTGCTGCGGCCGCGGACCTTCCAGGTGATCATCGGCCTCTCGCTGCTCTCCTACGCCGTCAACCTGTTCATCTTCTCGACCGGCGGGCTGCGCACGGGGGCGGCCCCCGTGCTGGAACGGGGAACCATGGGCCACCTCGCCACCTACGCGGACCCTGTGCCCCAGGCGCTGGTGCTCACCGCCATCGTCATCAGCTTCGCCACCACGGCGCTGTTCCTCGTCCTGCTGCTCGCCGCGCGCGGCCTGACGGGGACCGACCACGTGGATGGCCGGGAGAAGGACCGATGAGCGGCTGGATGAACCATCTGACGATCGCCCCGATCATCATCCCGCTGCTGGCGGGGGCGCTGATGATGCTGATCGACGAGCGGCGGCGGACGCTCAAGGCAGCCATCGGCCTCGCGTCGGCCCTGGCACTGCTCGTCCTGGCGATCCTTCTGCTTCTGCTGGCCGACGGCATACCCGCGGGCGGCGGTGAGGCCGCCGTGCGCATGTACCGGCTGGGCGACTGGCCGGCGCTCTTCGGCATCGTGCTGGTGCTGGACCGTCTTGCCGCATTGATGCTGGTGCTGACCGCCATCCTCGGGGTCGCCGCGCTGATGTTCTCGCTGGCGCGCTGGCAGAACGCGGGGGCGCATTTCCATTCGCTGTTCCAGTTCCAGCTGATGGGGCTCAACGGCGCCTTCCTCACCGGCGATCTCTTCAACCTATTCGTCTTCTTCGAGATCATGCTGGCCGCGTCGTACGGCCTGGCGCTGCATGGCTCCGGCCTGGCCCGTGTCCGGGCCGGGCTGCATTATCTCGTGATCAACCTCGCGGCCTCCCTGCTCTTCCTGATCGGGGTGAGCATGATCTACGGCGTGGCCGGCACCCTCAGCATGGCCGACCTCGCAAGCCGCATCGCGGTCGTCGCCAACGAGGACCGGGCGCTGCTGGAGGCGGGCGCGGCGATCCTGGGCATTGCCTTCCTGATCAAGGCGGGGATGTGGCCGCTGGGCTTCTGGCTGCCGAACACCTACGCCACGGTCAACGCCGCGTCGGCGGCCATCATCTCGATCCTCAGCAAGGTCGGCATCTACGCCGTTCTGCGGCTGTGGCTGCTGATGTTCGGCGAGGGCGGCGGGGCTTCGGCGGGTTTCGGCGGGTTTCGGCGGTGTCTGGCTGCTGGCCGGGGGGCTGCTGACCATCGCCTTCGGCTCCGTGGCGGTATTGGCGACGCAGAACATGGCGCGGCTCGCCGGCGCCAGCGTGCTGGTCTCCTCCGGCACGCTGCTGGCGGCGGTCGGGACGGGGCAGGTGGCAGTGACCGGGGGCGCGCTGTTCTACCTGACCGGCTCGGTTCTGGGGATCGCCGGCTTCTTCCTGCTGATCGAGCTGGTCGAACGCGGCCGGGAGCTGGGCGCCGACGTGCTGGCCGTCACGCGCGAGGCGTTCGGCGAGGATGAGGAGGCGGACGAGGATGATCAGGTCGGCGTCCCCATACCGGCGACGATGGCGATCCTCGGGTCCAGCTTCGTCGCCTGCGCCATTCTCCTGGCCGGGCTGCCGCCGCTGTCCGGATTCCTGGCCAAGTTCGCCATGCTGAGTCCCCTGCTGTCTCCGGGCGGCGCCGGCGTGTCCCCGACGACCTGGGCGCTGCTGGCCGCGTTCGTGCTGTCCGGGCTGGCGACGGTGGTGGCCATGACCCGCACCGGCATCGACGTCTTCTGGGCGTCGCCGGCGGTCACCGTCCCGCGCGTGCGCGTCGTCGAACTCGCGCCGGTCATGCTGCTCCTGGGGATGTTCGTGGCGCTCTCCGTCCAGGCCGGACCCGTAATGCGCTACATGGAGGCCACGGCCCGGTCGATGTACGCGCCACACGGCTATGTCCACGGCGTCCTGCCGACGCCCTGGCCGTCCGGGCCAAAGGAAGGAGACGTCCAATGACGCGGTGGCTGCCCTTTCCCCTGCTGACCGCAACGCTGCTGGCTGTGTGGCTGATCCTGAACGAGAGTGTGTCGCCGGGCGCCGTCATCCTGGGCGGTGTCCTGTCGATTGCCGCTGTCCGGGTGCTGATGCCGCTCGAGCCGCCGGAGGGGCGCTTCCGGCGGCCGCTGGCTGCGCTGACGCTCACGCTGGTGGTCTTGGGCGACATCGTCCGGTCGAATAACGCGGTCGCTCGGATCATCCTGCGGCCCGGCACCAGGAACCGGACTTCTGGCTTCGTGCGCATTCCGCTTGACCTTCGCGCGCCCTATGGTCTGGCGGCGCTCGCCTGCATTATCACGGCCACGCCGGGCACGATCTGGGTGGAGTATGATTCCGCGGGGAACACCGTGCTCCTTCACATCCTCGACCTTGTTGACGAGCGCGTGTGGATCGAAACCATCAAGGAACGGTACGAAAAGCGCCTGATCGAGGTGTTCGAATGATCGCGACCATACTCATCTGGTCCATCCTCATAGCGCAGATCCTGCTGGTCCTCGCCATGGGCTGCGCGGTGGTCCGCATCTTCCGGGGCCCGCGGGCGCAGGACCGGGTGGTCGGGCTCGACGCCCTATATGTCAATGCGACGATGCTGCTGCTGATCTTTGGCATCCGCACGACAAGCACACTGTATTTCGAGGCGGCACTCATCATCGCCCTGCTCGGGTTCGTCTCGACGGCGGCAATCGCCAAGTTCCTCATGCGTGGAGAGGTGATCGAATGACGCACTTGGCCGAACTCCCGTCATGGGCAGCGCTGCTGACTGCACTGCTCCTCCTGCTCGGCGCCGCCCTGGCGTTGATCGGTTCGTTCGGGCTGCTGCGGTTCGGCAGCTTCTACGAACGGATCCACGCCCCGACGCTGGGATCGACGCTGGGCATCGGCTTCGTGCTGATCGCATCCATGCTGTTCTTCTCGGTTCTGCAGTCACGCCCCGTGCTGCATGAGGTGCTGATTACGGTGCTGATGGTCGTTACGACGCCCATCACCCTGATGCTGCTAGCCCGCGCGGCGCTGTATCGCGACCGCACGGAAGGCAACGACGACGTGCCGCCGTCGGTTTGAGGGCAATCGCCGACACCCTCGGCGCCCACGAGCGGCGCTGTTAGGTTGGCGGGAGCGGGACTCTCGTGGCATGTTCGCGGACATGAGCACGACCCGCAACGGTACCGTCAACTCGTTAATCCTGGTGGTTCGGGAGGGCGTGAACTACCCACGGACGCCCGACGCCGGGCGATCACGCGGCCAACGGCGCGCCGGCGACCTCGGCCCAGATGGCGAATGCCTGGGTGCGGGCGGCGCGGTAGTCGGAAGCGGGGCTGTGGTCTCGGCGGTTCCGTCAGCTCTCGCGCCAAGCTGGGCAACTCGTGCAGAGAGGTGACCCTCTACGTTCATCCCGCCGTCTTGATCAAGCTCGCGCGAAAGCTGCCGGAACCGCGGCGGGCAGCATTGTGCTTGAAGGGCATGGTGGGCGCAGCATTCGGAACAACGGGGCGCCCTTCTACACGGCACGTCAGCCCTCCGCAAATTGGCTCGGCACGCCTCCATGCACCAACGTCACAGAAAGTGATTTCCAATGTCGGTTATTTGGATCACTTCTACCCCCACAGCCCACCAGCCGTGCGATTTGCCTGCCATGCGAGACACGACAGGCGAACTCCTGGCGCTATGTCGCTCAGAACGGACATATTGCGTTGAAGATGGCCTTATGCTTGCCATATACAACGTGCAGCCGGGCCTTGCGGCGGTGAGGCTAGCTATGTCGGATAAGGGCGACTGTCGTGACTGAGCGTACCGCGGATATCCTGTATAAGGGACAAAGGGTCGGGGTTCTCTACGAGACGCCGCAGGGCGGCACGCGCTTTGTCTACAATCCAGACGTGACAGAAACGATCGCCTGTGTCCTTCCGGTCCGGGAGCGGGAGCACGCGTGGCCGACTGGTCTGCATCCGTTCTTCCAGCACCTGGGGCCCGAGGGCTGGCTTCGCGAGAAGCAGGCGCGCGCCGGCCGCGTGGAGGACGAGGACGATTTCGGCCTCCTTCTGCGCTATGGGCAGGACTGCATCGGCGCCGTTGGCGTCAGCGCCGTGCAGCCGCTTGCGGCACCCTTGGTCGCGGTTGATGCCGAGACCACCGCAGCCGCAGCGGGCAAACGCACCGTCTCCGGTGTGCAAAAGAAGCTTCTTGGCTTTCGCCACGGCGACCAGTACCACCCGGCCGAAGCCGAAGGGCCGGCCACCCACATTGCGAAATATAACGATCAGACCAACGCTACGTTGGTACGCAACGAATATCTCACCCTGCGCTTTGCCCGCGATGTTCTCGGCGCTAAGCAGATCACGGAGTTCGAAACGGCATTTCTCGCTGGAATCGAAAATTTGGCGCTCGTCGTAAAGCGCTTCGACCGCACGGACAATGGCGAAAAGCTCCGTCTGGAGGATTTCGCCCAGATCCTTGCCCGCCCGCGCGGTCGCGATTTCACCGGCAAATATGCCGGGAGTTACGAAGAGATCGCCGGCGCCATCCGAGAGCATTCCGCGCGCCCACAGATCGATGTCGAACAGTTCTTCCGGCGCGTGGTCTTCTGTGCGCTCATCGGGAATGCCGACGCGCACCTGAAGAACTTTTCACTTCTGGAAACGTCGCGCGGCTTGCGACTGTCGCCGGCCTACGACCTGCTGAACACGCTGGTCTATGGCGGCGCGTACAAAACCGAGTTCGCGCTGTCGCTGTGCGATGATCACGTTCAGACCGACCGGATCGACCGCAGACTGATTGTCGCCTTCGGTCAGGCCATCGGGCTTCCGGAGCGGGCCATCAAACTGGCCCTCAAGGAGCTTGGTGATCGTGTCCGCCGCAGCCAAGCCATCGTGCCGCCGGCCGCGGAGCCGGCGGACGGCTTCGTCCATCGCTACGCCGAGATTGTGGAGGGCGCATGCCAGAGAATCCTCGAGGAGTAGTCCAGCCGCTCGACTGGCCGGCGCTCGTTGCTGAAACCATCCGCCGGCGCAAGGATGAAGGGCTGACCCAGGCGCAGCATGCCGGCTTGGCTGGCGTCGGCAGGACCACGGTGGTGGCCTTCGATCAGGGCGACACATCGATCACCCTCAGCCGCGCGCTGGCCATCCTGGGCGTGGTAGGACTGGTCGCCGAGAACAACGCCAACCCGCAGGATGCCTTCGTGTCCGTGTGCCGGCAGCGCTGGAACGACTTGGTCGGCAAGCTCCCCGACGATGCCCCCGCGCGCCAGGTGCACGGCCACTACAGCTTTGACTACGAGGTGGTTGGCCCAATCACTCGACTGTCGCCAAAGCGACTGCTCGTTGTCCTCGACAAGTCCGTGGTGCGCTACACCGGCTGGCCGCCTTTCTGGGTCCCGACCAGGGAAGACTTGGCCCCGGTGTGCGATGAGAGCGGCGTCGAGTGCTGGCTTGGTAATCCCGAAGCAGAGCGGGTGTTTGATGATGCCGCCCACAGCGATTACTGGCGAGCCTCGACAGACGGGCGGCTCTACCTGCAGCGCGGCTACCAGGAGGACGGCTCTGACGTGCTTCAGCCGGGCACCTTCTTCGATATCACCCTGCCGATCTGGCGCGCCTGGGAAGGCCTCTCTCACGCGGCCCGCTTTGCCACGCTGACCGCACCCGTTGGCGACCCGGAAATCCGTTTCCGCGTCCGTTATACCGGTCTCGGAGGGCGCGACCTCGCCTCCTGGGCAAAGCCGGCGGATCGCAGCCTCATCGTTGGGATCCACCGCAGCCGCTTGCCGGAGGCCCATCTCGCGATCGCCACGTCGGCGCTGCGGATTGACGAGGATCCCGTCGGTGTCGTGCACGAACTGCTCAAACCGCTCTATGAGCGCTTCGACGGCTATGTCCTGGAACGCGATCTTGTTGAGCGCGAAATCCTCGACATGAAGAGCCGGCGCCGTTCTGGATAGGGCACAGATCGGCGTTGGTGCAAAAAGGACCGGAGTGGTGGCGGTCGGGAGGGCGAGCGGTTAAAGGATCGGCCCCTGAGCTGGGCGTTGGTGCATGGAGGCGTTGCCGAGGTTGGCGGGAGCGGGACTCTCGTGGCATGTTCGCGGACATGAGCACGACCCGCAACCCCTACGGTTCCGTTGCAAAGTTTGCCGGCGGTCGGAGATCGGGTAAAACCCAGCCCTTTCGGCGGCTGGGGTGACACGGTGATGCGCAGCGGGAAGAGCCCGTTCAAGGGCCGGCAGTTCACGGCGGAGGTGATCCTGTGGGCGGTGCGCTGGTACCTGCAATTTCCGATCAGCTACCGTGACCTCGAACGCATGCTGGCCGACCGCGGCGTGACGGTCGATCACACGACCATCTTCCGCTGGATCCAGGCCTACGCGCCGGAACTGGACAAGCGCATCCGCCCGCACCTGCGGATGACCACCGGCTCCTGGCGGGTGGACGAGACCTACGTGAAGGTGAAGGGTCGCTGGATGTACCTGTACCGCGCCGTCGATGCACGCGGGCAGACCATCGACTTCCTGCTCAGCGCCAAGCGGGACACCGCAGCCACCCGGCGCTTCTTCCGCATAGCGTTGAAGCAGGCGCACACGGTGAACCCGCGCACCCTCACTGTGGACAAGAACGCTGCCTACCCGAGTGCGACCAAGGCGATGAAGAAGGCCGGCGAGCTGTGGCGCTTCGCCAAGCTGCGCCAGGTCAAGTACCTCAATAATATCGTTGAACAGGATCACCGACGGATCAAACGGCTGGTCCGGCCGGGGCTCGGGTTCCAGAGCTTCCACACCGCGCGCCGGACGCTCGCCGGCTACGAGATCCTGGCGATGGTCCGCAAGGGGCAGGTTGCCGCCATGCCCGTCAACGACATGCCCGCTCAGGCGACCTTCATCGCCCACCTGTTCAGAGCGGCCGCCTAACGGTGTCGATACCGCGGCTCACCGCAGCCACCGTCAAACATTGCAACAGAACCCTCGGCCGTACGCGACATGCTCTGTGCCGTGGCGTCCAACTCACCGGCAGCCGCGCTGACCGTGTGCAGGAGGGCGGACATGCTCTGATCAAAGCCGGCGATTAGGCGCTCTACCGCAGCAGTGCGCTGTTCCTTCGCTTTGCGTTCCGCCTCTTCGGCCGCGGCCATCCGGTCACGCTCGACAGCGTTCTGCTTGAAGATCGCAACCGCTCGCGCCATGCCGCCGATCTCGTCTCCCCGCTCGGCCCCCACGACGTCGACGCTCAGATCCCCCTGGGCCAGACGGGTCATTGTGTCCGTGATGGTGGCGATCGGACGGGCGATGCCGGTGCGGGAAATCACCACACTGCCGATGAGAGCCGCGCCAATCCCGCCGACGCCCACGGCCAGCATCAGCGTCAGCATGCGTGAGCTGAAGGCATCCAACTCCTCGGTGGCGCGCTGGATCGCTTCCATGTTCCGCTGCGAGCTTTGTTCCAGCTGGTCACCAAGCTCCTTGCGGTTGGCGCGCGAGGCATCGCTGCCGCCATATTTCTCCGCCTCAGCAGGATTGACCTCCACGCCCAAGCGCGCAGCCTCGTTGCGCATCTCGATGAAGGCGGCGATGTTCTTTTCCAGCGCCTGGAAGGAGGCGATCCGGTCAGGTGGTACCAGGGTCTTCCAAGCCGCTGTCCGCTTCGCTATCAGCGCCGTGCTGTCTTTGACGGCGTTTGCGAACATCCGCGCTTCGTCCTTGGACCCTGCGGCATAAATCCCACGGCTGTCCATCACCACCTTGTAGACGAGGCCATTCAGCTGTTCGCCCAGCAGAGCCCGCTGAGACAGCTTCTGGATCTCGTCGACACGGTCATCGTAGGTTTTCATGCCGACGACGCCGAGGGTGCCGAGGATGGCTGCGGTTACTGCCAGCACCCCAACCACTGCGGTGATCTTGGTGCTGATGCGCAAGCGCGCGAGAAGGGAGCTCATCTTGGAGTTCGCCGGACGTGGATATATTAGTATCTTACATACAGTGGTATGCGCCCCTTCACCTTGATTTACCTCAACGGCCGTGTATCTCACCCCGGCTTTCGCTTTCACCGGAAGCTTGCAGCATCGCAGGCTGCTGTACTGGTCGAGAGATTGTAGGCCAACAACAATCGGACGGCAGCGGCGGACGGCATCAAGCCGGCCGCCCATAACTCAACGCCTCAGCGTGCCGCCTTCCGGCCTCTCTTGGCGGGCAACTTCTCTTCTGCTGCTGCAGGCGGCGCGTTGCTCGCCCGGGCCTTGCCCTTGCGGGATTGGCCCAGGCCATTCGCCTTGGCCAACTCAGAGCGCTGAGCTGCGTAATTCGGAGCCGTCATAGGGTAATCGGGCGCAAGACCCCATTTCGCCCGGTATTGGTCGGGCGAGAGATCGTGCTCGTGCCGCAAGTGACGCTTCAACATGCTGTTGCGCTTGCCGCATTCCAGGCAGGTAATTGCCTCTGGGGTTACCGACCGACGGATCGGAACCGCGGGCAACTGCCGTTCTTCCTTGGTCGGCGCTTGCTGTCCGGCCTGCGACAGCGCGGTATGAACGGACCGGATCAGATCAGGCAGGAGAGAGGAGGGCACCGATTGTCCACGCAGATAGGACACCGTTATTTTCGTCGTTAGGGAGATGAGTTCTACCGGGTCCGCATTATCATTCATTGACTGCACTCCATTGATCGGCGCGGCATCAGACGGCGGCACAGTTCGCCGAACAAGTATTCAGGTCATCTGCGTCGTCTGCTTATTTGTCACCATATACCATTGCTCTATTGCGGTGCCAAGGGTGGCTATCAGCAATTGATAGGATGGCCTCAACATTTTCTTGCGGGAAACCATGTTCTGGGGTGACTGCAATTCTGTCCACATGTGAAGGACCTCCAACAATGACCGTTCGCCGTCCACCAAGCCCGGCTTTCGATCCGTTCGCCCGCCCTGATGGGAGCTGCCTCGGCCGCCGTCCGGAGGAGGACGAACCACCGGAGTCTGCCAAAAAACCGGCCGCGGAACCCCGCCCGCGGGGCCAGCCGAGCCAATAGCAAAACGCTGCATAAGCTAAGCACAACAAATTGCGCCGATTGTGACTCGACTAGGACGGCCTAGTGCATTGACGCATACATAGGATTCACAATGGTCCTCCGACGTGCGATTCTG
>CBIHQY010000083.1:0-13686 GCA_966212305.1 uncultured Azospirillum sp.
TGTTGACGACGACGCGGTGCATGATCTTGGTCTTCTCGATGCGCTTGATCACGGGAAACTGCTCCTTGGTTTTGAAAGGGAGGGGAAAGGAAAGGGTCAGCGCGCGGCGACGACGACGATCTCGACCAGGATGGACGGATCGGCCAAGCGGGCCTCCACCGTGGCGCGGGCCGGCGGGTTGGCCTTGTCGACCCAGGCGTCCCAGGCGGCGTTCATCTCCGGGAAGGTGGCGATGTCGGCGAGATAGACGGTGGCGGTCAGGATGCTGCTCTTGGACGTGCCGGCCTCGGCCAGCAGGGCGTCGATCTGGCGCAGCACGTCGCGGGTCTGCGCCTCCACCGTGGTTGAACCGTCGTCGACGATCTGGCCGGCGAGATAGACGGTGTCCTTGTGGATCACCATGTCGCAAAGCCGCGGGGTCGGGTGGAAGCGCTGGATCGTCACGGGATGATGCTCCAAAGGTCAGGCGGCGAAGCGGCCGATGCGGAAGGGGGCGATGGGCAGGTCGGTGGACCCGGCCGTGATGAGGTCGGCGGTGATGCGCCCGACGATGGGGCCAAGCTGGAAGCCGTGCGCCGAGAAGCCGAAGGAATGGTAGAGGTCCGGTTCGGTGCCGCTGGGGCCGATCACCGGGATCTGGTCCGGCATCCGCGCCTCGATCCCCGCCCAGGAGCGGACGATGGTGGCGCCGCGCATGCACGGGAACAGGTCCCACACCGTGCGGGCGTTCACCGACACCTGGGAGAAGTCCAGCTCCGTCCGGTTCTCTTCGCGCACCGCCCGGCCGAGCAACCCGCCGCCGATCAGCACGGTGCCGTTGGGGAACTGCTTGAAGGACAGGGTGCGGCCGGTGGCGCCGACCACCGGCTTGATGAAGGGGGCGACGCGGGCGGTGATCATCAGCATCGGCGCGATGACCTCCAGCGGCACCGGCTCGCCCACTTGGGCTGCGATGCGGTCGGCCCAGGCGCCGGCGGCGTTGACCACGACCGACGCCTCGAAGCGGTTGCCATCGGCGGTTTCGACGGTCCAGAGGCCGCCTTTGCGGGCCAGCCGCGTCACCGCCCCACCTTCCTGAAAGCGGGCGCCGAGCGCGATGGCCTTGCGGCGGAAGGCGAAGGTGGTGCGGAAGGGGATCGCCGCGCCGTCGCCGCGCGACACCAGCGCGCCGACGCAATGGTCGGCGATGGCCGGCACCAGCGAGCGCAGTTCGTCCCGGCCGATCACCTCCTCGTGGGTGAAGCCCAGCGCGTTGAGTTCGGCGACGCGGGCGCGCACCGTCTCAAGCTCGGCCTCGGTCTCCGCCACCTTGATCTGGCCGTGGCTTTCGAAGCCGCAATCGTCATCCACCAGATCCTGGATGCGGTGCCACAGCGCCATCGAGGCGACGGACAGCGGCACCTCCGCGACATGGCGGCCGAGCTGGCGCACGCCGCCCGCATTGACGCCGGAGGCGTGGCGGGCGACATGGTCCTTCTCCAGAACCAGCACGCGGACGCCGCGCATCGACAGGTGCAGCGCGGCGGAGCAGCCGTGCAGGCCGCCGCCGATGACGATGACGTCTGGTTTGAAGGAGGCGGTTGCGGTCATCGCGCGGCTCCGCTCAGTGCTTGAAGACGGCGTCGATGTCGGCGTCGGTCTTCGGCAGGGCTGCCAGCTCGGCCAGCGTGATCGGCTTCACCGGCGGGCGCAGGCGATAATAGCCGACCTCCGCCGGGGAGACGCCGCGTTCCGCCGCGATGACCTCGGTCACCGTCGGGCCGCAGAGCCGGCCCTGGCACGGACCCATGCCGCAGCGCAGGAAGCTCTTGGCCTGATTGGGGCCGGAGCAGCCCAGCCGCACCGCCTCGCGCACCGCGCCGGCGGTGATCTCCTCGCAGCGGCAGACGATGGTGTCGTCGGCCGGCACGCGGAAGGCTTCCGCCGGGGTATAGAGCGTGTCGAGGAAGGCACGGCCGGTCAGCGCGCGGTCCAGCGCGGCGCGGAAGGGAGCGGCGGACTGGTCGCGCTGCTCCCGCCCAATGCGGCCCAGCCGGTGCAGAGCGTCGAGCGCCGTCAGACGGCCGGCCTCCTCCGCCGCGCGGGCGCCGCCGATGCCGGCGCCGTCGCCGGCCAGCGACACGCCCTCGATCGAGGTCGCGCCCCATTCGTCGGTGGTCGGGCGCCAGCAGCGCTGCTGCTCGTCCCAACGCTGGGCGCAGCCGGTGGCGTTGGCGAGGTTCAGGTTGGGGATGACGCCCTGATGCAGCAGGAGCGTGTCGGCGGGCAGCCGGTACTCCGTGCCGTTGCGGGTGTAGACGACGCTCTTCAGCACGCCCTCCCCGGCAAGGCCACCCTCGGCGCGCAGGGCCGTGACGTTGCCGATGACGGTCAGCTTGCGCCGCACGTCGAGCATCAGCTTCATGCCCTTGCCGAGATAGGGCGAGCGCAGGAAGCCCGGCAGCAGCGGCAGGGCAGCGCGCCAATTCTCCCTAGGCGTGGTGTCGAGGATCGCGTTGATGCGGGCGCCGGCCTGCAGATACTGCCAGGCGAGCAGCCAGAGCAGCGGCCCGCTGCCCGCCATCACCGTGGCGCCCGAGGGCACGAGGCCGGAGGTCTTCAGCAACACCTGCGCCGCACCGGCGCCCAGAACGCCCGGCAGGGTCCAGCCGGGGATCGGGAAGGGACGCTCCAAGGCACCGGTCGCCAGGATGACGTGGCGCACGGTCAGCATCGACGCCGCGCCGTTGCGCGACAGGCCGATCTGGATGGGGCGGAACCCGTCGGCGGCGTCCTCGCGCGGGCGGGCAACGCTCCATACCGTGGTGCCCGGCCAGTGGGTGGCGCCGCTGTCGCGCAGCGGACCCAGCAGCTCGGCACCATGCCAATAGTCGGGGCCGAGCACCTTGCGGTCGCGCACCGGGGTTTCGGTGACGGCGCGGTAGATCTGGCCACCCGGTTCCGCCTGTTCGTCGAGCAGGACGACCGACGCGCCCTTGGAGGCGGCCAGTGCGGCGGCGGCAAGGCCGGCCGGGCCGGAACCGACGACGGCGATGTCGAAATCGAACTTGCTCACCGCTCCACCTCGCGCTTGCCGTTCTGGGTTTCCACCGCCATGCCGGGGGCGACGCGGATCTGGCAGCCCTGGCGGTTGCCGGTGCCGTCGATGGTGACGAGGCAGTCGAAGCAGACGCCCATCATGCAGTAGGGGCCGCGTGGGGCGCCGCTGACGGGGGTGTTGCGGCAGGCGGTGACGCCGTTCGCCAGCAGGGCGGCGGCGACGCTGTCGCCGGCCCGCGCGCTGGCCGGGCGGCCGTCGATGGTGAAGGCGACCGTCTGCCCTGCGGCGTTGAGGGCGGTCTCGATCTCAGGCAGCCTGCGGAACATGGAACCTCCGGGCGCTGAAGGGCTTGAAGCGGTCGCCAAGGCCGCCGGCCGCGATCAGCGGCGCCAGCGTCAGCGCATGGTTGGCGGCAAGGGTCACGCCGCTGTGGCAGGTGGCGACGAAGGCGCCGGGCGCGGTCGTCGATTCCTCGTAGATCGGGAAGCCGTCCGGGGTCAGCACGCGCAGCGCCGCCCAGCTCCGCACCACGTTCAGCTTGCCCAACAGCGGGAAGAAGCGGATGGCGCGCTCTGCGATGGCCGACGACACGCCGGGCTGCAGCGTGGTGTCGAAGCCGGCTTCCTCGAAGCTGTCGCCGATCATCACCCCGCCCTCGTCGGTCTGGCGGACATAGACGGTGGGGTGGTGCAGGAAGGGCGCCGTCTTCTCGGTGACGATGACATGGCCGCGCTGGGGACGGACGGGGGCGGACAGCCCGACCATCGGCGCCAGACGGGCGCTGTCATGGCCGGCGGCCAGCACGATCTTGCCGGCGCGCACCTCGCCGTTCGCCGTGGTCATGCGGAAGCCGCCGTCGCGATGCTCGATGCTCTCCACCCGGTGGTTGGGACGGTAATCGACGCCGAGCAGGCCGATGCCCTTGTGCAGGGTGCGCAGCAGCCGCAGCGAATTGCAGTGGCCGTCCAGCGGGCAATAGGTGCCGCCGACGACGTCGGGGCCGATGAAGGGCAGCTCCTTGCGCAGGGTCTCGCGGTCCATCACCTCGTAGGGGTAAGGGATCATGTCCGGCTGGTTGTGCAGCCGCATCATGGTGTTGGCGCGGGCCTGCAGATCCTCCTCCGAGAGCATCGGCATGAAGCCGCCGGGACGGCGGAAGGCGACGTCGAGACCGGTCTGCTCGCGCAGCAGGTCGGCGAAACCGCCCCAATCGTCGGAGGACTGCTTGGTCCAGCCGGCGTAGTCCGCCATGCCGAGACCCTTGCCCTGCACCCAGACCAGGGCGAAGTTGCCGCGCGAGGGACGCACCGCGATGTCGCCCTCGTCCAGCATCGCAACCTTCTGGCCCGACCGGGCGAGGCCCCAGGCCAGCGCCGATCCGACCAGCCCGCCGCCGATCACGGCGACGTCGTACTCTCCGCCCCGACTGGGCTGCGTCATCGTCTCCACTCCCGCCGCCGGCGCCGCACCATTTTTCGTGCGCACCAGCCGCCGCCGTTATCGTTTGGCGCGCATTATAGAATTTGACACACGCATTCGGTGCCGAATACTTATGAATGTCGCGCATATCCTTGCGGGTACGCCGGATCCGCCGGCGTTACACATGGATGAATTGCGAACTGCAGGGTTTTCTTTGGAGGAGCGCCGCGGGATGCTGCCCGGCGACGCACCGCCGCTCCTCGATCCTTGCGACAGCATCGGCAGCCAACCTATAACTGTCAAATCAGATCGAAGGGGTGTTTCATGACCGAATGTTATGTTGCGGTGAGGGGCGGTCTCCCTCTCCCCCCCGGGGAGAGGGTCGGGGTGAGGGGGATGCGTGGCGCGGCGCTCCCGAGAATCCTCGCAGTGCGTCCCCCTCACCCTAACCCTCTCCCCGGGGGGGAGAGGGGATTGTTCCTGCCTTGCGAGGCGGGAGCAGCGCCATGATCAATCCGCGCCAGATCGAGGCTTTCCGCGCCGTGATGCTGACCGGCGGCATCACCGCGGCGGCGGAATTGCTGAACATTTCCCAGCCCGCGGTCAGCCGGCTGATCGGCGACCTGCAATATGCGCTGAAGCTGACGCTGTTCGAACGGCGCGGGCCGCGCATCGCGCCGACCAGCGAAGCGATCTCGTTGTATCAGGTGGTCGACCGCGCCTTCGTCGGGCTGGAACTGATCGAGCAGACGGCGCGCGACCTGACCTCGCGGCGCAGCGGGACCTTACGGGTGGCGGCGATGCCCGCGCTGGGGGTGGGATTCCTGCCGCGCTACGTCGCGCGCTTCCTGACGGAGCGGCCACGGGTGGACATCGCGCTGCGCGGCAGCACCTCGCCGATCATCCTGGACTGGGTGGCGACCGGCCAGTGCGAGTTGGGGTTCGCCCACACGCCCATCGAGCACGCGGCGGTGCTGACCGAGAAGATCCACGGGCTGCCCGCCGTCGCCATCCTGCCGCCCGGCCATCCGCTGACGGCCAAGGATGTGCTGGTGCCGCAGGATTTCGAGGGGGAGAGCTTCATCTCCACCACCCCGCCGACCCTGCTGCGCTATCGCATCGACACCATCTTCGCCGACCATGACGTGACGCGGGTGATGCGGGTGGAAACCCAGCTGACCATGAACGCCTGCGCCATGGTGGCGGCCGGCCATGGCGTGTCGATCGTCGATCCCTTCACCGCCCAGGATTATGTCCCGCACGGGCTGGTCGTCCGGCGGTTCGAGCCGCGCATCGGCTTCGACATCGCCATCCTGCGCTCCGCCCAGGTGCCGCTGTCGATGATCGCCGAGGACTTCCTGGCCGGCTTCCTGGAGGAGGCGACGCGCTTCCGCGACAATTTTTATGGGCCGGATGACACCGGCGACGGCGCTCAACTCGTTCGCGGCACGGAATTATAACATTAGCGGATGAATGATGGCGGGAATTCGATTTGACGGTTATGTGACTGCGCCATCACCCTTGGTCCAAGTCCTGGCCGCGACCGTCCCGCAGACCAGCCCGAAAAACAGCCCGCAGAAGTGCGGCCAGCAAGACGAGGGACGGTAAAAGCGGCGATCCGGACCGGCAGTGCGACCGGCTTTGAAGATCAGGCCCGGATGACCTCCAGGGCCGTGAACAGGACCGCAAACAGGGATTAGGCTCAAGAGGAGAATGACGATGCGCTCCGTGATGTGCGGGTTGATGGCGACGGCGGCCCTGTGGTGCGGCATGGCCGCGGTCCAGACGGCCCAGGCCCAGGACAAGACGCTCTATGTCGCCGCCTATGGCGGTTCCTTCGAGCAGACCATGCGCAAGGACATCATCCCGGCCTTCGAGAAGGCGACGGGGGTGAAGGTCGAGTATGTCGCCGGCAATTCCACCGACAACCTCGCCAAGCTGCAGGCCCAGAAGGGCAACCAGCAGATCGACGTCGTCATCCTGGACGACGGCCCGATGTATCAGGCGGTGGCGCTGAATTTCTGCGCCGATCTGGCGAAGGCGCCGGTCTACGACCAGCTCTATGATCTGGCGAAGATGCCGTCGGGCAAGGCGATCAACTTCGGCGCCGTCGGCACCGGCATCGTCTACAACAAGGCGTATTTCGACGAGAACAAGATCCCGGTCCCGACCTCGTGGAAGGACATCGAGGATCCGCGCTTCAAGAAGAAGCTGGTGGTTCCGCCGATCAACAACAGCTATGGCCTGCACGCGCTGGTGATGATGGCCCGGCTGAACGGCGGCGGCGAGACCAACATCGAACCGGGATTCAAGGAATTCAAGGACAAGATCAACCCGAACGTTCTGGCCTATGAGCCGTCGCCGGGCAAGATGACCGAGCTGTTCCAGAGCAACCAGGCCGTCATCGCCGTGTGGGGTTCGGGCCGCGCCAAGGCGCTGGCCGACACCGGTTTCCCCGCGGCCTTCGTCTATCCGAAGGAAGGCGGCATTGTTCTCGGCTCCGCCGCCTGTCAGGTCGCCGGCAGCGACAAGGCCGCCGAGGCGCAGAAGTTCATCCAGCACATGCTGGGGGTGGAGGCGCAGACCGCGCTGGCGGTCAATGCCGGCTTCGGCCCGGTCAACAAGACGGTGGAGCTGCCGGCCGAAAAGCAGGTCGGCATCCCCTATGGCCCGGAGCAGGTCGGCAAGCTGCTGGTGGTGGATTGGGACACCATCAACAAGAACCGCGAGCAGTGGAACCGTCGCTGGACCCGCGAGATCGAGCGCTGAGGATGTAAGGCCGCATCCCCCTTTCCCCGGTGGGGAGAGGGGGATGAAGGGAGAGGGAGACGACGGCATGGCTTATCTGGTTCTCGACCAACTGACCAAGCGCTTCGGAAACTGGACGGCGGTCGATCACGTCTCGCTGACGGTGGAGAAGGGCGAGCTGATTTCGCTGCTGGGGCCGTCGGGCTGCGGCAAGACCACCACTTTGCAGATGATCGCCGGATTCCTCGACGCCGATGGCGGGCGGGTGACGCTGGACGGCCAGGACCTGCTGGCGAAGAAGCCGAACGAGCGCGGGCTGGGCATCGTCTTCCAGAGCTATGCCCTGTTCCCGCACATGACCGCGGCGGAGAATGTCGCCTTCGGGCTGGAGATGCGCAAGATCGCCCGCGCCGACCGCGAGCGCATGGTGGCCGACGCGCTGAAGCTGGTCGGGCTGGAGCAGTATGGCGACCGCCATCCCCGCCGCATGTCGGGCGGCCAGCAGCAGCGCGTGGCGCTGGCCCGCGCGCTGGTCATCAAGCCGAGCCTGCTGCTGCTGGACGAGCCGCTGTCGAACCTGGACGCCAAGATGCGCGAGGAGATGCAGATTGAGCTGCGCCGCATCCAGCGCACCGTCGGCACCACCATGATCCTGGTCACCCACGACCAGTCGGAGGCGATGGCGCTGTCCGACCGCGTGGTGGTGATGAACAAGGGCCGTATCCAGCAGGTCGCCACCCCGCAGGAGGCCTACGACCAGCCGGCCAACGCCTTCGTCGCCAACTTCCTGGGCCGCACCAACCTGCTGCCGGGAATGGTCGGCGCGGGTGCGGGGGGAGGCACGGTCATCACCGTGGCGGATTCCGTCTGGCCGGTGGCGCAGCCGGTGCCGGTGGGTCCGGGGGCGCTGGCGGTGCGGCCGGAGAAGATCGGCTTCGTCGATGCAGGGGGCTTGAGCGGCACGGTGCTGGCCCGCGTCTTCCAGGGCACGCAATGGCTGTTCGAGATCGAAACCGCCGCCGGGCGCGTGATGGTGATCCGCCAGCATGACGGCTCTCCCCTGCCGGCCGAACGCGAGCGGGTGATGGTCGGCTGGCGCCCGGACGACATGGCGGTGATGCCCGCCGATCCGGAAGCGACCACCTCCGTCCGGGAGGCGGCATGAGCATGGCGGCCTCCACCGATACCCGGATGCAGGCGACCGGCGCGAACCCGGATGCCCATGCGCCCCCTCCCCGCCGGCCGCGCCGCTGGCCGCTGGCGCCCTATCTGCTGAGCGCGCCGGGTCTGGCGCTGTTCGCGGTGCTGCTGCTGGTGCCGCTGGTGATGACCTTCCTGTTGTCGCTGAACAGCTTCAGCTTCTATGGCGGCATCCAGAATGTCTGGCAGCTCGGCAACTATACCGACATCATCGCCGACGAGTATTTCCACGAGGTGTTCCTGCGCACCTTCCGCATCGCCGCATTGGTGACGCTGCTGTGCGCGGTGTTCGGCGCGCCGGAGGCCTATATCCTGCGCCGGATGAAGTCGCCGTGGCGCGGGCTTTGCCTGTTGATCGTGCTGGGGCCGCTGCTGATCTCGGTGGTGTCGCGCACGCTGGGCTGGGCGCTGCTGTTCGGCTCCACCGGGCTGGTCAACCAGGGGCTGATGGGGCTGGGGCTGATCGCGACGCCGATCGAGTTCATGTACACGGAAACCGGCGTCGTCATCGCGCTGACCCATGTGCTGGTGCCCTTCATGGTGCTGTCGGTGTGGGCCTCTCTCCAGCGGCTCGACCCGCAGGTTGAGAATGCGGCGCTGTCGCTGGGCGCCGGGCCGCTGACGGTGATGCGCCGGGTGGTGCTGCCGCAGATCGTGCCGGGCATCCTGTCGGGGTCGATCATCGTCTTCGCGCTGGCGGCCAGCGCCTTCGCCACCCCGGCGATCATCGGCGGGCGGCGGCTGAAGGTGGCGGCGACTCTCGCCTATGACGAGTTCCTGAACACGCTGAACTGGCCGTTGGGCGCCACGGTGGCGGTGCTGCTGCTGATCGCCAACATCGTCATCATCGTCGGCTGCAACCGGCTGGTCGAACGTCGCTACAAACAGGTGTTCGAATGAACCGCAACGGTCCGATCGCCCTGATCTTCCATTGCCTGTTCCTGGGCTTCCTGCTGGCGCCGATCCTGATCGTCTGCGCGGTGGCCTTCACCTCGCAAGGCTATCTGTCGCTGCCGACCGAGGGGCTGTCGCTGCGCTGGTTCCGCGCCATCGGCGACAATCCGGAATTCATCCGCGCCTTCAAGGACAGTCTGCTGCTGGGGGCGGTTTCGTCGACCCTGGCGATCCTGGTGGCGGTGCCGGCGGCGCTGGCCATCGCGCGCCACCAGTTCTTCGGACGCGAGGCGATCCAGGCGCTGTTCCTGTCGCCGCTGATGGTGCCGCACATCGTTCTCGGCATCGCCTTCCTGCGCTTCTTCACCATGATCGGGCTGGGCGGCACCTTCGCCGGGCTGGTGCTGAGCCATGTCATCATCATCCTGCCCTTCGCGCTGCGGCTGATCCTGGCGGCATCGACCGGCATGGACCGCGCGGTGGAGAATGCGGCATCCTCGCTGGGCGCCTCGTCCTGGACCTGCTTCCGCCGGGTGACGCTGCCGCTGATCCTGCCGGGCGTGGCGAGCGGTTGGGTGCTGGCCTTCATCAACAGCTTCGACGAGGTGACGATGACGGTCTTCATCGCCTCGCCGGAGACCACCACCCTGCCCGTCCGCCTGTTCCTTTATATCCAGGACAACATCGACCCGCTGGTCGCGGCGGTGTCGGCGGTGCTGATCTTCCTGACCGTCGCCGCCATGCTGGTGCTCGACCGCGTTTATGGCCTGGAACGGCTGCTGGTCGGCAAGGGCCGCGATTGAGACCGGTTTTCTCTACGGAGTTTCCCCCCAGACTGATCGCCCCGCACGTCCGCGTGCGGGGCGTTTTTCTTTTCGGTGAGTGATTCTGTCTTATGGGAAAGACTTTGCGACAGATGAGGTCGTGGTCCGGCGCCTTGTTCGAGAAATCGTCAGGCATCGGGAGAGTTACCCCTACACCAATCGTGGAGGCGATCACTGCTTATGCTGGGTAACCAGTTTCAGATATTGCCCAGTGATCGCAGGAAAGTAACAGGATTTACCCCCTATTCGCTGGTTCCCGGAAAAATGCCTCACCAATGCCCCAGCCGTCTGTCCATGGTGGCGCCGCATCGCAACCGCCTAAGGATACGGACCAATGGCCACGACCTCCGGGAACTCGACCATCACCGTGAACGCGAAGGGGACCCTCGACGCGCATTTCAACCTGCTGGTCGACGGCAAGCAGATCGGTGAGGGCACCACGGGCGACACGGCCAAGGATTTCGTCTTCAAGACGGACATCGCCGGGAACCAGGACCACAAGGTCCAGGTCCAGTACGACAATGACGGGGTCTTCAACGGCACCGACCGCAACCTGATCGTCAACGAGATCACCATCAACGGCAAATCGGTCCTGCCGACCGCCGACCATGTCACTTACGACAAGGGCGCGCTCGACGGCCACGACGTCGCCGACGGGCAGGCCAGCCTGTGGTGGAACGGCGCGCTGGTGGTCGATGCCGACAAGAGCTATTTCACCGCGGACAGCGTGACGCCCCCCACCACGCCGACGCCCGTCCCGCCGGTCAGCGAGGCGCCCGCTCCCACGCCGAGCGCCCCCACCCCGAGCGTGCCGCAGCCGACCGGCCCCGGCTTCTACGTCGCCACCAACGGCAAGGACAGCTGGTCGGGCAAGCTGGCCGCTCCGAATGCCGACGGCACCGACGGTCCCTTCGCCTCGCTGCAGAAGGCCCAGACGGCCATGCGGTCGAGCGACATCGACACCACCTATGTCCGCGGCGGCGATTACCACCTGAACAACCCGGTCTGGCTGACCGGCCAGGATTCCGGCGTCACCTTCACCGGTTACGGCAACGAGAAGGCGGTGATCCATGGCGGTTCGCAGGCATCCGTGTCGTTCGGCGTCAGCGGCGCCCAGCATGTCACCATCGAAGGGCTGACCTTCACCGACGGCGTCGCGAACGGCCACTATGTCTTCGCCGACAAGGCGAATGGCCTGACCTTCGCCAACAACGAGGTGAAGGGCGGCGGCTACGGCATCACCGTGCAGAACAGCGCCGACAGCAAGGTGATCGGCAACCAGTTCGAGAGCACCGGCGCCGAGTCGATCTTCGTCAAGGCCGGCTCAAACTCGACGGTCGTGTCCGACAATCACATCACGCATCCGAACGCTGCCAACCGTGGCGACGCCGGCATCTGGGTCAACGGCAGTTCCGACGTCCAGGTCACGCACAATCTGGTCGAGCATTCGCCGGAGAAGGGCATCGCCGTCGGTTCGGTTCAGACGGACGGCAGCGACGCCTCGCACCGGGTGACGGTCGCCTTCAACAAGGTGGTCGACGCCAATCTGGAATCGAACGACGGCGGCGGCATCTACCTGATCAACCGCCAGCAGGATCTGACCGGCCACACCGTCGTCAACAACGAGGTGACCGGCACCACCGCGACCAACCCGACCGGGCAGGTGGCGAGCTGGGGCATCTATCTCGACGACTGGACCAGCGGCGCCACGGTCAAGGGCAACCTCGTCCACGGCAACATCGGCGGCGTGTTCCTGCATGGCGGCTGGAACAACAGCGTCACCGAGAACGTGATCGCCGACAACAGCGGCGCCCAGATCGGCCTGCAGCAGCCGGTCGGCTGGAGCGGCTGGAAGGGGCACGCCATGACCGGCAACGACGTCTCCGGCAATGTGGTCGACGTCAGCGACGGCACCGCCGTCCACATCTTCGGCCCGGCCAATGTCGGCAACATCCACGACAACTTCTACAGCCACCTGAGCACGTCGCAGGACATGTTCGATGTCTGGCCGCAGGTGATGGCCGGCGGCGGCAAGGGCAATCTGGCCGAATGGCAGGCGGCCGGCTACGACAAGGGCTCGACCATGGTCGATCCGGGCTTCGTCAATCCGGGGGCGCACGACTACAGCCTGTCGTCGGATTCGTCGGTCTATGCCCATGGCTTCGACCACATCCCCACCCACGACATCGGCCTGATTGGCTGATCGGCCTCGACCCGGCCAAACGAGTGTTTTGACTGCGGGCCGCCCGGCGACGGGCGGCCCTTCGCATTGGAGGACCGCGCGATCGGCGGCTACAACCGTGACCGCAACTTTGCCTCCAGCGCCGCGAGCTGGCGCGTGAGAGCATATATTTTCTTCAACTGCATACAATTATGAGCCAAAAGGTCATATTGTATGGAAATGAGGTTGAGGCGTGTCGCGCTCCGCCGACGATCTGGCTTGGGTGCCGACAATCGATCACGGGGCAGGCCGGCTGTACCGCTCCATCACCGCGAGGCATTGCAGCCAGTGTCCGACCTCCTGGCCGGGGCACCCGCCATGTCTTCCATGGTTGCGTGAATGGCGACGGTATATTGCATGCATTTAGGTTGACATTGTCGGCCCAGGCGGAGCATACGGTTAAACATTGCATGCATACAATGTTTCCGGAAGGACCATGCGATGTCATCCGAACAGGAGTGGCCGCCTCTTCCCCCGCTTGGCACCGGCGTGCGTGGCCGTTGCCCACGCTGCGGCCAGGGGCATATGTTCAGCGGCTTCCTGACGCTGCGCTCCCACTGCGAGGTCTGTGGCCTGGACTATTCCTACGCCGATCCGGCTGACGGCCCCGCCTTCTTCGTCATCTGCTTCGCCTGCATTCCCACGGTCATCCTGGCTCTCTGGATCGAGATGAAGTTCGAGCCCCCTTACTGGGTACACCTCGTCACGACCCTGCCCTTCCTGCTGCTGACCTGCATTCCGCCCTTGCGGCCATTGAAGGGTTGGCTGGTGGCCAGCCAGTACATCTACAAGGCCGAGGAAGCCCGTTTCAGTTCTTCTGACGATAGATAGTGTCATAGCCTGGAGATGTTCAGAATGTACGACTGGTTCCCTTTGGTCTTCTTCCCGTTCAAGATCATCGTGCTGGGCACGGGCATGTTCTTCGCCATCAAGTGGCATCACGATAAGGCGAAGATGGAGCGAGCGAAGAAGAATAACGAAACCAGCGGACGGTAAGCGCCCGCCGAGCCCAGCCTTGAGCCACGGTCGAGACCTCGGATATCGAAGTTTTGTTGTCATGATTGAGCCGGGTCTTGGCGAGGCCCGATGCGAGCCGGTGCCGTGCGTTCAGGAAGGCATGAGGCCCCCGGAAAGCACCTATCGCGGTGCCCTGCGTCGGCCGGCCATATCGTCGCCGCTACGAACCATCCGTTACCACCATTTTCTGTGTTGACCGCAAGGGGCAGGCGGCCGTACTTTTAACCAGCCGGTTAAAACATTGCGGCCGCCCCGCCGCTCCGAGCCCGCCGGCCGGAGGAGACGCATGGAACCCCGCTCTCGCTCGGGCGCAGCGTTGCGCC